>NZ_VFVM01000016.1:0-113477 GCF_006442845.1 Mesorhizobium sp. B2-4-2 | reverse complement strand
TGTCGCTCTTGATCGTCCTGCTTCAACTCCGGTCGAAGCAGTGCGCCGCTTAGGGCTCGGATTGTTCACGGTCGACTAGCAAGCCAATGCGTTAACGACGGCTACGAAGATCAAAAGGTACTTGATATAATAAAAAAAGGTGTCGCCAACTCTGGCGTAAAAATGACGGAGGCTCAGATTGCTCGGTACTACAAGATCGATAGGCTTCCATCCGTCGAGCTGCTGACTTACCAGGGACTTTCCGATGCTCAGCGCTATGAGTTTTGCATGTCGAAAAGGCGTTACTTTGCAGCTTTTGGCATGCTTTCGCCGTAGGCCCCTCGGCAAGGCAATGAGCTACCCCGGCTCGGAGAGTTGACCGTTGGTGTCAAATCCGGGACCGCGCGTTGGCGCCATGATTGACATGGATTGAGTAGCAAAGGGGAACGAGGATGCCTGATCAGATCCAAGACACGCTCAACGGAGAATTTTCCGAGCCACTGTCGGAAGAAGCCAAAGCCGGAATCCCGTTTGGGGGAACCATAAGCTCCGTATTGTTGATGGGGACACTGTCCCTCGGGGGCTATCTTCTTATCGTAAGCATTACAAACGACTTCCCGCCGGATTGGAAAGCTGCGTACTGGGTCGCCACGATTATCGCGTTTATCATCAGCTTGACGTGGACAGTCAGCCTTTGCGGCAGATACGGCCTGAGCGCAGGCCATATGTTGGGCGGCGTCATGCTGTCGTCTCTGTCGGTTATTTCCCTCGTTCTTCTGGTTTGGATCAATCATAACGCACAGGGCACTGTCGGCAATGGGGAGGTGCTCATAGCGGTTTTAGCAGCGACATTTGGGATCGCGGCGCTGGGCATAAATGTCGTCAAAACAAATTTAGTGTTTGGCGTTTTTCTCACGGCGGTCCAGCTAGTGTTCTCGCTGATCCTTCTTCTTTTAGTGGCCTATTTCTGGTCCGATAGAGCCGGAAAACGTCGCTGAAAATCCTCTGCGATCGCACGGCAAACTTGTTTCACAGACGGCCTCGTTGTCATAGGTGAAAAGGTGTCTAAGCTCGCAAGGCTTTGCCTCGGGGTAAACACTATGAGGATTCTTAACATGCGTTTTCTCCCATGCGTCGCAGGGCTGTCGCTGCTCGCGAGTCAGGCACTCGCCTTCGGCAATGATGATCACTGGGTTTCTGGCGCAGGGCAGGGGTTCGATGAGGCAATTATCACCCACGGCCCAGGCAATGAGATAATGGTGACCTGCAATCGCGGGGCTACCAATCCGGGCGGCACCGGAATTACAATTAAAATCGGTGGTCAGGAAATCAATGGGCCACTCACCCTGATCTTTGACGGCTCTAAATCGGTCAGCCCATACAGCGGCGTTATCACCACCGATAATCGAGCCAGCACCTCTTGGTACCAAGAGGTTATGGAGCGGTTGCGTAGCTCTCGATCCGTGATGGTCGTTGTGCCCAATATCGATCCAGTCAAATTCACCCTCAGGGGAGCGAAGAAAGCTATCGGGGTCCCTTGTGAGCCCGACCTCTGGATACAGCGGTAGGGGAGCGCTATGAAACAGATTTTCGGACTAATCGTCACGATTGCTTTCGCTACTGCGGCTGTTGCCAGCGAAAAGGGTGGCGCACTGGCAGGAGGAGAACTGAAGTTCGTTGCCGATTACTGCCATTTCAAACTGAACCCGGCTGGTAAAGGGTTTCTTGCCAAAACATATAAGCGAAATCCTCGCCTCTTTGATGCGCAGTATGCCGGCGAAGAAAAGGGGCTCACATTTGATGACAATGGCAAGTTAGTTGACGTTCTCCCCTGCGAGAACTGGTACGGCGACTACCTCAAAGGGGGCGCTGCGTACCTCGGCTTTCAACCGTTTGTGGAACTGCCGCCCGAATGACTTGGAGTCCGAATCGGAGAAAAACAAGGCTCGCCAGCACTCATTACCGGCTCCTGGGGTTGGAGTGCGGGGATAGTCGTTTCCGCCTCCCACATGCCACGGCTTGCCCGAATTTGAGCCTATTTTGCGGACCCCCTTGGCTAAACAGCTTCAATGTCTTCGGTGCTTTTGTAGTGAGCGTCTTTATCCAAAGTTAGTTTGTGACTTGATACATTGAATCTTGATAAAACGATCTCGATGAGATCGCTCTTCATTATCTGCGAGTCGCAGAGTAGAAGAGGTCCGTTCCTTATCATGTCAAAGGAAACGCGCCCTCGGGGCCATTCTTCGTATTCAAAAGCGTTGGCGATGACCCGTTCGAGGCGCGCCGTTCTGGACCGTCGCCACCGATCCCATGTGGTGTAGTGCCCGGTGCCATAGGTCATCATGTCACCGTATGGTTCCCCGTCACTGACTGGGCACGACGCCGCCAAAAGCCTGAGGTCGGCCTTCCATCTTACAAACCAGAAAATGCCGATCTGGCCGGCAAGGTAGTCGGGATCATTCATTCGAACTGCTCATTGCCAAGTGGGGTTTTCACAGGGACCGACTAGGCAATCCCTGCACCAAGTGCGGCGAGATCGCTCGCTCATGTGTATACGTTTGACGCGCCGACGAATTTACACTTGGCTGAGAAAAAGATGGCGTGTGGTGAACGGGTCACTGCCTTCGTTGTGACAAGACGCCGTCGCAAGCACTGAGGGACGTTCCTGCCGTTCACGAGCTTGCGGACGCGTGGGTTCGCCCGGTGAAAGTTGTCTTCAATTCGCATCCTACTTGTCGGAGGTTGACTGTTCTTTGGCCTGGAATGGGCACAGCGGACCATCCGGCAAGGCGCCGTGTTCGCAGTGCATTCGTCAACTCCCTATGGCCTCATGAAGCCACCAGATGGGAGCAACCTATGTCAGAACATGTACACTCAGCGCAGCTTGGCGCCATGACAATCGACCAATTTTGTCAATGGGCCTCGATTGGACGAACGCTCGTTTACCGGGAGATCAACGCCGGTCGCCTTAGGTCTGTAAAGATCGGCAAACGCCGGCTCGTGCTGTGGTCGAGCGCTGTGGCTTGGCTTGCCGCTCTGGAAAGCGAAAGCAAGGCGAAGGGGATGGACCCTCGGGTTTCGGTAGCCGGTTATCAGGGTCGAGCAAACGGACCATTATTAAAAGACAGCACTAACTGAATCGCCATCTCTCTCATCTTCTCTATCAATAACGAACTCTATGGCAAATGGCGGAATCCGCCTAATGGAAAGGTGCCCATGTCAGCCTCAGATTACCCCATCAATGACCGGATAGCGGAGGCGCGGCGCACGCTCGAAAACTGGGCTAGCCACGTCGGTCGGAGAGTCGTGCAATGCGGCCCTAACCACTTGAAAGTTGGGGATGTGAACTTCTACCCGACCACGGGAACCTTTTATGTTGACGGGCAGCCAAGAGAGCCAGGCAAGGGCGTCGAGGAGTTGATCAATTTTCTGGAGAAGAAGATCGGTAAACGCCGGAACCAGGCGCATACCATAGACATCGAATTTTAAGCGCAGATTTCATTGCTTTACGCAAATCGGCCTGCGTTCTATGGGGCGGATGTCTGCGTTTTCCTGCTCGGGTCGGAAAACGCAGACAAAGCTGCAAGCGCTAAAACAGCCTAGATATCGCAGACGGAGTAGCCCGCTCCTTGCGGAGTTGGAATTGCCGATACCAATAGTCTGACCAGGTTTCCTCAAACGTCGAATTCCAATCCATAGCCCCGACTGGGTGGAACTCACCTCGTCTGATGGCCAGCCGCTGAGCCCGGTCGGAAATTTGGAGAGAGCGGCCCGTTCGCTTGAATGGAATTATTCCCTGGGCAACGCCCCTTATCCCAAACCGACGGGCAAATTGATAATCCTCAACCCCCAGGTCGCCTTGCCAACCGATCCTGGGGTCTATGCCCTTGGTTATGTAACGGAACCACGCCCATTGGCTGACAACGTCGGTGGATTTCCGAACGACCAGTTTCTTGTCGGCCACTGGGCATTCGCGGTTGGTGGGGTCAGCTAGCTCAAGTGTTTGTCGTGTCCAAGCCGCCGCTTTGCCTTGGGCTTTATCGGGTATATGCAATTGAAGATGGGTGTGGAGCCGTGTGTTAGGTGGCCGCTCCCAAACGTAGACGTAAACACAGGGGATTTGTTGATAGTCGCACCAGGCGCGGTATCGCGCCAGAAACAGCCGAAAGGCGTTTTGGCTACGGGCGTCCGATCCACCAAAGCTGATCGTAAGTTCGGCGTTCATCAGCCAACCGTATGAGTTGGCCAATTGCACAGCGTCATAAAGCCGGAAGAATTCAGCGGCTGATATGTAGCGGGTGCCTTTGGACCTGATTGGCATCCCGCTGAATGGAATGTACAGGTTGTCGGGGCCACCCCGCAGTTCCGCCCACTCGGCAGGGGCGGGACGGTCATTGAATTTGCTGGCCTTAGTTTTGGCTGACACGCCGGTCTCCTATTGCTCACGCACCGAAGGCCGGTGCGTGAGGTATAGGGTTCAGCCTGGGGGGTAGATAACCGACATCTGTGAATTTGTGCCTTAGAACCGCGTATCCTTTTCGTCATGTGGCAAAAAGGATACGAAATGCTCCCTTACCAGCAGCCGAGCCTCCCCATTCCACCTCGCGACGTCCTTGAGCGCTTCGACGTTCACGAGCCCTTGGACACACGTTTCCAATCATGTGCGCGCTTGCTCCAAGCCGTTTGGCGTGAGCGAAAGGGCTTTGATGTTGGGAGTTATACGCGAGCGGACGCAGTTCCCCGCGTACTCGGGAGTCGCCTCCACACCTCTGCTGCAAGAGCCGGCGTCAACTATCTCCGGCCCGACATCGCCAAACTGGTGCGCCGTGAAATGGCTTATCGTGAGCGCGGCGCCCTCATCGATGAAGCCAGAGTTTTGGAAAACCTGCTCAGCAGTTCGGCGCTCGTGTTCAACCTGTTCGGCCCGATGAAGCTCGACTTGGCTTTGGCCAAAAAGGTTTTGGGGACGGCCTTTGGCGTCAAGGCCAAGCAGGTTGACGGGGTCTACTTCGAGACTTCGCCAGGGCGAGGGAACCATGCATACATCGGCGACTATACAGCCCTCGACGTGCTCATCGCGTACACCGGCGAAGATGGCAAATCCTGCTTCCTCGGCGTTGAGGTCAAATACTCGGAGTGCCGGCCCGGCACGTCAACCCCGGTAAAGGATAGACACTTGGAGGTAGCACGCCGGTCGAACCTCTTTGTCGATCCGGACGACGGCTCACTCCACCAGGCCCCACTGCGCCAGTTCTTCGCTGAGCATGCACTTTGCTACACGATGGTTCACGAGCGGCCTCACTTCGAGCGCGGAACGTTCGTAGTGGTGTCCCCCTCGCTCAATCATGAGATGGCGGCGACCATAGAGGCCTACAAACGGCATTTGAGTCCGTCGGGCGCTGACGTGTTGCCGTTCGGCGTAGTAAGCCTTGAGGCGATGGTCGCCGCCATATTCGACGCTGGTGAGGCCGAGCTAGGCCGCAGGCTGGACGAGCGATATCTCGACTTCCGCCCGATTTTCGACTTGATCGAGGAATGGGAACCCCAATTCGACGGGGCAGTGTAAGAGTCCGATGTGCGGTCGGGAATAATTCGACCGCACATCACTGCTAAATGGGGAACGCAGTGGGGAATGCGCCGACAACTCAATAATTATCTAGCGATTTCCTATGGTTAGCGGATGACTTTGGCGGAGAGGGAGGGATTCGAACCCCCGATGGGCTTGCACCCATGCCGCATTTCGAGTGCGGTGCATTCGACCACTCTGCCACCTCTCCGCGGTCATGGTCGGCCGTTGCCGGCGCGGCGCACTAGATAACGGCTGAACGGGCAGGTTACAAGGCCAAATCCGCCGGAAACTCAGCTTGCGTCACGGGCTGGCCCGGAGTGATGCGGTCCCGACCACGGTGGACGATGCCAGCCACTTCGCCGGCCATCAATCCGGCCAAGATTTCGAAGTCGGGTTAACGAGGCGTGGGGACGCCAGTCCGGCAGTGCCGGCGACCTCCTGATAGGAATTTTTTCTTGACGGGGTGAAGGCAACTATGGTAGATATCTGGTTATGGTGCTGAGTTGCGCCAGGGACCCGCCGCACAGGCGGGTTTTTCCGTTCAAGGCTCCATCACCAGCGCCCCGACGAAGGCTCCGAAGGAACCCGTTAGCCCGGATTCGTTGCCCTGAGAATCTGGCCGTTTGCCTTGACTCGCAACAAACCTTCGGTTAGGGACAGCGCGCAATCGGCGTGGAGGGTTCTTCCGCGCCGCTTGTTTTTTGAACCCGCAGACTGACAAAAAGACGGCCGAACCGCCACAGGCGGTTCATCGAGGCCGACCGAACAGCGAAAGGCAAAAAATGTTCGCAGTCATCAAAACGGGCGGCAAGCAGTATCGCGTCGCCGCCAACGATCTCCTGAAGATCGAAAAAGTCGAAGCCAATGTCGGCGACATCGTCGAGATCGGCCACGTGCTCGCGCATGGCGAGGGCGAGAATGTCACGTTCGGCGCGCCGTTCGTCGACGGCGCGGTCGTCACCGCCGAAGTCGTCGAGCAGGGCAAGAACCGCACGGTCATCGCTTTCAAGAAGCGCCGCCGCCAGAATTCGCGCCGCAAGATCGGCCATCGCCAGTTGCTGACCACGGTCAGGATCTCCGAGATCCTGCTGGGTGGCGCCAAGCCGGCCAAGAAGGCCGCTGCCAAGGCGGAAGCCAAGGCCGAGGTAGCCGCCGACGCGGCGCCGAAGGAAGCCAAGGCCAAGAAGGACGCCCCGAAGGAAGAGGCAAAGGCCGAGACCGCGGCAGCGCCGCTGTTCAAGGCGCCGAAGGGCGAGCCGGACGATCTGACCGTGATCAAGGGCATCGGCCCGGTCGCCGCCAAGGATCTCAACGAACAGGGCATCATCACCTTCGCGCAGCTCGCCAAGCTGACCGAGAAGGATGTGGCCAAGATCGACGAGAACATGCCGTTCAGCGCCGACCAGATCAAGGACTGGCGCGAGCAGGCCAAGGAACTGGCGAAGAAGTAAGGCCAACCGGCGCGAAACGTCGCCGGATCGGACTTGAAACGGAACGCGAACGCGTTCATAAGACCATTCAAGCGCCCCTGGGCGCATCGGAGTTAGTTAGATGGCACACAAGAAAGCTGGCGGCTCGTCGCGCAACGGTCGCGACTCGCATTCCAAGCGTCTGGGCGTGAAGAAGTTCGGCGGCGAAGCCGTCATCCCGGGCAACATCATCATTCGTCAACGCGGCACCACCTGGCATCCCGGCGTCAACGTCGGCATGGGTACGGATCACACGCTTTTCGCGCTTGAAGCCGGCGCCGTGACGTTCAACAAAAAAGCCAACGGCCGAACCTACGTATCGGTCAACCCGATTACCAAAGCAGCGGAGTAGCCGGTTCCGCGCCACAACACCGGCAGCCCATCTCGGGAACCGGTGTCTGGAAGCCAGAAGGTTTGGCAAAGCCAGGAAAAGGATCAAGGGAGATGGGTTTCCATCTCCCTTTTTTCTTGTGCCTGGAGGACTTTGACATGGTTGCCGAAGCGGAAGACTCAGAAGACGAAAGTTATGCGATCGATTGCCCAGTGCTGGTCACCGAGCGGCTGGTGATGCGGGCTCCGCGCGAAAGCGACATCGCGCAACTGGTCGAGCTCGCCGACAACCGTCATGTCGCCGAGATGCTGGCGCGCATGCCGCATCCCTATGGCGAGGCCGAGGCACGCGCTTTCCTGGCCATGGCCAAGTCGCGCCGCGCCGGTATCGCCTATGCGCTGACGCTGGCGGGCACCGAAACCTTCGTTGGCTGCGCCGGATTGAATACCACCGACCGCGGACTGGAGCTCGGCTACTGGATCGGTGAGCCCTATTGGAAGCGCGGCTTCGCCACCGAGGCGTCGCACGCCCTGGTCGATCTCGCGTTCCAGCGGACAAACATCCAGGTGCTTCATGCCTCGACGCGGGTCATCAATCCGGCCTCGCGCCGGGTGATCCACAAATGCGGCTTCCAGTATGCGGGCCAGGGCATGCTGAACTCGATCGTCGCCGGCCAGGTGCCCGTCGAGCGTTACCGCCTCGACCGGAAGACATGGACCAGCCTGCGCAACTGGGTACATTTTTGATGTGTGCCGATATTCAGGTGAGGCCGGCCTGCAAACGCTGATTTTCTGCGCTTCCGGTGCTCGCGTACCTTAAGTACGCTCCGCTCCGGTTCTCGAAAACCAACGTTTTCGGCTCGGCCTGACCTGAATCTCAGCACACATCGGCGCTGGGCCTCTGGTCAAAGGTTCGGAAAGAAACGTGCATCGATTTGGGCTCAGCCCAGTTCGGCCCATACCGGCAGATGGTCCGAGCCAACAGCCTTTCGGTCGACCCACAGGCGCTTCAGCGACCGGGCAAGCGAGGCGCTGGTGAAGACATAGTCGATGCGCTTGCGGCGGTCGGTATTGCCGGGGTCCTTGGGGTCGACCCAGCTGACGAGATCGTCGCCGGCGACATTGAGGCGCACGGCGGCATCGACGGCGAAGTCGGCGGTCAGCGGCATGCCGAATTCGTGGTCCGGCCGGCCGGCGAGTTCGACATATTCGGGCGATCCGGCCAGCATGTTGAAGTCGCCCATGCCGACGAAGGCCTCGGGGTGCGGCAGTTCCGGCAGGCCGATCTCGGCGACGCCGGACAGCGCGCCGCCTTCAAGCGCATAGTTCAACAGGCGCCGGCGCAGGAACTGGATCTGGCTGGCGCGCTCGACCGGGCTGCGGTGATCGAGATGGATGGAATAGAAGCGGATGAAACCAAGCGGCGTCTCGATCAGCGCCTCCAGCGCGCCGCGCTGGAAGTTCATCATCTCGAAGCTGCGGCTTCGCGGCAGGAGCAGGTTGCGCGACAGATGAATGGGCGTCTTCGAAAGCACCATGTTGCCGAGTTGGAAGGTGGTGGTGATGGCGCGGCCGTTTTCGATGCGCGAGCCGATATTGGCCTCGAAATTGCTGCCATAGACGGCGAAATAGTCGGGCAGCGCCTCGCCGATCTCGGCGACCATGTCGCGTCCGCCGTTCCTGGGATTGTTGCGGGTGACCTCCTGCAGCGCGATCACGTCGGCACCGCGCACCGCGTCGGCAATGCGCGCGACATCGTACTGCCCGTCAAGACCGATGCCGTACTGGATGTTGTAGGTTACAAGCTTCATCCGTCATCTCCGGCCAACCCCGCGCGGCCACTGTCACAAAACGGCCTCGCCCTTCGCCGCGCCTTGGTTTAGAGCAAGGCGCAAGGTTTAGAGCAATGCCGCAAGGCCAATAAAGAAACTGCTGTCCGATGAAATTTCTCGATCAAGCCAAGGTCTATGTCCGCTCCGGCGACGGGGGCGCGGGTTCCGTGTCGTTCCGGCGCGAGAAGTTCATCGAGTTCGGCGGACCGGACGGCGGCGATGGCGGCCGCGGCGGCGACGTCTGGCTGGAAGCGGTCGACGGGCTGAACACGCTGATCGACTACCGCTACCAGCAGCATTTCAAGGCCAAGACCGGCACTCATGGCATGGGCCGCAACATGACCGGCGCCAAGGGCGCCGACGTCACGCTGAAAGTGCCGGCTGGAACGCAGGTGTTCGAAGAGGACAACGAGACGCTGATCTGCGACCTCACCGTGGTCGGCCAGCGCTTCCTGCTGGCCAAGGGCGGCAATGGCGGCTTCGGCAACCAGCACTTCAAGACCTCGACCAACCAGGCGCCGCGCCGCGCCAATCCGGGTCAGCCCGGCGAGGAGCTCAACATCTGGCTCAGGCTGAAGCTGATCGCCGATGCCGGGCTGGTCGGGCTGCCCAATGCCGGCAAATCGACCTTTCTCGCCTCCGTCACCGCCGCCAAGCCGAAGATCGCCGACTATCCCTTCACCACGCTGCATCCCGGCCTGGGGGTGGCACGCATCGATGCGCGCGAATTCGTCATCGCCGACATTCCCGGCCTCATCGAAGGCGCGCATGAGGGCGTCGGCATCGGCGATCGCTTCCTTGGCCATGTCGAGCGCACGCGCGTGCTGCTGCACCTGGTGTCGGCGCAGGAGGAGAACCCCGGCAAGGCCTACAAGACCGTGCGCGCCGAACTCGAAGCCTATGGCCACGGCCTGACCGACAAGGCCGAGATATTGGCCCTTTCACAGGTCGATACGCTCGATGCGGATGAGCGCAAGAAAAAGATCGCCTCGCTGAAGCGCGCCGCCGGCCGTGCGCCGATGCTTCTGTCGGCGGTCACCGGCGAAGGGGTCGAAGCGGTGCTGCGCGCGCTGATGGCGGTGGTGGCCGAAGCGCGCGACGCGATCGCGGCGCCGGTCGACACGCGCTGGGAAAAATAGCATGACCGTGCAGTCGCTGAAGAAATACCGGCGCATCACCGTCAAGATCGGCTCGGCGCTTCTGGTCGACCGCACGGCCGGGCTGAAGCGCGACTGGCTGGCCTCGCTGGCCGACGACATCGCCGTGCTGGCTCAAGGCGGCGCGGAAATCCTGGTCGTCTCGTCGGGCGCCATCGCGCTTGGCCGTACCATTCTTGACCTGGGAAAAAGGGCGCTGAAGCTCGAGGAGAGCCAGGCGGCCGCAGCCGTCGGCCAGATCGCGCTGGCCGGCGCCTGGTCGGATGCGCTCGGCAAGGGCGGGTTGAAATCGGGCCAGATCCTGCTCACGCTTGGCGACACCGAGGAGCGCCGCCGCTACCTCAACGCCCGGGCGACGATCTCGACGCTCTTGAAGATGAAGGCGGTGCCGGTCATCAACGAGAACGACACCGTGGCGACCTCCGAGATCCGCTATGGCGACAATGACCGGCTGGCCGCGCGGGTGGCGACGATGATGGGCGCCGACCTTTTGGTGCTGCTCTCGGATATAGACGGTCTCTACACCGCGCCGCCGGCGCGTGACCCGGAGGCCAAATTCGTCGCGGTGGTCGATCGCATCACGCCTGAGATCGAAGCGATGGCGGGTGCCGCGGCTTCCGAACTGTCGCGCGGCGGCATGCGCACGAAGCTCGACGCCGGCAAGATCGCCACCGCGGCCGGCACCGCCATGATCATTACCTCTGGCACGCGGCTTTCGCCGCTGATGGCGATCGAGCGCGGCGAGCGCGCCACCTTCTTCCGGCCGAGCGCCAACCCGGTGAAAGGCTACAAGAGCTGGATCGCCGGCCAGCTCGAACCGGCGGGAAGGCTCACCGTCGATGCCGGCGCCGTCGGGGCGCTGACATCGGGCAAGTCGCTGCTGCCGGCCGGTGTGAAGCTGGTCAGCGGCAATTTCTCGCGCGGCGATACGGTGGCGATCCTGTCGCCCGAGGGTCGCGAGATCGCCCGCGGGCTGGTTGCCTATGATGCCGCGGATGCCGTAAGGATCGCAGGCCTGAAGACAACCGAAATCGAGACCGTGCTCGGCTACGAGGCGCGTTCGGCGATGATCCACCGCGACGACCTTGTGGTCAGCCTCGCGGGCGACCAAGTAACGAGCGGAGGATGAGCCATGCTGAAGCTGCATGAAAAATCCCGGAACGATACAGTGGCGACCATGGCCGACCTCGGCCGCCGTGCCCGCGCCGCCGCACGACCGCTGGCCATCGCCACGACAGCCGCCAAGAACGCGGCACTTGCCGCCATGGCGCAGGCGATCATCGCCCGCGAGCGAGCCATACTCGACGCCAACGCCAACGACATCGCGAACGGGCATGAAGCCGGCCTCTCGGCGTCCTCCATGGACCGGCTGAAACTCAATCCCGCCCGCATCCGCGCCATGGCCGAAGGCATTCGCGAAATTGCCGAACTCGGCGATCCGGTCGGTGACGTGATCGCCAGTTGGGAGCGGCCGAACGGCCTCAGGATCGAACGCGTGCGCACGCCGCTCGGCGTCATCGGCGTCATCTACGAGAGCCGGCCGAACGTCACGGCGGATGCCGGCGCGCTCTGCCTCAAGGCCGGCAACCCGGTGATCCTGCGCGGCGGCTCGGATTCGCTGAACTCGTCGTCGGTGATCCACGCTTGCCTGGTCGACGGCTTGAAGGCAGCCGGCCTGCCGCAGGACGCCATCCAGCTTGTGCCGACCGCCGACCGCGCCGCCGTCGGCGAAATGCTGAAAGGCCTCGGCGGCAATCTCGACGTCATCATCCCGCGCGGCGGCAAGAGCCTGGTCGAGCGGGTGCAGACCGAGGCCCGGGTGCCGGTCTTCGCGCATCTCGAAGGCATCTGCCATCTCTATGTCGACCGCTCGGCCAAGCTCGACAGGGCAGTCGGCATCGCCGTCAACGCCAAGATGCGGCGCACCGGTGTCTGCGGCGCGGCCGAAACGCTGCTGGTCGACCGTGCGGTTGCCTCCACCCACCTGGTGCCGATCCTCGACGCCTTGCGCGCCGCCGGCTGCGAGATCCATGCCGATGCCGAGGTGCTGAAGCTGTTCTTCGACGCCAAGCCGGCGACCGATGCCGACTGGGTCACCGAATATCTCGACGCCGTCATCGCGGTGAAGCTGGTCGACGGTGTCGCTGGCGCAATCGAGCATATCGAGACTTTCTCCTCCCATCACACCGAGGCGATCGTCGCCGAGGACGCGCAGGCGGTGGAACGGTTCTTCAACGAGATCGACTCGGCGATCCTGCTGCACAATGCCTCAACGCAGTTCGCCGATGGCGGCGAGTTCGGCATGGGCGCCGAGATCGGCATCGCCACCGGCAAGATGCACGCGCGCGGGCCCGTTGGCGTCGAGCAACTGACCTCGTTCAAATACCGCGTGCGCGGCTCGGGACAGGTGAGGCCTTGACGCTTTTCGTCCAAAGGGCCTGAAGCTTGCGCCCAGCCACCCCCCTCTGTCCTGCCGGACATCTCCCCCGCAAGGGGGGAGATCGGCTGACATTTTTGGTTTCGCCGATCTTCAATGCTCCAAGATTTGTGCCTTCACCGAAGCTGCTAATCTCCCCCCTTGCGGGGGAGATGTCCGGCAGGACAGAGGGGGGTGCCTAGCGAATGCTTTCCCTGCCTGAGCAACCTATCTCGTCCAGCTACCTCAAAATGCCGCATGCCGGCAAAGGCCTTGCCGTCGGCCTGTTCGGCGGCTCGTTCAATCCGCCGCATGCCGGCCACGCGCTGGTCGCCGAGATCGCGCTCAGGCGGCTGGCGCTCGATCAGTTGTGGTGGATGGTCACCCCGGGCAATCCGCTGAAGAACACGCACGAGCTGGCGCCGCTGGCCGAACGGCTGTGCCTGTCCGAGAAGATCGCCAAGAACCCGAAGATCAAGGTCACCGCCTTCGAAGCGGCGCATCATGTGCGCTACACCGCCGACGCGCTGGCGCTGGTCAAGGCGCGCAATCCCGGCGTCGACTTCGTCTGGATCATGGGCGCCGACAGCTTGCGCGATTTCCACCGCTGGCAGCGCTGGCGCGAAATCGTCATGACCTTCCCGATCGCGGTCATCGATCGTCCGGGCGCGACGCTGTCGTTCCTGTCGTCGGTCGTGGCCAAGACCTTCGACTATGCCCGCATCGACGAAGGCGATGCGCCAAGGCTCGCCCGCATGAAGGCGCCCGCGTGGACCTTCATCCACGGCCCGCGCTCGTCGCTGTCGTCGACGGCTATCCGCGAGCAGGCGAAGGGCTGATCGGCACAGCGCCCTTTCTTCGCAAGGAGGAAGGCAAGTCCGGCAATGTCGCTTTTGCGGCGGCCTTTCGTCATCGAATGGATGATCTTGCGCTGATATGACCACTCTCGTGAAAAGCCAAACCGAAACGGAACCGAGGCACGGCGACACGCCCACGCCGCTGATCGCGATTGCCAGCGTCGTGGTGTCGATGGCGCTGATCGCCATCGGCAACGGGCTGATGTTCGCCTACATTCCTGTCCGGCTAGGCGTGGAAGGCTTCGATCCGACCTGGGCCGGTCTGATCGTCACCGGTCTGTCGGCGGGTGGTCTCGCCGGCTGCATCCTGACCGGACCGCTGGTGCGCAGGGTTGGCCATGCCCGCGCCTTCATGGTGCTGTCGGCGCTGATCGCGCTGTCGAATGCCGCAATCGGCGCCGGGCCGCACCCCCTGTTGTGGATCGCGGCGCGCGCGCTCTACGGCTTTGCAATATGCGGGCTTTTCATCGTCGCGCAGAGCTGGCTCAACGATGCCGTGGCCAATGCCATACGCGGCAGGGTAATGGCCGTCTTCTACGTCGCCTATGTCGGCGGGCTCGGCATCGGCTATGCGACGCTGGCGCTGGTCGACATCAGGACGGCGGATGCATCGCTGATCGGCATAGCCTTCACCGCGCTATCCATCCTGCCCGTCGGGATGACCCGGCTGGCCCAGCCGCCGGCGCCTCAGGCGGCATCGGTGGCGCTGCGCCGGGCCTGGCGGATTTCGCCGGTCGGCGTCGCCGGCATGCTGGCGGTCGGCGGCCTGTCGATGTCGATTTCCGGCTTCGCGCCGATCCACGCCACCGCGAAGGGGTACAGCCAGGCCGACGTGGCGCTGCTGCTTTCGGTGATGCCGCTCGGCACGCTGATCCTGCAGGTTCCGCTCGGCTGGATTTCCGACCGCACCGATCGCCGCTATGTGCTGGTCGCGGCATCCGCGATCGCCGCGGCGGCAGGGATGTTTGCGCTCGGCTTCGACGGCGGTACGCTGGCGGTGCTGCTGGTGATTTATGTGATGTGGGACGGCGCCTCGGAATCGATCTACTCGTTGGCCAGTGCCCACGCCGCCGACCGCGCCGGCAAGGACGACATGGTGGCGCTGTCGAGTTCGCTGTTATTTGCCTGGTCGCTGTCCGGCTTCATCGTGCCGGGCATCGTGACCGCGTTGTCGGCCGTCTTCGGCACGCAGGCCTTCATCTATGTAACAGTGGTCATCGCCTGCGTCTTCTGCCTGTTCGTGCTTTTGCGCGTGTTCACCACGCGGCCGGTGCCGGCAACCGAAACCGGCAGCTTCGCGCCGATGACGGCGCAAGCGCCACTGCCGGTGGAACTGGCCTTCGCGCCGGACGAACAGCACCGGCACGGGAGCGATTGACTATTGCCGGCGGGTTTCCGGGGCCGGAGCCTGCGGTGGCGGCAGCGGGATCGATATGCGTTCGCGGTCGAATTCCTGCTTGGCCCGCTTGGTGAGATCGGCCTGGGTGGCGAAGAAATCCGCCGATGATGTCCAGTAACGCAAGGTGATCGAGACGGTGCTTTCGCCCAATGCCGCGACAAAGGCGGTCGGCGCCGGCTCACGCCTGATGCGGCGCTCGGCGGCGGCGATCGCAAGCAGCGTCTTCTGGGCGCGGTCGATGTCGTTCCAGGAGCCGATCGAGAGGGTGATGTCGCCACGCCGCACGCCGTTGCGCGAAAAATTGCGCACCGGCTGGTTCCACAGCGTCGAGTTGGGCGCCAGGATGTAGACGCCTTCGGCGCTCCGGAGCTTGGTGGCGAAAAGGCCGATTTCCTCGATCGAGCCGGCAATGGACCCGACTTCGACGGATTCGCCGATGCGGAACGGCCGCAATGCCAAAAGCATGATCCCGGCGGCAATGTTCTGCAGCGTGCCTTGCAGCGCCAGGCCGATGGCCAGGCCGATGGCGCCGATCGCGGCGATGATCGAGGCCGTCTGCACGCCGAACTGGCCGAGCACCATGATGACGACCAGGACGAGGATGGCATAGCGGACGATCTTGGAAAAGAAGTGCCGCAGCGTCTGGTCAAAGCCATGGATGTGGCCCAGGCCGGCAAAAATCGAACGCTCGGCAAAGCCGGCGACGATGTAGCCGACAACCAGAAGGATGACGGCGCCGACCGCCGAAAGGGAATAGGAGACAATGAGCGCGCTGAGCTGAGAGAGCCCCGCCTGCACGGTCAGGAGGGCATTTTGCGGGTCGATCGGCATAATGGGATTCCGGTTGATCAATCAGCCGATAACCCCTGCGGAACGCCTGGGTTCCGATCTTTTGCGTGTCGCGCGGAACAAGCGGAGCCTCAATGAGTTCGCATGGAAGCGGGGCTCCGTCTTGAAACTGCAACGGAACTCTGCCTATCTAAGCGGTGTCACCCGCTTTCAGGGGTGATTTGGTTGTTCTTGCTGCGAAAGGAAATACACTGAGAACAGCACTGCGGAAGAAGGCCGACATCGTGCCTTCGCCGGCCGGGATCAGCGTAAACGACGCCGTGTCCCGCGCCATCAAGACAGTCCTTGCCAGTCTGGAAGACTCCAAGGCCGAAAACATAGTCTCAATCGACATCCAGGGAAAATCGAGCCTCGGCGACTACATGGTCGTCGCGTCGGGCCGATCGCACCGTCATGTCTCGGCTGTTGCCGATCATCTCCTCAAGGCGTTGAAGGATGCCGGCCTCGGCACGGCGCGCGTCGAGGGGCTGTCCGGCGCCGACTGGGTCCTGATCGATTCAGGCGACATCATCGTCCATGTCTTCCGCCCCGAAGTCCGCGAATTCTACAATCTCGAAAAGATGTGGCAGGCGCCGGACCTCGAGGAAGAGACCTTGCACTGAGCCGGTTGGTTGGATGCGTGCCGTGGTTCCAGGCCCAATGACGATTTGCGGGCGACACGCATCGGCGGCCCTCTGAGGCGAGGATGAAGATTACCGTTCATGCCGTGGGCCGGATGAAAAGCGGCCCCGAGAGAGAACTCGCCGACCGCTATTTCGAGCGTTTCTCCAAGAGCGGCCCGGCTGTCGGCCTCGAATTCTCCGGCATCGCCGAGATCGCCGAAGGCCGCGCCCAGAACGCCGATGAACGCCGGCGCGATGAAGGCGCAAGGCTGCAGGCGCAGTTGCAGCCCGGCTCGGCGCTGATCCTGCTCGACGAGCGCGGCAAGAACCTGTCCTCGGAAGATTTCGCCGGCCGCATCGGCCAATTGCGCGACGCCGGCCGCAAGGCGCTGGCGCTGGCCATAGGCGGCGCCGACGGCCACGATCCATCGTTGCGCGCCCAGGCCGAGCTGGTGATGTCTTTCGGTGCGCTGACATGGCCGCACCAATTGGTGCGGGTGATGCTGGCAGAGCAGCTCTACAGGGTCTCGACGATCCTGTCCGGCCACCCCTATCACAGAGCCTGAAGGTCGCATCGCACCGAATTCCGCCCCAATGCCGCGCAAGATCACCGCTTCGGGCCGGCTTTCCCTATTTTGCTCACCGGTGTGCGAAACCGCTGCACAGTTTTGGGCGATGCGCATTAATATGGTTGATGGTTCGTTAACGAAGCCGCAGATAGAGTCCATCCCGCATGGCTGAAGGCTGGAAATCGACGACGGGCTCATCGACAGCGGGCTCCTGGCGCGCGCGCTGCGGCATCGCGGCGGCGGTGGTCATCCTGTCGCTCAATGCCGCGTGGGCCGAGAACACGCTCGACACGGCCCCCGATCCGGACCAGAGCCGCGCCGAATACGAACAGATCTCCAAGGAGATAAGCCTGTCGTCCGAGCGGCTGGCCAAGCTGGCCGCCGACATCGCCGCAGTCAAGAAGGACCACGCCTCGATCACCGCCGCGCTGATCCAGTCGGCAATGACCGAGCAAAAGCTTGGGCAGGACATCGAGGACATCGGCGCCAAGCTGGAGGGGCTGAAGACCCAGCAGCAGAAGATCCGCGCCTCGCTGATGGCGCGGCGCGACGTGCTGGCGGAGGTGCTGGGCGCATTGCAGCGCATGGGGCTGAACCCGCCGCCGGCGATCCTGGTCAAGCCGGAGGACGCGCTGTCGTCGGTGCGCAGCGCCATCTTGCTTGGCGCCGTGGTGCCTGAATTGCGCCAGCAGACCGACAGGCTCCTGGCCGACCTCAAGGAGCAGACAAGAGTGACGGCCTCGATCGAGGCCGAGCGGGCACGGCTGACGGCGGCAGTCGGCGAGCAGACTGCGGAAAAGAAGCGGCTCGGCATGCTGCTGGAAGCCAAGCAGAAGCTCGAAGCCGACACGCAGGCGCAGTTGTCGGCCGAGCGACAGCATTCCGAGGAGCTCGCGGCCAAGGCCAGCAGCCTGAAGGAATTGATCGCCTCGCTCGAAGCCCAGGCCGAACGCAACCGCAAGGCCGCGGATGCCGCAAAGGCCGCGGAGGCCGGCCAAGCCGGCGGCGACAAGGCGGGCGGCGACAAGGCGGGCAGGGATAAGGCGGGCGGCGATATGACGGCGTCGCTGCCGGTTCCCGAGGCCAACCGGCTTGCCGCTGCGGCACCCTTCTCGGCGCTGCAAGGACAGATCGCGCTGCCGGTCATCGGCCGCATCAAACGCCGGTTCGGCGCCGAAGACGGTAACGGCGCGGTGATGCTTGGGGACATGGTTGCGACACAATCGGGCGCCATCGTCACCGCACCGGCGGATGGGAATGTGCTTTATGCGGGGCCGTTTCGCTCCTACGGTCAACTCTTGATCCTGAATGCCGGCGACGGTTATCATGTCGTCCTGGCGGGGATGAGCAGAATCAGCGTCGCAACCGGCCAATCAGTGCTCGCAGGAGAGCCGGTCGGTGCGATGGGAGAGGCCCGGGTGGCAAGCACCTCGGCTTCGAAGAATGGAAATGCCACGCCGGAGCTCTATGTCGAGTTCCGCAAGGATGGAAAACCCGTCGATCCGACCCCATGGTGGGCGGACCGTTTTTCTGGAAGGACGTGAAATGATGCGGAAACTGTCGCTTCTGTTTGCCGGTGCGCTGATGGGCGCGTCCGCCATGAGCCTGGTCTATGGCGCGCCCGGCTCGGCAGCGAACGCTGCGGGGTCGGAGACCTACAAGCAACTGGCGATCTTCGGCGATATCTTCGAGCGGGTGCGGGCGCAGTATGTGACACCGCCCGACGACAAATCGCTGGTCGAGAACGCCATCAACGGCATGCTTGCCTCGCTCGACCCGCACTCCTCGTACATGAACGCCGAGCAGGCGCAGGACATGCGCGTGCAGACCAAGGGTGAATTCGGCGGCCTCGGCATCGAGGTCACCATGGAGAACGACCTGGTCAAGGTGATCACGCCGATCGACGATACGCCGGCCGCCAAGGCGGGCGTGCTGGCAGGCGATTACATCGCCAAGATCGATGGCGAGGAGGTTCGCGGCCTGACCCTGAACGACGCGGTCGACAAGATGCGCGGCCTGGTCAACACGCCGATCAAGCTCACCATCCTGCGCCAGGGCGCCGACAAGCCGATCGAGCTGACGGTCGTGCGCGACATCATCAAGGTCAAGGCGGTCAAGTTTCGGGTCGAGAACGACATCGGCTACATGAAGATCACCTCCTTCACCGAAAAGACCTATGACGACCTCGAGAATGCCATCGACACCATCAAGAAGCAGGTGCCGAACGACAAGCTCAAGGGCTATGTGCTCGATCTGCGCCTCAATCCCGGCGGTCTGCTCGATCAGGCGGTGAGCGTATCGGATGCCTTCCTCAACCGTGGCGAGATCGTTTCGACGCGGGGCCGCGATCCGAAGGACGTTACCCGCTTCGACGCCAAGTCCAAGCAGGTCGACGATATCGGCGGCAAGCCGCTGATCGTGCTGGTCAATGGCGGATCGGCGAGCGCGTCCGAAATCGTCGCCGGCGCGCTGCAGGACCTACGCCGCGCCACGGTGGTCGGAACGCAGTCCTTCGGCAAGGGTTCGGTGCAGACCATCATCCCGCTTGGCGAGAACGGCGCGCTCAGGCTGACGACGGCGCTCTATTACACGCCGTCCGGCAAGTCGATCCAGGGCAAGGGCATCACGCCCGACATCAAGGTCGACCAGCCGCTGCCGCCGGAACTGCAGGGCAGGGACCTGACGCGCGGCGAATCCGACCTCAAGGGCCACATCAAGGGTGCCGACGAGAGCTCGACCGGTTCGGGCTCGGCAGCCTATGTGCCGCCGGATCCGAAGAACGACCTCCAGCTCATCTATGCCGAGCAGCTTCTGCGCGGCCAGAAGACCGATCCGTCCTTCCCGCCCAATCCGCAGAAGGCTGTCCTCAACCAGTAACAGGTGGCGGCCAACAACGGGTCTGGCCGCCCGATGGAAGCAATGCGATGCTGCCGGGACCGAAAGGTTCCGGCAGTTTGATTCGGGGGTAACGCGAATCCCTCGATACAGGGCGCCAGGGGTGCGCCGGGGTTGAAGAATTCGCGCATGTCTCTTCGAAAGGTTCCATGTTCGAAGCCATGCGGACGGGGACAGGGCTTGGCTGATATCGGCAAGGACATCGAACGACCGCTCGGACTGACTGTCCGTCCGCCGCGCGCCGCCGGCAAGGTCAGCGTGGGTGCGCTCGTGGCTGCGTTCGTCGTGCTGGCCGTTGTCGGCGTCTCCGGCGCGATCGCGCTCAGGGACAAGCCGTTTCGCAAGCCGCAGGAAGTCGCGGTTTCGACGCCGAAAGTGGTGCCGGAGCCGACCGCTGCGCCGTCCGCTCTAGCGCCGGTCACGACGCCAAAGGCGGAAATGCCGGCCAAGGCTGGAGGCCCGCAGATCATCCATGTGCAGACAGAGGAAGGCGATGGTCCGCCCAAGGCGGCAATCGTCATCCGCGATCCGTCGACCATCGGCCAAAACCTGAAGATCGCGCATATTCCCGACAGGGCGCTGATCGAGGCCAGCGATGCCGGCCCCTTGCCGGTACGCGCCGCAGACGGCCGGCGGCCCTTCGATGTCTATGCGCGGCCGTGGTCAGGCGCGCGCGGCGCCCGCGTGGCGATCGTCATCGGCGGGCTCGCGGTCTCACAGACCGGCACCCAGGCGGCCATCGCCAAGCTGCCGGCGGAAGTGACGCTGGCGTTCGCGCCGCAAGGCAACAGCATCGGCCGCTGGATGCAGGCCGCCCGGCAGAGCGGCCACGAGATCGTCATGCAGGTGCCGCTCGAACCGTTCGACTATCCCAATGTCAACCCTGGGCGCAACACGCTGACGGTGGCGGCGAGCGCGGAAGAGAACCTGAAGAACCTGCGCTGGGCACTGTCGCGGACGACGAACTATACCGGTGTCATGAACTATATGGGCGCGCGGTTTTCCGCCGACCCGGCGGCAATGGAACCCTTCATGGCCGAGCTCGGCAAGCGCGGGCTCGCCTATATCGACGACGGCTCGTCGGCGCGCAGCCTGGCGCCGGATCTGGCGCTGAAGGACGGCGTGCCCTTCGTCGCCGGCGACACGGCGATCGACGCCGTGCAGGATCGCGGCGCCATCCTGAAGAAACTGGACAGCCTGGAGGCGACCGCCCGTGCCAAGGGCACTGCGGTCGGCATCGGCTCCGCTTTCGACCTGACGGTCGACACGGTGTCGTCATGGGCGGCCGAGGCCAAGAAACGCGGCATCGAGATCGTGCCGATTTCAGCGGTGGCGATCGATCCGCAAAAGGGCTAGCCACCGGGAAACAGCTTGAAAGACTGAATGATGCCGAAGACGAAGAAGGTCGACCGCGAGACGCTGCCCTACCGTCCCTGTGTCGGGCTGATGATCCTCAACGCCGAGGGCCTGGTCTGGGTCGGCCATCGTATCGCCGAGCCGGACAGCGAATTCGCCGGCACCACGCAGCTCTGGCAGATGCCGCAAGGCGGCATCGACAAGGGCGAGGAGCCGCTGCAGGCGGCGGAGCGGGAGCTCTATGAGGAGACCGGCATGCGCAGCGTCTCGCTGCTCGCCGAGGCGCCGGACTGGATCAACTATGATCTGCCGGACCACCTCGTCGGCGTCGCCTTCAAGGGGCGCTATCGGGGTCAGACGCAGCGATGGTTCGCCTTCCGCTTCCATGGCGATACCAGCGAGATCCAGATCAATCCGCCGCCCGGCGGCCACACCGCCGAATTCGACAAATGGTCGTGGCGGCCGATGCAGGAGCTGCCCGACCTGATCGTGCCGTTCAAGCGCAAGGTCTATGAAGACGTGGTGACGGCGTTCCGTCACCTTGTGCCATAGCCGGACGGGCCGCGGCCGCGGTTCAAACGCCCGCGGTTGCCGCGCCGGTTCGACCGCCTTATTGATGTCCATCCGCCACAAGAAGGGCCGCCATGCACGACGCCCCCAAAAGATCGCTGCCCGAGGAAGCCGACGCCACAAGCGAGGCTGCTGCCGGGGCCATCCTCACCATCGACCTTGGCGCGATCCGCGAAAATTACCGGCGGCTGAAGGCGCGGCTGGGCGGCGTGCGCTGCGCGGGCGTGGTCAAGGCCGACGGCTACGGTCTCGGCGCCGCGCAAGTGGCATCGGCGCTGATGAAGGAAGGCTGCGACATCTTCTTCGTCGCGCTGCTGTCCGAAGGCATCGCGCTGCGCAAGGCGGTGGGGGCCGGACCGGACATCTACGTGCTGAACGGGCTGCCGCCGGGTTCCGAGCCGGAAGCGGTGGCGGCTGGCTTGTGCGCCGTCATCAACAGTGGCGCACAGTTGCAAGCCTGGCGCGCAGCGGCACACCGCGCCGGGCGCCGGCTCCCGGCTGCCGTCCAGGTCGACAGCGGCATGTCGCGGCTTGGAATGGCGCCAGCCGAGGTCGAGGCGGTGGCCGGGGACGTCGGCGCTTTCGATGGCATCGACGTCAGATATGTGATGAGCCACCTGGCCTGCGCCGATGAACCGCGCCACCCGGCCAATGAACAGCAGAGGCTGGCATTCGAGCGGTTGCGTGCCATGCTACCCGTGGCGCCGGCCTCGCTTGCCAACTCCTCCGGCATCTTTCTAGGCCCGCTTTATCATTGCGATCTCGCCCGGCCCGGTGCCGCCCTCTACGGCATCAACCCGACGCCTGGCCAAGCCAACCCGATGCTGCCCGTGGTCGGGCTGCAGGCCAAGGTGGCGCAGACGCGCAGTGTCCAAAAGGGCACTGGCGTCGGCTATGGCCACAGCTACCATGCGCAGGGCCCGCTCAGCCTGGCGACGATTTCATTCGGCTATGCGGACGGCTGGCTGCGCCGCTCCGCTTCGGCCGCATGGTTCGAGGCGGTGCGCCTGCCTTTCCTCGGGCGCGTGTCGATGGATTCGATCATTCTCGACATTTCCGCCTTGCCGCCCGGCCGGCTCGGAGAGGGCGACCTGGTGGAGTTGCTAGGGCCCTCACAGAGCGTCGACGATGCTGCCGACCATGCCGGCACCATCGGGTATGAAATCCTGGCCAGCCTCGGAACGCGTTTTCACCGGCGCTATCTGGGCGGTTGAGCGGTTTGGCCGCGCTTGACAAGCGGGCGCCATTCGGCAAGCTTTGGCACATGAGCAAGCTCGCTTATATCAAAACCTTCTTCAGGGTCTGCCCGATCGCGGGATCGTAGCCCCGGCGCGGCCGCCTTCCGGCGTCCGTCCGTACCGGGGCATCCATACATCCACAATCGCCATCAAGCCGAACAGCCCTTCGCGGCTGCCGGCCTTTCATCACGCCGCCGCCAGCGCGCCGGCAGGCGCGCATCCGCTCGATGCGCCGGTCCATGAGGTTTGCCATGCAACACGCGAAAGAACTGCGTCCAAACAGCCATCTTCTGATCAGCGACGCCGACCATGACAGGCTGACGGGCTTGGCCAGGGCTTTGCTCGATCGCGCGCCCGAGACGGCCGAGGAGCTGCTTTCGGAAATGGACAGGGCCGTCGTCACGAACGCGGCGGCGATGCCGGCCGGTGTGGTGCGAATGGGTTCGACGGTGATCGTGCGCGGCGAAAGCGGCGACGCCCAGCGCATCATGCTGGTCTACCCGGGTGAGGCCGACATAGCCGAGAACCGCATCTCGGTGCTGACGCCGATGGGAACCGCGCTCATTGGCGCGAGTGTTGGGCAGGCGGTTTGCTGGAACGGTCGTGGCGGTCGGGAACTGTCAGTGACCGTCGAGGCCGTCGATGCGCCGGCTTCCGGCCCGCAACGAGCTTGATGGCGAGGCGGTGATGACGAGCACGAATTGTTGCCTGACGACGAAGGACTTCGCCGTTCTCGAAGTCATGCTGGAGCGCCGACGGGCGTTCGCGGATCCGATCGTGCGCATGCTCGAACACAAGCTTTCAGGCGCCGATGTCGTGCCGATCGATTCGGTCGGCCCCGACATCGTTACGCTGAACAGCAGGGTGGTGTTCGGCGTCGATGCCGGTCCCGCCGAAACGCGAACCCTGGTGCAGCACGAGGTGCGCGGGCCGGTCGGCTCGAGCCTGTCGGTCGCAACGAGGCGCGGGCTCTGCATGCTTGGCATGGCGCAAGGCCAGACGGCAACGGTCGAACACGCCGACGGCAGGCGGGAGTCGATCCTGATCAAGGCCGTGCTTTACCAGCCTGAAGCTGCCCGGCGCACGATCAAGCAGAAAGACCAGGCTGACGCGCGGCGACCGCACGGGCCCAGGCTCGTCTACAGTGCCGCAGCCGATTGGCGGCCTCTTGGCGAGACGGCCGGAATGCGGCAGACAGAAGAAGACGACCCCGGTCCCTCGGCGGCGTGAATAGGCAACGGCGCGTGGTCTCGAAGATCGACATCGATTTTCGCTCGGGATCATGCGCAAATCGAAAATACGGCCGCGTCCACGGGCGTCCTGAGGACGCTCGGCGCGGCAAGGAGTGAATGAATGAAAATCATGGTGCTGGGCAGTGGCGTGATCGGGGTGACCACGGCCTATTATCTCGCCGAGGCTGGCCACGAGGTGACCGTGATCGACCGCCAGAAAGGGCCGGGACTGGAAACCAGCTTCGCCAATGCCGGCGAGATTTCGCCCGGCTATGCCTCGCCTTGGGCCGGGCCCGGTATCCCCCTCAAGGCGATCAAATGGCTGCTGATGAAGCATGGTCCGCTGGTGGTGCGGCCGGCCTTCGATCCACATATGTGGACGTGGCTGGTCAAAATGCTGCGCAACTGCACCGCCGAACGCTACGCGGTCAACAAATCGCGCATGGTGCCGCTGGCCGAATACAGCCGCGACACGCTGAAGGCGCTGCGCGAGGCAACCGGCATAGCCTATGACGAGCGGACGCAGGGCACGCTGCAGCTGTTTCGCACGCAAAAGCAGCTCGACGGCACATCAGGCGATGTCGAGGTGCTGAAGAGATATGGCGTGCCCTACGAAATCCTCGACCAGGACGGCTGCATCGCGGCGGAACCGGCTCTGGCCGCGGTGCGCGAAAAATTCGTCGGCGGCCTGAGGCTGCCGGGCGACGAGACCGGTGACTGCAAGATGTTCACCGACAGGCTGGCCGAGCTTTGCGTGGCACGCGGGGTCAAGTTCGAATACGACACGACGATATGGCGCGTCATCCGCAGCCGCAACCGCGTCAACAATATGAGCACCAGCAAGGGCTGGCTGACCGCCGACGCCTATGTGATGGCGCTGGGCAGTTATTCGTCGGACTTCATGCGCCGGATGAAGCGGCCGATCCCGGTCTATCCGGTCAAGGGCTATTCGATCACGGTGCCGATCAAGGATGCCGCCGCCGCGCCGGTGTCGACGGTGATGGACGAAACCTACAAGGTCGCGATCACGAGGCTCGGCGACCGCATCCGCGTCGGCGGCACGGCCGAGATTTCCGGGTTCGACCTCCGGCTGCACGAATCGCGACGGCGCACGCTCGAACACTCGGTCGGCGACCTGTTCCCGGGAGCCGGCGCCATGCGGGAGGCGACGTTCTGGTGCGGCCTGCGGCCGATGACGCCGGACGGGCCGCCGCTGATCGGGCGCACGGAGCTTTCCAATCTCTACCTCAACACCGGCCATGGAACGCTCGGCTGGACCATGGCCTGCGGCTCGGCCAAGGTGCTGGCCGACATCATCTCGAACAAAGTGCCCGATATCGACGCCCGCGCGCTGGCGCAGGAGCGCTATCTGAAATAGACGCCGCCCGCTCGCCATCGGCGGGCGCGGCCGGGGAATATCGCGTCAGAACGCCTGTTTCACCCAGCCCTCGTCGAACAGCAGCCGGTAAGCCCACCGGATGGTCACTTCGGTGGCGACCGATTGGAATGGGCGAGATACTCGTCATCTGGCGAAGAAGGCGGGGTCGAGCACCATCATGCCGTTCTCCGTGTCGTGGAAGAAGCTGCGATGGCCGACATGCGTCAGACGAAAAGATTTCTCTCCCGCTCCACCGCCTTTGTGATGAAGGAGGCAACGATCTGGACGCGGCGCAGCGGCCTGACCGATTCGTGATAGACCAGCCAGTAGGCACGGCGGATGGGCGCCACCACGTCGACGGCCACCAGTTCCGGCATCGAGCGGGCGACGAAAGTGTGCAGGATGCCGATGCCGGCGCCCGACCGAACCGCTTCGGCCTGCCCGAGCGCGGAGGAAATGGCGAAGCTGGTGCGCCAGTCCGCGCTGAATTCGGCGGCGTAGTCGAGCGATGGGCTGACGATGAGGTCCGGCACATAGCCGATCAATGTGTGCCGTCCCAGCTCGGCAGCGGTCTGGGGCAGGCCGTGGGCTTCAGCATAGGCACGTGAGGCAAACAGGCCGAGCGAGTAGTCGACCAGCTTGCCCGCTACCAGCCGGCCCTCGGTCGGGCGCTCGACGGTGATGGCAATGTCGGCCTCGCGGCGAGACAGGGAGAAGGAGCGCGGCACTGGTACGAGCTGAATCGTCAATTCACGGTGCAGCGCGGTCAGTGCGCCGAGGCGCCGGGCGAGGAACGCGACGCCAAACCCGTCCGGCGCGCCGATCCGCACCGTGCCCGAAACGTCGTCGCCTTCGCCTGATATTGTCGAGCGGGCGGCGATCATGTCGCCCTCCATGCGCTCGGCGATATCGAGGAAACGCTCGCCGGCGGGCGTCAGCTCGCTGCCGGTGGTCAGCCGGCGAAAGAGTTTCGTGCGCAGCGCGTCTTCAAGTGCGGCGATGCGGCGCGAGACGGTGGCGTGGTTGAGTTCCAGCCGCCTGGCGGCGCCAAGGATTTGCCCGGCGCGCGCCACGGCGAGAAAGATGCGGACGTCATCCCAGTTCATTTTACCCTCCCTTTGTGGGAGGTCGATCCGCGTAGCGGAGCGGGGTAGGGGCGACGCCGGCGCTTGATCCCCACCCCGTCGAACGATCTCCGCTCCGCTCCGACCGCTCGCCGACCTCCCCACAAGGGGGAGGGTGAAGGCAGGGGAGATGTCCGGCAGGACAGAGGGGCGTGAAGGAACTCAATCTATCAATCCGTGAACGTCGTCTTCGTGATCCTTCCCATTTGCGAGAATTGATGCTCTCCCGTCAACCGGTGTCTATTTTCCGCACAACGGTTGCGTTCTCCCTCGCGTTGCCATCGGCGTGCCAAAGGCGGACAATGCACCATCACAAACCCAGGGAGAGACATCATGATCGAATACGGTCATTTCATCGGCGGCAAGCGTGTCGCCGGCACCAGCGGTCGCAAGCAGGACGTGATGCAGCCGATGGACGGCTCTGTGCGCGGCACGGTGGCGCTGGCCTCGCAGGCGGAACTGCGCGCGGCGGTCGAGAACGCCAAGGCGGCGCAGCCGAAATGGGCCGCGACCAACCCGCAGCGCCGCGTGCGCGTCCTTATGAAGTTCCTTGAACTGGTCGCCCGCGACTATGACGAACTGGCCGACATCCTGGCGCGCGAGCACGGCAAGACCATCGCCGATGCCAGGGGCGACATCCAGCGCGGCCTCGAAGTGGTCGAGGTCTGCATCGGCGCGCCGCACATGATGAAGGGCGAATTCACCGACGGTGCCGGCCCCGGCATCGACGTCTATTCGATGCGCCAGCCGCTCGGCGTCGTCGCCGGCATCACGCCGTTCAACTTTCCGGCGATGATCCCGCTGTGGAAGATCGCGCCGGCGATCGCCTGCGGCAACGCCTTCATCCTGAAGCCTTCCGAGCGCGACCCGGGCGTGCCGATCCGCATCGCCGAACTGTTCATCGAGGCGGGCCTGCCTGCCGGTATCCTCAATGTCGTCAACGGCGACAAGGAAGTCGTCGACGCCATCCTTGACGACCCCGATATCAAGGCTATCGGCTTCGTCGGCTCGACGCCGATCGCTCATTACATCTATTCGCGCGGCACTGCGTCAGGCAAGCGCGTGCAGTGCTTCGGCGGCGCCAAGAACCACATGATCATCATGCCCGACGCCGACATGGACCAGACCGTCGATGCACTGATCGGCGCCGGCTACGGCTCGGCCGGCGAGCGCTGCATGGCGATCTCGGTGGCGGTCCCGGTCGGCAACGACACCGCCAACCGGCTGATGGAAAAACTGGTGCCGCGCGTCGAAAGCCTGAAGGTCGGCCCCTCGACGGATTCCGCCGCCGATTTTGGCCCGCTGGTCACCGCTCAGGCGCTGGAGCGGGTGAAGGGCTATGTCGATATCGGCGTCAAGGAAGGCGCCAAGCTGGTCGTCGACGGTCGCGGCTTCAAGATGCAGGGCTACGAGAACGGCTACTATATGGGCGGCTGCCTGTTCGACAACGTCACGTCGGACATGCGCATCTACAAGGAAGAGATCTTCGGGCCGGTGCTGTCGGTGGTGCGCGCGCCGACCTACGAGAACGCCATCAAGCTCGCCAATGACCACGAGATGGGCAATGGCGTCGCCATCTACACGCGCGACGGCGACGCCGCGCGAGACTTTGCTTCCAGGGTTCAGGTCGGCATGGTCGGCGTCAACGTGCCGATCCCGGTGCCGATCGCCTACTACACGTTCGGTGGCTGGAAGGCGTCGTCCTTCGGCGACCTCAACCAGCACGGTCCGGACGCGTTCCGCTTCTACACCAAGACCAAGACGGTCACCTCGCGCTGGCCGTCCGGCATCAAGGACGGAGCCGATTTCGTCATCCCGACGATGAACTAGCCGGACGCTTGTCTGCTTGCGCGTCCTCGCCTTCGGCTGCGGGGCGCGCGGGCCGGCATCAAGGACGGGGCCGATTTCGTCATCCCGACGATGAACTAGCCGGACACTTGTCCGCTTGCGCGTCCTCGCCTTCGGCTGCGGGCGCGCGGGCCGGCATCAAGGGCGGCGCCGATTTCGTCATCCCGACGATGAACTAGCCGGACGCTTGTCCGCTTGCGCGTCCTCGCCTTCGGCTGCGGCCGCGCGGGCCGGCAGGACCACCCAAAAATCTACGGCCCGAGTCCCCTGGCTCGGGCCGTTTATTTTGCAAACGCTAATGTGATGGAACCGGCGAGGGCGCCAGGACTTAGAGCTACGATCCTGCCCTGGAGGAGGCATGGCAGGCAACCAGAGCGCCGACGGCTGACCGTTAGCATCGCATCGTCGGGCGCAAGGAGGTGTCCGATGGCACAACGTCTTATGTCCATGCTGCTATGCGCCGCGGCGGCGCTATCGATAGGGCCGGCGAATGCAGCCGGCCAATGTGCGGCACGCGCCGACATCGTCAAGGCGCTCGGCGAGAATTTCCACGAAAGCGAGGCCGGGCGTGGCCTGATCAATCCCAACGTGGTGCTTGAGGTGTTCGTTTCCGAACAGGGCAGTTGGACCGTCCTCGCCTCCGACACCAAGGGCCAGAGTTGCATCCTGTCCGTCGGCGAGGGCTGGGACAGCCCGACGATCAAGGCGGCCTTGCCAGGAGCCTGAGCCTCATCGCGTCGAAGCGGTTCAGGCGACGCGTAGTCTTGGGCATGCACTGTCCTGAACCGAGGTCGGTGTCGGGCGGTATGCTTCAACGTGTGGCGGCCGCCTCGGCATGGGCGCGCAGCAATGCCATCAGCCGCTTGGCATCCTTCGCGGCGGCTTCCTCGTCACCGTCGACAATCGAGCGGATCAGCGCGACGTGATGCTCGGCCGATTCCGCCAGGCCGGTATCGGCCTTGTAGCGGAACCAGAAGCGGCGGCTATGGGTCTGCAGCGGGGCAGCCAGCCTGGCCGCGAACGGGTTGTCGGCAGCCCGCGCCAGCGCCTCGTCCAGCGTCTTGTCGGCCTGGATGAAGGCAAGCACGTTGCCGGAGATGACAGCCTTCTGCATGGCAAGCGCGGCATCGTGGAAGAGGTCGGCTGCGTCGCGGGTGACGAAGCGCGCCGCGGAGCGGGCCAGCACCACCTCGACGCCGCGGCGCGCGTCGAGGACGCGCAGCCAGTCGCCGGGGTGCAGCGGCGCGATGGCGATGCCTGCGCGCGGCCGCACGTCGAGCAGTCCTTCCCAGGCCAGCCTCTGGATCGCCTCGCGCACCGGCGTACGGCCGAGCGCCAGCTTCTCGATCAGGCCGCCTTCAGTGACGAAACTCGCCGGCGCCAGTTCGAGCGTGACAATCATATGCTCGAGCATGCGGTAGGCCTTGGTCGCAGCCGGCTCGAACGCAGCGCTCATTTGCATGGATATCAAAGGCGGTCTCCTGATATATTTTGCATATATCATAGGAGAATCCGTGTTGACAGCGGCTTTCTTAATAGATATACGGCTGATATATCAGAGGAGCGATGACCATGTGGACCGGAGTTTTCCCAGCCGTCACGACTAAATTCACCACGGACGACCGCCTCGACCATGCCGAGATGGAGCGCTGCTTCGGCTTGCAGATGGAGGCCGGCTGCGACGGCATCATCGTCTGCGGATCGCTCGGCGAAGGGCCGATGCTGTCCCATGACGAAAAGATTGAAGTGCTGAAAACCGCGCAGAAGGTGGCTGGCAAGAAACCGGTGCTGCTGACGGTGAACGAGGCCGGGACACGCGAGGCCGCCAGCATCGCCCGCCGCGCCGCCAAGGAAGGCGCCAACGGCCTGATGGTGGTGCCCAGCCCGATCTACCATACCAATGCGGAAGAGACGGTGGCGGCGCTGCGCGCCGTCGCGGAGGCCGGCGACTTGCCGGTCATGATCTATTCCAACCGGCTCGCCTACCGCGTCGATGTCACCGTCGACCAGATGGAGGAGCTGGCGTCGGACGAGCGCTTCGTCGCCATCAAGGAATCCTCCGACGACATCAGGCGCTCGACCGAGATCATCAATCGCCTGGGCAGCCGCTACGACCTGTTTACCGGCGTCGACAATCTCGCTTTCGAGGCGCTGTCGGTGGGCGCCATCGGCTGGGTGGCCGGTCTCGTCACCGCCTTCCCGCGCGAGACGGTGGCGATCTACCAGCTGATGCAGCGGGGCCGCCGCGAAGAGGCGCTCGCCATCTATCGCTGGTTCCGGCCGCTGCTTGATCTCGACGTCTCGACCTATCTGGTGCAGAACATCAAGCTTGCCGAGGTGTTCGCCATTCAAACCAACGACCGCGTCCGCATGCCGCGCCAGCCGCTGTCGGGCGAGCGCCGCAAGGCGGTCGAGAAGATCGTCAAGGACGCACTGGCGGTGCGGCCGACACTACCGGCGTTCTGAGGCTTTCTTCCGAGAGGCGGCGCCCAGGTGACAGGAAGTTCCAAATCGATGGAAGCGCGGCGGCGCCCCGCCCTGCGGGCGTCTTCTCCCCGTGAACAGGGAGAAGAAATAGATATCGCCATCGTCGGCGGCGGCATCATCGGCATCTGCGCGGCGGCGTTTCTTGCCGAGGCGGGGCGAAACGTCACGGTCTACGACCGCACCGGCATCTGCGAGGAGACGAGCTCCGGCAATGCCGCCGCCTTCGCCTTTTCCGACGTGCTGCCACTGGCGCACAAGGGCATGCTCCGGCAATTGCCGAAATGGCTGGCCGATCCGCTCGGCCCACTCGCCATCCCGCCCGCCTACCTGCCGAAGCTGCTGCCCTGGCTGATCCGCTTCTGGCGTGCCGGCTCGGCGAAGCACTACGAGGCTGGCCTGGTGGCGCAGGCCGCAATGATGGCGCTCGCCGAGGCCGAATGGATGGGCCTGCTCGACCGCTCCGGCACGAGGCGGATGCTGCGCGAGGATGGCTCGCTCGAACTCTACGAAAGCGAGGCCGAATTCCAGGCCTCGCTGTCCGGCTGGGCGGCGCGCCAGCGCTTCGGCATCGGCTTCCGCCATGTCGGCGGCGAGGAGCTGGCGGAGCTGCAGCCCGGCCTGTCGCCGCGCTTCGGCAAAGGCACGTTCGTGCCGGGCTGGAAGACAATCGCCGATCCAAAACTGCTAGGCAAGGCGATCTGGGACTATGCGCAATCCAAGGGCGCGCGGTTCGAGAAGGCCCGCATCGCCGGCGTCGCCGCGGACGGGAACGGCGCGACGTTGACCCTGGCCGACGGCACGACGCGGCAAGCCCGGCACCTGGTCGTCACCGCCGGCGCCTGGTCGCATCTGCTGGCGCGGCAGCTCGGCGACCGCATTCCGCTCGAAACCGAGCGCGGCTACAACACGACGTTGCCAAAGGCCGCCTTCGACGTGAAGCGGATGCTGATCTTCTCCGGCCAAGGCTTCGTGATCACGCCGCTCGACACGGGCCTGCGCATCGGCGGCGCGGTTGAGCTCGGCGGCATCGAGCGGCCGCCCAACTACGCGCGCTCGAAGGCGCTGCTGCGCAAGGCGCAAGACTTCCTGCCGGGCCTCGATCCTTCGGGCGGACGCGAATGGATGGGGTTTCGTCCCTCGCTGCCGGATTCATTGCCTGTCGTCGGCCGCGCATCGGGAAGCCGGCCGGTGGTCTACGCTTTCGGCCACGGCCATCTTGGCCTGACCCAGGCTGCTGCGACGGGACGGTTGATCCGCGAGCTTGTCCTGGGGCAGACTCCGCCGATCGACGTGGCCCCCTTCAGTCCACAACGGTTTTGATTTTTCGAGGAGCGTCATGGCCAGGAAATCCTTCTTCTGCATCGACGGCCACACCTGCGGCAACCCGGTGCGGCTGGTCGCCGGCGGCGGCCCGCTGCTCCAGGGTTCGACGATGATGGAGCGGCGCGCACATTTCCTGGCCGAATATGACTGGATCCGCACCGGCCTGATGTTCGAGCCGCGCGGCCACGATGTCATGTCCGGCTCGATCCTCTACCCGCCGACGCGTGAGGATTGCGACATCGCCATCCTGTTCATCGAGACCTCGGGCTGCCTGCCAATGTGCGGCCACGGCACCATCGGCACGGTGACGATGGCCATCGAGCACGGGCTGATCAAGCCGACGACGCCCGGCGTGCTCAGGCTCGACACACCGGCCGGCCTGGTCATCGCCGAATACAAACAGGTCGGCGAATATGTCGAAGAGGTGCGCATCACCAACGTGCCCTCCTTCCTCCATGCCGAGGGCCTGACGGTCGAATGCCCCGGGCTCGGCGAGATCGTCGTCGACGTCGCCTATGGCGGCAATTTCTACGCCATCGTCGAGCCGCAGAAAAACTATCGCGACATGGCAGACCATTCGGCGGGCGACCTCATCGCCTGGAGCCCGGTGGTGCGGCAGCGGCTGAACGAGAAATACTCTTTCGTGCATCCGGAGAATCCGGGCATCAACCGGCTGTCGCACATGCTGTGGACCGGCGAGCCGACGGTGTCGGGTGCGGACGCGCGCAACGCGGTCTTCTACGGCGACAAGGCGATCGACCGCTCACCGTGCGGCACGGGCACCTCGGCACGCATGGCGCAGCTCCATGCCAAGGGCAAGCTCAAGGCCGGCGATGCGTTCGTCCATGAATCGATCATCGGCTCGCTGTTCAAGGGCAAGGTTGAAAAAGACGTCACGGTCGCAGGCAAGCCGGCGATCATTCCCTCGATCGGCGGCTGGGCGCGCATGACCGGGCTCAACACGATCTTCATCGATGACCGCGATCCGTTCGCGCACGGCTTCGTCGTCAAATAGGCGATTCATCACGCTGCGGAAGGTCGGGAAGGACAAAAAGGATTGCTGTCACGAGCGCAACGAATCGTCTCATCAACTTATTTTGACGGCGATTTCTTCGAAATGGAGCGCATGATGACGCTTAATCGTCAAAGACATTGCGTTATGCCAATGATAGGGTCCGCGATAGTCCAGGGGGCGGGTGCGAAAAAACGGGCAATCGAACGGCGTGCAGTCGGAAACACGCATGACGATCAAAAAATGACGTTGCAATCCCGTCTCGAAACCTTACGACTAGGGGAAATACGAAAAGGAATGCGTCTGCATGGGCGACATTCCAGGGGAGCCATGTACACATGCAGTATTTTGTCCAGCAGCTTATCAATGGGCTGACGCTGGGATCGATCTATGGGCTGATCGCGATCGGCTACACGATGGTCTACGGCATCATCGGCATGATCAACTTTGCTCATGGCGATATCTTCATGGTGGGCGCTTTCACGGCGCTGATCGTTTTCCTCATCCTGGGCGCCCTGTTCTATTCGGTTCCCGTGGTCATCGCGCTGTTGGTGATGATGATCGTGGCGATGCTGCTGACCAGCCTCTACAACTGGACGATCGAGAAGGTGGCCTACCGGCCGCTGCGCGGCTCGTTCCGGCTGGCGCCGCTGATCACCGCCATCGGCATGTCGATCGCGCTGTCGAATTTCGTGCAGGTGACGCAAGGCCCGCGCAACAAGCCGATCCCGCCGATGGTGTCGAAGGTCTACAACATCGAAGGCATCAGCGTGTCGCTGAAGCAGATCATCATCGTCGTCGTCACCGCGTTGCTCTTGGTGTTGTTCTGGTACCTGGTCAACAAGACCTCGCTTGGCCGGGCGCAGCGCGCCTGCGAGCAGGACCGCAAGATGGCGGCGCTGCTCGGCATCGATGTCGACCGCACCATCTCGATCACCTTCATCATGGGCGCGGCACTTGCCGCCGTCGCCGGCACGCTGTTCCTGATGTATTACGGCGTCATCGCCTTCTCGGACGGTTTCGTGCCCGGCGTGAAGGCATTCACCGCAGCGGTGCTGGGCGGCATCGGTTCGTTGCCGGGCGCGGTGCTGGGCGGTCTTTTGATCGGCTTCATCGAGAGCATGTGGTCGGCCTATTTCTCGATCGACTACAAGGATGTCGCCGCCTTCTCGATCCTGGCTATCGTGCTGATCTTCCTGCCTTCCGGCATTCTCGGCCGGCCAGAAGTCGAAAAGGTCTGAGATCATGGCCGTCACCGTATCTCCCGAGCGCGACACCGTCGCAGCCACGCCCATGCAGCGCGCCTTGCGCGAGGCCTTCTATGCCGGTGCCATCGCGCTCGGCCTGTTCGTGCTGTTTATCGGGCTCAAGACCGACCAGAACATCTCAAACGAGCTGATCCTGGTGCAGCGCTGGGGCCTGCTCGCCGCAGTGGTCATCACCACGGCCGTCGGACGCTTCCTCTATGTCGCCTACGGCCAGCCCTTTTTGGCCAACCAGAAGATCGCCGACGTCGCCACCGGCTTGCTGCCGGCCAGCGTGGCGTCGCGCTTCTTCCTCTTTCCAGCCTTCATCGTGGCCGTCATCGTCGCGGCGCTGCTGTTCGTCTTCAGCAGGTCTCTCGCCGGCTGGGTAGGGGCGGAGCCGGCCGGCTATCTGCAATTCCTGCGCGCCCTTGCGGTCATCTACGCGCTGGCTTGCGTGATCTACTATTTCCGCGGCTTCATCCATGCCAACTTCACAAAACTCGGCATCGCCGCACTGGTGCTCTATCCGATCATTGTCGTGGGCATGCTGTCGCTGATGTCGTGGTCGCTCGTCGGCGGGCTGCAAGGGTCGCTGAAATGGGTCGATAATTTCGGCATCCAGATCCTGATCTATGTCATGCTGGCCTGGGGGCTGAACATCGTCGTCGGTCTGGCCGGCCTGCTCGACCTCGGCTATGTCGCCTTCTATGCCGTCGGCGCCTATGCCTATGCGCTGCTCGGCACGCATTACGGCCTCTCCTTCTGGATCCTCCTGCCGGCCGCAGGCGCCATGGCCGCCTTCTGGGGCGTGCTGCTCGGCTTTCCGGTGCTGCGCCTGCGCGGCGACTACCTGGCCATCGTGACGCTTGCCTTCGGCGAGATCATCCGGCTGGTGATCATCAACTGGCGCGAGGTGACCAATGGCTCGGCCGGCATTTCCGGCATCCCGAAGGTCACCTTCTTCGGCCTGATGAGCTTCAACGTCTCGGATCCGAACTATATCGGCAAGGTGCTGAACATCGCCACATCAAGCGCCTATTACAAGATCTTCCTCTATTACCTCATCCTGGGGCTGGCGCTGCTCACCGCCTTCGTCACGGTCAGGCTGAGGCGCATGCCGGTTGGCCGCGCCTGGGAAGCCTTGCGCGAGGACGAGATCGCCTGCCGCTCGCTCGGCATCAACACCACGACCACCAAGCTGACCGCCTTTGCCACCGGTGCCATGTTCGGCGGTTTTGCCGGCTCGTTCTTCGCCGCCCGGCAAGGCTTCGTCAGCCCCGAATCCTTCGTCTTCCTGGAATCGGCGATCATCCTGGCCATCGTCGTGCTTGGCGGTATGGGATCACTGGTCGGCATTGCCGTCGCGGCTCTGGTCATGATCGGCGGCACCGAGGTGCTGCGCGAACTCGACTTCCTCAAGCAGGTCTTCGGACCCGACTTCACGCCGGAACTCTACCGTATGCTGCTGTTCGGCATGGCCATGGTGATCGTCATGCTGTGGAAGCCGCGCGGCTTTGTCGGCAGCCGTGAGCCGACCGCCTTCCTCAAGGTGCGAAGGGCTGTCTCAAGTTCCTTCACCAAGGAGGGTCACGGCTGATGAACGCGAACCCCTCCATGAACGACGCCATCCTGAACGTCGAACACCTGTCGATGAAGTTCGGCGGCCTGGTCGCGATCGGCGACCTGTCCTTCACCGCCAGGCGCGGCGAGATCACCGCGCTGATCGGGCCCAACGGCGCCGGCAAGACCACCGTGTTCAACTGCATCACCGGCTTCTACAAGCCGTCGGAAGGCATGATCACTCTCACCCGGCAGGACGGCTCGATCTACCTGCTCGAACGGCTGCCCAACCATGAGATCCCGGCGCGCGCCAAGGTGGCGCGCACCTTCCAGAACATCCGCCTGTTCTCGGGCATGACGGTGCTCGAGAACCTGCTCGTTGCCCAGCACAACAAGCTGATGAAGGCTTCGGGCTATACGGTGCTCGGCCTGTTCGGCTTCAGCGGTTACCGCAAGGCCTCGGCCGAATCCGTCGAACTTGCCAAGCACTGGCTTGAGAAAGCCGATCTGGTCGACCGCGCCGACGATCCGGCCGGCGACCTGCCCTATGGCGCGCAGCGGCGCCTCGAGATCGCGCGCGCCATGTGCACCGGCCCGGAGCTTTTGTGCCTCGACGAGCCCGCCGCCGGTCTCAATCCAAAGGAATCGGCCGCGCTCAACGACCTGCTGATGGACATCAAGAACAACACCGGCACCTCGATCCTGCTGATCGAGCACGACATGTCGGTGGTCATGCAGATCTCCGATCACGTCGTGGTGCTGGAATACGGCCGCAAGATCTCCGACGGCAATCCGCAGTCGGTGCGCACCGATCCGCGCGTCATCGCGGCCTATCTCGGCGTCGACGATGAGGAGGTCGAGACCGTGCTGACCGAAGTCGGCGACGAGGACGTCATCGAGCAACTCGATACCGGTCCCGATGCCGCGCATGGTCCGGGAACATCGTCGTCCTATCTCGCCGGCCCGGTGAGCGACACGGTCGGCCACAGCGAAGGCGAGCGCATCACGGTGTCGAAGGGCGCCTCGAAGGCGGCGCAGGTCGATGCGCGGGCGGCGAGCGTTGCGGCCAAGGCTGTCGCGCCAGCACCTGCTTCGCGGACCAAGCCGGTGGCGAAGCCGGCCACCAAGGCGAGTGTCAAGACAGGGGCCAAGACGCCGGCCGCGAAGGCCGCGGGCATCTCGAACCGCCTGGCGGCGCCCCGCGGCGGCAAAGCCGACAATCTCACCCGCATCAAGGGGATCGGCGCGGTCAACGAGAAGAAGCTCAACGAACACGGCATCTTCCACTTCGACCAGATCGGCGCTTGGAAGAAGGCCGATGTCGAGGCCGTCGAAGCGTATCTCGCCTTTGACGGACGCATCGCCCGCGAAGAATGGGTCAAGCAGGCCAGGCTGCTTAGCCAGGGCAAGGACACGGAATTCTCGCGCCGCGTCGACGCCGGCAAGGTGGCGACGAGCCATGCTTCCGGTAAGCAGGCAGCAAAGCCCGCGACAGGAGCGGGCAAGCCCGTTCGGGCCAAGCGCGGAGGGGGCAAGTGATGGCCGGGAAGACGCTGCTCGATATCAAGGGCGTGCAGACCTATTACGGCAACATCCGTGCGCTGAACGGCGTCGACGTCACCGTCAACGAGGGCGAGATCGTGGCGCTGATCGGCGCCAACGGCGCCGGCAAATCGACGCTGATGATGACCATTTTTGGAGCGCCGCGCGCCCGCGCGGGCACCATCACCTTCGCCGGCGCCGACATCACCCAATTGCCAACGCACGAGATCGCGCGCTTGCGCATTGCCCAGTCGCCGGAAGGCCGGCGCATCTTCCCGCGCATGACGGTGATGGAAAATCTGCAGATGGGCGCCAGCCTCGACAACCTCAAGCACTATGACGAGGACGTCGAGAAGGTGTTCGCACTGTTCCCGCGCCTGAAGGAGCGCATCGCCCAGCGCGGCGGCACGCTGTCGGGCGGCGAGCAGCAGATGCTGTCGATCGGGCGCGCGCTGATGGCGCGGCCGAAGCTGCTTCTGCTCGACGAGCCGTCGCTCGGTCTTGCGCCGCTGATCGTCAAACAGATCTTCGATGCCATTCGCGAGCTGAACCGCACGCAGGGGCTGACCGTGTTCCTGGTCGAGCAGAACGCCTTCGGCGCGCTGAAGCTGGCGACGCGCGGCTATGTCATGGTCAACGGCAATGTGACCATGAGCGGCACCGGCAAGGAACTGCTCGCCAACCCGGAAGTGCGCGCCGCCTATCTCGAAGGCGGCCATCACTGAGTTCAGGAGTCCTTACCATGCAAGGCATTCTCTACGAGGAACCGTCCATCTGGCAGTTCTTCTTCGTCACCTGCCTGCTCGGCGGCTGGGCGGCATGGATGACCGGCAAGGCCAGTGCCCAGACCTGGCGCAGCTTCGTCCAGCTGTTCGCTTATCTGCTGGGTCTCGGCATCGGCATCCGCTTCATCCATCACGCGCTGTTCAACGGCACGATGTTCTCGCTGCATTACTATGTCGTCGACACCATCGTACTGATGATCCTCGGCTTCGTCGGCTATCAATACACACGAACCAACCAGATGGTGACGCAGTATAATTGGCTATACGAAAGAGCTTCAATCTTGAGCTGGAAACCGAAAGGTTGACGTTCATCATTAACGCCGTTTCGGGGATGAATCGGCGTGACAAGTGCCTGAAAATCGGCAAACTATGCTTTCTGCGATAAGGGTGGGCATCGCATGAAAGCTTCATCCACGCCCACTCCGTTAATGGGAGCGTTTAAATGAAAAAATCACTTTTGTCCGCCGTCGCCCTGACCGCGCTGATCGCGTTCAGCGGCAATGCGTGGGCTGATCTAATGGTCGGCGTTGCTGGCCCGATCACGGGTCCGAATGCCGCCTTCGGCGCACAGTTGCAGAAGGGCGCGGAGCAGGCGGTCGCCGACATCAATGCGGCGGGCGGCATCAACGGCGAGCAGATCAAGCTCGAAGTCGGCGACGACGTCTCCGATCCGAAGCAAGGCATCTCGGTCGCCAACAAGTTCGTCGGCGACGGCGTCAAGTTCGTGGTCGGCCACTTCAACTCGGGCGTCTCCATTCCGGCGTCGGAAGTCTACGCGGAAAACGGCATCGTCGAGATCACGCCTGCCGCGACCAACCCCCAGTTCACCGAGCGCGGCCTGTGGAACGTGTTCCGCACCTGCGGACGCGATGACCAGCAGGGCGGCATCGCCGGCGGTTATCTGGCGGCTAATTTCAAGGACGCCAAGATCGCCGTCGTGCACGACAAGACCACCTACGGCCAGGGCCTTGCCGACGAGACCAAGAAGGCTATGAACGCCAAGGGCGTGAAGGAAGTCATGTATGAAGGCGTCAATGTCGGCGACAAGGACTTCTCGGCGCTGATCGCCAAGATGAAGGAAGCCGGCGTCTCCATCATCTACTGGGGCGGCCTGCACACTGAAGCCGGCCTGATCATCCGCCAGGCGGCCGACCAGGGCCTCAAGGCGACGCTGGTTTCCGGCGACGGCATCGTGTCGAACGAACTGGCTTCGATCGCTGGCGACGCGGTCGCGGGCACACTCAACACGTTCGGCCCGGACCCTCGCCTGATCCCGGCCAACAAGGAACTGGTCGAGAAGTTCCGCGCGCAGGGCTTCGAGCCGGAGGCCTACACGCTCTACGCCTACGCGGCCATGCAGGCGATCGCCGAGGCAGCCACCTCTGCCAAGTCCAACGACCCGCAGGAAGTTGCCAAGGCGCTGCATGAGAAGGGTCCGTTCAAGACCGTGCTCGGCGACCTCTCCTACGACGCCAAGGGTGACCCGACGCTGCCCGGCTACGTCATGTACGAGTGGAAGAAGGGCGACGACGGCAAGTACACCTACGTCCAGAAGATGTAAGCCTGTCCGAATTGACTTCACGGAATGCCCGGCGCCTCGCGCCGGGCATTTTCTTTTGCGGAAGCAGCGATCGCGCGTTTATTGTCTGGCAAAGATCCTCGTTTTGAGGACAGCGGCGGCTTTCCACTGATGTTCAGCCGTTTGGGGCCACGCTCAAGGCGAAGACTCGGGTTTAAATCGGTTTAAACGCGCGTCAAATTTTGTTTGCACTGCAGCATTTTCACGCTAATCATGGCGCCGCTTGCTCTTCCCTTCCGCTGCTGGAGCCCAATCCTTGGCCATCACGAAGATCCTCGTCGCCAACCGGTCCGAAATCGCCATCCGCGTGTTTCGCGCGGCCAATGAACTCGGCCTCAAAACGGTGGCGATCTGGGCCGAGGAGGACAAATATTCGCTGCACCGCTTCAAGGCCGACGAGAGCTACCAGGTCGGGCGCGGACCGCATCTCGCCAAGGACATGGGGCCGATCGAAAGCTATCTCTCGATCGAGGAGGTGATCCGCGTCGCCAGGCTGTCGGGCGCCGATGCGATCCACCCCGGCTATGGACTGCTTTCGGAAAGCCCCGAATTCGCCGAGGCCTGTGCCGAAGCCGGGATCACCTTCATCGGGCCCAAGCCGGAGACGATGCGCCGGCTTGGCAACAAGGTCGCGGCGCGCAATCTGGCCATCGAGGTCGGCGTGCCTGTCATTCCCGCCACCGATCCGTTGCCGGACGACATGGAGGCGTTCAAGAAACTTGCCACGGAGATCGGCTATCCCCTGATGCTGAAGGCTTCGTGGGGCGGCGGCGGCCGCGGCATGCGCGCCATCCGAGCCGAGGCCGATCTCGCCCGCGAGGTCACGGAGGGCAAGCGCGAGGCGAAAGCCGCCTTCGGCAAGGACGAGGTCTATCTCGAAAAGCTGATCGAGCGCGCCCGCCATGTCGAAGTGCAGATCCTGGGCGATACCAGTGGCAATGCGGTGCATCTGTTCGAGCGCGACTGCTCGATCCAGCGCCGCAACCAGAAGGTCGTCGAGCGGGCGCCCGCGCCCTATCTCAGCGAGGAGCTGCGCCAGGAGCTGTGCGGCCATGCGCTGAAGATCGCGCGCGAAACCAGCTATATCGGCGCCGGCACGGTCGAGTTCCTGCAGGACGCCGACACCGGCAAGTTCTATTTCATCGAGGTCAATCCGCGCATCCAGGTCGAGCACACCGTCACCGAACAGGTGACGGGCATCGACATCGTCAAGGCGCAGATCCACATTCTCGACGGCTTCGCCATCGGCACGCCGGAATCGGGCGTTCCGGCACAAAAGGACATCAGGCTGAACGGCCACGCGCTGCAGTGCCGCATCACCACCGAGGATCCCGAGCACAATTTCATCCCGGACTATGGCCGCATCACTGCCTATCGCGGCGCCACCGGCTTCGGTATCCGCCTCGATGGCGGCACCGCCTATTCGGGCGCGGTCATTACCCGCTTCTATGACCCGTTGCTGGAAAAGGTGACCGCATGGGCGCCGACGCCGGCCGAGACCATCGCACGCATGAACCGGGCGCTGCGCGAATTCCGCATCCGCGGCGTGGCCACAAACCTGACTTTCCTCGAAGCGATCATCAATCACCCGAACTTCGCCGACAATTCCTACACGACCAAGTTCATCGACACGACGCCGGAGCTGTTCGAGCAGGTCAAGCGCCAGGACCGCGCCACGAAGCTGCTCAACTATCTTGCCGACGTCAGCGTCAACGGCCATCCCGAGACGCGCGGCCGGCCGCAGCCGAAAGCCGATGCCGCCGCACCCGTGGTGCCCTACCTCAACGGCAATGTGCCCGGCGGCAGCAAGCAGAAGCTTGACGTGCTCGGTCCGGAAAAATTCGCCGCCTGGATGCGCACGCAAAAAGAGGTGCTGGTCACCGACACGACGATGCGCGACGGCCATCAATCCCTGCTGGCGACGCGTGTGCGCACGCACGACATCGCCGGCATAGCGGGCACCTATGCGCGTGCCCTGCCGCAGTTGCTTTCGCTTGAATGCTGGGGCGGCGCCACTTTCGACGTCGCCATGCGCTTTCTCACCGAGGATCCCTGGGAGCGGCTCTCGCTGGTACGCGAGGCGGCGCCCAACCTCCTGCTGCAGATGCTTCTGCGGGGCGCCAACGGCGTCGGCTACACCAACTATCCCGACAATGTCGTGCAGCATTTCGTCAAACAGGCGGCATCAGGCGGCATCGACCTGTTCCGGGTGTTCGACTGCCTGAACTGGGTCGAGAACATGCGCGTCGCCATGGACGCGGTCGGCGCCGAGGGGAAGCTGATCGAGGCCGCGATCTGCTACACCGGCGATATTCTCGATCCCACGCGGGCGAAGTACGACCTGAAATATTATGTCGGGCTGGCGAAAGAGCTCGAGGCGGCCGGCGCCCATATCATAGCGGTCAAGGACATGGCCGGGCTGTTGAAGCCGAGCGCCGCGCGCGTGCTGTTCAAGGCGCTGCGCGAAGCGACAGACCTGCCCATCCATTTCCACACACACGATACATCGGGGCTCTCAGCGGCAACGGTTCTGGCGGCGGTAGAGAGCGGCGTCGACGCCATCGACGCGGCGATGGATGCGTTCTCCGGCAACACCTCGCAGCCCTGCCTCGGCTCTATCGTCGAGGCGCTGAAGGGCACCGAGCGCGATCCCGGGCTCGACCCGCAATGGATCCGGAGGATCTCCTTCTATTGGGAAGCGGTGCGCAACCAGTATGCCGCCTTCGAAAGCGACCTCAAGGGGCCGGCGTCGGAAGTCTACCTGCACGAGATGCCGGGCGGACAGTTCACGAACCTCAAGGAACAGGCGCGTTCGCTTGGGCTGGAGACGCGCTGGCACGAGGTGGCGCAGACCTATCATGACGTCAATCTGATGTTCGGCGACATCGTCAAGGTGACCCCGTCGTCCAAGGTGGTCGGCGACATGGCGCTTATGATGGTCAGCCAGGACCTCACCGTCGCCGACGTCGAGAACCCGGCGAGGGACATCGCCTTCCCGGACTCGGTCGTCTCGATGCTGCGCGGCGATCTCGGCCAGTCGCCTGGCGGCTGGCCGCAGGCGCTGCAGAAGAAAGTGCTGAAGGGCGACAGGCCGATCACGGCGCGGCCGGGCTCGCTGCTCAAGCCGGCAGACCTCAAGGCCAGCCGCAAGGAGATCGAACGGAAGCTCGAGCGCAAGCTCAGCGAATACGAGTTCGCTTCCTGGCTGATGTATCCGAAGGTCTTCTCGGACTTCGCGGCCGCGCAGGAAACCTACGGTCCCGTCAGCGTGCTGCCGACGCCGACCTATTTCTACGGCATGAAGCCCGAAGACGAGGTGTTCGTGGACATCGAGAAGGGCAAGACGCTGGTCGTGCGCTGCCAAGCGATCGGCGACGTGGACGACAAGGGCATGGTCACCGTGTTTTTCGAACTCAACGGCCAGCCGCGCCGCGTCAAGGTGCCCGACCGGGCGCATGGCGCGTCCGCCGCCAAGGCAAGGCGCAAGGCCGAACCCGGCAACGAGGCGCATGTCGGAGCGCCGATGCCGGGCGTCGTCTCGGCGCTCGCTGTGGCCGCCGGCCAGGCCGTCAAGGCCGGCGACGTGCTGCTTTCCATCGAAGCAATGAAGATGGAAACGGCGCTGCATGCCGAGCGTGACGGCACGGTCGCCGAGGTGCTGGTCAAGGCCGGCGACCAGATCGATGCCAAGGACCTGCTGATCGCCTTCAGTTGAGAGCTCGCAAGAGAGAGCCACAGACTGTCGGCTTCTGTCGGCAGCCCTGCCAGCCTGTTCGATAACCGCTTGACCCGCCGTCCCCGGTCGGGCATCGAACCGCAGAAATTTGCGGCGGCACGGTTGCCGAGTCGCGGCGAAGCATCGATTTTTTTGGAGAAAAACATGGCCGACGATATCACAGAGACCAGCCAGACTGTTGCCGCCGGCCAGTTGCGTGCCTTCATCGAGCGCATCGAGCGGCTCGAGGAGGAGAAGAAGACCATTTCCGACGACATCAAGGAAGTGTTCGCCGAGGCCAAGGGCACCGGCTTCGACACCAAGGCGATGCGCGCGATCATCCGGCTGCGCAAGAAGGACCAGGCCGAGCGCCAGGAGGAGGAGTCCATCCTGGACCTCTACAAGGCCGCCCTCGGCATGGTGTAAGGCGAGGCATCTCGTGACGTCCGGGGTCGGCGATGAGTGAGTTCGACTTCGGCGGCCGAAGGGCCTCGGAGTTCCGCCAACGCGGCTTCTGGACGCTGTTTGCCGAGCGTCACCCGGAAGAAAGAACCCGGCTGGCGAGGCGAGGGCCCTGGTTCTGGCAGCGCGGGCTGCCGGAATTTGCGCTGGTGCTCTCCATGTACGTGGCGCCGAGCGAGAATGTGGTCGGCGTCTTCTTCGGCCGTAACGAGAAGCTTGGCGCAACCGACGTCTGGGTGCGCCTCAAGCCGTTTCAGCCGGCGATCGAGGAACGGCTGAAGCTCAGGCCGGAGCAGAGCGCACAAAACCTCGGCATCAATTCACAGTGGCGGGTCAACTGCTTTGCCGAGGACAATTGGCCGGCCATGACGGACTGGCTGGTGACCGAATGCTCGCGGTTCGAGTGCGCTGTCACCGAAGTTCTGGGACAGGGATAGGCCGCCGATGCTCGCGGATTTCTTCCGCTCGCGTTGGGATGGCCAGGTGCGGCTCGACCGGCTGTTCTGGCGCGATATGGTGCTCGTCGGCACGGCGATCAACATTGCATCGTCCGTGGCGGCGCTCATTCTGCTGGGGGTGAAGACGCCGCTCGGTCTTGTGCTGGCTGTGCATTTCGCGCCGGTGCCCTACAACATCTTCCTGACCTCGGCCGTCTGGCGGACGGCGGAGCGAACCGGGGGCGCCAAGGCCTCCCTTGCTATGCTGGGTTCGGCGCTCTGGCTGATCGCAACAGTCGTCGTCTGACAATGCTGCACGAAAAAGGCGGCCGAGGCCGCCCTTCGCAGGAAGCGTTGGCGAGGCCGCGCTCAGGCCGCCGGCTCGAATCTCAGCGCCACGCCGTTGATGCAGTAGCGCAGCCCGGTCGGCGGCGGGCCGTCCTCGAAGACGTGGCCGAGATGGCTGCCGCAGCGAGCGCAATGGCATTCCGTGCGGACCATGCCGTAGCTGCGGTCGGTCGTGGTCTCGATGGAACCGGGAACGGGGTCGTTGAAGCTCGGCCAGCCGGTGCCGCTCTCGAACTTCAGCTTGGATTCGAACAGCGGCTGGTCGCAGCCGACGCAAAAGAAGGTGCCGGCGCGCTTTTCGTGAAGCAGCGCACAGCTGCCCGGGCGTTCGGTGCCATGGTTGCGCATGACGGCATATTGCTCAGGCGTCAGCCGGGCGCGCCATTCGGCGTCGGTGCGGGTGACGGGATAGGCGTGGGTGTCCATGCAGAAAACTCCTCGGCCTTGACGGCTCATTGTTGATCGCAATGTCTATTCGCAACAAGATAGGCGTTTGTTACGAGATTTGCCCGCATTTTCGAGCGTGCCTTCTGCAATCCTCATGCGATCGCCGTGAGATAGCGCGCAACGGAGGCCGCCAGCGCCTGTTTCGCGCCACCGATAATGTTCTGGTTCCACCACGCGCCGTAGATGTCATCGAATGTGAAAGGCTCCAGCGCGGCCGCGATGCGGCGCACGGCGGCCGCATTGAGCGGGATGTAGTTGGGATAGCTGTACATGAAGCTGACGTGGCGGCGGGTCGGCGTCACCTGCAAGATATCGCCGGCCAGGAGAGCATTGCCGCCTTCGCGCTTCCAGTGCAGCACCTGGCCGCCGGCAAAGTGGCCGCCGCAGCGGATGAGCGTCAACGCCGGGTTCAGGTCCAGTGTCTCGCCTTGCCAGCTGACGATCGACGGGTGTGGCCGCATGATCCACTGCCGGTCGTCGTCATGGAGATAGATCGGCACGCCGCCAAACGCCTCGCTCCATTCGACCATCACCGAATAGTAGTGGCAGTGCGAGATGGCGATCCCGGCAAGGCCGCCGCGGCGATTGATCTCGGCCACCGCCTCGTCGGTCACCATCGAGATGCAGTCCCACAGAACGTTGCCGTGCGGCGTCTGCGTCAGCAGCGCCCGCTGACCGATGGCGAAGCGCGGCTCGATGCCGAAGGCGAGAACGCCGGCATCGCCCTTCATCACAAGCCGATGCCCGGCCGCGAGCTCTTCCGGTGTGGTCCAGGCCTGGCCTTCCCAGCGCACATATTGCCGCTCGTCCTCGCAGATCGGACAGTGCTGTGGGGGCGCTTCGCTCTGCGCGAACTGGACACCGCATTGCAGGCAGAGGAAACAGGTCATGGAACCTCCCGTCATTTTCCCGGCTCAATGCTTGCGCGACAATTGCTTGGTGGCGCTTTCCAGTCCGGCGAGCGTCAGCGGAAACATGCGGCCGCCGAACATGTCGCGGATCATAGCGATCGAATGGGTGAACCCCCAGTTCTTCTGGCTCTCGGGGTTCAGCCATACCGCGTTCGGCCACTGCCGCAGCAGACGGCCGAGCCAGACGGCGCCCGCCTCCGGGTTCCAGTGCTCGACCGAGCCACCGGGATGCGCGATCTCGTAAGGGCTCATCGAGGCATCGCCGACCACGATCACCTTGTAGTCAGGCCCATATTTGTGGAGGAGATCGAAGGTCGGGATCGTCTCGGCATGGCGGCGGCGATTGTCCTTCCACACGCCCTCGTAGAGGCAGTTGTGGAAATAAAAATATTCGAGCTGGCGGAATTCGGCGCGGGCGGCCGAGAACAATTCCTCGACGCTTCTGATGTGGTCGTCCATCGAGCCGCCGACATCGAAGAACATCAAAAGCTTCACCGCGTTGCGCCGCTCTGGCCGCGTCTTGACGTCGAGATAACCGTGCTCGGCGGTGGCGTGGATGGTGCCGGGCAGGTCGAACTCCTCCTCGGCGCCTTCACGCACCCAGCGGCGCAGCCGCTTCAGCGCGATCTTGATGTTGCGGGTGCCGAGCTCGACGGCGTCGTCGAAATTCCCGAACTCGCGCCTGTCCCAGACCTTCACGGCCCGGCGGTTGCGGCTCTCATGCTGGCCGATGCGCACGCCTTCGGGATTGTAGCCATAAGCGCCGAAAGGCGAGGTGCCGCCAGTGCCGATCCATTTCGAGCCGCCTTGGTGGCGGCCTTTCTGTTCCTCGAGCCGCTGCTTCAGCGTCTCCATCAGCTTCTCGAAACCGCCGAGCGCCGCGACCAGCTTTTTCTCCTCCTCGGTCAGGTGCTTTTCGGCCAGCCGGCGCAGCCATTCCTCGGGGATATCAGCGACGTTGACGGCATTCGGACCGCTGAGCGCCTCCACACCCTTGAAGATATGCGCGAACACCTGGTCGAAGCGGTCGATATGGCGTTCGTCCTTCACCAGCGCGGCGCGAGCGAGGTAGTAAAAACCTTCGACGTCGTAGTCGACCAGCCCGGCTTCCAACCCCTCCAGCAGCAACAGGTATTCCCTGAGCGAAACGGGAACGCGCGCTGCCTTCAGTTCGAGGAACAAGGGGATGAACATTTTCTATCTATAGAAGATCATATTCGATGAAGCCGGTGCGGCGCGCGACATAGTCATAGAGCTTGCGCGCCGTGGTGTTGGTTTCGTGCGTCATCCAGTAGACGTTCCTGACGCCGATCTTGCCGGCTTCCTGCTTCACGGCTTCGATCAGCGCAGCGCCAATCCCCTTGCCGCGCACTTCGGGGTCGGCGAACAGATCCTGCAAGTAGCAGTTGTTCTTCTCGGACCAGCAAGAGCGATGGTACAGGTAATGGGTGAGGCCGACAGCCTTGCCGTCGAGGACGGCGATAAAGCCCTTCGGTTCGAACTCGCCTTGCGTGAACAGGCGCTTCCAGGTGACCTCGTAGACCTCTTGGGGCAGCTTCGTCTCGTAGAAAGCAAGGTAAGCGGTCCAAAGCCGGCGCCAGTCGGCGTGGTCGGATTCTGTGAGCGGGCGGATAGTGATCTCGGCCATTTCGTTCCCTCTGAAGTCTGGAACCCAATCCATACCAACAGAATCGGGATCAGGAACACCCTTGGCTATCCCGCCGGCGAATTATACTCGCGAAAAGCGGTCGCGAGCATGTGCAGCGCCTCTCGTGCCCTTGGCGCCAAGCCGTGCGAATGCAAAACGATCTCGGAAGGGGGAATTGGCGGCAGGCCGAGTTTGCGGCCCACCTCGACCAGGCCGGGCGGCGCGACACGGTAGGCGAGCGCAGCGACGGCGAAGCCGGCCGACACCGCGATATTGACGGCTGCGCCGCCGCCGCCCACGAAAGCCTCGTTCCAGGCAATGCCTGCCTTATCCAGCGTCTCGACAGCTCTCACGCGGTCAGGGCAATTGCATACGGTGCTTAGCAGCGCCAGGCGCAATGGCGTTCCCGGCCGCCATTCGAAGGCCGGGGCGGCGAACCAGCCATATTGAGTGCGCGACAAGGCTTCGCCGCGGCGGCTGTCGTCTTCCTGATGGACAATCACCGCATCGAGCTCACCGCGATCGAAAGCCTCCTCCAGCATGGAGCTCGTATCGATCCTGATGTTGAGCGCGAGCGACGGATCATGGGCATGCAACTGGGCTATCAATATGGACAGCTCAGGCCCGGCGACGTGATCGACAAAGCCGAGAGCAAGCCGACACGGCGCGTCGGAAAATTCCGTAACGGCTCGTTCGTGGGCGGCAAGGAATTCACGCGCCGCCGGGAGAAAAGCCGCTCCCCTTGCCGAGAGGGCCACGCGGCGCGGCGTTCGTTCGATCAGACGCGCGCCGAGCTTCTCTTCCAGCCGACGCAGCTTAACGCTGATCGTCGCCTGGGTGCTGCCCAGCGCGGCAGCCGCACGCGTGAAGCTCTGCAGGTCGGCCACCATGACGAAGGTCCGCACGGCATCGACGTCAAGACTGGTCATCTCTAATCATTCCATTTTGTCATTTCTGAAATAGAAACGCATAGTCTTTTTTCATGATGGGGGGTCATTTAAGTCATGTCGACCGCTGTGTGAAGAGCGACGCTCGCAGCCACTTCCGAATGCTCCGACTGAAAGTGACCGACATGACGTTTCCAATCGACCGAAACACCGTTGCTCTTGCGGGGGTCTGCCTCGCCTCGCTGCTGTTCGGCCTCGAAATCTCCAGCGTCCCGGTGATCCTGCCGAAACTGGAAACCGTGCTTGGCGCTGATTTCAAGGATCTGCAATGGATCATGAATGCCTACACCATTGCCTGCACCACGGTGTTGATGGCGACGGGGACATTGGCCGACCGTCTCGGCCGCAAACGCGTGATGGTGGGCACCACCGTCGCCTTTGGCCTCGCCTCCCTGCTATGCGGTCTCGCAACGAGCGCTCCGCTGCTGATCATCGCCCGGTTTCTTCAGGGCCTGGCGGGCGGAGCGATGTTTACCTGCAGCGTGGCGGTGTTGTCCCACCAGTTTCAAGACGGCAGTGAACGCGGCAAGGCCTTCGTCGCCTGGAGCGTCGTCTCGGGCATCGGCCTTGGCTTCGGCCCCGCCATTGGCGGATTGATTGTGACGCTGTCGAGTTGGCAATGGGTGTTCCTCATCCATGTGCCGCTTGGCGTTCTTGCCTTGGCTTTCATCGGCGCCGGTGTCACCGAATCGCGCGATCGCAACGCGCAGAAGCTTGACCGGGCCGGCATACTGACACTGTCGTTCGCGGTGTTCGGCTTCTCCTATCTGATCACGCAAGGGGCCGATCTGGGCGCTGGCGCGCGCATCGGCGTGGCAAGCGCGGCCGTGCTGGCCTTCGTCGCGTTCCTCGTAGCCGAGAAGATCAATCCCTATCCGATGTTCGATTTCTCCGTTTTCCGCATCCGCCAATTCTCGGGAGCGATCATGGGCGGCATCGGCATGAATTTCAGCTACTGGCCGTTCATCATCTATCTGCCGATCTATTTTTCGGGGGTCCTTGGTTACGACAGCACCACGACCGGGCTGTTGCTGCTCGTCTACACGCTCCCTTTCATGCTGATGCCGTCGATCGCCGAGCGCCTGCGGGCACGCTATCAGGCGCGGGTGGCGATCCCGCTCGGCTTGTTGACATTGGGGGTCGGTTTCATCGCCATGTGGATAGGTTCCGGGCTCGAGGGCAACTGGCTGGCCATGCTGCCCGGCACGCTGATCGCCGGCATCGGCATCGGCCTGACCAATTCGCCGACCACCAACACCACGACCGGCTCGGTGTCACCCGATCGTGCCGGCATGGCGTCCGGCATCGATATCAGTGCGCGGCTGATCACCCTTGCCATCAACATCGCGGTGCTGGGACTGCTGCTGACGCAAGGGATCGTTTCTTATCTGCGCAACGCATTCGGCACGGCTATCGACCCGAACGAACTGCGCGCCCTGGCGGAGAAGATCGCAGCCGGCAATCTCGACGGCCTGGCGCAATACTCGCCCAAGCTTGCGACCCTCGACCCGACGGGCGCCATCGTTCATGCCTCCCTGGTCAACGGTTTTGGCTGGGTCATGCTCTATAGCGGGATCGGCGTTCTGGCTCTTGCCGTCATCAGCTTTGCTATCTTCGGTCCAAAACATGTCGCGCCGCAGCAGCGAAGCGGGCGTCCTGCGCAGGGTGCTGGCAAGGTGCGCTCCTAGCAATGCCTTGCGGCTCGGCCTCAGGACGCCGAGCCGCTCGTCACCCTTGCCGTCTCGCCATGAAGGCCAGCCGTTCGAACAGATGCACGTCCTGCTCGTTCTTCAGCAGTGCGCCATGCAGCTTGGGCAGCGCGTTCTTCGGGTCGGCGCGCAGATCCTCGGGCGCGATGTCGTCGGCGACCAGCAGCCTTATCCAGTCGAGCGCCTCGGAGGTCGACGGCTTCTTCTTCAGTCCCGGCACGTCGCGGATTTCGTAGAACTGAGTGAGCGCCGCCCGCACCAGATTCTGCTTGATGCCGGGATAATGCACATCGACGATCCTGTGCAGCGTCTCGACGTCGGGAAAGCGGATGTAGTGGAAAAAGCAGCGACGCAGGAAGGCGTCGGGCAGTTCCTTCTCGTTGTTGGAGGTGATGATGACGATCGGCCTCACCGCGGCGCGGATCGTCTCGCCGGTCTCGTAGACGAAGAACTCCATCCGGTCGAGTTCCTGCAAGAGGTCGTTGGGAAATTCGATATCGGCCTTGTCGATCTCGTCGATCAGAAGCACAACCTTCTTGCCGGCGGCGAAGGCTTCCCACAATTTGCCGCGCTTGATGTAGTTCTTGATATCGTTGAACCTGGTATCGCCAAGTTGGCTGTCGCGCAGCCGCGACACTGCATCGTACTCGTAGAGGCCTTGCTGCGCCCGCGTCGTCGATTTGACGTGCCATTCCATGAGTTCCAGCCCGAGTGCCGCCGCCACTTGCCTGGCAAGCTCCGTCTTGCCGGTGCCGGGCTCACCTTTGACCAGCAAGGGCCGTTCCAGCGCGATCGCCGCGTTGACCGCCACCATCAGATCCTTGTCGGCGACGTAGGCCGCCGTGCCTTCGAAACGCATTTTTGCTCCTTGGTTCAGTACGGACGACCGTAAGGAGACGGCTTGGCCCATGCAAGGGTGGGTTGGCGGCGGCGAAGTGTGAAGCCGGCAGGGCAAGAGCGCCAACTCTCTGGCGCCAAGTCTCTGGCGCTTGGGAGGGCATCGGCCTATATTGGGGCTGACGGTCTGCGCTTCCCGGCAGGAGACACTTTTCCCCGGGGCCTTAACGATCCTTAGGGAGCTGTCCCTGGGAAGACCCGTGGGTTTTCTCACACGGCGCCCACCTACTTTGTAGGCACCCGGGATCGACTTCTCCACCGGTTGTGTGGATCGTCACTTATTCGCCACATCCACGTATTTCGTGGATCATGCGATGGAAAACGTCGCTCCCAAAACGTCCATTCAGGTCTGGCTTTTTCTAGCGTCTGCGCATGGCATCCTCAAAAGACCTGAAAAAACAGCTGCGCAAGGAAGCACTTGGCCGCCGCGACGCGCTCGATGAATTCTGGCGGGTGGAAGTCGCGCTCGATATGGCCGAAACCGCGCGCGACCAGCTTGCCATCGAGCCAGGCCAAATCGTGTCCGGCTTCTGGCCAATGCGCTCGGAAGTCGATGTCCGGCCGCTGATGTTCGCCTTGCGCGAAAAGGGCGCACGGCTCTGCCTTCCGGCGATCCTCGACAAGACGACCATCGTCTTTCGCGAATTGGTACGCGGCGCGCCGATGATCGATATGGGATTTGGCACCGTCGGGCCGCATGAGGAGGCCGAAGTTCTTGACCCCTCCGTCATGCTGGTGCCGCTCGCCGGCTTCGACGCGCGCGGCCACCGCATCGGTTACGGCGCGGGCTATTATGACCGTGCGATCGCCAAGCTTGTCGACAAGGGGCATGCGCCCCGGCTGATCGGCATTGCTTTCGACTGCCAGGAAGTGACGATGGTTCCCAATGAGGACCATGACGTCATCATCCCGGAAATACTCACCGAGAGCGGGTTGCGCCGGTTCGAGCCAGAATTGTAGATAGTTCTTTGGAACGCATGATCTTTGCCGAAAGTCATGCCACTTTTCGGGGTCAAGCGTGATGAGACTTCTCTTCCTCGGCGACATGGTCGGCAAGACAGGCCGCACGGCGGTGTGGGAGCAATTGCCGGGCCTGATCTCGGACTTCAAGCTCGATTTCGTCATCGTCAACGGCGAAAACGCGGCCGGCGGCTTCGGCATCACCGAGGAGATTTTTCGCGAGACCATCGCGGCCGGCGCCGATGTCGTCACCACCGGCAACCATGTCTGGGACCAGCGCGATGCGCTCGCCTTCGCGCCGCGCGAAGAGCGCTTCCTGCGCCCCTCCAATTTTCCCAAGGGTACGCCAGGGCGCGGCTCGGGCGTCTACATCGCCAGGAGCGGCGCGCGCGTGCTGGTCGCCAACATCATGGGCCGGGTGTTCATGCATCCCGAGCTCGACGATCCCTTCCAGGCTGGCGAGCGCGAGCTTGCCGCCTGTCCGCTCGGCGAGCAGGCGGATGCCGTGGTCATCGACTTCCACGCCGAGGCGACCTCCGAAAAAATGTGCTTCGCGCATTTCGTCGACGGTCGCGCCAGCCTCGTGGTCGGCACTCACACCCACCAGCCGACCGCCGATCACCATATCCTCAATGGCGGCACCGGCTACATTTCCGACGCGGGCATGTGCGGCGATTATGATTCGTCGCTCGGCATGGACAAGGAGGAGCCGCTCAACCGGTTCCTGTCGAAAGTGCCGAAGGGGCGTTTCGAGGCGGCGACCGGACCCGCGACCTTGTGCGGCGTCGGCGTTGATATTTCCGACCGCACGGGGCTGACCGAGAAGATCGCGCCGTTTCGCCGCGGGCCGCGGCTCGAGGAAACGGCGCCGTCCTTCTGGACGTGACATTGATATAGGGGCTCTCAATACCTAACTGCCGGCGACACTGCTCTAGATCGTAGAGGGGACGACCTCCATGCAGCTTATCGAGTTCCTGGCGCCGCACTTCGCCTTCGTGTCCGATCCCACCGCCTGGGTCGCGCTGTTGACCCTGGTGGTGCTCGAGATCGTGCTCGGCATCGACAACCTGATCTTCATCTCGATCCTGACCAACAAGCTGCCGGAAGCACAGCGAGCCCGCGCCCGCCGGCTCGGCATCTCGGCGGCGCTCGTCATGCGGCTGGTGCTGCTCGCCACCATCTCGATTATCGTCCAACTGACGGCGCCGGTCTTCACCGCCCTTGGCCACGGCTTTTCCTGGCGCGACCTGATCCTGATCGCCGGTGGCCTGTTCCTGGTGTGGAAGGCGACCAAGGAGATCCATCACACGGTCGACCCCGACGACCACCAGGACACGATGCTGGGCGAGACCGTGCAGATGAGCCTTGCCGGCGCCATTTTCCAGATCCTGCTGCTCGACCTTGTCTTCTCCATCGATTCCATCATTACCGCCGTCGGCATGACCGACGAGATCGCCATCATGTACATCGCCGTCATCGTGGCGGTCACGGCGATGATGCTGGCGGCTACGCCGCTGGCGAACTTCATCGCCAAGAACCCGAGCATCGTCATGCTGGCGCTGGGCTTCCTGTTGATGATCGGCATGACGCTGATCGCCGACGGCATGGGCTACCATGTGCCCAAGGGTTATATCTACGCGGCGATGGGTTTTTCGGCGCTCGTCGAAGGCCTCAACATGCTGGCGCGGAACCGCAAGAAGGCGAAGTCCGGCGGCGGGCATTGAGCCTGACGACATGGCCAATGCCGAGTTCGGGTTGACTTTTACGAAATTGTACGTACATTGTCGTAATCGATGGTGCTGCTTTGCGATTCGAATGGGATGCTGAAAAGCCAGGCGCAACCTTGCCAAGCACGGCATCGGATTCGATCTCGCGCAGAAGGTGTTCGATGATCCGCTTTATCTCATCGTGCTCGACGGGTTTGAAGATGGTGAGCAGCGTTGGCACGCTATCGGGACGATCGATGCCGTAGTGGTCATGCTGGTTGTCCACACATATCCTGATCGCGAAGATGAAGGACGAGTTAGGATTGTTGGAGCCCGGAAAGCGACAGCGCATGAAAGGAGGCGCTATGAGCAAGAAGGACCTTGGTCAGGAGCAGCGCAATCAGCTCGCCAAGCTGGCTGGTTTGCCTGACAGCGAGATTGATACTTCCGACATTCCAGAAGTTCCGGCGGAGAATTGGATTCACGCTCGTCGTGGACATCTTTACAGACCACTCAAGCAGCCAGTGACAATCAGACTCGATGCCGACGTGCTATCGTGGTTCAAGGAACACGTCGGGGGTGGTTACCAGACCGAAATCAATCGTGTGCTCCGCCATCACGTGATCGAGCAGGAAAAGCGTAGAACCTGAGCCGGTTCAACTCCCCGGCGCGCCCTTCGGGTGACGGTCGCCGATCAGGCCTAGTGTCAGGCCTTGTTCGAGCCAGGCCTTGGCGCCGGCCAGAACGAGCGTGAAGCCGCCGGTTGAATCGACCGCCTGTTTCGCCTGTTCGTCGCCATTGCCGGCAAAGCCGAAATTGTGGACCTCCAGGAAGGTCGCGTCACCTGGCATTTCGGTGAAGGTCCAGATCACCGTGGTCGGCGGATCGCTCCATTGCATGACGATCTTTTCGTTGACGACGATCTCGCTGGCGACCACCGTCGTCGAGACGCCATACATGCGCCACTCCCATTGAACCGGCTTGCCGCCGTCCAGCCTGCCGCTGGAATGGGTGAACCAGAATTTCGTGGTGATCTCCGGGTCGACGATGGCCTCGAAAACGTCGGAGACCGGCCGCCGGATCAACATGGCGGCTTCGGCCGTCGGTGTCTCGCGGATTTCCATAGCGTTCTCCCCTGCCGAACACGCCTTCACCAGGCGTCGGGCTCCCGCACCATGTGAACGATGTTGGCGGGGCTGGTGATCCAGAAACCACGGAAGCCCTCTCCCAGCGGCTCGATGACGTCGCATCGCTCGACGCCGGCCTTGGCGAGATGATCGGCGGCGCCCGGGAAATCCCCGGTGAACAGTCCCAGCCAGGATCTCGGCCTGGCCCGGTCCTGCTACGGTAGATTGATCTGCCAGGAAACGCCGAACCTGTCGTTCAGCCAGGCGAAACGGCGGCTGAAGCCGTAATTGCCGGTCGGCATCAGAAACGTGCCGTTTTTGGACAGGGCCTCGACGATGCGTTCCAGCTCTTCTTCGGTGGAACAGTCGACGAAGAGCGAGACCGACGGCGTGAAGGTGAAGGCGTGGTGCACAGGGCTGTTGAAGATCATGACCTCCGTGCCGCCGATGGATGCGCGGGCCAGCTTGACTGCCCCTTCGAGTCCGTCCTCGCCTGCACCGTAGCGCGTGAGGTCGAGGACACGGCTCTCCGGGATGGTTTCGCAATAGAAGGCCATGGCCTCCTCGGCCTTGCCTTCGAACATCAGGAACGGAGTTACTTTCACGGCAGGCCTCCCTTCGCTCAAATGTTGGTCTCGTTGGCAGGCTCGCCCTTCATCTCGCTGCGGTAGTAGCCTTCGCGCAAATTGATGCCGTGTTCGACATAGGCCTTCATGCAGGCCAGCATCTGCGACCAGCCCTCGCAATTGAGATAGGACTTCTTCAGGCCGACCGCGTCCTCGTGCCAGCCGGCCTCGGCGATGGTGACGAAGGTGCCGCCGTCGTCGAGCGGCTCGAAATTCATCTCGATGCGGGTCTTGTAGGCCGGCTTTCCCTCTTCGTCGGTGGCATCCCAGCGCAGCACGATGCGGCTGTCCCTGACGATTTCGTCTACTTCGACCGGCACCTTGCCCCACCACACGACATTGGCGCCCGGCACCAAGGGCGCGCTGGCACCGCCGATGGTGGTGAAATAGGAGCTGAGCTTCTTCGGATTGACGACCGCGTCGAAGACGTCGGCGACCGGTTTGCCGATGCGTCCTGAAACCCTGAAACCAAGAGACATATCCACAGTTCCTTCCTTGATTGATAGGAGCTTATGTTATAAAAAAATAACATGTCAAGCCGATCGCAAGACGACAATGTTTTCAAGGCGCTGGCGCATCCGCGCCGGCGCGAGATGCTGGATCTGCTGAAGGACGCGCCAAAGACGACCGGCATGCTGTGCGAGGCGTTTTCCGACATCGACCGCTGCACCGTCATGCTGCATCTCAAAGTGCTGGAAGAGGCCGATCTCATCGTGGCGCGGCGCGAGGGGCGCGAGCGCTGGAACAATCTCAATGCGCTGCCGATCAAGCAGATACACGACCGCTGGATCAGCCAGTACGCCGGCCATGCGCTTAGTATCATCGACCGGCTGAAGTCGGATCTGGAGGGGTGAACAGCCGTCACGGCTTTTGCCGTGCGTGGCAAAGCGCGGCGCGGCTGGACGAATTGAGCCGATTTATCTATAAGCCGGCCATTCCGACAAAGAGCGCCATACGTCCATTCGGACGCAGCAGGGACGTTCTGACATTTTGAATTCGAGCATTGCGGAAGGCGGGTCATGCATCTCGCCGCGCGATGCTCTAGCCGAACACGACAGGGGTGCCATGGCTGGCCATTCACAGTTCAAGAACATCATGCACCGCAAGGGCCGTCAGGACGCGGTGCGGTCGAAAATGTTTTCCAAGCTGGCGCGCGAAATCACCGTCGCGGCCAAGAGCGGGACCCCCGATCCGTCGATGAATCCGCGCCTGCGCCTTGCCGTGCAGAACGCCAAGGCGGTGTCGATGCCGAAGGACAACATCCAGCGCGCCATCAACAAGGCGTCGATGGGCGACGCCGAAAATTACGAAGCCGTGCGTTACGAGGGCTACGGTCCCGGCGGCGTCGCCGTAATCGTCGAGGCGCTGACCGACAATCGCAACCGCTCGGCTTCGAATGTGCGCGCCGCCTTCACCAAGGCCGGTGGGGCGATGGGCGAAACCGGCTCGGTGTCGTTCATGTGGGATCGGGTCGGCGAGATCTATTATCCAGCATCGGCCGGCAGCGCCGACAAGGTCATGGACGCGGCAATCGAAGCCGGCGCCGATGACGTGGAGTCGGATGAGGAAGGCCACACCATCTATTGCGCCTTCGAAAACCTCGGCGAGGTGTCGAAGGCACTCGAAGCCTCTCTCGGCGAGGCGGAATCGGTGAAGCCGATCTGGAAACCGCAGAACAATATTCCGGTCGATGAAGAACGCGCCCAGTCGCTGATGAAGCTGGTCGCCACGCTCGAGGACGACGATGACGTTCAAAGCGTCTACGCCAATTTCGAGGTCGACGAGGAGACCATGGCCAAGCTCAGCGCTGCGTGAGCAAAGCCTGACATGATCGAAAAACCGCTGCCCACCATCCGCATCACCTATTGCACGCAGTGCCAGTGGCTGCTGCGTGCCGGCTGGATGGCGCAGGAACTGCTATCGACATTCGGCACCGATCTGGGCGAGGTGACGCTGGTGCCCGGCACCGGCGGCGTCTTCACCATATCGTGCAACGAGGTGCTGGTCTGGGACCGCAAGCGCGACGGCGGCTTTCCGGATGCGGCAAAACTCAAGCAACTGGTGCGCGACGTCATCGACCCGGACCGCGATCTCGGTCATTCCGACCGCAAGGCGAAGAGCTGAGACTTCCGCAGAAGCCGGACGTCATTTTCCTCGCCTCTGCCCGAAAATCGCGCCGATCCCCGCGGCAATGCCCAAGGCCATGGTGGAATACGGGTCGTTCACGGCGCTTCTCCCGATAAACACGCCTCGGTCGCCGCGATGCCGAACGCGGCGGACCGAGACACGTCAACGCGCGGCGAACCAGAAGGATGCCAGCGCGGCGATGGCGGTGATGGCGCGCACGTGGTTCCACATCACCCAGTCCCTGAGATAGGTGGTCCATACAGCAGCGCCGTTGCTGCTCGCCGGATCGACGGCGGCCAGCGCGTCGTTGAGCGGCACGTTGAAAACCATCGTCACGATCGGGTTGCCGACGAGATAGATGACTGCGCCGGCCAGCAGCCAGAAGGAGCCTGGCTGCTGCCAGCCGATGATGGCGCCGGCGATCAAGACAAGGCAGATCAGGCCGGTGCCGAACAAGGCGGTCATGAACATCGGCGTGATGACGGTGATGTTGATCGAGTTCATGGCGGCGATACCGCCCGCAGCAGGCAGGCGAGCCATTGCCGGCATGACGAAGTTGGAAAAGGCGAAGAACACGCCGCCAACAACGCCCGAGCCGATAGCGGCGATGAAGATGAGGGTGGGAAGTAATTTCGGGATCATGTCAGTTGCTCCAGATGCCGGTTGCGGCGGTTTCAGTCGCAATGGGCAGAAAAGTTTTGGGGGGTGGCCGGGCACCTGTTCGACGCCTTCAAATCAATTGTCCCGTCTGCTTCTTTCAAAACATGAGAAATCCTCATATTTGCAAAAAGTGATAAACCCTCGTATTTTGCGAGTCAAGTCATTTCTGGGTGCATTGCCGCCCGGCGTCTGTTGAAGAGCCATGGAAAAAACCGCCACGTCCCCACCGGAACAGGTCGCCACGCCACGCCGCGCGCCGAGCCAGCAGCGCAGCCGTGAACGGGTCGAGCGCATGCTCGCAGCCGCCTCGGCGCTGATTGCGGAGCAAGGCAGCGATGCCATGCGCATGGGCGAGGTGGCGGAGCGGGCTGGGGTGTCGATCGGCTCGCTCTACCAGTTCTTCCCCGACAAGCGGGCGATCGTCTGGGCGCTGGCCGAGCGCTACACCGCCGAAAGCCAGGCCTGCATTTCAGCCGCGCTCAAGGACGTCGGCGACGCCGAGGGCCTTCGGCGGGCGTTCTCGGAACTGGTGGACATTTATTACCACCTGTTCCTGGCGGAGCCGGTGATGCGCGATATCTGGTCGGGCACGCAGGCCGACAAGGCGCTGCGCGAACTGGAGCTTGCCGACAGCCGTGCGAACGCCGAATTTCTCACTGCGGCGCTCAAACGCCTGCGGCCCGATGCCGATGCCGTCGCGCTGGAGACGACGGCGTTTCTCGTCTGGCAGATGGGCGAGGCCGCCATGCGGCTGGCGATCTCGGTCGAGCGGAAGGAGGGCGACAGGCTGGTCGCCGCCTACAAGCGCATGGCGCTCAGGGAATTGCTTGCGGAATAGGATGCTCTCACCCTCCCCTCGTGGGGAGGGTCGCTGCGAAGCAGCGGGGTGGGGGCAGCGCCGACCCACCCGACCTTCGGTCCGACCTCCCACACGGGACCGACAAGGGGGAGGTGGAGGCAAGCGCCAGCGTGAAGGGACGTGCATTGGCCAACAAAAAACCCGCCACGAGGACGGGTTCTCTGGTCAGCGAAAAGCTGATGGGGCCTAGAGGCCGAAACCTTCGAAGCGCTTCTTGAACTTCGACAGGCGGCCGCCGCGGTCGAGCAGGGTCTGCTGGCCGCCGGTCCAGGCCGGGTGCGTGGTCGGGTCGATGTCGAGGTTCATCGTATCGCCTTCCTTGCCCCAGGTCGAACGGGTCATGTACTCGGTGCCGTCGGTCATGACGACCTTGATGGTGTGGTAGTCGGGATGGATATCGGTCTTCATGGCTCGGTTCCTGGTTTGCCGGGTGCGGCTGACGGGCTGAAAGCCTGCGTCGATGCGCCCCTTTTTAAAACTCGAAGCCGCAGCTATTGAGGAGCCACGGCTTCTAAAACGGTCGGCGAGCCTATACATCAGCCGGAATTGAATCACAAGGCCGCGGCAAGCGCATATTGAGGCGCATAGCTGAAGGCGGCCAAGAGGAAAGACCAGGATGGCGCAAACCAGCAGCGCAGACGAGCGCCGGCGCTCGCTCAAGCCGCTCAGGCGCCTGTTTCCCTACATCGGCCGCTACCGCACATTGGTGGCGGGCGCCGTCATCTCGCTGATCGTCGCGGCGGTGACGACGCTGGCGCTGCCGCTGGCGGTACGGCGCATGATCGATCATGGTTTCACGCCGTCCGGTTCCTCCTTCATCGCCGAATATTTCGCCGCGCTGGTGGCGATGGCCGCGCTGCTGGCGGCGGCATCGGCGGGCCGCTACTATTTCGTCATCACGCTCGGCGAGCGCGTCGTCGCCGATATCAGGCGCGATGTCTTTGCCCATGTGACGAAACTGTCGCCGGCCTTCTTCGACACTGCCCAGTCGGGCGAGATCGTGTCGCGGCTCGCCGCCGACACCACGCAGGTCAAATCGGCGGTCGGGGCGACCGCTTCGGTGGCGCTGCGCAATGTCATCCTTGGCCTCGGCGCGGTCGCGATGATGGTTTTCACCAGCCCGAAACTGTCCGGGCTGGTCATCGCAGCCATTCCAATCATCGTGCTGCCGCTGGTCGCCTTCGGCCGCTCGGTGCGGCGCAAGTCAAGACAGGCGCAGGACACGCTGGCCGATGCCACCGCCTATGCCAGCGAGCAGATCGGCGCGGTGCGCACATTGCAGGCCTTCACCAATGAGACGCTGGTCACCGGGCGTTTTTCGGGTGCGGTGGAGGCCGCCTTCGAGGCCGCGCGCGCCTCGATCTTCGCGCGCTCGTTCCTCACCTTCTTCGCCATCTTCACGATTTTCTCCTCGGTCGTGGCGGTGCTGTGGTTCGGCTCGCGCGACGTGCTCGACGGCAATCTGTCGCCGGGCACGCTCGGCCAGTTCCTGCTCTATTCGGTATTCGCCGCCGGTGCGCTCGGCGCGCTATCGGAGGTCTGGGGCGAATTGGCCCAGGCAGCAGGTGCCGCCGAACGGCTGACGGAAATCCTGGCCGAGGAGCCGGCGATCGTGGCGCCTGCCAATCCCAGGCCGCTGCCGGTGGCGAGCAAGGGAGCGATCAGCTTCGAGGCCGTGTCCTTCTCCTACCCGGCCCGGCCCGACCGCGCCGCCGTCCACGGCCTGAGCTTCTCGGTCAAGCCTGGCGAGACGGTGGCGATCGTCGGTCCCTCGGGAGCGGGCAAGAGCACGGTGTTCTCGCTGATCCTGCGCTTCTACGATCCGGAGACCGGCAGGATCCTGATCGACGGCGTCGACATCCGCGAAGCCGACCCCCTTTCGATCCGGCAGCGCATCGCCATCGTGCCGCAGGACGTCACCATCTTCGCGGCCAGCGCGCGCGACAATATCGGCTTCGGCCGGCCGGGCGCCAGCGAGTCAGAGATCGAAGCGGCGGCAAAGGACGCGCTTGCCGACGAATTCATCCTCAGGCTGGAAAAGGGCTATGACAGCCAGGTCGGCGAGCGCGGCGTGACGCTGTCGGGTGGGCAACGCCAGCGGGTGGCGATCGCGCGCGCCATCCTGCGCGACGCGCCGATCCTGTTGCTCGACGAGGCGACCTCGGCACTCGACGCCGAAAGCGAGACGCTGGTGCAAATGGCGCTGGAGCGGCTGATGCGGGGCCGCACCACGATCGTCATCGCGCACCGCCTGGCGACGGTGCTGAAGGCCGACCGCATCCTGGTGATGGATGGCGGCCGCATCGTCGAGGAAGGCACGCATCAAAGCCTGGTGACCAAGGGCGGCATCTATGCCCGGCTGGCCAAGCTGCAGTTCGAGACCGGCGCCAGCGCCTTCAGGGGCGCGGCTGAGTAGCGGCTACGCTGGGCGTGCTCACGCGGTTCCATACCGTTTGCGCAGGTGGTCGGTGAAATAGACGGCATTGAGCTTTTCACCGGTGGCGCGTTCGAGCAGATCGGGCGTCGACCAGCGCGATCCCTGCGACCATATGTTCTTGCGGCGCCAATCGTTGATGGCACCGAAATTCCCCTTGGCAAGATCGTCATCGGCCGACGGATGCTCCCGCGTCAGCGCCGCCCATTGCTGCGCCGCCATCATCGCGCCCAGCGTGTAGGAGGGAAAGTAGCCAAAGGCGGCAGCAGGCCAATGCACGTCCTGCATCGGCCCATCCGCGGGGTTGTCGATCGTTGAAAGGCCGAGATAGTCGCGCATCCTGGCATCCCAGGCCTCGGGCAGCTCGGCCACCTCAATCCTGCCGGAGACGAGCTCCTGCTCCAGTTCGTAGCGCAGGATGACATGCAGCGGGTACGTCACCTCGTCGGCATCGACACGGATCAGGCCGCGCTCGACATGGTGGACATGCGGCAGGATGTCGTCGAGCGACCAGATTTCGCCGAGATGTTTTTCCACGACCGGCAATGCCCAACGCCAGAAGGCGGGATTGCGCCCGATCTGCTTTTCAACGAACAGGCTCTGGCTTTCATGCACGGCCATGCCGCGCGCCTTGCCGAGCGGCCAGTGCGACCAGGCCTTCGGCAGGTTCTGCTCGTAGAGTGCATGACCGGTCTCGTGCAGCACGCCCATCAGCGCCGACAGGAAATCGGACGTCTTGTAGCGGGTGGTGATGCGCACGTCGCTCGGCACACCGCCACAGAACGGATGGTGCGACACCGACAGCGAGCCGTGCGTCAGGTCGAAGCCGACCGCCGCCATCATGGCAAGGCCGAGTTCGCGCTGCCTGTCGACCGCATAGGTTCCCGAAAGCGGCTTGAGAGGGCGCTTGCGCAGCCGCGCTTCCTGCACCGCCAATGCTTCCGGCACGAAACCCCTGAGAAATGTCTTCAGCTGGGTGAAGACAGGCGTGATATCCGCGGCGCGGTTGCCGGGGTCGTATTGCTCCATCAGCGCGTCGTAGGGGGCGAGGCCGAGGATGTCGGCGCGCAGGGCCGCCTCTTCGCGCACCAGCGCCACCACGCCTTCAAGCGCCGGCAGGAAGCCCGCCCAGTCGTTCTTGGCCCGCAGGTCGCGCCACAGCTGCTCGCAGCGCATGCGGGCGGTCGTCTGGCGTTCGACGAATTCGACCGGCAGGCAGGTCAGGTTGGTGTATTGCCGCCGCAGTTCGGCCAGCGCCGCCCGCTGTTCATCGTCAAGCGCCTCGCCTTCGGCGGCGGCGATCCAGTCCGCTATTTCCGGCGCGGTCGCCCTGGTGTGGTACATGCCGGCAAGTGCCGCCATGGCCTCGGCGCGCTTCTCGCCGCCACCGACGGCCATGTGGGTCGCTTCATCGGCGCCGAGGATGGCCAGCGCGTGCTCCAGGGCTTCGAGCTTGTGGCCGAGGTCATCGAGTTTTTGAAAGGACATGGCGGCTTCCGTGATTGAGGAAGGGGCGAAAAGATACCAACGCCGGAGCGTTTGCAACCCTCACGCGCCATCCGGCAGATGCACCTTGCGCTGGCGAGCCGACGCGTGAAATGCTGCCCGACGATACATCACGAGGGAATACGATGATCGGCAACATCCTGGTCGGGCTGGTGGCCTTGATCCATGTCTATATCGTCTATCTGGAGATGGTGCTCTGGGACACGCCGCGCGGGCACAAGGCATTCCGGCTGACGCCGGAATTCGCCAGCGCCTCGAAGGTGCTTGCCGCCAATCAGGGTCTCTATAACGGCTTTCTCGCCGCCGGCCTGATCTGGGCCCTCTACCTCGGCACGGCCGGTTTCCAGGTCAAGGTTTTCTTCCTGCTCTGCGTGGCCGTTGCCGGGCTCTACGGGGCGGCAACGGTCGGTCGCAAGATCCTGTTCGTGCAGGCCGCGCCGGCAGCGGCTGCCTTGGTAGCGGTCTGGCTCGGCTGGTGAGGAAAAGAGGCGCCTGCGGGATTGGGTCCCGTAGACGCCAGGTGGTCCCTTCCTTTTGGGCCGCGATCAGAATGGCCTCAGCCGTTCGGATAGTTCCCGCCGTCGGCGCCGTCGCCCATCAGGAAACCGCTACCGATGTCGACCCTCAGCCGCTGGTCGACATTGTCGAGACGGCGCAGCAGGTCATGATATTGTGCGGCCGGTATCCTGCCGTGATCCGACGAGGCTATCTTCTCCGCCGCCTGACCTATGCGAGCGGTGCGCATCTCCAGGCGCTCCGCCGCGGCCGGGGTGATGTTGTTGGCCTGTCTGGCGGTGATTATGCCCTGATGCACGCCTTGAACCTGTTCAATGAGAGCCTCGACACGCGGGCCGGTCATGTCGGTTGGGTCGGTCGCGTCGAGCGCGCCCTTGTGGTGACCCGCGGCGTAGGCGCCGGCAAGCGGGGCGGCGACAAGAATCGCGGCAAGGGTTGCAGTCTTGAGAGATGCTGAAGAGCGCATGACGGCGCCTCCTTTTGCTGCGGAAAAGAACGGCTCTGCCGTTCCGCTTCCGGACGATGCGGGCCGTCCAGTTCCGTCGCGTCGCGATGGGAGGCATCGCCGGCGGTTCTCGGCCCTGCGCAGCACGCTAGGAGCGCTTTGCGGCGAAGTGTAATTAAAAAAAGATAATCTTTTCAGGCCTTGCCGGTGCACAACTGCGCCCTATAGTTGAGCCGGCGAACAAATTCGCGTGAGATCGCGTGATGATGGATCACCGTTCGGTGAGCTTCAGTTCGATCCGGCGGTTCTTGTTGCGCGCCTCTTCGGTGTCGGCGGGATCGAGCGGCTGGAACTCGCCGAAGCCGGCGGCGACCAGCCGGTTGGCCGGCACGCCGTTCTCGATCAGGAACTTCACCACGGAAGTGGAGCGCGCCGTCGACAGCTCCCAATTGTCGCGATACCGACCGGTGCCGGACAACGGCTTGTTGTCGGTATGGCCATCGACGCGCAGCACCCAGTTGATCTCCGGCGGGATCTCCTTCTGCAACTCGATGATGGCGTCGGCAAGTTTCTTCATCTCGACCTTGCCGGCATCGTTGATCACCTCCGAGCCGGTCGGAAACAACACTTCCGACTGGAAGACGAAGCGGTCGCCGACGATGCGGATGTTCTCGCGGTCGGCGAGGATCTCGCGCAGGCGGCCGAAGAAGTCGGAGCGGTAGCGGTTGAGTTCCTGCACGCGCTGCGCCAGCGCCACGTTGAGGCGACGGCCAAGGTCGGCGATCTTGGTGTTGGAATCCCGGTCGCGGGCCTCGGAGACGTTGAGCGCGTCCTCGAGCGCGCCGATCTGCTTGCGCAACGCCGCGATCTGCTGATTGAGGATCTCGACCTGGCTCAGCGCCTGCTGGCTGATCTGGCGCTGGCTGTCGAGCTCGCCCGTCAGCGCCGCCGCGCGCTGGTTGGCCGCGTCGCCGGCGCCCGCACCTTGCGCCAGCAGCTGCTGGAGCCGGCTCTTCTCCGCTTCGGCCGCCGACAGCGATGCCTGCAGATTGGCGAGCGAATCCTCCTTGTCCTGTGTCGTGGAACGCTCCAGCGCCAGAAGCTGCGTCAGTTCGTTGATCTGCGAATTGAGGCGCGACAGAACGGCGTCCTTGCCAGAGATTTCACGGCCGAGCAGGAACTGCGCCAGCACGAAGACGGTGAGCAGGAACATGATGGCCAGAAGCAGCGTCGACAACGCGTCGACGAAGCCCGGCCAATAGTCGATGCGGCGGTCGGCGCGCCGGCTCCTGGCGAGCGCCATGCTAGTGCACCCCGGTCTTCTTCAGGGCGTCGGCGATCTTTTCCAGCGTGTTGCGCATCGCCTTTTGTTCATCCGACTGTGCTTCGACCCAGTCGCGCATGATCTGCTGCTCGGAGCGCATGTTCTTGACCAGGCCGGAAATGCCGTCGGCGAGATTGGCCATGGCGGTGGCGACGCGCGGATTGGAGCCGCCGCCATTCTCCTGCATGCTGCGCAGCCGCTCCGACAGCAGGCGGATTTCATCGGAAGGCTCGGTCCGGACCGCGTCGGAGACGACGATGTCGGACGACAGGTCGGTGACCGAGGACAGCCAGTTCTCCAGCTCGGTGTAGAAGCGCGTCTGCGCGCGGCCGGCCTGCAGGTCGAGGAAACCGAGAACGAGCGAGCCGGACAGGCCGAACAGCGAGGACGAGAAGGCCGTGCCCATGCCGGCGAGCGGCGCCGACAGCCCTTGCTTCAGCGAATCCAGCACAGCGGCGGCATCGCCCGTGCCGGGATCGAGCGACTCGATGGTCTCGCGGATGGAGCCGATCGTGTTCAGCAGGCCCCAGAAGGTGCCGAGCAGGCCAAGGAACACCAGGAGGCCGACGAGGTAGCGCGAGGTGTCGCGGCTTTCATCGAGCCGCGTGGCGATGGAGTCGAGCATGGTGCGCATCGAGCTGGTCGAAAACGCCATGCTCGACGAGCGGCCGATCATCGCCTTCATCGGCGCCAGCAGCACCGGTTCGGTGATCTCGGAACCGGCGCGGAAGGAGTTGACCCAGCGCACTTCGCGAAACAGCCGCCCGACCTGGACGAAGGCCAAAAGGATGCCGACGGCAAGCACGCCGATGATCAGGCCGTTGAGCCCCGGATTGGTGACGAAGGCGGTCGAGATCTGCCGTGTCAGGATCGCTGCGATGAAGGCGACGATGGCCAGGAAGATGACCATGGTCAGCAGGAAGACCTGCGGGCTCGACAATTTGTGTGGGTCGTAGATCAGCACGTCGGAGCGCCTGCCTATGCCGAAGGATCTTAGAAAAGCCATCCGTGCCCCGTTTCCGATGCCGCTGCCGCCGATCACGTCGCCGGCGACTCTAAACGGAATTGTGACCAAATTGAATGGTGCTTGGCAATATTGCCGCGAGCAGTATCAGAGCCGGTTGATGACCAGGCAATCGACCATCGCCGCCAGATGCAGGCCTGCGCCGGTGACCACGAAACCATGCCACAGCGCGTTGTGGAAGCGCAGCCCCTTCCAGGCGAAGAAGATCACGCCGCAGGAATAGACGACACCGCCGGCGACGATGAGCACGATCGCCGTCGTCGGCAAGGTAGCGACGAGCGGCTCGACCAGGACGATGCCGCTCCAGCCGATGGCGAGATAGAAGACGATCGCCAGCCGGTCGAAGCGGCCGGGGAAAAACACCTTTATGGCGATGCCGATAATGGCCGCGGTCCAGACCAGGACGATCATCCAGCCGGCCAGCGCCGAGCCGTCGAGCTGCGCGAGAAAGGGCGTGTAGGTGGCGGCGATGAGCAGATAGATCGCAGCGTGGTCGAAACGCCGCAAAATCCATTTCACCGGCGAAGTCACCGGCCATAGATTGTAGGTCAGCGACACCGAGAGCACGGTGAGCAGCGACACGACATAGAAAGCGGCGGCGATGTATTCACCCGGTCCGACCCGGAAGGCGGCCAGCGCCAGCAACGCCGAACCGGCCGCGATCGCCAGCACGATGCCGACGGCATGGACGATGCCGTCGGCGATCATCTCGGCACGCGAATAGTGCCATCGTCCGACAAAGGGGATCTCGATCTGCGGCGGCGTCTTGATCATCATCGTCCTGCGTCAACCCTATCTGGGCAAGCGCCGGACAGTATTTCAAGCTTTGTTTGCGGTTTTGCGACTGCGGCGCTTCAGCGCGGCGGGGATTTGTCCTTGCCCAATTCTCCGGGAAAAGCTGCGCGCGTTCCCGGAAAGCCGCTCCGCACTTCTCCCGGAATTGCTTCAGCGGGCAGCGAGCGGCTTTTTCACGGCCTTCAGGAGGGCGCGCTGGATGATCTCGTTGCCGGCGACGACCGAACCGTTGTCGAGCATGTCCTGGCCGCCGTCCATGTCGGAGGCGAACCCTCCTGCTTCACGGATCAGCAACAGGCCGGCTGCGATGTCCCAGGGCGACAGGCCGATCTCCCAGAATCCGTCCATGCGGCCGGCGGCGACGTAAGCGAGATCGAGCGAGGCCGAACCCAGGCGCCGGACGCCGGAAACCTCGGCCATGACATTGCGTAACTCGATCAGGAAATTGCCATGCTGGCCACGCCCCAGATGCGGCACCCCGCAGCCTATGACGGTGTCGATGAGCTTGGTGCGGCCGGCGACACGCAGGCGGCGGTCGTTCATGAAGGCGCCGCCGCCGCGCTCGGTCGTATAGAGCTCGTCCATGGCCGGATTGTAGATCACGCCGGCCACGATCTGGCCCTGGCGCTCGAGCGCGATCGAGACAGCGAAAAGCGGAATGCCGTGCAGGAAATTGGTGGTGCCGTCGAGCGGATCGACGATCCAGCGGTGCTGGCTGTCATCGCCGGCGATCGTGCCGCGCTCTTCCATCAGGAAGCCGTAACCGGGCCGCGCCTTCGACAGTTCGGCAAAGACAATATCCTCGGCCTTGCGGTCGGCCTGGCTGACATAGTCGCCCGGTCCCTTCATCGAGACCTGCAGGTTCTGGACCTCGCCGAAATCGCGCGACAGCGAGCGGCCGGCCTTCATTGCGGCCTGGACCATGACGTTGAGAAGGGCTGAGCGTGCCATCGTAACTCTTCCTGCTGCCCGCGCTTTAACCTTTGTCCTGATGCATGTCGGTGACCCGAAACCTGGGCCACCTCTGGGCGACATGCATCAGTCGGCGCGGCGCATATAAGTGATTTCATTGGTGTCGACGACGATGCGTTCCCCCGCGCCGATGAAGGGCGGCACCAGCACGCGAATGCCGTTTTCCAACACCGCGGGCTTGTAGGAAGAGGCCGCCGTCTGGCCCCTTACCACCGGGTCCGCTTCGGTGATGGTCAGCGTTACCTGGTCGGGGAGCGAAATGCCGATAGGCCTTTCCTCGTAGAGCTGGACCGTCACCATCATGCCGTCCTGCAGGAAAGCGGCGCGGTCTCCGACGAAGTCCTTCGCCAGCTCGAGCTGCTCGTAGCTCTCGGTGTCCATGAACACCAGGGCGTCGCCCTGCTCGTAGAGGAAGGAAAAATCCTTGAGATCGAGCCGGATCTGCTCGACCGTCTCTGCCGAACGGAAGCGCTCGTTCAGCTTTGTGCCGTTGATGAGGTTCTTCAGTTCGACCTGGTTGTAGGCGCCGCCCTTGCCCGGCTTGACCGTGTTGGTCTTGACGGCCACCCACAGGCCGCCATCGTGCTCGATGACGTAGCCGGGACGGATTTCGTTGCCGTTGATCTTGGCCATGATGATGTGATCCGGGAATGAGATGTTCGCAAGACAGCGATTTCGGGCCTCCAAGACCACAAATCGCCGGAAGAGGCAAGCTGGCGCTGATCGGGCGTCCCGTGGTCGCGGCTCAATCGAAGCGCATAATGGTGCCGCGTTGCGGTGTCTTGTCCTGCGAGAAATCGAGCATGACCTCGTCGACATAGCACCAGCCCCAGGTCTCGGGCGGGTCGTAGGCCTCGATGACCGGATGGCGGGTCGCCCGGTAGTGGCCGGTGGCGTGACGGTTCGGAGAACTGTCGCAGCAGCCGACATGGCCACAGGTGCGGCACAGCCGCAGATGCACCCACCAGGAACCCGTCTTCAGGCACTCCTCGCAACCTTCGGCGCTTGGCGTTACCTCGAGGATGAAGCTGCCATGCGTGCATCGTTTGTCGGGCGAAGCCATTTCATTGCCTCCTTGGAGAAGCGATGCCGCGATATAAACCCTCAACCGCTCTCATCGAAACCGCGGCGACCGCTTCGGTAATGATATCGAAGACTTTTGCCAGCCGACGGATCTGCGACGACCGCATGATAGCCATCTGCATGGAAAGATCGAGGTCACTTGCCTCGACGAGCATCGCGCGATGACTTCCGCTGGATTTCCGCTGATCGCGTCAGGGCAGGCGGTTTGCCTTCTGCAGTGCCTGCTTGGTCTGGTCGTCGCTCAATCCTTGCAGGAAATCGTCCATCTCGGGGTCGATGAGGCCGGCGCGGCGGGCGACGATGTACCAGGCGCCGGCAAGCACGAGGTCCGGCTCGGTGCCGATGCCTTGCATATAGAGTTTCGCCAGGCGGTTCTGGGCGGCGACATTGCCGCCTTCGGCGGCCTGCTTCATCCAGCCGAAGGCGGATTTCAAATCACGCCCGCCGCCGCGGCCCTCGATCATCCAGGTGGCGAGGTCGAGTTGCGCGGTGTCATAGTTTTGCCGCGCGGCCTGAGCCAGCAGGCGCCGGGCCTGGGCGTCGTCGCGCGATTTGCCGCCGACGCCGTTGGCATAGATCTGTGACATCGCATACTGGGCGTCGGCGAGGCCGGTCGCCGCGGCGCGCTCGTAATAGGTCACGGCCTTGGCGATGCCGGCGTCGCCGGGGTCCTGCTGGACCAGCATCTGCGCGAAATTGAATTGTGCCAGCCGGTTGCCCGCTTCGGCGGCGGCCTGCATCAGCGCATAGGCTTCCTTTTCGTCTTTTTTGACGTAGCGGCCGTCGAGCAGCATCAGCGCATATTGGAACTGCGATTCCGGCACCCCTTGCTCGGCGGCGGCTGCGTACCATTTCGCCGCTTCGGCCGCATTGAGGGGCACGCCCAGTCCGCGCGACAGGATCTCGGCCACCAGCGTCTGCGCCGCCGGGTCGCCGTTTTGCGCCCGCACCAGCGCGAGGTTGTAGGCGGTCTTGTAGAGTCCGCGCTGGAAAGCCCCGTAGGCCGCATCCGCCGGCTTGGCGCCGAAGCGGTCGGGATTGATCGCGTCGGCCGAAGGCAATGGCGCTGGCTCGGCGGTGGTGGCGGGCTGCGGCAACTGCTTTTCGATCGGCTTGTCGGTATGCACGCCGGCATCCGGCTTAGGGTGCGGCGAAGGAATCGTTTCGGCGGCAGCGGCCTGGATCATGACCGCAGCAAGCAGGGCCTGAAGGGGAAGCCTTGCCGAAGACACGTCAGTCCTCGAAACGCGGTGCGGTTTCGTCGAGCAGCGCATTGGCCCGCGCGATCGCCGCCTTGGGATCGACGCCGTCGGCGAACACCGCACTCGACAGGGCGACGAACTCGGCGCCCGTATCTGCGACGGTTTCGATCGAAGCGAGCTCCGATCCGGCCATGACAATGCAGGGGATCTGAATCATCTGCGCCCACCATTGTCCCAGCGCCAGGTTGCGCGGATGCGGATCGGGCTTGTTGTCGTAGCCGAAGCGGCCGAAGAAAATATAGTCGGGCCTGACTTCGCCGAGTTCGAGCGCGTCATCACGCGTCTTGGCGCCGCCGGCGCCGACCATCATTTTTGCCTGGAAATGCTCGACCGTCTCGGCGAGCTCGGCCTTGGAGACCTCGACATGAATGCCGTCGGCCTGGACACGCCCGGCGATGCGCGTATCGCCGGCAATGACGACCGCGATGCCGGCCGCCTGTGCCGCCGGTACGATTTCGGCGGCGAAGGCCTGGAAGGAAGCTTCGTCCATGTCGTTCTGCGGCAGGATGAGCGAGGCGACGTCGCCGCCCTCGAAGGCCGAGACGATACGGGCGGCCGGCACGCCAGATGGCGCGATCAGCACGATGCGGCAGCGATTGGGGGGCGTTGCGTCGTTCATGGTCTTCGATCCCGGGTTTCGCCTATGCCGGGCGAAGATGGTTGGATTGCGGCATAGAGCAAAGTGCCCGCTTTGAACAGGCGGGCAGGCGGGATCGCTATTTTTGACCGCCGAAGCGCCGGCGATTGGCGTTACTCGATCGGTTGCGCACCTGCCGCGGCAGGCCTTGGCTTCCACAATGTCCAGCCGAGATTCATGCCGGCGGCCGCGATCAGGATGGCGGCGGCGCCGACGAGTTGGCTGAGATGCAGGCGATGGCCGAATGCCGTGACGTCGACCAGGATCGCAACGATCGGGTAGATGAAGGACAGCGACCCCTGCAGGTGCGTCGGCAGCTTCTGGATGGCGCCGTACATCAGGATGTACATCAGACCGGTGTGGACGATGCCGAGCGTCGCCAGCATGGCCCAGCTTCTTGCGTCGGTCGGAAGATGCGAGAGATTGGCGAAGGGCGCCAGCATCAACACGCCGACGCAGACCTGGACGAGCGCGATGAGATGCGGCGGCGTGCGCTTGAGCTTCTTGGTGACGATGGCGGCGACGGCCCAGAAGAAGGCAGCGGCCAGCGCCATGACGATGCCGGCGAAATAGTTGGTGCCGATATCGCCGGCGTCAGGGGCGGCCTCGACGATCAGCACCATGCCGGCGAAGGCGATTGCCAGCCAAGTCAATTTCGTCAGGGTCAGCCGCTCGCCCAAGAAGAGCGCGCCGAAGCCGACCAGCATGAAAGGCTGGGTATTGTAGACAGCGGTGGCGATCGAGATCGACGCGCGCGAGAATGCACTAAACAGCAGCAGCCAGTTGACGACGATAGCTGCGCCACCGAGGGCCGCGATGGCGAAAACGCGAAGCGACGGCCTGTTGCGCAACAGGCCGAGGCCGGCGCAGATGAAGAGCAGCGTCACCGCGCCGAAAGCGCAGCGCCAGAACACCACATCCATGATAGGCTGGCCGGACAGGACGACGAACCATCCGATCGTTCCCAGGATCGCCATTGCGGCGGACATTTCGATCGTCCCACGTGCTGTATCGCTCACGACAAATCTCCAGATCATTGAGCGTGCATAATCTCATGCTGATCCTGGGCTTTCCATCCAGCGAGAAAGGTGACATGCTGGTTTTTGCCTATTAAAAATAGGCAAATACCCGGAAATCCTGAGAATGTGAAATGCTTGACGATCTCGACCGACGTCTCCTCGAAATCCTGGTGAAGGATGCGCGGACTTCACTGAAGGAGCTGGCCGGCCAGGTCGGGCTGTCGTCGCCGAGCGTTTCGGAGCGGCTGCGGCGGCTCGAGGAGCGCGGCGTGATCAGGGCTTTCACCGTCGAGATAGACCCGCTGGCGCTCGGCTATACCTTGCAGGCGATCGTGCGCATCAAGCCGCTGCCGGGCAAGCTGCACATCGTCCAGAAGCTGATCGAGGAGATCGCCGAATTCGGCGAATGCGACAAGGTGACGGGGGACGACTGCTTCGTCGCCAGGCTGTTCGTGCGTTCGATCGGCGACCTCGACGGCATCCTCGATCGGATCGCCGACAAGGCCGAGACCAGCACCGCCATCATCAAGGCGCAGCCGATCCGGCGGCGGCCGCCACCGCTCGGCGCATGACCGGTCCGCGTTTCTTGACTCTGCTTGGCGGTGGTGGAAATGCGTGGCGGCTCCGCCAGTCAGGCATATGAACAACGAGGAAAGAACATGGCGCAGAATGTCTATGATCAGCCGGACTTCTTCGCAGGCTACAGCCAACTCGGCCGGTCCGTCGAAGGGCTGGAGGGCGCCGCCGAATGGCCGGCGCTGCGCGCGATGCTTCCCGACGTCAGCGGCTTGCGAATCGTCGATCTCGGTTGCGGCTTCGGCTGGTTCTGCCGCTGGGCTCTTGAACACGGGGCCAAGGAGGTTCTGGGTCTCGACCTGTCGGAAAAGATGCTCGCCCGGGCGCGTGCCGCCGGCCCGGACGCCGGCATCGTCTACGAGCGCGCCGATCTCGATGAACTCAGCCTGCCGCCGACGGCTTTCGATCTCGCCTACAGCTCGCTTGCCCTGCACTATGTCAGCGATGCCGCGCGCCTGTTCCAGACCGTGCACCGGTGCCTGGTCCCCGGCGGGCATTTCGTCTTCTCGACGGAGCATCCGATCTATATGGCTCCGACCCATCCCGGCTGGTCTGTCGATGCCGAAGGCCGCAAGACATGGCCCGTCGACCGGTATCTGGTGGAGGGACCGCGCAAGACGGACTGGCTGGCCAAGGGAGTTGTGAAACATCACCGCACCATTGGCACCACGCTCAACACCCTGATCCGGTGCGGCTTCACCATCGAGCATGTCGAGGAATTCCGTCCGACCGACGCGCAGATCGCGGCCAAGCCCGAACTGGCGGAAGAGCTCGAGCGGCCGATGTTCCTGCTGGTCTCGGCCCGGCGATAGGCAGAGCAGAATGGGCCGGCCTTGCTGTGGCGACGCCCACATTTGCTGTCGCTCCGCTCGGGAATCTGGGCTATTCAGGCGTTGACTCGCTTTCCCTCCAGACCAGTCCCTCCTCCATGTCAGGCCTGCTTTCCGATCCGTGGTTCTATGCGGCCGCCGTCCCGGCGGTCATTCTGGTCGGCCTGTCCAAGGGCGGATTTGGCGGCGCGGTCGGTTTCGTCGGCGTGCCGCTGATGGCGCTGACCATGCCGCCGGTGCAAGCGGCGGCCATCCTGCTGCCCATCCTATGCCTGATGGACATCGTTTCGGTATGGACATGGTGGGGCGTCTATAACAGGAAGATGCTGGTCGACATGATGCCCGGCGCGGTGATCGGTATCGGTCTCGGTTGGCTGACGGCCGCACTGGTCACCGAGGAGGCCGTGCGGCTGATCGTCGGCGCCGTCGCCATCATTTTCGTGCTGCGCTGGCTCTATCTGAAGTACCGCCACGGCGCCGACCATGCGGCGCAGCCCAACCGCGTCGCCGCGGCCCTCTGGGGCACGGTCGCCGGCTTCACCAGCTTCGTCGCCCATGTCGGCGGCCCGCCCTTTCAGGTCTACGCGCTGCCGATCCGGCTCGACCCGAAGGTGTTGTCCGGCACGGCGGCGATCTTCTTTGCCGCCACCAACGCGCTGAAGCTCGTTCCCTATTTCGCGCTCGGCCAGTTCGACAGCACCAATCTGACCGCGTCGGCGGTGCTGATGCCGCTGGCGCCGCTATCCACCATCGCCGGCGCCTGGCTGGTGCGCCGCATGCGTCCGGAGATCTTCTATCCCTTCACCTATGCGACGGTGGCCGTCGTCGCGGTGAAGCTTCTGTGGGACGGGATCGCCGGCCTGATGTAGCCGGGACCGTTTTCGCCTGCCTCAGGCGACGCTCGGCACCATGCGCCTTGGTCGGCCGAGCGCCAGGGTGGCGCCAGCCGCCAACACAAGCCCCATGGCGGCAAGGACCGTGAAGTCGTCGATGGTCGGCTTCAGCACCATGTCGGCGATGATGATCAGCATTACCGCATAGTCGAAGCGCGCCGCCCGCAAGATGCGCTGGCCAGAGGCAAGGGCGGCCGGCGTCACGCCATCCCTGGCGATCATCGCGCCCATGTGGTCGGCGCTCGGCTTGAAGACGAACATGCCGATTGAAAAGGTGGTGGCGTAGCCGGCAAGGCCGATCAGGATCCACAGTTGCGAGAAGCCGACCCAGAACCAGCACATGATTAGCCCGAAGGCCAATGTCAGCATCGACATCGGCGCGAAGAAGCGGTTTCCCAATTCGCCCGTAGCCCGCATTGCCTGCAGCGTTCCCTGGATGTTTCCCGACCGATCGGCGAGCGTCGCCAGCACCATCAGCGCGAAACCGCCGCCGACCCATAGGGTCGCCGAAAGAATGTGCAGCAATTTAACGATCGAATACCAGTCCATGCTTCTCCCCGGCGCCTGATGTAGCGGAAGGAGCGAATCCTCGCCTGCCGCTTCGATGGCCAAGCGTTTATCGCCGCGCCTGTTTCGGAACGATGTCGTGAAAAAACCAGTTCTGTTTCAAGTGCCGGCTAACGTAAGGAGCCACTGATATTGCGAGCGCGCCATTCGGTTTTCTGCTATTATGAGGGGCGTCCGGGGGCGCGACATCGTCCAGAAACAGTGCCGATGCTAGTGCGCCCGCGCCGGGAGCCCGGTGGCGAGAGCAATCGCCTGACGATCAACCCTTTCCCGAACACGGGAAAGGCAACTCGGGGGAAAGATATGCAAGGGGTAGCACGGAATTTCTTCACGCTGGCCGTTATCTATGCGCTGTGCGGCATGGCGCTCGGCCTGTACATGGCGATCAGCCAGGACCATGGCCAGATGCCGACCCACGCCCATACGATGGTCGCTGGCTGGCTGATGTCGGCGGTCTTCGCCTTCTTCTATCACCTGTTTCCGGCGGTAGGACAGAAGACGGTTGCCGTCGTTCACTTCTGGCTGACCGCAATCAGCGGCATCGGCCTTTTGATCGGGCTCTACTTCCTGCTTGGCGGCAATGCCGCGATCGAACCGCTGGTGGCGGCGTCTTCGATGGGTTTCTACGCGGCCTTGCTGCTGTTTGCCTTCATCGCCTTGCCGGCGGTTTGGAAAACGGCCTGAGCCGAGGCTCGGCACATCCTTCAGGAACTGTGCTGTTACGGCACAGTGGCGCGGGGTTCGCTCAAAAAACATCGGCGTCGTTAAGGATTCATTAAGCTTTACAGGCGTTTACTATGCGCATCCAGTGATCTGGATTCTTACCGAGTGGTTGGAGCCACTTTGTTTGACGCCTCCCTGTTAAACTCCTGAGAGCCGCCTTATCCGCGGCTCTTTTTTTGTCCGCTTTCCAGCGACACGGTCCGCACCGGATCACGTTAACCTTCTGTTAAACATGTGCTTGCCTTCACCCCGGACGAAGCGCATTTTCAAGCTTCAGTTATGTAGGGTTCCGGGTGTATCGGCAGTAAGCCGAATCGGCCGGTTGCAAGTGCAGGGGCGTATCGATGAACGAGCCTTCGAAGGGCAGCGCGAAAACCGTCAAGCTGGCGGAACGTCGGGTCTTTTCGCACTCCTTCAAACCGCTCTACCAGGAAGGCATGGGGCTAGTCGAACAGGCGGCGGAGTATCTCGACGGCAAGGGCCGGGCCGAGGCCAAGAAGCTGTCGCGGCTGGCGGCCACGCTCTATGCGGCCGAATCGATGCGGCTGACCACCAGGCTGATGCAGGTCGCCTCGTGGCTGCTTCTGCAGCGCGCCGCGAATTCCGGCGAGATGACCCGCGACCAGGTCGCATCGGAAAAGTCCAAGGTGCGCCTCGACACCGCCTCCGCCCATGACGAGGCGGCCGGCTGGGCCGAACTGCCCAAGGATTTCCTCGACCTCGTCAACCGGTCGCTGCGCCTGCAGGCACTGGTGCGCCGCATGGACGAGGAGATCTACGGCGCCGGCGCGGTGGTCGACATGCAGCCCATGAGCCGCCGGCCCAATCCGGTCTCGGACCAGATCAGCCTGCTCAACACGGCTTTCGCCCGAAACTGAACTATTCTGGAACGTTCCCGGTCAGCGCGTTACTGTTTCCGGTTTGTTCACATTTCGCTGGCATCGCTGTCTCCGGGACATAGAGTAACCGGATGAGGGACGCGATTCGCATCATCGGTATCGATCCGGGGCTCAGGCGCACCGGCTGGGGTATTGTCGAAAGCCTCGGCAATTCGCTGCGCTTCGTCGCGTCCGGCACGGTGCGTTCCGAAGACAAGGCGGCGCTGGCGACGCGGCTGTGCCAGCTGCATGACGGGTTGGCTGAAATCCTGCATACGGCCATGCCGCATGAGGCGGCCGTCGAACAGACCTTCGTCAACAAGGATGCGGTGGCGACGCTGAAGCTTGGCCAGGCGCGCGGCATCGCCATGCTGGTGCCGGCACGCGCCGGCCTGGTCGTTGCCGAATATGCACCCAATGCCGTCAAGAAGGCGGTGATCGGCGTCGGCCATGGCGACAAGAAGCAGATCCACATGATGGTGAAGGTGCTGCTGCCGAAAGCGACCTTCGACACCGAACATGCCGCCGACGCGCTCGCCATAGCCATTTGCCATGCGCATCACCGGCAAAGCGTCGCCTATCGGATGGCACTTGCCGGTTGACGATGTTCTTGACTTGTTCCCTTGTCTGTCGTAGGTAATACTTTGAGGTATTACCATGCGCGTCACCACCAAAGGCCAAGTCACGATCCCCAAACAGATAAGGGATCACCTGGGTATCCGCCCGGGCTCCGAGGTGGAATTCGTGGCCACCGATGAGGGTGCTCGGCTTGTGGCCGTCAACGAGAATCTCCCCGAGGAGGAGAAATTGCGCAGGTTCAGTAATGTCCTTGACCGGATGGAGGGGACGTTGGATCTGGGTGGCATGACGACCGACGAGTATATGGAGTGGCTGAGGGGGCCGCGTGAAGATCTCGACGTTGATTGACACAAATGTCCTGATCGACGTTTGGGGGCCGGCCGGACCGCTGACAAAATGGTCGGCGTCTGCAATCGCCTCATGCCGCCGCGACGGCGACTTGGTGGTCAATACGATCATCTGGTCTGAATTGGCGCCGCTGATCGCCTCGGAGGCAGCGCTTCGAAAAGCGGTCGACATGCTCGAGATCGATCGCGAGTTTCTGCCCTGGGATGCGGCCTTCCTTGCAGGTGTGACGCATTCCCGTTATCGCCGTGCTGGTGGAATCCGCGAACGAACCTTGCCGGACTTCTTTATTGGCGCTCATGCGACCGTTGCCGGACATCGTCTTTTGACGCGCGACGCCGCGCGTTATCGCAGTTATTTCCCGGACCTTGACATCATTTCTCCTGAAACGCACCCATGAGGGCCTATCTTCCATGAAAGATTTGGCATGATCGGCAAGCTCAAGGGTATGCTCGACGAGATCGACGAGGATCATTGCCTGGTCGACGTGCATGGCGTCGGCTACGTCGCCTACTGCTCGGCGCGCACGCTTGCCGCGCTGCCTTCGCCCGGCGAAGCGGTGGTGCTGTTCATCGAGACCTATGTGCGCGAGGACATGATCCGGCTCTACGGCTTCCAGTCGGTGCTGGAGCGCGAATGGTTCCGGCTGTTGATGAGCAATGTGCAGGGCGTCGGCGCCAAGGTGGCGCTGGCCATCCTGTCGACACTGGCGCCGGCCGACCTTGCCAACGCGATCGCGTTGCGCGACATCGCCATGGTTTCCCGGGCGCCGGGCGTCGGCAAGAAGGTGGCCGAGCGCATCGTTACCGAATTGAAAAACAAGGCGCCGGCCTATGCCGGTGCCGCGTCGGGCACGATCGGCTTGAAGCAGGAGCTCGGCGAAGGCGTGGCAGCCGCGCCGATCACAGACGCGGTCTCGGCCCTAGTCAATCTCGGCTATTCCCGCGACACCGCCGCCAATGCAGTGGCGGCGGCACTGAAGACGGCTGGCGAGGAGGCGGACGCGTCGAAGCTGATTCGCTTCGGGCTCAAGGAACTGGCGCGGTGAGCGCACGCTTGTCCGGTTCCCGGCCATATGCAAGGAAGGCGGCATGAGCCTTTCCCCCCGTCTGATCGCTCCGGAAAAACGCGGCGAGGATGCCGATCAGAGTTTGCGGCCGCAGACGCTCGACGATTTCGTCGGCCAGGCGGCGGTCCGGGCCAACCTCAAAGTGTTCATCGAGGCCGCCAAGGGGCGCAAGGAAGCGCTCGATCATGTGCTGTTCGTCGGGCCGCCAGGTCTAGGCAAGACGACGCTGGCGCAAATCATGGCGCGCGAGCTCGGCGTCAACTTCCGCTCAACCTCCGGACCGGTCATCGCAAAGGCCGGCGATCTCGCTGCACTCTTGACCAATCTCGAAGAAGGCGACGTCCTGTTCATCGACGAGATCCACAGGCTGAATCCTGCGGTGGAAGAGATCCTCTATCCGGCGATGGAGGATTTCCAGCTCGACCTGATCATCGGCGAGGGGCCGGCGGCGCGCTCGGTCAAGATCGACCTTGCCCGTTTCACCCTGGTCGCCGCCACCACGCGGCTCGGCCTGCTCACCAATCCGCTGCGCGACCGCTTCGGCATCCCGGTGCGGCTCAACTTCTACACGGTCGAGGAACTGGAGCAGATCGTGCGGCGCGGCGCACGCATCCTGCAAATGCCGCTCGGCGACGACGGCGCGCTGGAGATTGCGCGGCGCGCGCGAGGCACGCCGCGCATCGCCGGCCGGCTGTTGCGCCGCGTGCGCGATTTCGCTTCGGTCGCCGGCGATGGTCATGTGGACAGCTTGATCGCCGACGAGGCCTTGACCCGGCTGGAGGTCGACGCGCTCGGCCTCGATGCGCTCGACCGCCGATATCTTTCGATGATCGCGCGCAATTTCGGCGGCGGGCCGGTCGGCATCGAGACGATCGCCGCCGGCCTGTCCGAGCCGCGCGACGCCATAGAGGACATTATCGAGCCCTACCTGATCCAGCAGGGCTTCATCCAGCGCACGCCGCGCGGCCGCGTGCTGACGGCCAATGCCTGGCGCCATCTCGGCCTCGACGCGCCGAAGGACCTGGCGCAACAGCAGATCAATTTGTTTCAGGAAGAATAGCGGCCCCGGCGGCGGCGTTCGGGCCGGCGATCAAGCGTCCGTAACCGCTTTGCGGCGTGCGACCGGAGATCTCGCTGATCGATCCCGGCGGCGGCGTGGAGCAACGGCGCTCAGTGAAGCGACCGGATCACGTCCAGCACATCGGGTTCGGCCTTTTCGCCGTTGAAAGCATCGACAATGCCGAAAGCGCCGCCGTAACTCCACACCGACCAGGAGAAGCCATGCGCCTCGGCGCGCGCGATCATGTCCCGGACATAGGCGGCACGATAGCCGGCCGGCATCACATAGGGATTGTCGTATTCCTGGCGGATCATGCCGAACTCGCCCAGCGTGACTTTTTCCGGCCGGATGCGGTTGGCCTTCGCCCAGGCATCGACGGCCTTGAACGGGGCGTCCATGAGACCAAGCAGCTTGGCGTCGGTGTCCATGCTGGCTACCTGCTCGTCGAGATAGGCAAGCAGCCCGCCCTGCCGCGCCCAAGGTGCCTCGGTCTTGATCCTGGCGCGGATGGCGTCGAGCGTGACGTCGAGCTCAGCCGGCGGCACCGCGGTCAGCGGGTAGGGCAGGCCGGTCACATAGGGAATGAAATCGCCGGCCCAGGTCGCGCCCTGATGGGTAAGCAGGAACGGATCGTAGGAATGGAAGGTCCAGATGACGTTGTCGTCCGGGATCGCCATCGGATCGATTTTTTCCAGCGACGACGCCGCGGAATAGCAGGCCCCGGTCAGCACAAGCGTCAATCTCGTCGCCGAAGAACGCGCCGCGGCGAACAACCTCTGCTGGCGTTGCGGCCACAGGCTGGTGCCGTCGGCGTCGCAGTCGACGATCGGTTCGTTCATCGGTTCGAAGGCCACTTGCCCCGGATCTTCCCCGGCGAGCGTGTGCGCCATCTTGCGCACCACCTCGACATAGGCATCGAATGTCACCGGGTTGTTCATCACCTCGGCCATGCCGATCTTACGCCCACTGCCGGCGGGGATCAGATGCATGTCGACGACAACCTTCAGGCCGGCGCGGTTGATCATGCGGACAGAGTCCAGCACGCTGGCATAGAGATCCTCGCGCAAGGCCATCGTATTTTCGGAAAGGAAGGGCGAAGGATCGACCGGCATGCGCAGGAAATCGAAGCCTGCATGCTTCAGAGCCTCGAGATCGTCGTCCTTGAGAAATTTGCGCCATTCCGGGTAGGGCAGGATGGCCTTGGCGTTGCCCCATTGGTCTTCGCCCGGCCAGGTCACCCACTGGTCGAGATTGAGCCCGCGCTTCATGGAGAAGGTCGCGGCTTGGCCCGGCCGGGCCAGAGCCATAACGACGAACAGAGCCATCACCACGAACAGCGCCGTCGCCAAGGTCTTGATCATCGCCGTCAACAGTGCCATCCGATGCCATGTCACGCGCGGCACAGGTGCCTTGCCGCGACTGAAAAAGGAAGCGCAATGGACGATCATGGTGAATCCGCGACCTTGCTGGCGGGGATTTCCGGTGCGCTGACGGCGTTCGGCCATCGGCTGATGGCGCGGGTCTATTATGCCGACACCGATTTCTCCGGCGTCGTCTACCACGCCCGCTATCTCGAATTCCTCGAGCGCGGCCGCTCCGACTATCTGAGGCTGAGCGGCGTCCACCACACCGAACTTGCCGATGGCAAGCATGGCGAAAGAATAGTCTGGGTGGTGCGTCGCATGGAGATCGACTTCCGCATGCCGGCCCGCATGGACGACATCCTGACGATCGACACCCGGACCGAGGAAATCTCCGGCGCGCGCATCTTCATGGCCCAGCAGCTCAGGCGCGGCGACGAGATGCTGGTCGAGGCCAGGGTGGAGGCGGCGATCATCGGCGAGAATGGCCGGCCACGCCGCTTCCCCAGGGAGTGGATAGCAGCGTTCATACCCAAGGCAGGCTAAAAGGTCGGCCTCGTAGGTATCGCCGGTGCCGGCTTGAAGCGCGGCAATGCGCCGCGCCTGATCGACTAACCCATCCTTAACCATAACGGTTCATGAAGAGATTGGTGAAGATTGGCGCTATCCAGCGCCTTCCTTTCACCAACATTTGCCCCGAAAAGGCCGCGAAAGGCACGTTTTGGGGTTGTTCCGGTAGCTTCGCGCGAACCGACCACAAGGGATGCCAGGGGCCAGCCGCCAGCTTCGCCCGGAAATCTTAAGGACGTTACGATGGAAAATATCGCACTCGCCGAACCGGGCGCGCAATTGTCGATTTGGGCGCTGTTCATGCAGGCCAGCTGGGTGGTCAAGCTGGTCATGATCGGGCTGCTCTGCGCCTCGGTCTGGACCTGGGCGATTATCGTCGACAAGCTCGTATCCTATGCCCGCATGCGGCTGGCGCTGAACCGGTTCGAGCAGGTGTTCTGGTCGGGGCAGTCGCTGGAGGAGCTTTACCGAACGTTGGCCGACCGCAAGACATCGGGCATGGGCGCCATCTTCGTCGCCGCCATGCGCGAGTGGAAGAAGAGTTTCGAAAAAGGCGCCAAGACGCCGCTCGGCTTGCAAACCCGCATCGATAAGGCGATGGACCTGGCGCTGACCCGCGAGATGGAGAAGCTCGAAGGCCGCCTCGGCTTCCTCGCAACCACGGGCTCGGCGGCCCCGTTCATCGGCCTGTTCGGCACCGTCATTGGCATCATGACGTCGTTCCAGGCGATCGCCGGCTCCAAGAACACCAGCCTGTCGGTGGTCGCGCCCGGCATCGCCGAGGCGCTGCTGGCGACCGCCATCGGCCTGCTCGCCGCCATTCCGGCCGTCATCGCCTACAACAAGCTGTCATCGGATGCGAGCAAGATCGCGGTGCGCATGGAAGGGTTCTCCGACGAGTTCTCCGCCATACTCTCGCGCCAAATCGATGAAAAAGTAGCGCCGAAGGCCTGAGGAGTAAGCCGATGGGAATGTCCGTAGGCATGGCTGGACGCGGCGGACGCGGCCATAGGCGGCGCGGCCGCCATCATGGCCTCATCGCCGAAATCAACGTTACGCCGATGGTCGACGTGATGCTGGTGCTGTTGATCATCTTCATGGTCGCCGCGCCGCTTTTGACGGTCGGCGTGCCGATCGATCTGCCGGATACCCAGGCCAAGGCGATGAATGCCGACACCCAGCCGATCACCGTTTCGATCAATGCCGCCGGCCAGATCTATCTCCAGGAAACCGAAATTCCGATCGAGGAATTGGTGGCGAAGCTGCAGGCGATCTCGAAGACCGGCTATGACGAGCGCATCTTCATCCGCGGCGACAAGTCCACCGACTACGGCACGGCGATGAAGGTGATGGCCCGCATTTCGGCCGCCGGCTACAAGAATATCGGCCTGGTTTCACTGCAGGAACAGGATCAATAGACCCACTATGAGGACCGGCCTCACCACATCGGTGATCATGCATGCGGCGCTGATTGGCTTCGGCCTGTTCACGCTGTCGGCACCGGCCGCGCTTCCGTCGGCCGATGTCGAGTCGGTCGCTGTCGACATCGTGCCGATCGAAGCCACTGCCCAGGTGCTGCAGGGCGACAAGAAATCCGTGGTGCATGAAAAGCCGGCGCCCTTGCCCACGCAGCGTCCCGATATCGTGCCGGATGCGCAGAAGGTCGGCGAGAACAGCGTCGACACCGACAAGCCGATAACGCCCGAGGCCAAGCCGAAGCCAGTTGACATGACCTCGGCCCCGCCGCCGGCGCCGACGCCGATCGAAAAGCCGAAGACCGAGGACGTGCCGAAGCCGCAGGAAAAGCCCAAGCCGACGCCGGCCACGGAAGTGGCTCCCGCGCCGCAGCCCAAGGAAGAGGTCAAGCCCGAGCCGGTCAAGCAGACCGAGCCGAAGCCGGCGCCGGCGAAGGAGCCGACGCCCGCACCGCCACAGGACAAGACCGCGGCCATCGAGCCGACGCCCGAGGTGAAGCCGGACGCGGTCGCCCAGGCGATCGCCAAGGACCAGCCTGACGATGCCCAACTGCCGGACTCCGCGCCCGCGCCGCAGGCGCGGCCGAAGCCGCAGCCGGCACAGGCCGAAAGCGCCAAGGCGCCGGAGCGCAAGGACGCCGACAAACCGGTCAAGGAGGCTTCATCCAAGCCGAAATCGGAGGACAAGCAGTTCAATTCCGACGAGATCTCGGCCCTGCTGGACAAGCAGAAGCCCTCCGGCGGCGGCGCCAAGCGTTCGACACAGCAGGCTTCGCTCGGCGGCGAGAAGGACCAGGGCCAGAAGCTGTCGAGATCAGAACTGGGCGCCCTGTCGGATCAGCTTGGCGGTTGCTGGACATTGCCGGCGGGGCTGGAGGGCTCGGAGAATTTCGTCGCCGTGGTCATGTTCAACCTCGACCCCTCGGGCAAGCTGGATGGCCGGCCCACCGTCGAGAAATCGAGCGGGAATCGCCAATTCGATGAAAGCGCCGTGCGTGCGGTTCAGAAATGCAACATGGCCGGCCTTCAGGTTCCGGCGGGCAAACAGGACATCTGGGCCCAGGTCCGTGTCACTTTCGATCCGAGGGAAATGCTTGGCCTTTGAGGCCTGCCCTCCGCAGAATCAGTGAAGAGAAGCGAGAAGACATGAAATTCATCCTCAAGCCGCTCCTGATGGTCGCGACAATAGCGCTGGGCTCGATGGCCGGTGCCGTCATGCCTGCGTGGGCGCTCGTCGAGATCAACGTCAACAAGGGCAATGTCGAGCCGCTGCCGATCGCCATCACCGATTTCCAGTCGGGCGATGGGCTTGGCGCGCAGATTTCCGGCGTCGTCACCGCCGACCTGAAGCGCTCGGGCCTGTTCGCACCGATCGACAAAAGCGCCTTCATCGAGAAGATCGCCAATCCTGACGCAGCGCCTCGCTTCGACGACTGGAAGGTGATCAATGCCCAGGCTCTGGTCACCGGCAGCGTCAGCAAGGAGGCCGACGGGCGCATCCGCGCGCAGTATCGGCTGTGGGACACGTTCGCTGGACAGCAGATGTCGGGCGAACAATTCTTCGCCAACGACGCCAATCAACGACGCGTCGCTCACATCATCGCCGACGCCATCTACGAGCGGCTGACCGGCGAGAAGGGCTATTTCGACACGCGCGTCGTTTTCATCGACGAGTCCGGCGCCAAGAATGCGCGCAAGAAGCGCCTCGCCATCATGGACCAGGACGGCGCCAATGTGCGCTATCTCTCGGACGGCAGGGCGATCGTCTTGACGCCGCGCTTCTCGCCGAACCGGCAGGAAATCACCTACATGTCCTATGAGAGCGGCCAGCCGCGGGTGTATCTCCTGCAGATCGAGACCGGCCAGCGCGAACTGGTCGGCAATTTTCCGGGCATGACGTTTGCGCCGCGCTTTTCGCCGGATGGCCAGAAGGTGATCATGAGCCTGCTGCGCGACGACGGCAATTCCAACATCTTCGCCATGGACCTCAGGAGCCGCTCGACGACCCGGCTCACCAACTCGACCGCCATCGACACTTCGCCTTCCTATTCGCCCGACGGCAGCAAGGTAGTGTTCACCTCCGACCGCGGCGGCCGCGCGCAGATCTATGTGATGGGCGCCGACGGTTCGGGCCAGACCCGCATCTCCTTCGGCGACGGGGTCTATTCGACGCCGGTGTGGTCGCCGCGCGGCGATCTCATCGCCTTCACCAAGCAGACCGGCGGCGAATTCCAGATCGGCGTTATGAAGACCGACGGTTCGGGCGAGCGCATCCTGTCATCCGGCTTCCAGCAGGAAGGACCGACCTGGGCGCCGAACGGCCGCGTGCTGATGTTCTTCCGCGATTCCGCCGGCGGCCCGAAACTGGTTTCTGTCGATCTCACCGGCCGCAACGAGCAGTCGATCCCGACCGCGAACTTTGCCTCCGATCCGGCCTGGTCGCCGCTGCTGGAATAGGCTCGGCTGAAATTGCCACACATGCTGAAAAGGGGCCGGTTTCGGCCCCTTTTCCATGCATTGGTCGCGTTTTAGCCGCATTTCCGCCTACGGTCCGCGCTCAATGTCGCCCTTGGTCAAGCGTTGGGCGCAATGGCTGCGGACGGCAGCCTAAACCAAATTTTAACCGTGTTTCTTGAATGCCGGTTAACCCAAACGTGGTTACTGGGTGATCAACGAAATCACTCGAATGCGAAGGAGAGGCGGCATGAGCCGTATCGCAGCACTTACCAGAAATCCCGTCATGATCGCGCTGGTGGCGATGCTCGCCATTGCCGGTTGCGCTTCGAAGAAGACGCCCAACAGCGCCGCCGATCTCGGCCTCAACGGCGCCGGTGCCGCAACGCCCGGATCGGCGCAGGACTTCACCGTCAATATCGGCGACCGCATCTTCTTCGACACGGACTCCTCCTCGATCCGCGCCGACGCCCAGACGACGCTGTCGCGCCAGGCGCAGTGGCTGAACCAGTACAAGCAGTATGCGATCGTCGTTGAAGGCCATGCCGACGAACGCGGCACGCGCGAATACAATTTGGCGCTCGGTGCCCGCCGCGCCGCCGCCACGCGCGACTTCCTGGTCTCCAAGGGCGTCTCCGCCAACCGCCTGAAGACCATTTCCTACGGCAAGGAACGGCCGGTCGCGGTTTGCGACGACATCTCCTGCTGGTCGCAGAACCGCCGCGCGGTCACCACGCTCAGCGGCGCCGGTTCCTGACATTTTTCGCGCGTCGAGCGACGCGCGAAAAACACGACGACAAAAATGCAACACAGGTTTGCGAAAGGCGGCTGAAAGGCCGCCTTTTTCATGTTTGGTCCCTTCAAACAAAATTTGGCCGAAGTCTCGCGTCCTGCTATGAGCCGAGGGCGCTTGGCTGGTCCCATACCGATTGGAAGGCGCGAACAAGCTAACGACACGGCGAGAGGCATATGCATTTAAGATCAGTTCTGAGCGGCACGCTTGCGCTGCTGCTCCTTTCAGGCGTCACCGCGATGGCGGGTGGCTTAGGGACTGATGGCACGGGACAGCCAGCCGACAGCGGCTTCTCGTTCCATCTGCCCAGCATCGAGTTGCCTGGCGTTTTCGGCGAAAAGAAGAAGTCGGACCAGGTTCAGTTCGCGCAGCAGTCGACTGGCACAGGCGCCACCGGGCTCGAGGACCAACTGCGCCAGATGAACGGCAAGATCGAGGAACTGAACTTCCAGATCCTGCAAATGCAGGAGCAGATCCGCAAACAGCAGGAAGACAACGAGTTCCGCTTCCAGCAGCTCGAAGGCGGTACGCAGGGTGCGCAGCAGCCGGCCGGGCAGAAGAAGTCACAGGCCGCGCCCGTCGACAGCGATGACAGCGTGGCCGAGGCGCCGGCCACGCAACCGCCTGCGAAGGCCGACAATCGGGCAGCGGCCGGCCAGTCGGCTGGCGGCGGCCAGAGCGTCGAGGACGTCATCGTCGAATCCTCTGACGGTGATCCGGGCAAGGTGATCCCCGGAACGGGAGCGCCCGAAAAGACCTTCGGCAGCATCACCGTCGACAAGAACGGCAATGTGGTCGATGCCGGCGGCAGCACGCAGGCGACCGCACCGGCGCAGGATGTCGCTCCAGCCACCGGCGCTCCGGCCAAGAGCGGCAAGTCCGACGGCACGGTGGTTGCGGCGCTGCCTTCCACGAACGATCCCGAGGAGCTCTACCGCAACTCCTACCAGTTCATCCTTTCGGGCGACTACGGCACCGCCGAACAGGGCTTTCGCGACCACATCGCGCGTTTTCCCCGTGACGCGAAAACGGCGGATGCGCACTATTGGCTGGGCGAATCGCTGCTTGGCCAGCAGAAATACCGCGATGCCGCGGAGGTCTTCCTCGCCGCCAGCAAGGACTATCCCAAGGCCAAGAAGGCCCCCGACATGCTGCTGAAGCTCGGCGTGTCGCTGGTCGGCCTGAAGCAGCACGACGTGGCCTGCGCCACCTTCAGCGAGGTCGGCAAGCGCTACCCCGACATTTCCAACACGCTCAAGGAGCGCGTGAAGCAGGAAAAGGCCCTGGCGGCGTGCTAGCCCTTCTCCTGCCTGCCGTTGCCTTGCCGTCGGAGCCGTGTTCGGGCGACATGCATTGATGCTCGACACCGAGCCTGATCTTTCGAAAGACCTTTTTTCGCACATCGACTTTACCAGCGGCGCCGTTGCGGCCGTATCCGGCGGCAGCGACTCGACCGCCCTACTTCTCCTTCTCAAACGACATCTCGACCGAACCGCGCCGTCCGCGAAGCTGCTGGCGGTGACGATCGACCACGGTTTGCGGCAGGGCGCGGCGGCCGAAGCGGAAGCGGTGGCCAGGCTTTGCGCCGCGCACGCCATCGCGCACCGCATCGTCGCCTGGTCCGGACGCAAGCCGTCGACCGGGCTGCCGGCCGCCGCGCGGGAGGCTCGCTACCGGCTGCTGGCCGAGGCGGCGCGGGAGGAAGGCCTCGGTCTGATCGTGACCGGTCATACGGCGGACGACCAGGCCGAGACGGTGCTGATGCGGCTAGTCCGAGGCAAGGGCGCCCGCGGCCTTGCCGGCATGGCACCGGTCACCTTGCACGACTGGCACGAATGGATCGTGCGGCCGCTCCTTGGCATTCGACGCTCGGCTTTGCGCAACTTCCTGCGGCGCGAGCATGTCGGCTGGGCCGAGGACCCGACCAATGCCGACGCGGCCTTCGAGCGACCGCGCATGCGCGCGGCACTGGCCGGCGCTGACGGTGCGCAGCGCATCGATGACGCATTGACGCTGGCGGCGCGCGAGAGCGAGGCGCGCAGCCGGCTTGGCATCCGCGCCGCGGATTTGATCGCGCGCTTCGCCAGCCAGCCGGCGCCGGGTCTTGTCCGCCTCGATCCGACCCTGCTTTCGGCCGGCGACGATCCGGCGGCCGTCTATGCGCTGCGCATCCTCCTCGCCATAAGCGGGGGCGTTGCGTTTCTGCCGGACCAGGCGCGATGCGAGGCGCTGTTCGGTAGGCTGAAGGCTGGATTTCTTTGCGCCACATTGTCGCGGACGGTGGTCGATTCCAGGCGCGCCGGCATCTTTCTGCGCCGCGAGACGCGAGGCTTGCCGCCTGTGGTCGCGGCCACCGGCGGGCTGCTCTGGGACGGCCGCCGGAACATCACGTTGGACGACGGCGGCAGTGCATTGTTGATCGCGCCGTTCGGGGCAGCGGCGGCGAAGCGTCTGGCAATCGCGGAAGGCGAGACGCCGCGCAGCCTCGTGCGCGCCGCCCTGGCCTGCGAGCCGGCATCGCGGCAAGCCGTTGAAAACCCTGGCCTGCCTCAGGGTGGGCAGGCGTCGCCGGGGTTCACGGCACAGGCCGTCGTCGCCCCCTTTGTCCGTTTCCTGCCGTCCTTCGACCTGGCGCCGGCGCGGGTCGTCGCCGAATTGATCGGCGCACCGTTGCTTCCCGCGCCGCCTTTCAAGCGGCCATAGCGCCGGTCGGTCATGGGCGAAAGCTTAACCCACACGTGCTGTTCTGCTTGGCAAGGGGGGGCGCTCTCCCTATGTTAGGCTCAAGTTTCCTCTCACGACGCGTGTCCGCCCGCGGACGCCAACGGGACAATTGATGAATCCGAACTATCGCAACCTCGCGCTCTGGGCGATCATAGCGGTCCTGCTCATCGCCCTCTTCAATCTGTTCCAGACGCCGCAGACGCGTGGGGCTTCGAGCGATGTACCTTATTCGCAGTTCCTGCAGGATGTCGCGGCGGGCCGGGTCAAGACGGTGACCATCGCCGGCGCCCGCATCTCCGGCACCTACACCGACAATTCGAGCGGCTTCCAGACCTATTCGCCCGGCGATCCGTCGCTGGTCTCGCGGCTGCAGGACAAGAACGTTACCATCAATGCGCGGCCGGAGACCGACGGTTCAAACTCGCTGTTCGGTTACCTGATCTCGTGGCTGCCGATGATCCTGATCCTCGGCGTATGGATATTCTTCATGCGCCAGATGCAGTCCGGCTCCGGTCGTGCCATGGGCTTCGGCAAGTCGAAGGCCAAGCTTCTGACCGAGGCGCATGGCCGCGTCACCTTCCAGGACGTCGCCGGCGTCGACGAGGCCAAGGAAGACCTGGAGGAGATCGTCGAGTTCCTGCGCGATCCGCAGAAATTCCAGCGGCTCGGCGGCAAGATCCCGCGCGGCGTGCTCTTGGTCGGCCCTCCGGGAACCGGCAAGACGCTGCTCGCCCGCTCGGTCGCCGGCGAGGCCAACGTGCCGTTCTTCACCATTTCGGGTTCGGACTTCGTCGAGATGTTCGTCGGCGTCGGCGCCAGCCGCGTGCGCGACATGTTCGACCAGGCCAAGAAGAACGCGCCCTGCATCATCTTCATCGACGAAATCGACGCGGTCGGCCGTCACCGCGGCGCGGGTCTCGGCGGCGGTAATGATGAGCGCGAGCAGACGCTGAATCAGCTGCTGGTCGAGATGGACGGCTTCGAGTCCAACGAAAGCATCATCCTGATCGCCGCCACCAACCGGCCCGACGTGCTCGACCCGGCGCTGCTGAGGCCCGGCCGTTTCGACCGCCAGGTGGTGGTGCCGAACCCCGACATCGTCGGACGCGAGAAGATCCTGAAAGTGCATGTGCGCAACGTGCCGCTGGCGCCCAATGTCGACCTCAAGGTCGTCTCCCGCGGCACGCCGGGCTTCTCCGGCGCCGATCTGATGAACCTCGTCAACGAGGCCGCCCTGATGGCGGCGCGGCGTAACAAGCGCCTCGTGACCATGGCCGAGTTCGAGGACGCCAAGGACAAGATCATGATGGGCGCCGAGCGCCGCTCCTCGGCCATGACCCAGGCCGAGAAGGAGTTGACCGCCTATCACGAGGCCGGTCACGCCATACTGGCGCTCAACGTGCCGTCGGCCGATCCGCTGCACAAGGCGACAATCATTCCGCGCGGCCGCGCGCTCGGCATGGTCATGCAGTTGCCGGAAGGCGACCGCTATTCGATGAGCTACAAGTACATGATCTCACGGCTTGCCATCATGATGGGCGGCCGCGTCGCCGAGGAGTTCAAGTTCGGCAAGGAGAACATCACGTCGGGCGCTTCCTCCGATATCGAGCAGGCGACCAAGCTGGCGCGCGCCATGGTCACGCGCTGGGGCTTTTCCGACAAGCTCGGCCATGTCGCTTATGGCGACAACCAGGAGGAAGTGTTCCTCGGCCATTCGGTGGCGCGCACGCAGAACATCTCGGAAGAAACCGCGCAGATCATCGACGCCGAGGTGCGGCGCCTGATCGATGAGGCCTATTCGACCGCGAGGTCGGTGCTGACTAAGAAGAAGAAGGAATGGATCGCGCTGGCGCAGGGCCTGCTCGAATACGAGACGCTGTCGGGCGACGAGATCAAGCAGCTGATCGCCGGCGAGAAGCCCGCGCGCGATCTCGGCGACGACACGCCGCCGAGCCGTGGTTCGGCCGTGCCGAAGTCGGGCCGCCGCAAAAAGGGTCCCGAGCCCGAGGGCGGCATGGAACCGCAGCCGTCGAGCTGAACTCGGCCAAGAACAAATTGAGAAACGCCGCGGTTCGACCGCGGCGTTTTTGTTTGGGGCAGGCTGCTGAGTTTCTCCGTGGCCTGCGCCTGCAAGGTTGGCTAGGCGATTGGCGGAAGCCGGCGTGGCAGCAGCCAATCTTCCCACTTTGTGGAAGATGACGGGCAGCCCAGCGGGGGCAGCGTCCGCCGACAAATCGAGTTAGGCCTTCCGGGCTGCGGGGGAGGATCTCTCTTGCCGTTCGACGATTCCTCGAGCCACCCTCGCCCAGCTTTTCGTGAATGCGAGGCAACCTGGCCGGAGCAGGCAACGATCCTTCGTGCCCCCCCTCTGGCCTGCCGGCCATCTCCCCCACGAGGGGAGTTTGCAGCGTCGCCGGCAACGCGCCTCTCGTCAGCGGGGATTCCTGCTGAAGCTGCGGGCAAAAAAGCCCGCGAACCCTGCGGCTCGCGGGCCTTACTTTCCTCAAATAGTGCTGTCGCTCAGCTCTTCAGCTTGGCATTGCACAGGCTGTAGAAGCCGCCGCCCTTCTGGATCCACTTCAAGCCGCCAAGCGTGTTGGCGTCCTTGTTGGCATAGTACTGCTGGAGGCAGGTATGCATGCGGGCCTTGGCCGGGGTTTCGGTGGCGAATTTCGGCGAGATTGCGGTCGGGAAACTCACGCCCTTCGGCGCAGCGACAGTCGGCTTTGCCGGCTCCTTGGTGTAGGTCGCCTCTGTTGGAGCCGGGACGGTGTCATCGTCCGAGGCGCTGGCGCCGCATTCGGCCTTCCGGAAGTCGTTCCACTTCATGCCGTTGAGCGTATTGGCGGTCTTGGCAGCCTGGTACTTGCTGCTGCAGTCGGCCATGCTCAGGCCCTTGCCCGAGCTGTCGGTCGCCGCAGCCGTGGTCGCCGCCTTGGTGGTCGCCGGTTTGGTGGCGGCGGCAGCGGATGCGCCGGCGGCAGCGGACGCGCCGGTGGCGCATTCGCTCTTGCGGAAGTCGTTCCACTTCATGCCGTTGAGCGTGCCGGCGGCCTTGGCCGCCTGGTACTTGGTGCTGCATTCCTTTGCGGTCAGGCCTTTGGCTCCGTCGTCGGCGGCGGCCGCAGCCTTGGTCGCCTTGGCCGGCTTCGTATCGGCCGCCTTGGTGTCCGCTGCCTTGGCGTCGGGCTTGGCTGTCGCGGCGGCATCAGTGCCGCACTGCGCCTTGCGGAACTGGTTCCAGGTCTGGCCGGCAAGTGTCCCCGCGTCCTTGGCCGCGTTATACTTCGTGCTGCACTCGGCCATCGTCAGCGCGTTGGCTGGCGCGGCCAGGAATAACGTCGCGACCGCAAGGCCGGTCAAAGTGGCAAGTCGGTGGATGAGCATAGCGTTTCTCCGTTGCAGCAGCCCATTATACGTCCCAGCGAATCAATAACGCTCAACGGTCGGTTGCGCCAGATGCTAAGTGGCGTATACATCGCCGAAACCCGGCTTCGGCCGGCAAGGTGATGAAATCGTTGCCTGTTGCCGGGTGGAAGACAAGAATTTGTGGGTAAATCCATGTCGAATGGTCCACAGGCATGGTATATTGTGGCGAGGCAGCGCCATCACGCTAGGTTGCGCCAGTCTGTGTGCAATGCACAACAAGGGTTTTCTAAAGGATTGGTAACAGATAATCACGAAATGTGATCGTAGTGCGCCGGCCAATTATGGCATGACGTACCGGGCAAGAACCACCGGGGACACTGACTAGCATGGCAGGAAATTATTTCGGCACGGACGGTATTCGCGGGCGCGCCAACAAGTTTCCAATGACGGCGGAAATCGCGATGAGGGTCGGCATGGCGGCCGGCCTGTCCTTCCAGCGCGGCAGCCATCGTCACCGTGTGGTGCTCGGCAAGGACACCAGACTTTCCGGCTACATGATCGAGAACGCCATGGTGGCGGGCCTCTGCGCCGCCGGCATGGACGTGTTCCTGCTCGGCCCCATCCCGACGCCGGCGGTCGCCATGTTGGTGCGTTCGCTGCGCGCCGATATCGGCGTCATGATCTCGGCCTCGCACAATCCTTATTACGACAATGGCATCAAGCTATTCGGTCCCGACGGCTACAAGCTCTCCGACGAGATCGAAGAGCGCATCGAGAGCATGCTGGACAAGGATATCGAACTGGCACTCGCCGATTCCGACGGACTTGGTCGCGCCAAGCGCGTCGATGGCGTGCATGACCGCTACATCGAGTTTGCAAAGCGCACCTTGCCGCGTTCGATGTCGCTTTCAGGTTTGAGGATCGTCGTCGATTGCGCCAATGGCGCCGCCTACAAGGTTGCCCCCGAGGCGCTTTGGGAGCTGGGCGCCGAAGTGGTGGCCATCAATGTCGAGCCCAACGGCTTCAACATCAACAAGGAATGCGGCTCGACCCATCCGGCAGGCCTGCAGAAGAAAGTGCACGAGGTGCGCGCCGACATCGGCATCGCGCTCGACGGCGATGCCGACCGTGTCGTCATCGTTGACGAGAACGGCGCGATCGTCGACGGCGACCAGATCATGGCAATGATCGCCGAGTCCTGGCACCAGAGCGGGCGGCTTGCCGGCGGTGGCGTCGTTTCGACGGTCATGTCCAATCTCGGCCTCGAACGCTTCCTCGGCGACATGAAGCTGCAATTGCACCGCACCAAGGTCGGCGACCGCTATGTCGTCGAGCATATGCGCGCGCACGGGCTCAATGTCGGCGGCGAGCAGTCGGGCCACATCGTGCTGTCGGACTTCTCGACCACGGGCGACGGCCTGGTTTCGGCGCTGCAGGTGCTGGCCTGCATCAAGCGGCAGGGCCGGCCGGTCAGCGAATTGTCGAAGAAGTTCGAGCCGGTGCCGCAACTCCTCAAGAACGTCCGCATCGCCGGCGGCAAGCCGCTCGAGGAAGCTCCGGTCAAGGCTGCGATCGAGGACGCCCGTCAACGCCTCGGCAAGGCGGGGCGGCTCGTCATCCGGCCGTCCGGCACCGAGCCACTGATCCGTGTCATGGCCGAGGGCGACGACCCGCAGCTGGTCGAGGCCGTCGTCAACGACATCGTCGAGGTCATCTCGGAAACACGCAGCGCCGCCTGATCTCAGGTGCATCCGGAGGGCCGACGCCGCTCTGATTGCTTAGAAGCCCGCCCGTCCGGCGGGCTTTTGTTTGCCTGCGAAACTGGCTCGAGACACGTGGAACCATCCGAATTCCTCAAATGCTCGAGATTCGTGGTTAATAGACAGGGTTAAATGCCTTTTAACCTTTGCAATTCATTATCCACGCCTGAAAGCCAATCTCATTCGGACGCGACCGCTGTTCCGAGGGTTTCTAGGGGTGACAAGCATGTTCAATACAGCAAGAAAGGCCCTGTTCGCCGCGCTGTTCGCGGGCCTGGCATGGCCGGTGTTCGCGGCCGACCTTCCGGAGCCGGTGGTCGAAGAGGCGCCGCCGCCGGTATACGAGCAGCCAGTCGATGTCGGCGGCTGGTACATTCGCGGCGATCTCGACTACCACAAGTCGAAAGTGCGCGGCATCGATTACACGACCTACACCATCGATCCCTGTAATTGTAACGTCATTCCCGGCGACAGGAGCTTCGATTTCGGCAAGCTCAAGGGCGGCTTCTCGCTCGGCGCCGGCGTCGGCTACAAGATCAACGATCATTTTCGTACGGATTTGACCGCCGATTACTGGTTCAAGTCGAACTTCGACGGCGGAACCTCGGACGCTTTCTCGACGTCGACCGAAGTGTCGAAAATGAGCGCCTTGCTGCTGCTGGCCAACGCCTATGTCGATCTCGGCACCTATCACGGCATCACGCCCTATGTCGGCGCCGGCATCGGCGGCGCGCATGTCAGATGGGACGATGTCAGGGACCCGAACACCACCGAGTTCAACCCCGGTGCGAAAAGCTGGCGCTTTGCCTACGCGCTCATGGCCGGCGCTTCCTACTGCCTGACCGACAAGCTGATCCTGGACGCGGGCTATCGCTACAGCCACATCCAGGGTGGCCGCATGTTCGAGTGGGATATCAGCAGCGCCGGGCCGGGCTTCGACCGCGGCATCGACACGCATGAGGTGCGCGGCGGCCTGCGGTACCAGTTCGGCGGCAACAACGGTTGCGCCGCGCCGACGGTGGCCTATCAGCCCGAACCCGAGCCGATCTACACCAAGTAACATCCGACCATCCAACGGTCCGAAACCGCCCGGCATCAGCCGGGCGGTTTTCGCTTGTCTGGCTGCCCGAAAATCATTCGCTAACGCTCTGTTAGCCTTAACCCCGACTTAACCACTATGGTTAACAATGCTTCCTGAAACGATGGCTGCCGTCTGGTGGCGCCGAAATCGGGAGCAGGGGATCATGAAACTCACATCGCGTATGGCGCCGGTGCTTGCCACATTCGCCATCATGCCGCTGACGCCTGCGCTGGCCGCCGACTATGATCCCCCGGTCTATGTCGACCAGGCGCCCGACTACGTGCCGGTCGAGGTCGGCTCGGGCTGGTATCTGCGCGGCGATGTCTCCTACCTGGTAGAGAAGAGCTTCAAGAATGAGGATTTCGCCTTCACGCCGGCGAGCTTCGACAACGAGGAAGACCCGGTCTTCGCCAGCATCGGCTTCGGCTACCACTTCAACGATTATCTGCGTGCCGATCTCAATCTGGGTTACCTGCCCGGCAACAAGATCCGCATTGGCTATGACGATTCAGCGACCGCGGCAGAGGCGACCCTGGCGTCGGCGTCCCTGAAGAACTATGCCTTTTCAGGCATGCTCAACGGCTATGTCGACCTTGGAACCTATGTCGGCATAACACCCTATCTCGGCGCCGGCATCGGCATCGTCAGGAGCACGCACAAGCTCTCGGCGAGCTATTTCACCGACAATGGCGATCCAACCGACGACTTCGGACTGAGTGACGACAAGACCAAGTATTCCTTCGCTTACACGCTGAATGCCGGCCTTGCCTATCAGGTGTCGAAGAATGTTTCCGTCGATCTCGGCTATCAGTATTTCTCGGCGCCCGACGCCGAATATGTGACGGCCGAGAGCCTGACCTCGTTTCCGGTCCACAAGGGAATCAGCAATCATCAGGTTAAGCTCGGGCTACGCTACGATCTCTGGTAGTAGGCTGGCATACATGAACCCTGGCGGCGGATCTCTTCGGTCCGCCGTTTGCGTTTGAAGCTCACGAGATCCTGATCGCGGGTCGCCAGTATCCTGCCCGCGACAAAAACTTTCCCCTTGACGCCCGAAGCCCGAGCGCATATCGCCGTCCGTGGGCCACCCCTCCCCAACGAGGGGCCACTATCTGGAAGGATAGACCACCATGACGACGCATACGAAGCCCGGACTCCGTCCGGCAAACCCCAATTTTTCCTCAGGTCCCTGCGCGAAACGCCCCGGCTGGTCGGTCGAGGCGCTGAAAGCTGCCGCGCTCGGCCGTTCCCATCGCGCCAAGATCGGCAAGACCAAGCTCGAACAGGCGATCGCGCTGACGCGCGAAATTCTCCAGGTTCCTGCCGACTACCGCATCGGCATCGTGCCGGCGTCCGATACAGGCGCCGTCGAGATGGCACTCTGGTCGCTGCTGGGTGAGCGCGGCGTCGACATGGTCGCCTGGGAGAGTTTCGGCTCCGGCTGGATCACCGACGTGGTCAAGCAGTTGAAGCTTGCCGGTGTGCGCAAGCTCGAGGCCGGTTACGGCGAACTGCCGGATCTCGGCAAGATCGATTTCGACCGCGACGTGGTCTTCACCTGGAACGGCACGACCTCGGGCGTGCGCGTGCCGAACGGCGATTTCATCCCGGCCGATCGCAAGGGTCTGACCATCTGCGACGCGACATCGGCCGCCTTCGCGCAGAAGCTCGACTTCGAGAAACTCGATGTCGTGACCTTCTCCTGGCAGAAGGTGCTGGGCGGCGAAGGCGCGCATGGCATGCTGATCCTGTCGCCCCGCGCCGTCGAGCGGCTGGAGAGCTATAAGCCTGCATGGCCGCTGCCGAAGATCTTCCGCCTGACCTCGGGCGGCAAATTGATCGAAGGCATCTTCATGGGCGAAACCATCAACACGCCGTCGATGCTGTGCGTCGAGGACTATCTCGACGCGCTCAGCTGGGCGAAATCGATCGGCGGCCTCGATGCGCTGGTCGCCAGGGCCGACGCCAACGCGGCCGTGCTCGACCGTTTCGTCGCGAAATCCTCCTGGCTTGGCCATCTCGCCGTAGAGCCGGCGACGCGGTCGAACACGTCCGTCTGCCTGTCCTTCACCGACGGACAAGTCGCTGCACTCGACGCCGACGCACAGGCGGCCTTCGCCAAGGGTCTGGTTTCAGCGCTCGACAAGGAAGGTGTCGCCTATGACATCGGTTCCTATCGCGACGCGCCGCCTGGCCTGCGCATCTGGTGCGGCGCAACGGTCGAGACCTCCGATCTCGAAGCTCTGCTGCCCTGGCTCGACTGGGCCTTCGCCGGCCAGAAGGCGTCGCTGAAAGCGGCGGCCTGAAACTCAACAGTTATTTTCTGGAACAGCCCTCATCCGGCCGCTTCGCGGCCACCTTCTCCCACAAGGGGAGAAAGATCGGCGCCCGACCTTCTCCCCCGTGGAGAAGGTGCCTGAGCGAAGCGAAGGCGGGTGGGGTAAGCAACAAGGACCAATCCCATGCCTCGCGTTCTCGTCTCGGATAAACTTTCCACCACCGCTGTTCAGATCTTTAGGGATCGCGGCGTCGAGGTCGACTATCTTCCAGATCTCGGCAAGGACAAGGAGAAGCTGCTTGAAGTGATTGACCAGTATGACGGCCTCGCCATCCGCTCGGCGACCAAGGTTACCGAGAAGCTGATCAATGCCGCCACCAGGCTCAAGGTCGTCGGCCGGGCCGGTATCGGCGTCGACAATGTCGACATACCGGCGGCCAGCCGCAAGGGCATTATCGTGATGAACACGCCGTTCGGCAATTCGATCACGACAGCCGAGCATGCGGTAGCGATGATCTTCGCGCTCGCCCGCCAGATCCCGGAAGCCAACGCCTCGACGCATGCAGGCAAATGGGAAAAGAACCGCTTCATGGGCGTCGAGATCACCGGCAAGACGCTCGGCGTCATCGGCTGCGGCAATATCGGCTCGATCGTCGCCACGCGCGGCGTCGGCCTGAAGATGCATGTCGTCGCCTTCGATCCGTTCCTGTCGGACAAACGCGCCGAGGAACTCGGCGTCGACAAGGTTGAACTGGACGAGCTCTTCGCCCGCGCGGACTTCATCACGCTGCACACGCCGTTGACCGACAAGACGCGCAACATCATCGATGCCGCCGCGATCGCCAAAATGAAGGACGGCGTGCGCATCATCAACTGCGCCCGTGGCGGGCTGGTCGTCGAAGCCGACCTGGTGGCGGCGCTGAAGAGCGGCAAAGTGGCCGGCGCCGGCATCGACGTGTTCGAGGCCGAGCCGGCCGAACAGAACGCATTGTTCGGCATGGAGAATGTGGTGGCCACCCCCCATCTCGGTGCCTCGACGGCGGAGGCGCAAGAGAACGTCGCGCTGCAGGTCGCCGAACAGATGGCCGACTACCTGATCAAGGGCGCCGTCTCCAACGCCATCAACATGCCGTCGATCACCGCGGAGGAAGCGCCGCGGCTCAAACCCTTCGTCAAGCTCGCCGAAGTGCTTGGCGCCTTTGTCGGCCAGGTCACCGAGGACCCGATCAAGGAGGTGGAAATCCTGTTCGACGGCTCGACCGCGACGATGAATACGCGCGCGCTGATCAGCGCGGCCCTTGCCGGGCTGATCAGGCCGCAGGTAGCCGACGTCAACATGGTGTCGGCGCCGATCATGGTGAAGGAGCGCGGCATCATCGTCGCCGAGGTCAAGCGCGACAAATCGGGCGTGTTCGACGGCTATATCAAGCTGACGGTCAAGACCGAGCATATGACGCGCTCGATCGCCGGCACCTGTTTTTCCGACGGCAAGCCGCGCTTCATCCAGATCAAGGGCATCAATCTCGATGCCGAGGTCGGCCAGCACATGCTCTATACGACCAATGCCGACGCGCCGGGCATTATCGGCCTGCTCGGCACGGTGTGCGGCGAGAACGGCGTCAACATCGCCAACTTCCAGCTCGGCCGCAACCGGCCAGGGGGCGATGCCATCGCGCTGCTCTATCTCGACGCACCGTTCCCGGAAAAAGTGCTGGAGCAGGTGCGGGCGCACAAATCGATCGATTCGGCCAAGCGGCTACAGTTCGACGTCGGCAGCGTGTAGGGCTCTTCCCGCACAGGCTGCAACTGCACGATCGCGATGCTCCGCGCATCGAGTGTTTTCCGGCAAGCCTAGATGGTCTTGATCGTCCGTCTGAGGATACTTGCCTTCGCGATAGCGGGGCGTCTGCTGCTGACCTTAGCTGCCCCGATGCCTGATCATTTTCGCAGCGTGCAAAGCAGCGCATGGTTTCCCAGGCGCCCAAGCCCGACGAAACCCGCATGGCCGCTGGCGAGGCGATCTACCATGACAATTGCTCGGCCTGCCATGGTGGAGACGGCGCCGGCGCCGGGGCTCTTTTCCCGCCGCTCGCCGGCAATTCGATCGTAGCACAGGCCAGCACCGAAACGCTTGCCCGGGCCGTTCTGGCGGGAAGCCAGGCCGTGCATACGGCCCGCGCGCCGACGACGCCGGCGATGCCCTCGCTGGCGGGGCGCCTGAAGGATCAGGAGATCGCCGACGTCTTCACTTACGTGCGCGGCAGCTGGGGCAACGCCGCCCCGGCAGTCTCGTCCGACGACGTGGCGGCGGTGCGCAAGGAATTGCAGTAGTCCTGCGAATTGCCGGGCGAGCCGACGCTCTCCTTGAAGCTGACGATCGGGGCGCGAAGCGAGTTTACTGGCGCCTCGGCATGGCTGCCTTGCGGCCGCTATATTCGGCAAGCGCGATGCCGCCCAGCACAAGGACGAGCGCCAACGCCTGGTAGAGCTGGAATGTCTCGCCGACGATCAGCACCGATAGCAGGGTGCCGAAGATCGGCACCAGGTTAATGAACAGGCCGGCCCGGTTGGCGCCGATCAGCTCATTGCCCCTGATGTAGAATATCTGCGAGACGACCGAGGCGCCGATCGCAGTATAGACGATCACCGCCCAGCCGCGTGCGTCGGGAACGATGACCTTGCCGGCCGCGATTTCCCATAGGAAGAACGGCAGCGAGGTGACGAGCGCGGCGAGCGACATGGCCAGCATCAGGCTCTGCCATTGCATGGCCGGCTTCAGCCGCAATCCGACCGAATAGCCGCTGTAGAGAATGACCGCGACCAGCATGATGGCGTCGCCGAAATTGAGCTCCAATGTCAGCAGCCGGCGCGGATCGCCGTGGCAGGCGGTCAGGATGACGCCGAAGATCGTCAGCACCACGCCGGCGATCTGCGCCCAGTTCACGCGCAGGCGGAAGAAGATGAAATTGGCTACGATGATCAGGATAGGCATTGCCGCCTGCTCGATCGAAACGTTGATCGCGGTCGTGTAATTGAGCGCCGTATAGAAGATCGTGTTGAACAAGGTGAAGCCGCTGGCGCCAAGTGCGGCGAGCACGAACCAGTGCCTGCGCACGACGGGCCAATCTCTTTTCAGCGCATTCCAGCCGATCGGCAGCAGGATCGCTACCGCCAGCACCCAGCGCAGGAAGACCAGCGTCATCGGTGAGACGTGATGGACCGCCAGCTTGCCGGCCACCGAGTTGCCGCCCCACAGCAAGGTGGTGAGCAGCAGGAACATGTAGGCGCTTCGGTGCATGGCGGGTCGCAGCGGGGAGGAGGTGAATGGGGCGTGCCTGCCGGCCTATTGCCCCCGCCTGGACAAGTAAATGATGTCAAAGCTGAAAATTGTTGTGCCTCAGCCCATTTTCGGCGGCAAAGAAAGGTCGCATCGGCCTGCTCTTGACGTTATAGAGGCCTGTCGTTTCGAACCGTATCCAAGCCGCGCGGCGGCGCCTCGAAGGAAAAGAAACATGGCCAATGTGGTGGTCGTCGGCTCGCAATGGGGTGACGAAGGCAAGGGCAAGATCGTCGACTGGCTGTCGGAGCGCGCCGATGTCGTGGTGCGTTTCCAGGGCGGCCACAATGCCGGCCACACGCTGGTCGTCGACGGCAAGGTCTACAAGCTGTCGCTGTTGCCGTCGGGCGTCGTGCGGCAGGGCAAGCTGTCCATCATCGGTAATGGCGTCGTCTTCGATCCGCACGCATTCGTCGCCGAAGTGGCGAAGCTCAAGGGGCAAGGCGTCGAGGTAACGCCGGAGCGCCTGAAAATAGCCGAAAACACAGCGCTTATCCTGTCCCTGCACCGGGAACTGGACGGCTTCCGCGAGGACGCCGCCTCAAATTCCGGGACCAAGATTGGCACGACCCGCCGCGGTATCGGCCCCGCCTATGAGGACAAGGTGGGCCGGCGCGCGGTGCGGGTGATGGATCTGGCGGATTTGGAAACACTACCCTTGAAGGTCGACAGGCTGTTGACGCATCACAATGCACTGCGTCGCGGCCTTGGCCATGCCGAAGCCACGCATGACGCGGTCATGCAAGAGCTGACCTCGGTCGCCGGCGAAATCCTGCCCTACATGGACCGGGTCTGGAAGGTGCTCGACGACAAGCGCCGGGCCGGCGAGCGCATCCTGTTCGAGGGCGCGCAAGGCACGCTGCTCGACATCGATCATGGCACCTATCCGTTTGTCACCTCGTCCAACACCGTCGCCGGCCAGGCGGCAGCCGGTGCCGGCGTGGGCCCGGGCGCCATCGGCTATGTGCTTGGCATCACCAAGGCCTATACGACGCGCGTAGGCGAAGGTCCGTTCCCGACCGAGCAGCAGAACGAGATCGGTGAATTCCTCGGCACGCGCGGCCATGAATTCGGCGTCGTCACCGGCCGCAAGCGCCGCTGCGGCTGGTTCGACGCGGTGCTGGTGCGCCAGGCCGTCGCCGTCAACGGCATCAAGGGCATCGCCCTGACCAAGCTCGATGTGCTTGACGGGCTGGACGAGATCAAGGTCTGTACCGGCTACCGCCTCGACGGCGAGACGATCGACTATCTACCCGCCAGCCAGGGCGCGCAGGCCCGCGTCGAGCCAATCTACGAGACGCTGGAGGGGTGGAAAGGCACCACCGCCGGCGCGCGCAGCTGGAACGACCTTCCGGCCCAGGCCGTCAAATATGTCCGCCATATCGAGGAGTTGATCGGCGCGCCGGTCGCGCTCCTCTCCACCAGCCCGGAACGGGACGACACGATACTTGTGACCGATCCGTTTCAAGACTAGTTTCTCAAGCCTTTCCGGGCGTTGCGGCTGATTTGCGGAGGCCGGTCCGGAGCACAATACAGGTCGACTGACGCATGGCGAAAGATTTCGTTTCTGCTCTGAGGGATACGATAAACAATTTTGGCGATCCTACGCCGGAGCTGCGGGCCAAAGTCTACGACAAAGCGCGCTCGACGATTGCAAAGAAGATTGCCGAGCGCGAGCCGCCGCTTTCGCCGTCGGAAGCCGAAAGGCAGAAGCGCGGCCTGGAAGACGCCATATCGAGGCTCGAGCGCGAATATGCCAAAAGCGTGCCGGAGACCGATCCGCTTGCCGAACTGGAGCACATATTTTCCTCCATCGATCGCAACAAGAACCAGTCGAACCATACCAAACAGCCGGTAAAGGCGGAGCCGGCCTGGCCGGCAGCGCCTGCCTCGAAGGCTGAACCCTACAAGCCGCCGCCCCCCGCTCCGGAGCCCGACATCTCCAGGCCTGCATCGCCCGCCGCCGAGGTCGAGCCGAACTGGCAAAAGCCCGTACCGGTGCAGCCGACCCCGGAGTTCGACGACAGGGCTCAGCCTGGCATGGATGTGGGTCAGGACGACGAGCATGCCGATGTCTTTGCGAGCGACGAAGAGGCTGCGGCCGCCGACACTTTCCAGCGCTTGCGTCCGGCTGAACGCAAGCGCAGCTATGGCGGGCTGATTGCCGCTGCCGTTGCGTTGCTGGTCATTGCCGGCGGCGGCTATGGCATCTGGCTGAACAAGGATGCCTTCGGCAAGATGCTGGGTCTGGGCGGCGGCAGCAAGGTCGCGACGACCGAGCCGGTCAAATCGACACCCGCCAAGCCGGCGAGCGATGCGGCGGCAACGCCCCCGGCACCTGCGGCTAGCGGTGCCGAGCCCGAAGGGACACCGAAGTTCACTCAAAGACTGACACCGCAAGGAAGCGAGGTCGATCCTGGCCCGGCCGGCGGACAGAGCGGCGTGGGCGAGGGCGAGTCCGTCGCGGCGCTGACGACGCCGCCTTCAGCCACGACCACCCCGGCCTTGTCGGCTCCGGCAGGAGGCACGCCGGCCGCAGGCGCGCCCGCCGGGACCACGCCCCCTGCACCGGGCGCTGCGCCGGCGGCGCCACCCGCCAATGGGACCGCACCCGCGGCGCCGGCTGACAACGCCGCCACGCCGCCCTCGCCTGCCGGTGCGCCGACGCAAACCTCTCTGCCGGTCGGCCAGAAGGCGATCTTCTATGAGGAGCGCACCAGCACCGCGCAGGGTTCGGCCGAGCCGGGCAACATCGTCTGGTCGCTGGTGCAGGAATCGCCCGGCGGCGACCTGCCGCCTGAGCCGGCGATCCGCGCCGAGGCGACCATTCCCGGCAAGGACATCCAGTTGCGCATGACCATCCGCCGCAACACTGACCAGACGCTGCCGGCCAGCCACATCATCGAGATGATCTTCCTGACGCCCGACGGTTTCGAAGGCGGCGGCGTCGACAACATCCTGCGCGTGGCCATGAAGAGTTCCGAGCAGGATGCCGGCAGCCCGCTGATCGGCATTCCGGCCAAGATCGCCGACGGCTTCTTCCTCGTCGCGCTCAACGATACCAAGGCCGACGAGGACGCCAATCTGACCTTGCTTCGGGGACAGGACTGGATCGACGTGCCGGTCGTCTACAAGACCGGACGACGAGCGTTGCTGACGATGGAAAAAGGCATTCCCGGCGAGAAGGTGTTCGACGAGGCGATCAAGGCTTGGCAGGCGAAGACGGCGGGCTGAGCCGACGGCAACGGTCGGCTCCGGTCAGAAGCCTTGGAACAGCATGTCGAGCGCGGCGACGATGTCGTCGTGGTGCTTGGAGAGATTTCCCTCGGCATCCGGCAATTCAGTGGCCATCAAGGCAGAGCCGGCGGCCAGGAACGGGGGCTGTGTCGGGCGGCATCAACGGAATGACGACTCTCGTGTTCAGCCTCTCAAGAAGGTCGGACTGAACATCGACAAGGTAACCACTGCCTCCGGCATTCCGATAGAGATCGTAACGGGCCCATCAAAACAGCGGGCGTGTGGCCAATGGCAACCCGTTCCGCTCGACATAGGCGTTGGAGCTCACAATCGCCTCAAAGTTCTCCTCTTGCCACCGACGCGTTTTTTCCGACGCGATGGCCTTCGCAATACCCGCCTCGGCGGCGCGCGAGAGATTGATACCCGACGCTTTGGCGTCTTTGATCAGCTGAGCGTCAATGGATGTATTGACAGACTTTCGCTGAGGTTTTGTCGTCGATTGAAGCACGGAGACAGCCCTCTTTTAAGCGCATAACGTAGCGCATACCATCTTCACCCCTCCATCTCCTCGCGCAACATCTCCAGTTCGAGCCACTCTTCCTCCAGTGCCGCCAGCGTCGCGCGCTCCTTGTCGAGGGCGGCGATGGTCTTCTGGAACGAGGCCGGATCGCGCTCGTAATAGGCCGGATCGGCGATGTTGTTCTCCAGCCGCGAGATCGAGGCTGTCACCGCCTCGATCTTCTTGGGCAGCGATTCCAGCGCGAATTTCTGCTTGAACGAGAGTTTTTTTGCCGGGGCTTTGGCGGTGGGGCTGTCCGCCTTCGCCGTCGGCGCCTCGCTTGCATCCGCCTTCGCCCGCGCCTTGCGGTCGTCGAGCCTGGTGCCGCCGCGCTGCGCCAGCATGTCGGAATAGCCGCCGGCATATTCGACCCAGCGGCCGCCGCCGTCCGGCGCGATCACGCTGGTCACGGTGCGGTCGAGGAAATCGCGGTCGTGGCTGACCAGGATGACCGTACCGGCAAAACCGGCGACCAGTTCCTGCAGCAACTCCAGCGTTTCCATGTCGAGATCGTTGGTCGGCTCATCGAGCACCAGCAAGTTCGCCGGCCGGGCCAGCACGCGCGCAAGGATCAGCCGTGCCCGCTCGCCGCCCGACAGCTCGCGCACCGGCGTGCGTGCCTGCTCCGGCTTGAACAGGAAGTCCTTCATGTAGGAGACGACGTGGCGCTGCTCGCCATTGATGACAAGGTTCTCGCCGCGCCCGTCGGTGAGATACTGAGCCAGCGTCTCCTGCGGATCGACCGCCTCGCGCTTCTGGTCGAGCGTGGCGATCTCCAGATTGGTGCCGAGCCGCACCGAACCGGCATCCGGCTGCAATTCTCCGGTCAGCATCTTCAGAAGCGTCGTCTTGCCGGCGCCGTTCGGCCCGACGAGGCCGACGCGGTCGCCGCGTTGGATGCGGGTCGAGAACCCCTTGACCACGGTGAGGTCGCCAAAGCTCTTCTCGATGTTCCTGGCCTCGATCACCAGCTTGCCGGATTCGGCGGCGTCGCTGGCCACCATGGTCGCGGTGCCTTCGGCGCCGCGATGGCCGCGAAAACGCTGGCGCATGGTCTGCAATTCGCCCAGGCGGCGCATGTTGCGCTTGCGCCGCGCCGTCACGCCATAACGCAGCCAGTGTTCCTCGCGCACGATCTGGCGGCCGAGCTTGTGCTGTTCGCGCTCTTCTTCCTCAAGCACCTGGTCGCGCCATTCCTCGAAATGGCCGAAGCCCTTATCCAGCCGGCGCGTCTGGCCCCGGTCGAGCCACACGGTGGCGCGCGAGACGCGCTCAAGGAAACGGCGGTCGTGCGAGATGACGATGAGGGCCGAGGAGGTGCGGACGAGTTCCTCTTCCAGCCATTCGATCACCGAGAGATCGAGGTGGTTGGTCGGCTCATCGAGCAGCAGGATATCAGGCTCGGGCGCCATGACGCGGGCAAGGGCGGCGCGCCTGGCCTCGCCGCCGGAGAGGTCGCCCGGCTGCTCCTCGCCCGAGAGGCCGAGGTGCTCCATCAGGTAGCTGGCGCGATAAGGATCGTCGGCGGGACCGAGGCCGGCCTCGACATAGGCGCGCACGGTTGCGAAGCCGTCCATGTCGGGCATTTGCGGCAGATAGCGGACGGTCGCCGATGGCTGGCGGAACACCTCGCCGTCCTGCGGCTCGATCAGGCCGGCGGCGATCTTGAGCAGCGTCGACTTGCCGGACCCGTTGCGGCCGACCAGCGCGATCTTGTCGCCGGCCGACGCAGCCAAGTCGGCGCCGTCGAGCAGCGGCGTGCCGCCGAAGGTCAGTTTTATTCCGTCGAGATTGAGAACAGGCGGCGCCATGTCAGCTTTCTGGCAAGGGATAGGGATGGGCGAGCAGCAGCGCGCGCCCCGCTCCCAGCGCGATCTCGAGCCTGCCCTTGACCTCATTAGAGATGGTCAGCGATGAGCCGAACGCGACCTTGACGCGGTCAAGCGGCCATTTCGCGCCGGCGACGGTCAGCCCGGCAAGCTCGGAAAAACCCAGGATCGAGAACAGGGTGCCGTCTGTATAGTCGAAGTGGACCGTGCCGTGCGCCAGGGGCACGCCTTCCTGCGCGCCGCTGGTCAACAGCACCTTTGTCCCGGCCCCGGCCAGCCGCAGGGCGAGCGCCATGTGCAGGAAGGCATGGTCGGCGCGTTTGCCGCCGAAGGCGCCGGCAAGCACGAGGCTGGTCGCGCCGCGCTCCAGGGCGGCCGATATCGCGAGTTCGCCATCGGTGGCGTCCTTCTCTGCCGGGAAGGTTCGGCGCGGCACGGCGGCCAACTCATCCGGCAGGCCGGCGGGCACGGAATCGAAATCGCCGACCCACAGTTCCGGCACAAGGCCGAGCGTCCTCGCATGGCCGATGCCGGCATCGGCGGCGATGACGCGGGTCCCCTCGACCTGACGGTCGAGCCGTGGCGTGCGGATCAGGTCGCCGCCAAGCAGGATGGTGAATGTGCTCATATCGTGTGGCCCTTACCAGCCCGGCAGCGGAAACGGAAGGCCGGCAAACAGCCACTTGCGCGGTTCACCGGCCGGGCCTATGTGTCGAGGCGCTCTAACGGGGTGCCGGACGCGATATTTCGCGGACCGGCTGAGAGGCAGTCTCGCCAACCCGCTGAACCTGATCCGGTTTGTACCGGCGGAGGGATTAGACGTTTCGGACAGTCCGACGCCTCAATTCCTTTAACCCGAACGAAGGAGGCGCCGATGCGCACGCTTTTATACGCCCTTGTCTCTGCAATGGTCGTGGTTCTGTCCGGGCCGGCCTTAGCCAAGGACAAGCTCACCGTCTACACTTATGAGAGCTTTACCGCCGACTGGGGCCCCGGCCCGGTGGTGAAGAAGGAATTCGAGGCCGAATGCGGCTGCGATGTCGACTTCGTCTCGGTTGCCGACGGCGTCGCGCTGCTCAACCGCGTCAAGCTGGAAGGGGCCGCGACCAAGGCCGACATCGTGCTTGGCCTCGACACCAATCTCACCGCCGATGCCAAGGCCACTGGCCTGTTTGCGCCGCATGGCGCCGTGACCGGGCTCAATGTGCCGGGCGGCTGGAACGACGACATCTTTGTCCCGTACGACTATGGCTATTTCGCCGTCGTCTATGACACGCAGAAGCTGAAGACGCCGCCCAAGAGCCTGAAGGAATTGGTCGAGGGCAGTGCCGACGACAAGATCGTTATCCAGGATCCGCGCACCTCGACGCCGGGCCTCGGCCTGCTGTTGTGGGTGAAGTCGGTCTATGGCGACAAGGCGCCGGAGGCCTGGGCCAAGCTCAAGGCGAAGGTCTTGACCGTGACGCCGGGCTGGAGCGAGGCCTACGGCCTGTTCACCAAGGGCGAGGCGCCGATGGTGCTGTCCTACACGACCTCGCCCGCCTACCACATGGTTGCCGAGAACACCGAGCGCTACCAGGCCGCTTCCTTCGAGGAGGGCGAGTATCTGCAGATCGAGGTCGCCGGCATCACCACGACGGGAGCCAAAAATCCGCTGGCGGAAAAGTTCATCGCCTTCATGACCGGGCCGAAATTCCAGGATGCCATCCCCGAGACCAACTGGATGTTCCCGGCCGGCAAGACCGACAAGCCGCTCAATCCGGCCTTCGACAGACTGGTCAAACCGACCAAAACCTTGCTGTTCAGTCCCGAGGAGGTCGCGGCCAACCGCAAGGCATGGGTGGATGAATGGCTGGCGGTGATGAGCAAGTAGTTTGGTCGTATGATCGGATGATGAGTGCCCTACAGCGCCCCCCACTGTCCTGCCGGACATCTCCCCCACGAGGGGGGAGATTGGCCGTCACGACGGCTTTCGCCAATTGGCGACGTCACAGGAGAGGGTGGAGCGCTGAAGCAGCCAATCTCTCCCCAAGTGGGGGAGATGTCCGGCAGGACAGAGGGGGGCGCGAAGGAACGCGACGCTCGCTAAAGGTCCTTTGGGTGGCGCAGCGTGCAGCGCGCGTCTGACCCCCGCATCTCCGCCGGTATCCTCGCGCTTGCGGCGATCGGGCTCCTGATCGGCGGCGCGTTTGCGGGTCTTCTTTTCGAAGGCGCGAACGATTTCTCCGGAGCCTGGGCAGCCTTCGATCCTTATCTCCTGCGCGTCGTGCGCTTTACGTTGTGGCAGGCGGCGCTTTCGACGCTGTTGTCGGTGGCGCCGGCCCTGTTCGTGGCTCGCGCGCTGTCGCGGCATCCGCGCTTTCCCGGCCGCGGCTTCATCCTCCAGCTCTTCGCCCTGCCGTTGGCGCTGCCGGCGATCGTGGCGGCGCTCGGCATCCTGGCGCTCTATGGCCGCGCCGGCTATTTCGCCGGCTTTCTTGGTGCCGTCGGCGGTTACAATTGGCCGGGCATCTATGGCCTCTCCGGCATCCTCGTTGCTCATGTCTTCTTCAACCTGCCGCTGGCCACGCGGCTGTTCCTCGAAGCGCTGCAAACCATCCAAGCCGGCCAATGGCGGCTGGCGAGCCAGCTCGGCATGGGTGCCGCACCGGCTTTCCGGCTGATCGAGTGGCCGACACTGCGCGCCGCTCTGCCGGGCGTCGCCGGCCTGGTGTTCATGCTCTGCATCACATCCTTCACGATCGTGCTGACGCTGGGCGGTGGCCCCGGCGCGACGACGCTGGAGGTCGGCATTTACCAGGCTCTGCGTTTCGATTTCGATCCCGCGCGGGCGGTGGCGCTGACTCTGCTGCAGATCGCGCTGACCTTTGTCGTGGTGCTGGCGTTGACGCGGCTCGGCGCCAACACCACCGGTGACGCCAATCTGCCGGTGGCGCCGCGCCGCTACGTCTCGGCCGGCAGGACCGAGGCCGCGCTGAATGCCGCGCTCGTCGTGCTGGCCCTTTTGTTCGTCGCCGGGCCGATGACGGCGACGGTGATGTCAGGCCTCGGCGCCGACCTCGGTCGTCTCGCCGGCGAAGCGGCGGTGCGGCAGGCGACGCTGACCAGCGCCGTGCTGGCTTTCCTGTCGGCGCTGCTGTCGGTTGCGCTGTCGCTTTCGCTCGCCATGGCGCGCCGCGTGCTGGCCCTGAAGCGCCGCTCCGGTCCGCGGACCGTGCTCGAACACGCCACCGACACCGGTGCCGGCTTCGTCCTGGTCGTGCCGCCCATCGTCATCGGCGCCGGCTGGTTCCTTCTGCTGCGCCATGTCGGCGATGTCTTTGCCATAGCCCCGGTCATGGTCGTCACTGTCAATGCAGTCATGGCGATGCCTTTCGCCATCCGTGCCATCCGCCCTGCCTATGATGCGGCGAGCGAGCGCCATGAGCGGCTCTGCGCGCTTCTGGGAATAGCGGGCTGGCCCCGATTGCGGCTGGTCGACTGGCCGTCGCTGCGACGGCCGCTGGCCACCGCCTTCGCGTTTGCCATGGCGCTGTCGCTTGGCGATCTCGGCGTCATCGCACTGTTCGGCAGTGATTCCGTGCAGACCTTGCCATACCTTCTCCTGGCGCGCATGGGCAGCTACCGCACCGAGGACGCCGCCGGCCTGGCGCTGCTGCTGGGTCTGGTCTGCCTTGTGCTTGTGGTGGCGGCGAGCGGGCTGGGAAGGGGAGAACGAGACTGATGGCTGCGGGCGCCACCAATGGTGCGACAAGGGGAGCCGAGGTGCGGCTGGACACGGTCTCGTTCAGCTACGGCGACGCGCCGCTCGTTTTCGATGTCGATTTCGCCGAGTCAAAAATCACCGCCATCATGGGGCCGAGCGGTTCGGGCAAGTCGACGCTGCTCAATCTGGTGGCGGGCTTCGAGACGCCGCAGTCCGGCCGTGTGCTGATCGGCGGCGCCGATGTCGGCGCGGCGCCGCCTTCGGCGCGGCCGGTGTCGATGGTATTCCAGGAAAACAATCTTTTTGCCCATCTTTCGGTCGAAGAGAATGTCGGGCTCGGCCGCTCGCCCTCGCTGCGGCTGACCGAGGCCGATCGCGCTGACATCGCGGAGGCGATCGCACGCACCGGCCTCGCAGGCAAGGAAAGACGCCTGCCGCGCGAACTTTCGGGAGGCGAACGCCAGCGTGTCGCATTGGCGCGCGTGCTGGTTCGCAACCGCCCGGTGCTTCTTCTGGACGAGCCTTTCGCTTCACTCGGACCGGCCTTGCGCGACGACATGCTCGATCTTGTCGCCGACGTGCATGCCGAGCGGGGCATGACGCTGTTGTTCGTCACGCACCAGCCACAGGACGCACGCCGTGTTTGTGAGGAGGTGGTGTTCCTCGACAACGGCATGGTTGCCGCTAAGGGCAAGGCGGATGATTTCTTTGCCGGGGCTGGTCCTGAAGTTTTCCGGCGCTATGTTGGCACAAGCGCCTGGGAGGCTGGATCACGAGATATTGCCCGGAAGCGGACATAATTTACGCTCAAACCGGCTCCTGGCGACGGGGCGATTGCTTGCCATGACAGAGGTAGTGTGGCTAGGTCCGCCCCGTACCGGTCCGGTGCAGGCCGTGATTTGCCTGCGGCATCCGCCGCGCGTTGGTATGGCGTGGATGCTGTAATGCTTTGATTTGCGCATGAGCCCTTGCGAGGATCGCCCCGATTTTCGCGGGCATGCGCCAGACCCGAAAGGAAGCCGTTCTGCCGACCGGCACGGAAAGACCAAGAGGGAAAATGCTGGCGCGCTTTCTGGCGCTGGCTGGCTTTGTCGTAGCCCTGGCAAGCTGCCAGATGTTCACGCCTCCGGAAGTCCAGGAATCCGGCTTCCAGCCTTCCGACAAACCGATCACGGTCGACAATGTCGCGGCCAATAACAAGTTGGCCGAACTGGCCAAGGCGCAGCATCCACGCATCCTGGCGACCTATGGCGGCGAATACTCCGATCCCAAGCTCGAGCGCATGGTCGCCAAGGTCGTAGGCAGCCTGACGGTGGTGTCGGCCAACCCGACCCAGACCTATCGTATCACCATCCTCAATTCGCCCAACGTCAATGCCTTCGCACTGCCGGGCGGCTACCTCTACGTCACGCGCGGCCTGCTGGCCCTGGCCAATGATTCGGCCGAGCTCGCCGCCGTCATCGCGCATGAGATGGGCCACGTCACCGCCAACCACGGCCTGCAGCGCCAGCAGCTCGAGGCCGAGGAGGGGCTCGCCACCAAGGTTGTTTCCGACGTGCTCGGCGACAGCCCGACCGCCAAGGCGGCGCTGATCCGCGGCAAGCTGAGACTGGCGCAGTTTTCGCGCAACCAGGAACTGGAGGCCGACGCGATCGGCATCAAGTCGATCGGCGAAGCCGGCTACGATCCTTACGCCGCCGGCCGCTTCTTGCAGTCCATGTCGGCCTACACCGATTTCCGCTCGATCAGCGGCGCCACCGACGCCAGCCTCGATTTCCTGGCAACGCATCCCAATACGCCGCAGCGTATCGACCTTGCGCAACGCCATGCCCGCCAGTTCGGCCCGCCGGGCGTCGGCACCCGCGATCGCGACGCCTTCCTCGCCGGGATAGACGGCCTGCTCTACGGCGACACGCCGGAAGAAGGCTATGTGCGCGGCGAGACCTTTCTGCATCCGGGCCTGGGCGTGTCCTTCTCGGTGCCGGAGGGCTTCATCATCGACAATTCGGCCGCCGCCGTGACGGCGACCGGGCCGGGCGACATTGCGATCCGCTTCGACGGCGTGTCGATCGACAAGAACCGTGCGCTGACCGATTATATCAGGAGCGGCTGGGTGGCCGGTCTCGACGACGCGAGCGTCAGGCAGGAAACGATCAACGGCAACGAGGCGGCGACGGCGCATGCAGGCGCCGAAGGCTGGCAGTTCGATATCGCGGTAATCCGCGCCGGCGGCCAGGTCTACCGGCTGCTGACGGCGGCACCATCCGCCAGCACGTCGCTCGACACCGTGGCGCGTTCCGTCAGCGGCTCGTTCCGCATTCTGAGTGCCGCCGAAAAGGCGGCGCTGAAGCCGCTGCATATCCGCGTGGTCACCGTCCAGCCGGGGCAGACGATGGGTTCGCTTTCGGCGCAGATGGTCGGCGTCGACCGCAAACTCGACCTGTTCCGGGTGCTCAACGCGCTGTCGCCGGGGGCTGCGGTTTCGGCCGGCGACAAGGTCAAGATCGTCACCGACAAATAGCCGATAGTCGGCGCTGACCAGTCGGCCGTGAACTATCCGCAAGCCATTGATTTGGCTTTTTGATCCGGGCCGATTGTGGCTTTGGAATTGCAGGAT
>NZ_VFVM01000015.1:0-114364 GCF_006442845.1 Mesorhizobium sp. B2-4-2 | reverse complement strand
CCCTACTGCCCTCCTGCCCGACTGCCCTACTGCCCTACTGCCCTACTGCCCTACTGCCCTACTGCCCTACTGCCCTACTGCCGTTGTTGCTATCTCACGATCATCCGCTGCTGCTCGCGGTTCTGCGCATAGCTGCCTTTGTCATAGGCGGCCTGGGCCTCGAGCTGCTCCTTGGTGAAGGTCGTGTAGAGATATTTGTTACCGTCCTTGTCGGTCATGAATTTCAGGTTGTCCATGCCGACGGCGACTTCCTTCTCGCCGACGCCGAGGAAACCGCCGACATCCACGATGACCGCGTCGGTCTTGTTGTCGGGCGTCAGCACGACATCGCCGATCTCGCCGACCTTGACGTCGTTGGCGCCATAAACTGTGGTACCCTTGAGATCGTCGCCCCTGACCTCGCCGACAGGCATTTCGGTCAGTTTCGATTTGTCGATCGCTGCGGTCTTCGTCTGGTCGGGAGCGGTCGCATCAGGGGTGGAGGCGGACGGGGCCTGCGCCGTCTTGTCCATCGGAGCCGTATTGGTTGTCGGCGCGACGGCCGGGGTGGACGCAGCAGGTGCGTTCGATGCCGTCGTGACCGGAGCCGGATCATAAGCCTTGCGGTTGAAGTCCGGCAATGCCTGCAGCTCTTCCTTGGTGGTTTGGGCCACCAGCCAGCGGTCGCCGTTTTTCTCGGCCCACTGGGCCTTGCCGAAATCATACGTGACGTTCTTCTCGCCGATGCCGAGGAAGCCGCCGACGCCGATGACCAGTGATTGCGCCTTGCCTTCCTTGGTCAGGACGATGTCGTTGACGTTGCCGATGTTCTGCGCATCGTCGCCGGTCCCGTTATAGACGCTCTCACCGATGATATTGGTGGCGAGATTGCCGTCGGCGCGCTTCACCGGTTCCGCCGGAGCCGCGTTCATGTCGACTGGCGCCTGGGCGGTATCGCTCGGCGCGGATGTTGACGGCGCCTGTGCCGCTGTCGGTGCGGCCGGTGCCGGAGCATAGGGCTTGGTGTCGAACTCCGGCTGCGCCGTCAACTGGTCCTTGGTCGTCTGGGCGACCAGCCAGCGGTCGCCGTTTTTCTCGGCCCACTGCAGCTTGTCGTAATCGAACGCGACATTCTTCGTCCCGACGCCCAGAAAGCCCCCGACGCCGATGACTATGGATTTGGCCTGACCGTCCTTGTCGAAGACGATGTCGGTTACTTTGCCGATATTCTCGGCATTGTCGCCGGTGCCGTTATAAACCGATTCACCGATGATGTTGGTGGCGATGCTGCCCTCGGCGTGCACCACAGGAGCGGCGGGTTGCTCCGCGCCAGGCGCAGCCGGTGTCGGAGTTGTCTGCGCATGCGCGCCCGTCGCCACGAACATGGCAAGAGCAGTCGTGGCTAGAAGATTGCGGATCATGATGGTGTCTCCTCGTGCCTGATTTCATGCATGCCGCACCGGCCTCCGCCGTCACCGGCGACGGGCGAACGCGGCATTCGCCTGATCACAACGTCGTGACTGCGCCCATTGTTCCGACAAAAGCCAGGACGCATATTCTCCGCACACGCGGCCCGCAACTTGCGTCCTGCAAAGGGAAATTCGCCGCATCATCCGGAACCTTTTTGCCACTTGCGCCGTTCAGCCGACGGCTGGAGCTTCTCCGGCTCGGAGTTTTTTTGAGAACACGGAGGGGACATGCGGTTTGCGGCGGTGCTGAACCGGGACGGTGGCACCTTGCGCACCCTCGACCTGGATGGCTTTCGCGATCGCATGCGCGACCTGCTGGAGGCAGCAGGCCATTCCATCGATATCGACGTGGTTGCCGGCAAGGACATCGTGCCGGCATTGGACAACGCGGCTTCGCGTCGCGGCATCGACGTGGTTCTCGCCGGCGGCGGCGATGGCACGATATCGGCGGCGGCGGCGCGGCTGATGGGCAAGAAAAAGGCGCTGGCCATATTGCCCGCAGGCACCATGAACCTCTTCGCGCGCGGGCTCGGCATCCCGCAGACGCTCGATGCGGCTTTGCGATCCTTCGCCGATGGCGAGGTGATGGCGGTGGACATCGCCACCGCCAATGACCGGCCTTTCGTGCATCAGTTCTCGATCGGCATGCACGCCAAGATGGTGCAGCTACGCCAGAACATGGAGTTCGGCTCCCGGCTGGGCAAGATGCGGGCATCCGCGAAAGCGGCTTGGCAGACGATCAAGAATCCGCCGGCGATGACGGTCACCCTGACCATTGGCGAGGCCGAGATCACGGCGCGAACCACCGGCGTCGGCGTCACCAACAACCTGTTTGGCGAGGGTCACCTGCCCTTTGCCGACAATCCGGCGGGCGGCGTGCTCGGCATTTATGTCACGGTCGCGCGGCAGCGCGCCGAACTGGTCAAGTTCTTCTTCAACGTCGCGCGTGGCAAATGGCGGGACAATGAACATGTCGAAATCCATCAGACAGAGCGGGCTGTGCTGAAGATCCGGTCGGCGGCCAGGAAATACCGCGCCGTCCTCGACGGTGAACTTATCAAGCTCGAGGACGAAATTACCATCGAAATCCACCCGGGCGCCTTGAACGTGCTGGTGCCGCGGCACGCCATGCGGGCAAAGGCGGCCTGATGCAGGGGCAGCCGACGAGGAACAGAAGACTAGCCGCTCGGAGCGCTGCCTTGTTCGGTGGTCGGGGATTTCGTGTACTCGCCGTAAATCTCGACGATGCCCCAAACGACAAAGGCCAGGAGAAGTCCCGCAATCAGGATCCGCAAGCCGTGCCAGCCCCAGTGTCCCTGACGCGCTTTGTTTTCAGGAATGGTCTTGGGCATAGCCGGCCTCGATGCGATGTGGACGCGTTGAGCGTCTCTGGCAAAACATCTTCGGGTAACGGTTCCTTGCTACGAAGGTTCCGCGTTTGGCCAAGCCCTTCGCCGGCAAGTCGGGAAGGCGAAGTCGGAGGGCTCGCGAGGAAGCGTCGGGGGCGCTGGTGAACAAGGCGGCGAAATTGGCGCCGGGCCTTCCGGCCGAAGTAATGCACGTCGTCAACGACGCCGGCCGGCTGGCCGTGCTGCACGGCTTGCAGGCGCTGGATACGATGACTGACGCCGACTTCGACGGCGTCAGCCGCCTTGCCGCGGCCGCCATGCGCGCACCGATCGCGCTGGTTACGCTCGTCGACGTCGAGCGGCAATGGTTCAAGTCGCGTGTCGGCCTGGACGAGATGGAGACCGCAACCGACATCTCCTTCTCCGCCCATGCGATTGCCGCGGGCGGCGAACTGATGGTGGTACCCGACGCGACCTTGGATCCGCGTTTTAAAGCCAACTCACTGGTCACGGGCAAGCATCACATCCGCTTCTTTGCGGGCGCGCCGGTGACCGTCGCCGGCGCCAGGATCGGAACGCTCTGCGTTTTCGACCGCAAGCCCCGTCCCTTTCCATCGCGCGTCAGGCTCGACCAGTTGAAGGCGCTGGCCGGCCTAGCCGCCAGCCTGTTCACGCTGAAGGATGCGACGCGCAGCGGCGCCATCGCCGAGGCGGCGCTGGTTCGCGAAGAAAAACGGCGCGCCATAGCGCTCGACGCGGCATCGCTTGCCAGCTGGGCCTGGGACATCCGCACCGACATGATCGAATGCGATGGTTTGCTGCCGGAATTGTTCAATCTGCCGCGATCGAACCGGTTGCGGGCGCGCGACATCCTGATGGCAATAGATCCACGCGACGTCTATCAAACCGAAACCCGCTTCCGCGACGCCTTGGCCGGCGGCGACGACTATTTCGGCGAGTACCGCGTGAAAGGCTTCCATCCACCCCGCTGGCTGGCGACGCGCGGCCGCGTCATCGAGCGCGATGGCGACGGCAAGCCGACGCTGATCTTCGGGGTCAATTACGACATATCCGAACGCAAGCTTGGGGAGGAAAGGCAAAGGCTGCTGCTTCGCGAACTCAATCATCGCGTCAAGAACACGCTGGCGACCGTTCAGGCGCTGGCGACGCAGACCGTGCGCCATGCCCGGCAGCCGAGCGCTTTCCTGGAAGCCTTCGGCGCCCGGCTCCAGGCACTCGGCATTGCCCATAATCTCCTGTCCGACCGGGAATGGCGCGGCATCGGCATCCATGAACTCATCCAGATCGAGGTGAGGCCCTTCGACACCGCCGAGCAACTGCGCATGACGATCACCGGTCCCGATCTGTTGCTGTCGCCGGACCAGGCAGTGGGGCTGGGCCTGATCTTGCACGAACTGGCCAGCAACGCCCTACAATATGGGTCGCTGTCGGCAACATCCGGCAAGGTCGATCTGAGCTGGAAGACACAAGGCAGAAAAAGCGACCGGCGCCTTGTCCTGAGCTGGCGCGAAAGCGGCGGTCCTGCGGTTGCCCCGCCCGAGCGGCACGGCTTCGGCTCGATCCTGATCCGCCGCAGCCTGGCCAAGGTCATCTCCAGCGAAGTGACGCACGAGTTCCGGCCGGAAGGCGTCTTTGCCGAAATATCCATGCCGCTGGAGGATCTCTCCAAGTGACCGCCCAGCCTTAATCCGGGCCCAGCCTTCATCCGGTCAGCCTCAATCAGGATCGCCGCCAGCCGGCCCGCCGGGACCTGGTTTCACGTTCTCGCGGTAGATGGCATAAGCCGCCAACGCCACGGCGGGACCGAGAATGGCCCCGAGGCCGCCCTTTCCCTTGAGCAGCGCCGGCAGAGCGGCCAGTGCGGCGGTGACCCCGATTGCCGTCATGTCCGCCTTGCGCCGTTCTGCCCGGCGCCGTGCGCGCGAGCCGGCCGAGAAGCGATAGATCAGCAAGATCAGGCCCGCGACGATCAGAAAGCCGACGCCGAATCCCAACGCCGCAGCGAGCGGCCCATAGCGATCCGCAGCCCAGATATAGCCGGCCCCGATCAGGAAGCCGAGACCGCACAGCGCCGCGAGCGCGGCAAGCGCATAGACAATTGCAGCCGTGCGCGCGCGGCGCATGGCTGCAACGGTTTCGCCCGAAGCCAGGCCCGAGACAAGGGAAGCCAGCAATCCCATTTGAGCGGGACTAGCGGCGCGCCAGGAGCGCAAACAGGAAGCCGACGCCGGCGGCGATCGCCAATGAAGTCACCGGCTTCTCGCGCACGCTTGCCGCTATCTGCGCCTCTATATCCCTGGTGTTGCTGCGCAGGCTGTCAAAGGCTGCCTCGCCTTGGGCGCGCAGATGCTCGACACCTTCGGCAGCGGCACGGCGGGCGGTGCCATATCCATGCTCGCCTGTCTTTGCCAGCTGCTTCGTCAGCTTGTCGATATCGGCCTTCAACTGTCTGATATCGGCTTCGAGGTCCGAGTTCGCCCGCACTTCGCCTGCGTTCTTTCCTGCGGCAGCTGCCATTGCTTAACTCCTTGTGATTGCTTTGGTTTCAACGCGCTGCATGTCTCAAGGTTCCGAGCCCCTCGGATAAACGGGCATGATCCCGCAAAGCGGGTGTCGGTTTGCCGAAAAGATCACGCTCAATCCAATGGATAGAGGCCATCCCGGTTCCATCGATCTGGACCCTAGCTCAAAACGGGTCCTCCTGCATCCGGTCAGATCAGCGGCCGCCGTTCCTTGCCCAGCCCCTCCCAGCCGGCAAGCTGCTTCAACCCTTCATGATCGATGATCTCGCAGCCGCCATCGCGCCAAGCGATCAGCTTGCGATCCATCAGCTTGCGAATCATCTTGTTGGTATGGACCAAAGACAGGCCGAGCGTATCGGCGATGTGCTGCTGCGTGAACGCGATCCGGGTGAACCGCCCGCCATTGAGGCCAACGGCCTTGGCCCGGCTGCCGATGAAGGCGATGAGATAGGCGGTGCGCTCGATCGCGCTGCGGCGGCCGACGCTGAGCAGGTTCTCGTCCAGCATCCGCTCCTCGCGCGACGCGATCCAGGTGATGTCATAGGCCAGGCCCGGATGGTTGCGGAAAAGCTCATGCAGGGACTCCCGCTCGAACACGCAAAGCAGCATCGGCGACAAGGCTTCGACGGAATGCTGCATTTCGCCCATCACGCCGCCTTGCAGCCCGATGAGATCTCCAGGGACGGCGTAGTTGAGGATTTGACGGCGGCCATCCGACAACAGCTTGTAACGGAAAGCCCAGCCCGACAGCACCGTGTAGAGATGGGCGCTGCGGCGTCCTTCCACCAGCACCGTTGCGCCCTTGTCGACCGCGAGCTCGCCTTTCTTCAATTTGTCGATGAAGGCCAGTTCCGATCTCTCGAATTTGCGGAAACCCGGCAGCGGCCGCAGTGGGCAATTCTCGCAATCGTACCGGCGGCTGGAGGAAGCAAGGCCGTTCTGGATTGACATTTCGACCGCTCCTCGAGAGCCGCGGGCTCAGCCGCTGCGGTGGCATGTCTTTTTTAAATGACAGCGCGTCAAATAGCGATCATGACTCGCTGCGTTTCAAGGAGCCATTGCCTGTGTCGCCTTTGCTTGACGGATTGCGCATTCTTGTCCTGGAAGATGAATTTCTCATCGCCATGGATGTCGAGCAGCTTTGCCGTGATCACGGCGCCGACGACGTGGTGCTTGTCCGTGACCTGGCCGAGATCGATGGCCGACAGGTTGCCACCCAATTCGATGCGGCGATCGTCGACCTCATGCTGGGGGGCACTCCGACTTTCGATTTTGCATCGCGCCTGCGTGAAACGGGCGTGCCCTTCGTCTTTGCCTCCGGTTATTCGGATGCGGACGAGATCAAGGTTGCCTTTCCAGGGATAAGGCTGGTCAGCAAACCTTATTCGGGCGAAGATCTTGTGGAAGCGGTGGCCCGGGCCTGCGGACGAGTCCCGCCCGCCTGACGACGTCGCGTCGCGTAAGAGTCAGAGCGGATGCGATGGCGATTCTGTCAGCCGTTTCGATGCGACGCTTTTTTAGTGCGCCGCCGTGCCCGTGACCTGTGCTGAGATCGCATCGGGACCGTACTCGTCTTCGCCGGAGATTTTCAGTATCTCCTGCAGGCGCGTGCGGGCTCGGCTGACGCGGCTCTTGATCGTCCCGACCGCGCAACCGCAAATCTCGGCCGCCTCCTCGTAAGAGAAGCCCGAGGCGCCGATGAGGATGATGGCCTCGCGCTGGTCTTCGGGCAGTTGCTCGAGCGCACCGCGGAAATCCTTGAGGTCGAGCTGGCCGTGCTGGGCGGGATGCACCGCAAGCCTGGCTGTCATGATGCCGTCGCTGTCCTGCACCTCGCGGCCGCGTTTGCGCATCTGCGAATAGAACTCGTTGCGCAGGATGGTGAAGAGCCATGCCTTCAGGTTGGTACCGGGCTGAAAGCTCTCATGCTTGTCCCAGGCCTTGACCAGCGTTTCCTGCACGAGGTCGTCGGCCTTGTCGGCATTCTGCGTCAGTGACACTGCGAAGGCACGCAAGCTCGGTATTGCCCCAAGCAGATCGGTCTTGAAGCCTTGTGAGACCGTTGCCATGCCTCAGTCCTTTTTCTGTGCGGGCTCGGCCCGCTCCAGTTGGCTGAGCAACTGCGCGAAACGATCCGGCACATCGTCGGAGACCAGCTCGTCGTAATACTGCTTGAGTTTGCGTCCGATTTCGGAATTCGGCCCGAGCGGGTCGCCCACGCCGTTCCGGCGCCTGATTGAGGCGCCAGTCAAGACATCTTTCGTCATTTCCTTCATTTCGCCCTTTAATCCAGCCCCATAGCCGCTCAACATAACTCAACACAACACAAGCGGCATCCTCGTCTGGTTGCCCATCCCCAATTCAAACGCCGTTCAGGCGTATTAGTTCCCGGGGCCGGAACTTTTTGCGAAAGCCCGCGTTTGTGTCGTTGGGGCTTGCAATGGGGCTTGACCTGCATTTTTAGTCAATCACGTCATCTGAGGGAGACGTCCGTCATGAGTTTATCCGCCACCATCGCTCCGCACCTGCCGTTCCTGCGCCGCTTCTCGCGTGCCGTATCGGGATCGCAGGAGAGCGGCGACGCGCTGGTTGCCGCGATGCTCGAGGCCATCATCGCCGATGTCGACATTTTTCCCGAGGCATCCAGCGACCGAATCGCGCTGTACAAGGTCTTCGCCAAACTGTTCACGTCCGTCGCCATCCGCGTTCCACAAGAACAGGCGCAATCGGCATGGGAACAGCGCGCCGCGGCCAATCTCAATGCGATCGCGCCGCTTCCCCGCCAGGCCTTCCTTCTGGTGGCCGTCGAGGGTTTCAGCGAGGATGAGGCGGCCGAAATTCTTGGCGTCGGCGAACAGGAATTCTCAGAACTGCTTGCCCAGGCGAGCAACGAGATTTCCCGCCAGGTGGCGACCGACGTGCTGATCATCGAGGATGAACCGCTCATCGCCATGGATATAGAGGAGATGGTCGAGAGCCTGGGCCATCGGGTCGTCGGCACCGCCCGCACCCATGCCGAAGCGGTGACGATGTTCGGCAAGACGCGGCCGAAGATGGTGCTCGCGGACATCCAACTCGCCGACGGCAGCTCGGGCATCGAGGCGGTGAACGAGATTCTGTCGTCGACTTCCGTGCCGGTGATCTTCATCACCGCCTTTCCCGAGCGTCTCCTGACCGGCGAGCGGCCCGAACCGGCTTTCCTGGTGACGAAGCCGTTCAACCCGGACATGGTCAAGGCGTTGATCAGCCAGGCTCTGTTCTTCGACCGGCAGGCGAAAGCAGCCGCATAGCCATGCGCAACTGAAGTCGCAAACGCGCGCAAAAGCAGGGCGCGACCAGCCGGAAGGTTCCGCTGGCCGCGCCTTGCTTTTCCGCGCCACGATGGTGCGCGGGGGGATCGTCTTTTTCGGCAAAAAGTGGAACAAACCGCATCCACCCACGTTTTTCTCACATAGTTGGAAGGAGATGGAACCATGCTTTACTGGGCGCTCGTATTTCTCGTCGTGGCAATCATCGCCGGCGCGCTTGGTTTCGGCGGCATTGCCGGTACATCTGCCGGGATAGCGCAGATATTGTTCTTCATCTTTCTCGCTTTCCTCATCATTTCGCTTCTCGCCGGCCTGTTCAGACGGGCCTGAGAGTTATCAGGCGAACACTGGAAGCCGCACCCCTCAAACGGTTTCCAGCCACCGCCGGGTGGTGTCCCACAAGGACGCCGCCCGGCGGACCGCTTTTGGGCGTCTGGTTCCCGTAAAACCTGCCTTGGAACCCATTGGACGGTGAGCCGTTCAGCCTGAGTTGGGTGAACAGGTCGGATGCGTTCCAGGGCTCGAGATACCAAGAAGAACGAGCGGGGGGACGAGGTCATCGCCCTGCATCCCGCCGAAAGCGGCATGCAACTTGGCCGGGCGCTTCTCCACGCACTGCACAATGCCGGCATTTCCGTCCTCTACCAGGACCGCGACATGAAAACGGTCTGGGCGCGGAACATGCGTGCGCCCTGGGCCGCCGACAGCAGCGAGGGCGACGGCATCCTGCCGCCGGCACAGGCCGACCGCATTGGCGCTGCCAAGCGCAACGTCGTCGCAAGCGGCGATCCGCAGCGCCTCGAGATCGGCGTCCCGATGGAGGACGGCATGCGCTGGTTTCAGGTCTGGATCGACGCCGACCATGGCGAGGCCGGCGACGTGCAAGGTGTCGTCACCACCATGGTCGAGACGACCGAGCAGCGACGCCGCGAACAGACGCTGACGACGCTGTTGCGCGAAGTCACGCACCGCTCGAAGAATTTGCTGGCAATCATCCAGAGCATCGCCACCCAGACGGGACGCTATTCCGACAGCATCGGTGATTTCCTGACCCGCTTTCGCGGCCGGCTCCAGTCGCTGGCCTCCTCCCAGGATTTGGTAACCTCCTCCAACTGGCGCGGTGCTGCCCTTCGCGAACTCGTCGCCGGTCAGGTCGGCCGCTACGGGACGGACGCGTCGCACAGCCTTCGCTTCCGCGGCGCAAATCCTTACCTCAACCCCAACGCCGCGCTGCATATCGGCCTTGCGATGCATGAACTGGCCGTCAACTCGGTCAGCTATGGCGCCCTGTCGCGGCCGGAGGGCTTCGTCGAAGTGACCGCCGTCCTCGACACCGCCGCCGATGGCGGCATTGCCCTGTCGCTGACCTGGGCCGAAACCATAGGAACCGACAGCAACCAAGAGGGCAAAAAGCGCTTCGGCAGCGTCGCACTGGAACGCGTAGTGCCCTCTTCCCTGAACGGAACGGCGCGCCTCGAGATCGCGGATGGTCGCCTCGAATACCATCTCGTTGTTCCGCACGGCAATTTCGAGACGGAGTAGGCGACCGCCATTTTTTAACCGGCTGTTCACCATAGAAGCAGATGCTGTTTTTGCCAGATACCGATGGAACTGCCGAGCCGACGAGCATGCTTTCGAGGGCTTTGCCGCAGCATAGTGGGGAGGAGCGCCGTGACGGTCGCCGATATCAACAGACTCGAGCAGGCCGCTCGCATTTCGATGGGCGAATTCCAGGATCCCGAGACATCCACGGCATCGCCGGTTGCTCATGGCATCCTGCTGCCCATCGTCGCTCCGGCGTTGGCCGCGGCAATTGTCCTGATCGCCCTGTCCCAGCTGGCCTGATCCCGCCCCCACGTTCGCGCGCGCACATCGCTCGGGTTTTTCGGCGGCCGAGGCATCGGAAAGCTGCGCCCAGAAAAAGACTCTCTTCACCAACAATAAATTGGAGCAGCAAAGGTCGTTTTTTCATGCTAAGTGACGGCTGGAGCTTATTAAAGTGAGGACACGAAGTGAGGAGTGACCCTATGCGGAAAATTCTTATTGCCATGGCTGCCGTGGTCGCCGTCAGCGGCTGTACCTCGACCGAGCAGGATGTCGTCGGCGGCGGCTTGATCGGCGCCGGCGTGGGTGGCTTGGTCGGCGGCGGCAAGGGCGCGCTGATCGGCGCGGCCGTCGGTGCCGGCTCCGGCCTGCTGGTCCGCAACCTGCGCAATGGATACTGCCAGTATCGCGATCATCGGGGTCGCATCTACACGGCTCGCTGCAACTAAGGTAATTCCGGCGGGAAAAGCGCGGAGCGGTTTTCCCGCCGGAATTGCGAGCAAGGAGCGGATCGGCGATCTATCAGACGCTGAACCGCTCCGAGCAACTTGAATCGCGCGCTGTCGGGCTCATTCGCGAACCCGGCAGCGGTGCGGCAATTTATTGGCCGCCGCGTGAAGCCTGGAGCGATTCCGCCAAGGCCCGATGGCATTCACGCCGGCAGCGGAATCCTGATTTCCACATTCAATCCGTCATCGCGATAATCGCGGTGGATCGTGCCACGCAGCTCACGCGTGACATTGAGGTCGATCAATTTGGTGCCGAAGCCGGTCGTGGCCGGGGCGTCGACCTTCTTCTGCCCGGTTTCCTGCCAGCTCAGAGCCAAGACCCGGTCACGCCCGCGCCCTTCGACCGACCATTCGATCCTGAGGGCGCCGACCGTATTGCCGGCCTCGCCATATTTCAGCGCATTCGTTGCCAGTTCGTGGAAGGTGAGGCCCAGTGCCTGCGTCGTGGTTTCGTCAAGCAGCACCTCCGGCCCGGACAAAAGCTCTTCCGGCAGCTCCTTTCCGAACACTTGGCCAAGCTCGATGCGCAGGAGATCGCCGAGATCCGCCTTCTGCCAGCGCGAGCGCGTCAGCATGTCCTGGGACGCGGCCATTGCCTGTAGCCGGGCCGAGAAAGATGCCGAGAACTCATTGACGTCGCTGGCACGTGACGCGGTCTGGCGCGCGATCGCCAGCACTCGCGTGATCGAATTCTTGATGCGATGCTTCATCTCCTGCAGCATCAAATCCTTTTCGAGCAGGCTCTTTTCCGTCGTCTCATGCAGCAGCGATGCTGCCTCGTAGGCTCGCTCCTGATAGCGCGCGACAAGCGCGATGGCGCCGGCCAGCAGCAACCCGAACAGGCCGAGCATGACTGGGATGGCCCGCGACGATGGCTGCGAGAAGGCGCTTGTCGGCCTGAACTGCACGGTCCACGGACGGCCCGCCACGCTGATCTTGCGGGTGACCAACAGCCTGTCGCCAAAGCCCGACACGGGCGGCGTCTCCGACCGGAACAGCAAATGATCCGGATCGACGCCGCCATCGTAGATTTCGGTGTTGACCGGCAGCAGCGGCGCGCGGCTGAGCGCGATCTGGAACAACTCCCTGGCCCGGAAGGCCGCGTAGAGAAAGCCTACCGTCGAGGATCGCGATGCGTTTATGGCATCAGGTGCGGTCTCGACGTTGAGCCGCACGAAGACGAGAAAGCCGGTGAAGGTCTGTGCTGCACCCGTGTCCTGGCCGAGTTGCACCAGCCCGCTCGCGTGCTGCTGGTCATCTGCCATTGCCTTCTCGATTGCCGCGCGCCGCACGGGCTCGGTGAACATGTCATAGCCGATGCTGGCCTTATTGGACGGGTCGAGCGGCTCGAACAGCACAACGGGCGTCCGCCATGGCTGGGTGGTGTCCGGATAGATCGCACGCCTGGTGCCCTGGTCATGCAGCATGTCGCGCTCGACCGTCGCCTCGTCGCCTGCTTTCACCAGCCGGAGAAAGCCGATGCCGCGCAGGCCGGCGAAATTGGTATCGACATTGAGGGCATTGAAGAACGCTTTGAACTCGCTCTGCGAGATGTCGCCATTGCGGGCGTCGAACAAGGCTTGCGACGAGCGCAGCAGCGACAGCTGCAGGTCGATCCGGCTCTCGATACGGTTGAGCGCATCGTCCGCGGTCGCGTCGAACTTGATGCGAGCCGCCTCTTGCGTCGCGAAATAGGCGAACCCCGCCATTGTCATGCTGATCAGCGCAACGGCAACGAAAGCGACGATTGGAAAAAGCTTCTTCAACGGATAATGCGGCCTATCAGCATGTGAGCCCTTTATGGGCAAGTCGCCCGGTCAACACAATGGCAAGGCCAAGCCATCCCGCCGGCTGGCATATCACCTGATCGGCAGATCGGTAACGGGCTCAGGCCAGCAGGCTTCAGGCAGCGATCTTCAACGCGCCTGGTCCGGGAATGGCGCCAGGCGGACATTTGCCCAGGATGATCATGCCCAGCACCTCGTCCTGGGTCACATCGGTGGTGCGGGCAGTGCCGACGACCTGGCCGTTTTTCATGACGCACACCCGGTCGGCCAGTTCGAATACGTCGTGAATGTCATGGCTGATCAGGAAGATGCCGATGCCGTCGGACTTGAGCTGCCTGACCAGTTCCCCGACCTGGGCCGTTTCCTGCGGTCCAAGTGCTGCCGTCGGCTCGTCCATGATCAGGATGCGGGCGTTGAACAGGATCGCGCGTGCGATCGCCACCGACTGCCGCTGTCCGCCCGACAGCTTGATCACCGGCTCCTTGAAGCGCTGGAAGCGGGGATTGAGCCTGCCCATCACCTTGCGCGCCTCGGCCTCCATGGCGACATCATCGAGCGTGCCCCAGGCGGTCCTCAGCTCGCGGCCGAGGAACAGGTTGGCGGCGGCGTCGACATTGTCGGCGAGCGCCAGGGTCTGGTAGATCGTCTCGATGCCGTATTTCTTGGCATCGCGCGGGTTGGAGATCGAAGCCTCTTCGCCGTTGACGAAGATTTGGCCCGCGTCACGCTTGTAGGCGCCCGACAGGATCTTGATCAGTGTCGACTTGCCGGCGCCGTTATGGCCGAGCAGGGCCACGACCTCGCCGGGGAAAAGATCGATCGAGGCATCGTCGACGGCGCGAATGCCGCCGAACGCGATTGAGATGTTGCGCATGTCGACCAGCGGGTTGCCGGCGGGAGCGATCCTGTCAGCCATGATTGTCCTCCTCCCTCAAACGCGTTTGCGATAGACGGTGTCGAGCCACACCGCGATGACCAGCACGGCGCCGACGACGATGCTCTGCAGCGGCGAGTCGACGCCAAGCAGCACCATGCCGGATTGCAGCGACTGCATCAAAAGCGCGCCCAGCATGGCGCCGATGATTGTTCCCGAACCGCCGGCGAGCGATGTGCCGCCGATGACGGCCGCCGCGATCACCAGCAATTCATCGAGCGTTCCGAGCACGTTGGTGGCCGAGTTCTGCCGGGCTGACGAGATCGCGGCGGCGATCGTGGCCAGCACGCCCATGATCATGAACACTTTCATCGTGATCCAGCGTGTATTGATGCCGGCGAGGTTGGCTGCTTCCGGATTGCCGCCAATGGCAAAGACATAGCGACCAAAACGGGTGCGTTTGGTGATGAAGGTCATGACCAGCCCGACGGCGATGGCCATCAGCACCGGTATGGCGATGCCGTGGGCGATGAACAGGCCGCCCTCGGGCACGGTTATGTTGTTGGCGGCTGCATATCTGTTCACGATGCCGACTGGCCACGGATAGGAATTGGCCAGCCAAACCGCGCCCATGATGACGGCGCAGGTCAGCACGCCGATCAGCGTCTCGGCCCAGATCGGACGCAGCGGGAAACGGAAGCGCTTGCGCTGTACCCGCCCGTTGAACAGCGCAAGCACCACCGCAAGGCAGGCGGCGATACCGACCACCCAGCTCCAGGTCGCGCCGATCGATCCGGCCGGGCCGCCGCCCATCAGCTGGAACGTCGCGTTGAGCGGCGCCACCGTCTGGCCGCTGGTAACCCACCATGCCGCACCGCGCCAGACCAGAAGCCCGCCCAGCGTCACGATAAAGGCCGGCACTTCGAGATAGGCGATGACAAAGCCCTGGAAGGCGCCGATCAACAGACCGAGCACCAGGCCGATGACCAGCGCCAGCACCCAGATCCATGGGTTGCCAAGCTCAAGCCCGACGAAGCGCACTAGGAAATGCACCTGGGCGAAGCCCATGACCATGCCGATCAACCCTTCGGCGGAACCGACGGACAGATCGATATTGCGCATGACGATGACCAGCACCATGCCGCAGGCCATGATGGCGACGGCCGAGGTCTGCACCGACAGGTTCCACAGATTGCGCGGCGTGAGAAAGGTACGGCTGTCGAAATCGAGCGGATTGACGCCGAGACGCAGGCTGGACAAGACATGCAACCCGATCCAGATCAGCAGCAGCGCGCCGATCATGCCGAGCATGCGCGTGTCGATCTCGGTCGCCTTAAGGAACCGGGCGACGGCGCCGAGTTCCGACGCACGCGCGGTGTCGGCCTGCGGGTTGGACGTCGTATCGGTCATGATTTTCTCCCACCGGCCTGCCCGTCCGATGCGGGATGCCGGAAGCCAGCCTAGAAGTTACCCGCCCGGGGCGGAAAAACAAATTTTCTTGAAAAAACGCCGCGGCTTGGCAGCCGCGGCGTTCATCGCATGAAATGGAAGATCAGTTGCAGGCCGCTACGCTGCCCGCCGCGACGCCGGCACAGACCTCGTCTTTCTTGATCCAGCCGGCGTCGATGACGATGTTGAGATTGTCCTTGGTGATCGCAACCGGGGTCAGGAACAGCGATTTGACGGTGTTCCCACCGGGCGTTGTGAAGTCCTTGACGCCGGCGATATCGGTCATCTTCTTGCCGTCGGCCAGCTGCGAGGCGATCTCGGCGGCATTCTTGCCGAGTTCACGCGCGTCCTTCCACACCGACACGGTCTGCGTGCCGAGCGCGATGCGGTTCAGCGCCGCGTGGTCGCCGTCCTGGCCCGAGACCGGAACGGTACCGGCCAGGCCTTGAGCCGTCAGCGCCGCGACGACGCCGCCGGCAGTGCCGTCATTGGCCGCGACGACCGCGTCGACCTTATTGTCGTTGGCGGTCAGGAACTGCTCCATGTTCTTCTGCGCGTTGGCCGGCAGCCAGCCATCCGTATAGGCTTCGCCGACATTCTTGATCTTGCCGCTGTCGATGGCGTCCTTGAGCACTTCCATGGAGCCCGAGAACAGGAAATCGGCATTCGGATCGGCACCCGAGCCCTTGATGAAGACGTAGTTGCCTTCCGGCTTCACCTTGAACACTTCGCGGGCCTGCATGCGGCCGACTTCCTTGTTGTCGAAGGTCAGATAGAAGACGTCCTTGTTCTCGATCAGGCGGTCATAGCCGACGACCGGAATGCCTTCGTCGAGCGCCTTCTGCACCGCCGGGCCGATGGCGGAGGCGTCCTGCGCCAGGATGATCAGCGAATTGGCGCCCTGGGAGATCAGGCTCTCGACGTCGGTGAGCTGCTTGCCGGGATTGGACTGGGCGTCGGCGGAAATATACTTGTCGCCGGCGGCTTCGATCGCCTTCTTCATGGCGGCCTCGTCGGTCTTCCAGCGCTCTTCCTGGAAGTTCGACCAGGAAACGCCGATGACCTTGTCCTTCGCCTGCGCGACCGACGCGAGCGTCAGCGACATGGCGACACCCGCCAGGATGGCGGCTGTGAATCTCTTCATCTTAATCCTCCCTGCGCCGCGTATGGCGCGACCAAACAGGCCCGTAGGCCGGCACAAAGGCTCTATTTTTTCGAGCCTCGAAAAAACACTGGTCCATCGTCGGAACGCTGTCAACGTCGATTCTGATGTATTTTGATGTCCTCGTGAATTTTTTTCGAGCTCCGGAATAAATAATGACAGCCAAGGCCGGTTCTGCCAGTATTTGACGGTCGTCGGGATCCTGGGGAGAGAACGCGGCGACGGGGAGGATGCGAGAAACATGTCGGTCGGAATCCGCCACGACGATTTGCGCCGACGCAACCGGGCGATGGTGATCGCGGCCGTGCGCCGTGCCGGGCAGCCCTCGCGCACCGAGATTGCCGCGACCACCGGGCTCAGCCATTCCACCATATCGGCGATCTCCTCCGACCTGATTGGCGAAGGCATCCTGGCGCAGAGCAAGCCGAGCGAGGCCGGTGCGCTGAAACGCGGCCGGCCGCAGGTCGGCCTCAGCCTCAACCCTGAAGCCGCGGCGGTGATGACCGTGGTGCTGTCGCTGAATTTTCTCTCCGTTGCCGTCATCGACTATGCCGGCCAGGTGATATCTGAAGAGCAGCGCCGGCTGGACACGCTCACCCTGTCGCGCGAGGCGCTGATCGGCGAATGCGTGGCCATCGTCAGGCGGCGGTTCGAGGATCCCGACCTCGACGTCGGCAGCATCGCCCGTATCGCGCTGGCGATCCAGGGCATCACCGACACGGATGCGCGCACCATGCTGTGGTCGCCGATCACGCCGCAGACCGACATCGCCTTCGCCGACATACTGGAGGCCGAGTTCGGCATTCCCGCCACCATGGAGAACGATTGCAACATGATGGCGGTGGCGCTGCGCTGGCGCGATCCCCAGCGCTACCGCGACGACTTCATCGCCATCCTTTTGTCGCACGGCATCGGCATGGGCTTGGTGCTGAAGGGTGAACTGTTCACCGGCACCCATTCATCCGGAGGCGAGTTCGGCCACATGATCCATCGCCCCGGCGGGGCGCTCTGCCGCTGCGGGCGGCGCGGCTGCGTCGAGGCCTATGCCGGCAACTATGCCATCTGGCGCAACGCGAGGCAGCTTGGCGAGGACACCGAGCCCGTCGACGTCAGCGACGCCGACATGCGCACCCTGGCGGCCTCGGCGCGCGAAAAGGACGGGCCGGAGCGCGAAGCCTACCGCAAGGCCGGCGAGGCGCTGGGTTACGGCCTTGGCAGCCTGTTCGCGCTGATCGATCCGGCGCCGGTCGCCATGGTCGGCGTCAGCGCCGCCGCCTTCGACCTGATCGAGCCGGCTCTGCGCGAGGCCATTGCCCAGACCGCCGGCGGCCAGCACTCGAAATCGATTTCCTTCGACACCGAGCCGAACGAACTGCCACTGATCCGCGAGGGCTGCGCCATGCGCGCGCTGACCTTCGTCGACCAGGAGATTTTCGCGCCGGGGGCACAGGCGAAATCAGGCGTGGGCGAGAACGTTGCGTGACATATCCCTAGTCTTCGCGAATCGCATACCCCGCGCCCCGAATGGTGCGGATCACGTCAGGCATGCGGCCATTGTTGACCGCCTTGCGCAGCCGGCCGACATGCACGTCCACGGTGCGCTCGTCGATATAGATCGTTTCGCCCCAGACATTGTCGAGCAGTTGGCTGCGCGAGAACACGCGGCCGGGATGTCGCATCATGAATTCGAGCAGGCGGAACTCGGTCGGCCCGAGCCGGATCTCGCTTTTCTTGCGGTAGACCCGGTGCGATTCACGGTCGAGCACGATGTCGCCGACCTTGAGCACGCTGGACAGAACTTCGGGCTTGGCGCGGCGCAGCAGCGCCTTGACGCGTGCCATGAATTCCGGCGTTGAGAACGGCTTGACCAGATAGTCGTCGGCGCCGGTGGAGAGACCGCGCACCCGGTCGCTTTCCTCGCCGCGCGCCGTCAGCATGATGATCGGCAGCCGCTCGGTCTCGGGCCGCATGCGGAGACGGCGGCAGAGCTCGATGCCGGACACCGCCGGCACCATCCAGTCGAGCACAAGAAGGTCAGGGACATTCTCCTGCAAGCGGATCTCGGCTTCGTCGCCGCGCGTCACCACCTCTACCTGATAACCCTCCGATTCCAGATTGTAACGGAGCAGCACACCCAGCGGCTCCTCGTCCTCCACCACCATGATGCGTGGCGCGATCATCGACTGGTCACCCCTGCCGTCAAGCCGCTGGCGCCGACATCGCCGTCTCGTCCTGCTTCGGGCGATTGGCGGGCAATTGCGTGCCGGTCAGCACATAATAGGCATTTTCGGCAATGTTGGTCACGTGATCGCCGATGCGCTCGAGATTCTTGGCGCAGAACAAAAGATGCGTGCAGGCGGTGATGTTGCGCGGATCCTCCATCATGTAGGTCAGCAGCTCGCGGAAGACCGACGTGTATTTGACGTCGATGCGTTCATCGTCGGCGCGCAGCTTGGCAAGTGCCGCGGCATCGCGCGCCGCATACTCCTCGATCACGCCTTGGACCTGGATCAGCACAAGCTGCGCCATGGCGTCGATGGAGTGCGACAGGTCGCGCGGCGTGGCGGCAAGGCCGACGGTGCCGACGCGCTTGGCGATGTTCTTGGCGAGATCGCCGATGCGTTCGAGATCGCCCGCCATGCGGATCGAGCCGACGACATGGCGCAGATCGTCCGCCATGGGCTGCCGCTTGGCGATCAGGGTGATGGCGCGGTCGTCGAGTTCGCGCTGGCGCGCATCCATGATCGCGTCGTCGGAGACGACGCGCTGGGCGAGCGCGTTGTCGGAATTCAGGAGCGCCTTGGTCGCGCCGCCGACCATCGATGAGGCGAGATCGCCCATGTCGCGGATCAGCCTGCTGATCTGTCCGAGATCTTCGTCAAAGGCTGCGACTGTGTGTTCGGCCATGATCTTGGTCCTCGTATGCCTGGGATCAGCCGAAGCGGCCGGTGATATAGTCCTGCGTGCGCTTCTCGCGGGGCGACGTGAAGATCTTCTCGGTGCGGTCGAACTCGACCAGCTCGCCCAGATACATGAAGGCGGTCTGCTTCGACACGCGCGCCGCCTGCTGCATGTTGTGGGTGACGATGACGATCGTATAATCGGCCTGCAACTCGTCGATCAGCTCCTCGATCTTGGCGGTCGACAGCGGATCGAGCGCCGAGGCAGGCTCGTCGAGCAGGATGACCTCCGGCTTCACCGCCACCGTGCGGGCGATGCAGAGGCGCTGCTGCTGGCCGCCCGAAAGGCTGAGGCCGCTGGCGTTGAGCTTGTCCTTGACCTCGCTCCACAGTGCCGCGCGCTTCAGCGCCTGCTCGACACGGCCGTCCATCTCCGCCTTGCTGAGCTTCTCATAGAGCCTGACGCCGAAGGCGATGTTCTCGTAGATCGACATCGGGAACGGCGTCGGCTTCTGGAACACCATGCCGATCTTGGTCCTGAGCAGGTTGAGATCCTGCGAACGGTCGAGGATATTCTGGCCGTCGAGCAGCACCTGGCCCTCGGCGCTCTGCCTCGGGTAAAGCTCGTAGATGCGGTTGAAGACGCGCAGCAGCGTCGACTTCCCGCAGCCCGAAGGCCCGATGAAGGCGGTGACGCTGCGCTCGGGCAGCGACAGGCTGATATCCTTCAGCGCCTTCGACTGGCCATAGTAGAAATTGAGGCCCTTGACCTCGATCTTGGCTTTCTCGACCGCGACTTCGGGCGTATTCAACTCAGTGGACAACATCGGTTTCATCTGTCCTCTCTGCGTCCGGTAAGGCTGCGGGCGAAGATGCTCAGCCCGAGAACCGTAAGGGTGATTATGAGTGCGCCGGTCCACGCCAGCTGCTGCCATTCCTCGTAGGGGCTGAGAGCGAACTGGAAGATGGTGACGGGCAGGCTGGCCATCGGCGCATTGAGATTACTCGACCAGAACTGGTTGTTGAGCGCCGTGAAGAGCAGCGGCGCCGTCTCGCCGGAAATGCGGGCGATGGCCAGCAATATGCCTGTGACGATGCCCGACAGCGCCGCACGGTAGGCGACCGAGCGGATGACCACCCAGCGCGGCGCGCCGATCGCGGCGCCGGCCTCGCGCAAGGCGTTCGGCACCAGGTTGAGCATGTCCTCGGTGGTGCGAACGACGACCGGGATGACCAGGATGGCCAGTGCGACGGCACCGGCGATCGCCGAGAAATGTCCCATCGGCCGCACCAGCAGCTCGTAGACGAACAGGCCGACGATGATCGAGGGTGCCGACAGCAGGATGTCGTTGATGAAGCGCACGACGGTGGTGAGGCGCGAGAAGCGGCCATATTCGGCCATGTAGGTCCCAGCGAGGACACCGATCGGCGTGCCGACGATGACGGCGATGACTGTCATCATGATACTGCCGTAGATGGCATTGAGCAGGCCGCCGGCATCGCCGGGCGGCGGTGTCATTTCGGTGAACACAGAGAGCGAAACACCCGACAGGCCCTTATAGAGCAGTGCGCCGAGGATGAGCGCCAGCCAGGCCAGGCCGATGCCCGCCGCCGTGACGCATAGCGTCATCATCACGGCATTCCTGCGCTTGCGTCGATTGTGAAGCGATGTGGCCGTCGACATCGGTCAGGCTCCCGTGCGGCTGTCCATGCGCAGCAGCATGTAGCGCGCAAGGGCAAGGATCAGGAAAGTGATGACGAACAGGATCAGGCCGAGCGCCACCAGCGAAGACGTATAGAGATCGCCGTCGGCTTCGGTGAATTCGTTGGCGATGGTCGCCGAGATCGTCGTGCCGGGCGCGAACAGCGAGGCGCTGATGCGGTGGGCGTTGCCGATGACGAAGGTTACCGCCATGGTTTCGCCGAGCGCGCGGCCGAGGCCGAGCATGACGCCGCCCATGATGCCGACGCGGGTATAGGGGATGACGACGCGGCGCGTGACCTCCCAGGTCGTGCAGCCGATGCCGTAGGCCGATTCCTTCAGCACCGCCGGCACCGTGTCGAAGACATCCTTGGTGATCGAGGTGATGAAGGGCAGGACCATGATGGCAAGGATCATCGCCGAGGTCAGAAGGCCGATGCCGTAGGGCGGGCCGGCAAACAGGCTGGAGAGTCCCGGCACGTCGTGGAAAAGCTTGATGATGAAGGGCTGCACCGTCGTCTGCAGGAACGGCGCGAACACGAACAGGCCCCAGATGCCGTAGATGATGGAGGGTATGCCGGCAAGCAGCTCGACGGCGATGCCGATGGGGCGTCGGAGTGGCCGCGGGCAGAGTTCGGTAAGGAAGATGGCGATGCCGATGCCGATGGGAACGGCGATCAGGATAGCGATGGCGGCGGTGACGATGGTTCCGTAGATCGGGGCCAGCGCCCCGAAATTCTCGGTAACCGGGTTCCACGATTCGGTCGTCAGGAAGGAGAACCCGAATTTCGACAGCGCTTCCCACGAGCCGGCAAACAGCGAAATCGCCACGCCGCCGAGGATGAGCAGGACGAGGATGGCGGAAAAGCGTGTCGCCGCCCGGAAAATCGTATCGGTGAGCGCGAAGCGCCGGACCGTCGCTTCCCTGGCCCGCATGGCGGCCGACGATGGCATGGCTTCGGAGACGGCGGTCATCTGGCCCTCGCGTTTCAAAGGAAGACAGGGAGGGCGCCGTGAAGCGCCCTCCTCGTTCAGCAGGGATTACATGGCGGAATAGAGCGGCTTGCCGTCTTCGCCGACGATGTCCTTGGCCCACATGTCCTCGACGCTCTTGACGACCGCGTCGGGGATCGGAACGTAGTCCAGCGCGCCGGCCATGTCGTCGCCCTTGGCGTAGGACCAGGCGAAGAACTTGAGCGCTTCACCGGTCGCCGCCACGTCGCCGGGCTTCTTGTAGACCAGGATCCAGGTCGCCGACGTCATCGGCCAGGATTCGGCGCCCGGCTGGTTGGCCAGGATGACGCCGTAACCCGGCTGCGAGCTCCAGTCGGCATTGGCCGCCGCCGCCGAGAACGCCGCCGCCGTCGGCTCGACCTTCTTGCCGTCCTTGTTGATCATGTCGGCATAGGTCAGCTTGTTCTGCTTGGCGTAGGCGTATTCGACATAGCCGATCGAGCCACCGGTCTGCGAGACGTTGTTGGCGACGCCTTCATTGCCCTTGGCGCCGATGCCAACCGGCCATTCGAGCGCGGTGTTGACGCCGACCTTCGACTTCCAGTCGGCGCTGACGTCGGCCAGGTAGTAGCTGAAGTTGAACGTGGTGCCCGAACCGTCGGAGCGATGCACGACGGCGATCGCCTGGTCGGGAAGCTTGACGTCGGGATTGAGCTTGGCGATCGCCGCGTCATTCCAGTTGGTGATCTTGCCGACGAAGATATCGGCCAGCGTCGGGCCGTCGAGCACCAGTTCGCCCGGCTTGATGCCTTCGAGATTGACGACCGGAACGATGCCGCCCATCACCATCGGGAACTGTGCAAGTCCGGTGGATTCGAGATCCTCGCCCTTCAGCGGCGCATCGGAAGCGCCGAAGGTGACGGTCTTGGCTTTGATCTGCTTGATACCGCCGCCCGAGCCGATCGACTGGTAGTTGAGACCGATGCCGGTCTCCTTCTTGTAGGCATCGGCCCACTTCGCATAGATCGGGTAAGGGAAGGTGGCGCCGGCACCGGAGATGTCAGCTGCCATTGCCGCGGAAAGGGTGAGGGTGGACGCCGCAGCCATTGCGATCGCAACGGCCGCCGAGCGGATGAAATGTCTCATATGGCCTGCTCCTGTTCGGAAGATGGTCTCTCGGCGCCATTCCTTGCCAGCGCCCGCTGAGGCCAATAGCGTTCGATTATAACAGTCGCATGACAGTTTCGTCTCAGCCCGGTAACGCGTCGCCGGCGCCTGGAAAGGCGATGGCGATTAGCGGCTGCGGCATGGCGCCGGTTTGCCTTCGGGAATCAGGGACTTGCGCTATCCGGCCACCCAAACAGCCATCGGATTCGGCATGGATCGCTGATCGAAGAAAAGCCGGACGGGAGCGCGTTGCTCGAGGCCAGAGGATGTCTTGGCCGGGCCATCGCCAAAAACAGGTCCGTTGGGGTAGATTGACGCTGCTTCATACTGGCGGTCGCTGCTCCCGCCCGTAACTAGAAGAGAGCGGAAATTCGATGCCGTCATTGTCCCGGCTGGACGCAGGCTTTGATATGGTGCGATCGCACCATAGTCTTGCTCGAAGGGCTGCAGCCGGCCCCGGGTGATTCTCGCCGCAATCCGGCCGAAGGCGCAAAGTCTATCCCGCGTTGCGCCGGGCCTGGCGACCGGCGCCGACCCAGCGCTCGACCTTTTCGAGCAGGGCCCTGGGGCTGATCGGCTTGGGCAGATAGTCATCCATGCCGGCGTCCAGGCAGCGTTCGCGATCGCCCTTGAGCGCATGCGCGGTGACCCCGACGATCGGCACATGCGTGCCGGTTTCCTCTTCCAGCCGGCGGATGGCGGCGGTTGCCTCGAGCCCGTTCATCTCTGGCATCGAGACGTCCATCAGGATCATGCACGGATTGAGCCTGCCGAAAGCGTCCAGCGCCTTGCGGCCATTGCCGACGATCTCGAAACCGTAGCCGGTCTCGCCGAGGATCTGGGTGAAGACCATCTGGTTGACCTCATTGTCCTCGGCCACGAGGATGTCCAGCCGCTGCTCGCCGCCAGTCGCGGCAAGCCGAGGCCTGACCGGCGGCGGCTGCAGCAACGCGCGTTGCCCTGCCGCCGGTGGCGGTGACTGTGGATTGTTCCCTCCGCCTCCCTCGACAGCAAGCGGCCGGGCGACATCCGTGGCGTGGCGATGCCGCTGGATGGTGGCGACCAGCGTTTCCAGGAGCACCGAGGAGCGTGCGGGTTTGATCAGTTGGGCATCAATGCCGAGATCGCGGTAACTGGTGTTGGCCAGCGACTGGTCGACGGAGGTCAGCATGATGATCGGCGTGTCGGCAAGCCCGGCGGTGTTGCGCACGACACCTGCCATCTCGGCGCCGCTCATCTCGGGCATCTGGTAGTCGAGCACGATGCAATCGACCGGCACGCCGTAGGCGGCGGCCGCGATCAGCACTTTCAGTCCCTCGGCGCCGCTCTCGGCCGCGCAGGAATCGAAGGTCCATGACGTCATCTGCTCGGTCAGGATGGCGCGGTTAACCGCATTGTCGTCGACGATCAGCACCCGCGCGCCGGTCACATCCACCGGCATGATGCGCTGCGCGGCCTGTTGTCCGGCCCTGGGCAGCGTGACCGCGAACCAGAAGGTCGACCCCTTGCCTTCGGCGCTTTCCACGCCGATGTCGCCGCCCATCAGTTCGACCAGCCGCGAGGTGATCGCGAGCCCGAGCCCGGTGCCCTCATGCCGCCGCGTCGAGGACGTGTCGACCTGGCTGAATTTCTCGAACACCTGTTTCAGCTTTTCCTCGGGGATGCCGATCCCGGTGTCGGTGACCGAGATCGTCAGCCTGGTTCCGTCCGGCACACTTTCGCCGGTGACGTCGACGAGCACATGTCCTTCTTCGGTGAACTTCACCGCATTGCCGAGCAGGTTGGTGACGATCTGCCGGATGCGGCCGACATCGCCGATGAACAGGCTTTCGAGCCCAGGCTCGATGCGCACGATGAGCTCGAGGTCCTTTTCCTTGGCGCGTGTCGACACCAGCGTCGCCACGTCCTCGATCGCCTCGGCGAGGTTGAAGGGGGCGGGATCGAGCACCAGCTGGCCGGCATCGATCTTGGAGAAATCCAGAATATCGTTGATGATGGTGAGCAGCGCATTGCCCGATTTGACGATGATATCGGTGAACGTCTTCTGCTTCGGATCGAGATCGGATTTGGCCAGGAGTTCGGCCATGCCCAGCACGCCGTTCATCGGAGTGCGGATCTCATGGCTCATATTGGCGAGGAATTCCGACTTGGCGCGGTCGGCAAGTATGGCGCGCTGGCGCGCCTCGCGCAGTTCCGCCTCGCGCAGCTTCAATTCGGTGATGTCGGTGGTCGACCCGATCAGGTAGAGCGACCCGTCGGACGCGATCATCGCGCCCTTGCGGGCGAACTGGTGGCGCACGCTGCCGTCCGGGAGCATCACCGTCTCCTCGACCTCCTGGGTTTCGCCGCTGCGCAGCACCGCGAGGTCGCCATTGACGAAGGCTTCGCCGTCCGGCCCGAAAATTTCGATGTCGGTCTTGCCGATCGCGTCCTGCTTGCTGAAGCCGGTGAGATCGCACCAGCCCTCGTTGACGTAGAATTGCCTGAGATCGGAGCGCTTGGCGTAGATCGACACCGGCACGTTGTCGATCAGGCTGCGGAACACCTCGTTCTCGCGCATGCTTTCTTCCAGCGCCCGCTCGCGCGCCTTGACCTCGGTGATGTCGGTGCTGGAGCCGACCAGATGCACCGATCCGTCCAGCGCCACCAGCCGGCTCTTGCGCGTCATCAACTGCCGCACCGTGCCGTCGCGATGGGTGACGGGCTCCTCGACCTCCCTGACGCTGCCCGTGAGGGCAACCTCGGTATCGTCCAGGCTGTAGTTTTCTCCATCCCCGTCGCCGAACAGCTGCCGATCGGTGCGGCCGATAACGTCTTCCTTGGCGAGCCCGGTGATCGCGCACCAGGCCTTGTTGACGAACTCGATGCTGAGGTCCTGCGCCTTGATGAAGGCGGCCACGGGCAGTTCGTCCAGCACGTGCCGGAACAGGTCGATCTGCCGCATCGAATCGTGCAGCGCCTTTTCGCGGCTCTTGATCTCGGAGATATCGACACGCACGCCGATGAACGTGCCGTCGTCGGTGCGCATGTCGTAGACCTGGTACCAGCGACCGTCGGGATTGAGACGTTCGAAGGATGAGTATGGCAGGTGGTAGCGGGCGAGGATGCTGTTCAGCCAGGGATCGAGATCGCCATCATAGAGCGCATCGACCTGCGGATCGCCGCTCGAGCGGAAATAGCCGGCCGAATGACCGAGTGCCAGCGCGTCGCGGAAGGTGCGGCCGGGCTGCCACGCCGGCTTCAGCGCCGGCAGCGTGTCCTGCATCTTGCGGTTGGCGAAAACGAAATTGTCGTCGCGGTCGTAGATGATCACGGCGGCCGGCAGCGATTCCAGCACGCTGGCCAGGTGTTTGCGGGCGTCCTGCGCCTCGGTCTCACGGCCCTTCATGTCCGAGACGTCGAAGAGGAAGCCGGCCACGTAGTTGCGGCCGCTTGCCATTCTAACGCGGTTCTTCCTGACGACGCGCGAGCGGTTGACGCCGTCGATCTGGAAACTTTCCTCCACCTCGTAAGGCCGCCCGGTCGCCAGCACCGCGCGCTCGCTTTCCTCGAACAGCGCGACCTCGGCGGGCGCGAGAAAATTGCCGCCGGGCTTGCCAAGCATGGTTTGCGGCGTCTGGCCGAACAGGCCCGCAAACGCCTCGTTGACGAAGACGAAGCGCAGATCGTCATCCTTGACGAAGATCGGATCCTTGACGCCGTTGATCACCGCTTCCGCCAGTCGCGCCTTTTCCAGCGCGTCGGCCAGCTCGGCCTCGCGATCCTTCATGTCGGTGACATCGACATAGGAGATGAGCCGCTTGCCGCCGGCCAGCGGGGCCAGCGATGCGACCAGGGTACGCCCGTCATTGTGCGGCAATTGTCTTGAGCCGGCGACGCCGGCCCTGATCTCGGCCTCGCGCTCGGCGGTATGGCGCTGCCAGGCAACATCGTCGGCGCCGTAGGAATCGGCGGCGCGGCTGGCCTCCATCAACTCGCGGAAGCCCGAGCCGATCCCGGCGCGCTGGGGATCGATTTTCCACAAATTGTAGAAGGCCTGGTTGATCACTTCGGCGCGCAGGTCGGCGTCGAGGACCATGATCCCGATCGGCATCGAATCGACCATCGTGCGAAGGTCGGGAAGGCCTCCCGAAGACGCCTCTCCTTGCTGCTTCTGCTCCAGTTCTTCGAAGGCGACGGCCAATCCCGTGACATTGCGTCCAATGCCACGATAGCCGGCGAATTTCCCCTCGTCATCGAAGCGTGGAAAGCCTGAGGTCAGCACCCAGCGGCAATCGGCGCGACCTCCCTTCAGTTCGTAGACAAAGTCACGGAACGGCCGATGCGCCTGCAGATCCTCCAGATGCATTGCCGCGCTGCGGTTGCCGTTCAGGACCTGCTTCAGGAAATCGAAACGGAAGCGGCCGAGCACGGCGGCCGGGTCGATGCCCGTGACCGCCTGGTAGTTGTGCGAAAGCCAGGAAAAGCGCAGCTCGGCATCGGTCTCCCAGATCCAGTCCGAGCCCGTCTCGACCAGCTGGCGTAGCATGGCCAAATCCATGCCTGCGGTGAACGAGGCCGCGTCGTTCACTGTCATTTCGCCCGACCCGCGCTCGCCGCGCACGCCGGCTGTCTCGTTCGCTTCAGCCATGCCGTCCCCACCCCGAATCCAAGGCCGAACCCTCCCTTCGCGGTTCGTCGGCGGAATGTGCCCGAGAAGCATTAACGATCCGCTAACCTTAACAAGCCGTTGCGCACCGGACGGGCCCTGGCCTGCGCCATTGCGCCCGGTTGTCGGCCGGATCGAAGCCGCGCTATAAGCCAATATTGGGGTGTTGCTGATGTTTGGACGGATTGTGCCTTGCTTGCTGAGCGCGGCGCTGCTTTTCGGCAGCGGCTGTTCGCGCAGCTATGACGGCACCGTCGTCATTCCGCGCCCGCTCGATGCCCGGCGTTTCTGGGACCGGCCGCCGCCCAATGTGGAATACGGGCCGTCCGGAATGGAAAACGGCGCTTTTCCGGCGCCGCCACAACCGCCAACCCGGTTTTCCGAGCGCAGGCCCGCGCCGCGCGCCGCACCGAGACGTCATCTTTCAAGAGTTTCGAGGCCACCTCCGCCGTCCTCCGATGAGGAAAAGCCCCTGGCATGCAGGAATGTCAGCGAACCCGGAAAGAGGGTTCGCATGGTCTGCGACTGATGGGTGCCACCCAAAACTGACATTGGCTGGGAAACCGGCGCCTACCCCCGGGGCGGATAATCATTCGGCTGGGAAGAAGGCCGGGCCGACTATTCTCACCGGCCGCTTGCCGGCCTCTATCGACTGATGCTGGGCCGCCCCGGAGGCTTCGGCGTCCGCCGCGGGAATTGCCGCGACGCTGCCGAGGTCCGGCTTGGCCGACGGCAAGGGGATGATGGCATTGGTCATGTTTGTGGGCGTTACCGTTCGGGCCCTCAATTCGGCGACCCTGCTGTAGTAGCGTTTTAGGTCACATGCCTTGAAATTGACGTCGTCGCGGTAGCGGAATGCGGTCGGCAGATCGGTGTAGGGCTTGCGCGTGTCGAGAGAGACCATCTTTTCGGTTTCGAGGCTGACGTCGCTGAGCGTATAGAGGTCGACGCCCGGCTCGTCGCAGATGTAGCGGCATTGATCGGCCATATCCTTCACATCGTCGCTGCCGGCGAACTGCGACTTGGGTGCTGGGAAGAAATATCCATCCGAAAGGCGCACGCAGAACAGCATCGCGTTGCCGGCGCCCGTTGCCCTCGCCGCTGGCGCCGCCGCAGACACCGATTGGGTCTTCGCCGCCGCGCGCTTTGCCGCTGGCGCGCAGCCAAGCGCGACAAAGCGTGCCCGCAGCCCCGACATGTCCCGGCCTGAATTAGAGGCCGCAGCGATCTGGCGCTGCACCTCGCTCCTGTTCCTGGCAAGATCGGCGCATGCGTTGAAGAAACCACCGAGGGAATTTTTCGCCGTACACTTGCGCTGCCTCTCGATGCCTTGGATCGCGGCAAGCTGGCGGTGCAACTGGGCAAGCTCGGGGCTCGTGCCGCCGCCACGGCCGGCCGAAGACAACTGATTTCTTATTGCACTGCAACTGTCGGCATAAGAACTGGACATGCCGAGCGCGAGCACGGTCAGGGTGACGAACGCGATCATCATGGGGGACCAGAAACGGATCATCGGAAGGACGCGGTCCTTGTTGCTGAGAACCTGGAATGACAACTCTTTCGACTTCGGTAAGCTTTCGCTAAATGAGTTTTATCTAATCTTTCTAGTCTCCATGCATTGAGAGACTTGTCTTTAGTTTAATAGAAGAACCTCTGTGAATTCAATATTGCATTTTTATTTCAAGGTTGAGACGAACTGCAAAACAATGCAGCCGGACCGACGGCTGGCAGGCCTGCCGAATCACTCCGGCGTTACCGGAAACGGGCCCTGAAACCTTTGCCCGGCCTTTCGCGTTGAAGCGCGAAGGAGAACGCAGATGTCGATCCAGGTCACGGTATCGGAACTGACAAGAAATCTTTTTCATTCCCTGGGACTTGATCCGAGGCCCCTGAGCGCCGAGCAAAACCTGCTGCTGGAATGCTATCTGGCCGGGCAAATCCCGGAATCGGCTTGGAACGACTACGTCTTCGAGACACCCGACCTGGCGCGGCACGCCGAGGCGCGGCGTACCAGCCACTGACCGGTGAAGGCGGTGCTGGGCGAGATGGTTTGGTGGTAGTCGCTACCTGAGCGGCTGGCTGGCAGACGTTTTCCGTCAGGATTGCGTAAAAAATTGAAGCGGGATCGGCGATCCGAACGCCGAACGGCTCTAGCGCATTAAGCCGCGGCGCGCCCTGCGCGGAGAGTTGCGGAAAACAGCTATTGGCCGATCTTGGGAGATACGAATTGCAAGGTGAACACGTTGCCGGCAATCCCTTGCGCCAGTTGCGGCGAAAGGCTGAGCGGCGTGCAATTCTTCACCGCGGTCATTGCGGCGTCGATGAACGACTTTCGCGCCTTGTCGTCGCCGGCCACCTTGGCGGCGGTCGGCCGTGGCGGACCAAGCAGCGTGCCGTCGCGCTTGAAGCTGAAGCTCAGCGTGACGATGGAATTTCCGGCATCCACCGGCGGCGTCCAGCATGCCTGGATCGCCGTGCCGACTTCGTCCATCGTGTTGAGCTGGGCGGCAGCCGATGGGCAGGTGGCGCCAATCGCCAATGCGCCGCTAATCAGGAGCATTCCAGCGGTTCTTTTCATTGCAATCCTCCACCGTCGACCCTTCCGGCCGCCCACGTGCGATCGTCAGGATTGATGGTAGGGCTGGAGATGGCAAGGGCAATATGCTTTGGCGAAAGCTCTTGCCGAAAGCATTGGAGGCAGCCCCGCCCGCAGCGGCCGGCCAAAAAACAAAAGGCCGGCAGTGGGCCGACCTTTGTTTTCACCGCAGCGCCAGTACATCCGTGGTCGCGGGTGAATTGTCTCCAATAGACAGATTATAGGTAAACGAAACGTTAATCGAAGCCGCCATGCCATAGCTCCGAGCCCGGCTTTTGCCAGCGCTCCATGCGGTCATATGCGCGCATATGACGAAGCTTCCGCGGAGGCCTTGAACATTGTTTGACGCTGGAGGGATCATCAACGGCTGAGCCGTCGCCTTCTTGGTACGCCCAAGGGGAATCGAACCCCTGTTCCCGCCGTGAGAGGGCGGTGTCCTGACCGCTAGACGATGGGCGCGTTCAAGAACCGGCGATATAGGCTGGCGGCGGAGAAAAAGCAACTGGGGTCCGCCGGCTTTCCCGGGATCAAGAAAAAGCTGGCTGCTGCTAGCGTTTTGGCTCGATCAGGTCCCATAGATTGCCGTGGAGATCGGCGAAAACCGCCACCGTGCCGTAGGGCTCCAAGCGCGGTGGCTCGCGAAATTCGACGCCCTTCGCCACCATCGCCGCATGATCGCGGGCAAAGTCGTCGGTTTCCAGGAAGAGAAAAACCCGCCCGCCGGTCTGGTTGCCGATGCTCTTCCTTTGTGCCTCGTCGGAGGCCTGGGCCAGAAGCAGCCGCGCGCCGCGCCCGCTGGCCGGCGCGACCGTCACCCAGCGCTTGCCGCCGCCAAGGTCCACATTCTCCAGGAGCACAAAGCCCATTCGCTCGACATACCAGTCGATTGCTTCGTCATAGCTGTCGACGACCAGCGCAACGGTGGCGATATGACGGTTTTCGGCAAAGCCGGTCATTGCGCGCCGGGCTTCATTTGTTGCGGATTGCGAAGCGGCCGATTATGCGCCGCTCGCCCATATCGTAGACGAAGATCGTGCGGCTGCCATCGACAAGTTCGGCGTCGATCGAGACGCGATTGCCGGATAGCGACTGGCTGACCACCCTGGCGCCGACCGGCAGCACGATGTCTCCGCTGAGCGGTTCGCCGGCGGGCACCTGGATGTCGCCGGCCAGCGGCGGGCTCACCGGCGCTGCCTTGCGTGATTTGTAGACAATCGCCGCGATCACCACCATAAGGGCCAGCAAGAGCAGGCCGAGATTGATGGCCATGAAGCGGATGAGCCTGCCGCGCACCTTTTCGATCTCGGGGTTGAGCGGCTTTTCCCCGCCTTCAACAACGGCGTCTTCGTCGGCGGCGGGGCGGGCCATGGCAAACATTCCGGAACGATTCTCGATGAGCGCTCATAACGAAGAGGCCCCCGGATTGATAGAGGACCAATTCATGCAGGCAGAACCGATCGTGCTCGTGGCCGGCGCCGACGATGCCGGCCAACGCCTCGATCAGTGGCTGGCAGGCAGGCTCGGCCCGGACATGTCGCGCAGCCGCGTGCAGATGCTGATCAGGCAGGGCGCGGTCTTGGTCGACGGCAAGGCCGTTGTCGAGACCAAGCGCAAGATGTCGCCGGGCGAAACTGTCTCGGTCGCCATGCCGGAGCCGGAACCGGCGGAGCCACAGGGGGAAAACATCGCCCTCGATATCCTCTATGAAGATGACGAACTGATCGTCATCAACAAACCCGCCGGGCTTGTCGTCCATCCCGGCGCCGGCAATTGGACCGGCACGCTGGTCAATGCGCTGATCCATCATTGCGGCGACAGCCTGTCCGGCATCGGCGGCGTGCGCCGGCCGGGCATCGTTCATCGCCTCGACAAGCAAACCAGCGGCGTCATGGTCGTGGCCAAGACCGACCGCGCCCACAAGGCGCTTTCGGAGGCCTTTGCCGATCACGGCCTGACAGGCGATCTCGAGCGCGCCTACCTGGCGCTGGTCTGGGGCATACCGCAGCGGCCGGCCGGAACGGTGGATGCCCCACTCGGCCGCGCCGCCGACCGTGTGCGTCGCGCCGTAGTACCCGAAGCACGCGACGATGCCCGCCGCGCCGTCACCCATTTTGCGGTGCAGGAGCGCTTCGGCGAAAACCAAAAGGAATTCGCGACCGCAAGTCTGGTCGAATGTCGCCTGGAGACCGGCCGCACCCATCAGATCCGCGTCCACATGGCCCATATCGGTCATCCGGTGCTCGGTGATCCCGATTACGGCCAAGCCTTTCGCACCAAGGCCAACCGGTTGCCCGAACCGCTGAGAAGCCAGGTCAAGGCCTTCTCCCGGCAAGCTTTGCACGCCTGGCTCCTTGAATTTCGCCATCCGACTACCCATCTATCGATGAGGTTCGAGGCACCGATACCGAGGGACATGGAGGAACTCGTCGGCGGCTTTCGCAGTCTCTGAATCCGCCGCCCGGCAAGCTTCAAATCAACCATCAAAAAACCTGACTGGCGTTGTTCACTTCAGCGTGACACACTGTTTCGTGTTGAACAAATGCCTGTCTTTTCTGGTTTTGTTCCTGTATATATCTGATGTCGCGAGCGAGCCTTTGGTGCTCGCGTCACATGCCCGCCGCGTTTCGGGGGCATCACTCCAATAGAGAGGGGGCGCTATCATGGCCCAGTCACTACCCAGTATCGTTTCCGGCGAAGGCGGCCTCAGCCGCTACCTGGAAGAGATCCGCCGCTTTCCGATGCTTCAGCCGCAGGAAGAGTACATGCTCGCCAAGCGTTATGCCGAGCATGAGGACACTTCCGCAGCGCACAAGCTCGTCACCAGCCATTTGCGGCTCGTCGCCAAGATCGCCATGGGCTATCGCGGCTACGGCCTGCCGATTGGCGAAGTGATCTCGGAAGGCAATGTCGGCCTGATGCAGGCCGTCAAGAAATTCGAGCCAGAGCGTGGCTTCCGCCTCGCGACCTACGCCATGTGGTGGATCAAGGCCTCGATCCAGGAATACATCCTGCGCTCGTGGAGCCTGGTCAAGATGGGCACGACCGCCAACCAGAAGCGTCTGTTCTTCAACCTGCGCAAGGTGAAGGGCAAGATCCAGGCGCTTGACGACGGCGACCTCAAGCCCGACCAGATCGCCGAAATCGCCACGAGGCTGAACGTCTCGGAAGCGGAAGTCGTGTCGATGAACCGCCGCCTGTCGGGCGACGCCTCACTCAACGCGCCGATCCGGGCGACGGAAGGCGAGTCCGGCGAATGGCAGGACTGGCTGGTCGACGACCACGAAAGCCAGGAAGAGATGCTGATCGAGCAGGACGAGCTGGAAAACCGGCGCGGCATGCTGTCGGGTGCTCTTGCGGTGCTCAACGAACGCGAACGGCGCATCTTCGAGGCGCGCCGCCTCGCTGATGAGCCGCTGACCCTGGAAGAACTGTCGGCTGAGTTCGACATCAGCCGCGAGCGCGTGCGCCAGATCGAAGTGCGCGCTTTCGAGAAGGTACAGGATGCGGTCAAGGCCGCCGCCAAGCGCCAGACCCAGGCGCTGCGTACCATCGAGGCGCAGCCGGCGGCTTAAAGCCGGCATCGGCAACAAGATAAAAAGGCGGCGTCAGGAGACTGGCGCCGCCTTTTTCGTATACCGCAGCGGGTGGCGTGATTGCTTCAAAGCCCATCCAGCGGAAATTTCAGATACCGTCGGCCATTGGCTTCCGGTTCCGGCAGGCGTCCGCCATTCATGTTGACCTGCAGCGCATGCAGGATCAGCCTCGGCATCGGCAATGTCCGGTCGCGCGCCTCGCGCAGGGCAACGAATTCGGCCTCGCCGCGCGCGGCGGCAAGATGTATGTTGTCGGCTTTCTGCGCGGCAACCGTGCTCTCCCATAACGCCTGGCGCCCGCCGGGCTGATAATCATGGCCGACAAAGACGCGCGTGTCCTCCGGCAGGGCCAGAATGCCCTGGATCGAGTGCCACAGGCGCGCGGCGCTGCCGCCGGGAAAATCCGTTCTTGCCGTGCCGCTGTCGGGCATGAACAGCGTGTCGTGAACAAAGGCTGCATCCCCGATCACATAGGTGATCGACGCCAGCGTGTGCCCGGGCGAGAAAAGCACCCTTGCTGGAAGCGTTCCCACCCGAAAAACCTCGCCGTCGCCGAACAGCCGGTCCCACTGCGAGCCGTCGGCGGGGAAATCCGGCCAGTTGTAGATCGCCTTCCACAATTTCTGGACCTCGACGATCCTCTCGCCGATCGCCGTCGGCGCCGCGGTCCTTTGCTTCAGGTACTGCGCGGCCGAGAAATGATCGGCATGCGGATGGGTGTCGAGAATCCATTCGACGCTCAGTCCCTCCGCCCTGACGAAATCCAGCAGCGCATCGGCATTGGCTGTCGAAACTGCGCCGGACTTCTCGTCGAAGTCGAGGACCGGATCGATTATGGCACACCGCTTCGTCACCCGGTCGGCGACGACATACTGGATGGCGCCGGTCGACTTGTCGTGGAAACCGGTGACCTCAGGCTTTGCCGAACCTATGTCCAATCCGACGTCCCCTCCGTTAGCCAGACGGGAATGATTTTCTCTGCCAGAGCAACATAAGAGCATGCTTGTCTAGCGGGGCCCTGCCGTCAAGCACGCCTTGCCAGAAAAGCGACGGAAGTCGAAAAATGCCGGCCAGGCAACTGGAGCAATTCCAAGCGGTTCCCCGGAAAGCGCGTGGCGCTTTGCCCAAGGAATTGCGCAAAAACAAAGAGATGGTTCGCCGTTTCCGTGAACCGGAGAGCCGCTTTACGCGGAAGGCTGCTTGGTCTTCCTGAGATAGGGCAGGATGGTCTCGTAGGCGCCGAAGCGCTTGATGGCGTCCTCGTTGGAAACCGCCGCGGTGATGATGACGTCCTCGCCCTGCTTCCAGTTCGCCGGCGTCGCCACCTGGTGCTTGGCGGTCAGCTGCATGGAATCGACCGCGCGCAGGATCTCGTCGAAGTTGCGGCCCGTGGTCATCGGATAGGTCAGCACCAGCTTGATCTTCTTGTCGGGCCCGATGACATAGACCGAACGCACGGTGGCATTGTCGGCGGGCGTGCGGCCCTCCGACGTCTCGCCTGCACCAGCAGGCAGCATGTCGTAGAGCTTGGCGACCTTGAGATCCTTGTCGCCGATCAGCGGATAGTTCACCGAATGACCGGTGGCCGTCTTGATGTCGTCCTGCCATTTGCCGTGGCTTTCGACCGGATCGACCGAAATGCCGATAATCTTGACGTTGCGCTTCTTGAACTCGCCCTCGAGCCCCGCCATCGTGCCCAACTCGGTCGTGCAGACGGGAGTGAAATTCTTCGGGTGGCTGAACAGCACCGCCCAGCCGTCACCGATCCACTGGTGAAAGCTGATCGGTCCTTGCGTGGTCTCGGCGGTGAAATCCGGGGCGATATCGTTGATGCGAAGGCTCATGTTGTTTCCCTACCCTTGAAATGTTGCCGGCAACGGCTGGCGAGCGCTCAAATCTTTTTAACACCTCGGCGGCAACCCACAAATGCCTAAAGCCACAGGCGCCCGTCGCGCCCGCGAAAAAATTTCTCTTCTTGCCGCCAAGTTCGGCAGGAATTTCCGAGGAGACCGCTTATGCCTTGTTGACGGCCAGCGTCGCCGCAAGATCTTCCATGCGCTGCGCCAGCGCGCCAAGCGCGTTGGTCAGCACGCTGTCGCTCTTGTCGGCCTTGGTCAGCGCCTCGTCGCGGGTCTTGCGCAAGGTCAGCACTTCGCTTTCCATGCCCTTGACGCGCTTCTGCAGCTCCGAGAGTTCATCCATGACCATGATGCCGGCCATGACCGTCAGCCGCTGGTCGCCGATCTCGCCGAATGAATCCTTCAGATGCGAGACGTAGCGGTCGAAACGCTCGGCGAGATCGATCAGATGCTCTTCCTGGCCTTCGTCGCAGGCCATCCGATACTGCTTGCCGTCGATGGAAACCGTGACCTGTGCCATCAGCCTACCTATCCAACACAGCGCGGATGGTTTCCATGGCGGTCACCAGTCGTCGCGACACTTCCTTGTTGGCATCCTCCAGCCGCTCGGCGCGCGCCTCGGAACTGTCGAGCTCCTGCGCCAGCCGCGAGCGGTCGGCATTCATCCGCTGCACCTCGGCCTCGGCTTCCGAATAATCGCGCTCATGCTCGAGCTTGGCCGCGACGGCGTTTTCCAGGCCTTCCATGGCCTTGCCCAGCCTTGCGATGACTTCCTTGAGTGTCGTTTCCCCGGTCATGGCCTCGTCCTGTGCCCTGCCCATCACCGAATCGCTCGCGTTCAGAACGCGTTATCTCTGAAACATTAGGCACCGGGTGAAGGCGACGTCAACAAAGCTCTCGCGACTGTCCCCTGCTAACGCTAATATAGGCCTGCCCGCGGCATCACAAGGCCGGCAAATGCGCACCGGTTTGTTGACTAAAAGTGCGCGCCTGCTATGTGTCGCGCACGCTTTTCAAGGGCTCTCCCAAGGCCCCAAACCCCACCCCGGAGGAACCATGACGTCGCGTGAACAACATGACCGGATGGCCAATGCGATCCGCTTTCTCTCCATGGACGCGGTCGAGAAGGCGAACTCCGGCCATCCCGGCCTGCCCATGGGCTGCGCCGACATTGCCACGGTGCTGTTCACCCGTTTCCTGAAATTCGACGCCAAGGCGCCGCATTGGGCCGACCGCGACCGCTTCATCCTGTCGGCCGGCCATGGCTCGATGCTGCTCTACTCGCTGCTCTACCTGACCGGCTACGAAGACATGACGATCGACCAGATCAAGCACTTCCGCCAGTTGGGCTCGAAAACCGCCGGCCATCCCGAATATGGCCACGCCGCCGGCATCGAAACGACCACCGGCCCGCTCGGCCAGGGCCTTGCCAATTCTGTCGGGTTCGCGCTCGGCGAGCGCATCATGAACGCCGCCTTCGGCAACGACCTCGTCAGCCACTACACCTATGTGCTGGCCGGCGACGGCTGCCTGATGGAAGGTGTCTCCCAGGAGGCGATCGCGCTTGCCGGGCACCTCAAGCTCAACAAGCTGATCGTGTTCTGGGACAACAACAACATCTCGATCGACGGCCCGGTGTCGCTGGCTGACAATACCGACCAGGTCGCGCGCTTCCAGGCTTCCGGTTGGAACGCCAGCCACATCGACGGCACGGATCCGGAAGCCATCGCCTATGCGATCGAAGCCGCCCGCCATTCCGACAAGCCGACGATGATCGCCTGCAAGACGACCATCGGCTTCGGCGCCCCGACCAAGGCCGGCACCAACAAGGCGCACGGCTCGCCCCTCGGCGCCGACGAGATCGCAGGCGCGCGCAAGTTCTTCAACTGGGAGTCACCCCCCTTCGAGGTTCCAGCCGACATCTTCGATGCCTGGCGCACGGCCGGCACGGCCGGCGCCGAGGCGCGCGCCGACTGGGAAGGTCGCCTCGCCAAGGCCGACGCCAAGCTCAGGGCAGAGTTCGAGCGCCGCGTTGCCGGCAAGCTGCCGTCCAACTTCGACGCCGTCATTGCCGACTACAAAAAGAAGCTCTCCGCCGACAAGCCGAAGGTCGCCACCCGCAAATCTTCCGAAATGGCGCTGGAAGTCATCAACGGCGCCGTGCCCGAAACCATCGGCGGCTCGGCCGATCTCACCGGCTCCAACAACACCAAGACCAGCCAGACCAAGAACATCACCCCGGACGACTACGGCCAGCGCTATGTCCACTACGGCATCCGCGAACACGGCATGGCTGCCGCCATCAACGGGCTGACGCTGCATGGCGGCCTGATCGCCTATGGCGGCACTTTCCTGTGCTTCTCCGACTACGCCCGCCCCTCGATGCGGCTGGCCTCGCTGATGGGCATCCGCTCGATCTTCGTCATGACCCATGATTCCATCGGTCTCGGCGAAGACGGCCCGACCCATCAGCCGGTCGAGCATGTGGCGGCACTGCGCGCCATCCCGAACCACAACGTGTTCCGTCCGGCGGACGCGGTCGAGACCGCCGAATGCTGGCAGTTGGCCCTTGAATTGGAAAAGACGCCGTCAACGCTGGCGCTGACCCGACAGAACCTGCCGACCGTGCGCACCGAATTCACAGAGAAGAACCTGAGCAGCCAGGGCGCCTATGAGCTCGCCGCCGCCAGCGGCGAAGCCGCGGTGACGATCTTCGCCACGGGTTCGGAAGTCGAGATCGCGCTCGGCGCCCGCGACCTCCTGGAGAAGCACGGCCATCCGACCCGCGTCGTTTCGGTTCCTTGCTTCGAACTTTTCGATAAGCAGAGCGAGGACTACCGCCGCAAGACGATCGGCAATGCGAAGGTGAAGATGGCGATCGAAGCCGGCATCCGCCAGGGCTGGGATCACCTCATCGGCTCCGATGGCATCTTCATCGGCATGACCGGCTTCGGCGCCTCGGGAACGATCGAGCAGCTCTATCCGCATTTCGGCATCACCGCCGAGGCGGCCGCCAAGGCGGCGGAAGCCCGCCTGCATGGCAAGTAAGGCCGTGCTTGTTGCCCAAAAGTGTATCTCGATTTTGGGACAGCGACATGTATGAAACAAGAACGCTCGGCGAAACCGCGTACAGCGGTTCCGCCGGACTGGCCTGACCTAATCGATTTAAATCCACGTCGCCGCGGCTGGATTCTTTCCGCTTCCGCCGCTATGAAGCTGCGGACCAATCGTCTGCCCTCCAGCTCCCAAGGAGAGAAAAATGACCGTCAGAGTTGCCATCAACGGATTCGGCCGCATCGGCCGCAACATCCTGCGCGCCATCCATGAATCCGGCCGCAAGGACATCGACGTCGTCGCCGTCAACGACCTCGGCCCGGTTGAAACCAACGCCCACCTCCTGCGCTACGACAGCGTACACGGCCGCTTCCCGCACGAAGTATCGGTTTCCGGCGACCAGATCACCGTCGGCAAGGAGACGTTCAAGGTCACCGCGATCAAGGATCCGACCCAGCTGCCGTGGAAGGAGCTCGGCGTCGACATCGCGCTCGAATGCACCGGCATCTTCACCGCCCGCGACAAGGCAGCCGCACACCTGACCGCCGGCGCCAAGCGCGTCCTCGTTTCGGCGCCCGGTGAAGGCGCCGACCTCACCGTCGTCTACGGCATCAATCACGACAAGCTGAACAAGGACCACATCGTCATCTCGAACGCGTCCTGCACCACCAATTGCCTGGCGCCGCTGGCCGCAGTCCTGCACGAGACGGTCGGCATCGAAAAGGGCATGATGACGACGATCCATTCCTACACCGGCGACCAGCCGACGCTGGACACCATGCACAAGGATCTCTACCGCGCCCGCGCCGCGGCACTCTCGCAGATCCCGACCTCGACCGGTGCCGCCAAGGCCATCGGCCTGGTGCTGCCCGAGCTCAAGGGCAAGCTCGACGGCATCTCGATCCGCGTGCCGACGCCGAACGTCTCGCTCGTCGACTTCAAGTTCATCGCCAAGCGCTCGACGTCGGCGCAGGAGATCAACGAGGCTGTGATCGCCGCCTCCAATGGCAAGCTCAAGGGCATCCTGTCGGTTACCCATCATCCGAACGTGTCGATCGACTTCAACCACGACCCGCACTCCTCGATCGTGGCGCTCGACCAGACCAAGGTGATGGACGGCAACTTCGTTTCGGTGCTGTCCTGGTACGACAATGAATGGGGCTTCTCCAATCGCATGGGCGATACCGCGGTCGCCTTCGGCAAGACCATCGCCTGATCGCGGGCCCATCTTCCAGAGACTTGAAACGCCCGGTTTCGTCCGGGCGTTTTCGTCGGAGTGCTCGGCAACGCGTCGCTTCGCTCCTGCTAAGCCCAAGGACGACGAAGTTGTGGGGCTTCGGCCCAAAAAACCGCTCTCCCGCCTTGCGCCGGCCATGCCTTCGCCCCACTCTTCCTTGAATCGAGAGAAGAGGCAGGGGACAAGTCACGGATGGAGCATGCGATCTATCTCGTCACGCTGGTGGGCACCGCGCTTGTCGTCGTCGCCGCGTTTTCGAGCCTGATCGCCTTCCGCTTCGGCGCACCGCTGCTGCTTCTGTTTCTCTGCATCGGGCTCGCCACCGGGACCGATGGCCTCGGCATCGAGTTCGACAACGCCCGCATCGCCTATTTTGCCGGCTCACTGGCGCTGGCGGTGATCCTGTTCGATTCCGGCTTCGGCACGCCTCTCAATGCCTTGCGGCAGGCAGCCGGGCCGGCGCTGTCTCTGGCCACATTCGGCGTGATCCTCACCACTGGCCTGTTCGGCGCCGCCGCCTACTATATGCTCGATCTCACCTGGCTGGAATCCTTCCTGCTCGGTGCCGCCGTCGCCTCCACCGACGCGGCCGCCGTGTTCTTCCTTTTGCGCGCCGGCGAGATCAATCTGCGCGAGCGCGTGCGCTCCACGCTGGAGGTGGAGTCCGGCACCAACGATCCGATCGCCATCTTCCTGACCATCACCCTGGTCGAGATCATAGCCGCCCATGCCGACCCCGAGGCCAATGTCCTGGTCACCAACCTCGTCCTCGGCTTCCTCATTAACATGGGCCTGGGCGCCATTGTCGGCGTGCTGGGGGGCCTCGCCATCGTGCGCCTCGTCGACCGGCTCAATCTCGACCATGGCCTGCTGCCGATCTTCGTGCTGACCCTATCGCTGATGGTCTTCGCCGCCGCCGGCGCCATCGGCGGCTCCGGTTTCCTGGCGGTCTATCTTGCCGGTCTCATCGCGGGTAATTCCGACATCCGCGCCGTCACCATCCTCAAGCGCTTCCAGGACGGCATGTCCTGGCTGGCGCAGATCATCATGTTCCTGATCCTCGGCCTGTTCGCGACGCCCTCGCAATTCCCGGCGATCATGGTGCCGGCGGTGCTGCTTGGCCTGTTCCTGATGTTCGTCGCCCGGCCGATCGCGGTCTGGCTTTGCCTGGTCCCGTTTCGTCTGCCGCGCCCCGAAGTCGCGTTTGTTTCCTGGGTCGGCCTGCGCGGCGCCGTCTCGATCCTGCTTGCCATCACTCCCTTGCTCGGCGGGCTGGAGAATGGCCGCACCATCTTCAACGCCGCCTTCATCATCGTCCTGGTGTCACTCGTCATCCAGGGCTGGACCGTTGGTCCGCTGGCGCGCCGTCTCGGCCTGATCGTGCCGGCGCGGCTCGGACCTCTGGACAAGGTCGAGCTCGAACTGCCGGGCTCGGCCCATCACGAACTCCTCGCCTACCGCGTCGCGCCGGGCAGCCCGGTGGCGCGCGGCGAGCGCATCCCTCGCTGGGCGCGGCCCTCGCTGGTGTTGCGCGACGGACGCTCGATGCGTTTCCAGGACATGGGCAGGCTTGCCGCCGGCGACCAGGTCTACATCTTCGTGCCGGACCGCTATCCACGCCTGCTCGACAAGCTGTTCGCCAGCCGCGCCGTCGTCGACCCCGAGGACGCCGATTTCTTCGGCGCCTTCGCCGTCGATCCGGCGCGTTCCGCTGCCGAACTGGAAGCCGCATACGCGCCGGGCCTGAGCGAGGCGGAACAGAAGCTCACCGTCGGCGCCCTGGTCACGGCGCGGCTCGGCGGCCATGCCGAATATGCCGACCGCGTGCTGATCGGCCCGATCGAGCTGATCGTGCGCGACGTCGACGACAAGGGCAGGATCACAGGCCTGGGCCTCTCCTTCGAACCGACCGCGCCCGTGGCGCGGGTACCGGTCTTCCTCAGCGCCGGCGAGATCGCCGACCGGATCAAAGCCTTCGTCCAGACCTGGCGCAAGCCGGTGGAAACACCGATCACCGCCGCACGCGCAGACGAGAAAACCGAGCCGGCGGTGGAAAAGGCAACGACCGAAAGCTGACACGGCGATCCTTTGCGCCGCACCCATCCGCCTGCCGTGACGCTTCGCGACGTCGACGCCTTCGCCTTCGCCTTCGCCTTGAAAATTTCGCGCCCTCCCCAGCCAAGTCTTGCATCGTCGTCGGTGCGGGGTATGGTCCCGGCGATTTCTCAGCGAAAGGAACCAGCATGGCCAGCTTCAAGACACTGGACGATATCGGCAACATCAATGGCAAGCGCGTGCTGGTGCGCGTCGACCTCAACGTTCCCGTCGCTGACGGCAAGGTCACCGACACGACCCGCATCGAACGCATAGCGCCGACCATCGCTGAATTGTCAGGCAAGGGCGCCAAGGTCATCCTGCTCGCCCATTTCGGCCGGCCCAAGGACGGTCCCTCGCCGGAATTCTCGCTGGAGCCGATCGCCAGGGCGACGGCCGAGGTGCTTGGCCGTCCCGTGGGCTTTGCCGGCGACTGCGTCGGCGACACGGCGGGAAGCGCGGTCGCCGCCATGAACAAGGGCGACGTGCTGCTGCTCGAGAACACCCGCTTCTACAAGGCCGAGGAGAAGAACGACCCGGCCTTCACCGAACGGCTCGCCGCCAATGGCGATATCTTCGTCAACGACGCCTTCTCCGCTGCCCACCGGGCGCATTCCTCGACCGAGGGACTGGCGCATCTGTTGCCAGCCTTTGCCGGCCGCACCATGCAAGCCGAACTGGAAGCGCTGGAGAAGGGCCTTGGAAATCCTGTTCGCCCGGTGGTCGCCATCGTCGGCGGCGCCAAGGTCTCGACCAAGATCGACCTGCTGATGAACCTGGTCAAGAAAGTCGACGCGCTGGTCATCGGCGGCGGCATGGCCAACACCTTTCTCGCCGCACGCGGCACCGATGTCGGCAAGTCGCTGTGCGAGCACGACCTCGCCGCTACCGCCAAGCAGATCATGACCGAGGCGGCCGAGGCCGGCTGCGCCATCATCCTGCCCGTCGACGGCGTCGTGGCGAAGGAATTCAAGGCGGGTGCGGCCAGCGAAACCGTGGCCATCGCCGACGTGCCTGCGGATGGCATGATCCTCGATGTCGGCGAAAAGACCGTGAGGGCCGTTGCCGACTGGATCGACCGCGCCGCGACCTTGGTCTGGAACGGGCCGCTCGGCGCGTTCGAGATCGAACCCTTCGATCGCGCGACGATGGCGGCAGCCAGGCATGCGGCGGCGCGCACCAAGACCGGCAAGCTGGTTTCGGTGGCCGGTGGCGGCGATACCGTGGCGGCGCTCAACCAGGCCGGGGTTGCCGACGATTTCACCTATGTCTCGACTGCCGGCGGCGCCTTCCTCGAATGGATGGAAGGCAAGCCGCTGCCGGGCGTCGACGTGCTCAAGCATTGAGACGATCAACTCGAGGCGAGCGCGCGGCGTTGCCGGGACTTTCGATCGATTGGAGCTTTCCGGCGTCATTCCTTTGGCGGTAGTGTCCTGTCAGGCGCAGAACAACACCGTCAAGGAGAAGCACGATGAGCGAACGTCTCGAAGACATTGCCGCCGCGATGGTGGCCAACGGCAAGGGCCTGCTGGCCGCCGACGAAAGCTCGGGAACCATCAAGAAGCGCTTCGACGTCATCGGCGTCGAATCGACCGCGGACAGCCGGCGCGACTACCGCGAGATGATGTTCCGCACCAGTGACGCCATGACCAGGTATATTTCCGGCGTCATCCTTTACGACGAGACCATTCGGCAGAAAGCGGCCGATGGCACGCCGCTGGTCGATATCATCAAGGCTTCAGGCGCCATCCCCGGAATCAAGGTCGATGCCGGCGCCAAGCCCCTGGCCGGCTTTCCCGGCGACACGGTCACCGAGGGCCTCGACGGCCTGCGCGAGCGGCTCGCCGACTATTACAAGCTCGGCGCCCGCTTCGCCAAATGGCGTGCCGTGATCGACATCGACAAGGCAAAGGGCGTGCCGTCGGTCACCTCGATCAGCGCGAACACCCATGCGCTCGCCCGCTATGCGGCCCTTTGCCAGGAAGCCGGCATCGTGCCGATCGTCGAGCCGGAAGTGCTGATGGACGGCGCCCACGACATCGACACGTGCTATGAAATCTCGAGGGCGACGCTGACGAAGCTCTACGACGAGCTCTACGCGGCCCGGGTGGTGCTCGAGGGCACGATCCTGAAGCCCAACATGGTGCTGGCGGGCAGGAAGTCGGGCGCGGTGAGCAGCCCTGAAGAGGTCGCGCAAAAGACCATAAAACTGTTCCGTGAGGCCGTGCCGGCGGCGGTGCCGGGCATCGCCTTCCTCTCCGGCGGCCAGGAGGATGAGGAAGCGACCGCCAACCTCAACGCCATCAACGCCATCGGCCCGCATCCGTGGAAGCTGACCTTCTCCTATGGCCGCGCCCTGCAGGCTGCCCCGCAGAAGGCCTGGAGCGGCAAGGCATCCAATGTTGCCGCGGGTCAGGCCGCCTTCACCCACCGTGCCCGCATGAACCATCTGGCGGCGCTTGGACAATGGAAGCCGAGCCTGGAGCAGGCTGCCTGACCACGGTTTTCCGTCTCTATCGGACCCGGGCCATGCGCCCGGGTTTTGCTGCGCTCCGCCGGACTTGGGATGAAGCGCCTCCATCCCTATTTCTCTCCAGCGCAGCCGGCGCGATGTCGGCTCATGCCCGTCCCGAACGTCCTTGGGATGAAGCCAGGGAGAGGTTCATGCATCGCAACAAGGTCGTTTCACGCGAGGATTGGTTCCGGGCACACAAAGCGCATCTGGCGCGCGAGAAGGAATTGACGCGATTTCGCGAGCGCATCGCGGCGGAACGGCGCGAATTGCCCTGGCTGAAGGTGAGAAAGGACTACGTCTTCGAAACCGAGCAGGGTCCAAGATGCCTGGCCGAACTGTTCGCCGGCCGCAGCCAGCTGATCGTCTATCATTTCGTGTTCGGGTCCGGCTCGACCCATCATTGCGAAGGCTGTGCGTTCGTCGCCGACCACATGGACGGTGCCAATCAGCATCTGAGACACCATGACGTGTCACTTGTCGCGGTGTCACGCGCGCCGCTCGCCGAGCTGCTGCCCTACCGAGAGCGCATGGGTTGGAAATTCGACTGGGTCTCATCCTATGCCTCGGACTTCAACTTCGACATGCAGGTGTCGTTCACCGACAAGCAGATCGCATCCGGTGAAGCGATCTACAACTTCGAGACGCCCGTTCTGAAATCGAAAGACCTGCCGGGCACCACCGTGTTCTACCGGGACGAGACCGGCGACATCTTCCTGACCTTCATGTCGCGCGCCCGCGGCAGCGAACAGCTGATCGGCGCCTATCAATATCTCGACCTTGCGCCGAAAGGCCGCGACGAGACCGGGCCTTATAGGACCTTGATGGACTGGGTGCGGCTGCATGACCAGTATGGAAACAGGTCGCAAGCGGACAGGGCTTAGGCATTCAGCGATCCCATCGAACATTGGACGCTTGAAGGCGTCCGCCACCGGTGCAAGGATCGTTCACCTCCGGCGAAACATGCGTTAAATGCTGCTCGATGCGACGCTTTCCGGCTCTCCTCACTTGGCTCGCCTTTCCTGTCTATGTCTGGCAGGGGCTTGGCGTGCGCCGACGCACCTCGCGCATGCTGCCCGCGCAAGGCCCGGTCATGCATGAGATAGCCGGCCGGAAGCCGGCGGTTTGGCTGCTGGTGCTGGGCGATTCCTCCGCCGCCTCGGTCGGCATCGAAAAATCCGAGAATGGCCTGGCCGCGCAGCTGGCCGTCCTGATCTCGCAGCGAACCGGCCGCGCCGTGCGCTGGCGCGCCGCCGGGTTCAATTCGGCGACGTCGGGGCAGATCCGCGACCACGTCCTGCCCAATCTCTCGGCCGATCCGTGGACGCATATCGTGCTCGCCATTGGCACCAACGACACCAAGAATTTCCACTCCGTGCCCCGCTTCAAGAGGGCGTTCGGCGGTCTGCTCTACGCCCTGCGCGCCAAATGGCCTGAGGCCCGCGTGGTGTGGTCTCCTGTGCTGGAGTTCACGCAAGCGCCAGCCATGCCGCCGCTGCTCGGCAAGATCCTGGAAATTCGCGCCGGTGAGATGAACCGGATGGGCAAACGTCTTTGCCTCGAACGCGGTGCGGTGCCGGCGCCGCGCTTGCCGATCACCAATCCCGAAGCCGGCTTCGCCTCGGACGGATTTCATGCATCGGAAGCCGGTTACCGGGCCTGGGCCGAGCACCTCGTCGGCTGCGTGATCGAAGAGTGATTGCCGCCGGCTCGTGCCGGCCCGATATTCCATCCTGCGCATTCCAGGCGGGAAACCGCCAGACACCTTCCTGGAACTGCGCTACGTCCAATGTCCAAGCACGGCCGTTATCGAAATGGCCGCCATGGCCAGGAGCGCCAGCTTCCAGAAGTCGCTGCGCCGTTTCAGCCCCGGCCAGCCGAGCGGCTTGATCAACTGGATGACCATGATGCCAAGGATGACGAGGGCGAGGAGTTTCGACATGCCGCCTTTGACCAGCATCGCGGTCGGCTGTCAAAGCGCGTCGTTCGTCGCTCGAAAAAAATAGGCGCCGCGATCCGGACTGGAACGCGGCGCCAGCCTTTGATCGGGGAACGATCTACTTCAGCGGCTTGAGGCCGGCCTCGATCGAAGCGCGCTTCGATTCCAGGAATGGCGGCAGGGCCAACTTTTCGCCCAGCGTCTCCAGCGGTTCGTCGGCGGTGAACCCCGGCCCGTCAGTGGCGATCTCGAACAGGATGCCATTCGGCTCGCGGAAATAGAGGGAGCGGAAATAATAGCGCTCGACCTCGCCGCTCGACGGCAGACGGAATTCGGCCAGCCGCGCCGTCCATTGATGCAGCGTCTCCTGGTCCGGCGCCCTGAAGGCGACGTGATGAACCGCACCGGCACCTTGCCTTGCCGGCGCCAGTCCCGGCTGCACCAGGACGTGCAATTCCGCCGCCGGCCCACCCTCGCCCATTTCAAAGACCTGAACCTGGCCCTCCGGCGAGGCATAGTCTCGGACCTTGCGCATGTTCATCACTTGCGTCACCACTGCTTCGGTATTGGTGAGGTCGGGAACGCTGATGACGATCGGCCCGAGCCCGCGGATCTGGTGTTCGACCGGCACGCGGCTTTGCGCCCAGGGGCGGCTGTCGCCCTTGCCGTCATCGCTGACGAGGCGCAGACGCTGGCCCTCGGGGTCCTCGAAATCCAGGCTGGCGTAGCCACCGATGTCGGCAATCTCACTCGTGACGATATTTTCGTCAGTCAAGTGTTGCTTCCACCAGGCAAGGCTGTCCTGGCCACCAACCCTGAGGCTGGTCCGGACAATGCTGTGGGTGCCGCGTCGCTCGCGGCCGACCGGCCAGTCGAAGAAAGTAAGGTCGGTGCCCGGCGTCGCTTCGCCATCGGCATAGAAGAGGTGGTAGGCTGAGGTATCGTCCTGGTTCACCGTCTTCTTGACCAGCCGCAAGCCCAGCACCCTTGTATAGAAATGAAGATTTCCACGCACATTGGCGGTGATGGCGGTCAGATGGTGAATTCCTGTCAGTTGAAGGCTCATGGTCGTCTCCCTGTTTTTGGGGAAGAATTTTCTCCTTCCATATCAGAACTTCGGATCCCTGGCTGGAGACCACGTATCCTGACAGTCCGTCGCCAAAGGCTGAACAATGGATCATGACCAGGCATTGCAGTAGTGAACAATCTCGGCCTTCTAAACCTGCTTCGGGCCGCGGTCTGATGCAGTGAAAACGATACCTTCACAGGGATAACCCACCGATCGCAACTATTATCCAAGCCCTGCCATCCTCCTGACAGACTGCTGTCAGGAGGGGTGTGCGATACTGTCTTCATTCACAGAGAGGAGACTAGCCATGACCGGTTCCACCATTCTGCGCGGCATGCAGCACTATGTCGGCAAGATTCGTACGATGCGCAACGACATCCGCACCCAGCGGTTCATCAACTCGCTGCCGGCGGACATTCGCAAGGATATCGGCTGGCCGGACATGTATGCCGAACGTCGCCTTCGCGACAATTGAGACGAATTTTTCGGCAAAGCGGTTGGATGTAGGCGCCCCAACGCCCAGATGATAAGTCCGGCACGCGAGGGACGGAGCGAGCGTATGCCCAAGCAGAAGACAATTGGCCTTCTTTTCATAGACGGCTTCGCCGACTGGGAATATGGCCTGCTGGCCGCCTCGGCGGTCGAATGGTTCGGCGCCCGCGCGGTTTCGCTGACACCCGATGGCAGGCCGGTGAGCGGGATCAGCGGTTTCCGGCTGACGCCCGACCGCTCGGCCGGCGCCGATGAAAATGCCGATCTCGATGCCATCGCCGTCATTGGCTCCGACCGATGGGCGGGCGAGGCGCCGCCCGAGGTGGCGGAATTGCTCAGGGACGTTGCGATGCGGGATGGTGTCGTCGGCGGTATCTGCGCCGGAACGCTGGCGCTGGCCCGAGCCGGCATGTTCGAGAAGGCGAGGCACACCAGCAATGGCCGTGACTGGATCAATCGCCACATTGCTGGCTATGCTGGCGATCACAATTATCAGGACGTGCCGCATGCCGTGTCCGACGGCAAGATCGTTTCCGCGCCAGGTTCGGCGCCCGGCACCTTCGCGCTGGCCTTCCTGAAGACGCTCTATCCTGAACGAAACGGCGAACTTGCCGAGATGCGGACGCTATTCGCCAGGGAGTATGCTGAACCCTCCTGACAGAATGGTGTCAGGAGCGCCATGCCATAGATGCGAGCGGTGAACAGGACGAGCGATGAAGAGCTGGACCGACAGATTGAACACGCCGGGGGTGAACGGCATCAAACCGGCCCCGCGCACGGTGGCAGATGGAGTCGAAGACCAGACGATGCTGGTGCCGACGGCGCAACAGGTCGACGAATTCATCCGCTCGATTCCCGAAGGCGTCGAGATGGACGTTCGCGTGCTGCGCACGGCGCTTGCCTTTGACCGTGGCGCCGAAGTGACATGCCCGGTCGCGATCGGCTATCATCGGCGTACCGTTGCCGAAGCAGCCATTGAGGATCTCGGGCGCGGCATGACGCTGAGCGATGTCGCGCCCTTCTGGCGCGAGCTCGATGCCCAGGACGCCGACAACGAGGAAATTGTCCTTCGGCGCGGAATTTGTGGCCGCGCAGCGCAAGTGCGAAGGCCTGAAACCATGATGCATGCCGCCGAGTGTTCTGCGGTTTCGGAATAAGGCATGCGCAAGAACACGATGCATGCAGCCCAAAAGTGGGAACCGGTTTTGGGCGACATGCATAGGAACAACATCGAGGGACCATACGATGCGACGCGCCGACAGGCTCTTCCAGATCGTGCAGCATTTGCGCGGTGGCCGTCTGGTCACCGCGCAGAAGCTTGGCACATGGCTCGAGGTTTCCGAGCGAACCATCTATCGCGACATAGCCGACCTTCAGTCGACCGGAGTGCCGATCGACGGGGAAGCGGGCGTCGGCTACATGATGAGGGAGGGTTTCGACCTTCCACCGCTGATGTTCACGCGTGACGAGATCGTGGCGCTGGTCGCCGGCGCCCGCATGGTGCGTGCCTTTGGCGGTGCGGCCATGGCCCGGGCCGCTGATGAGGCTTTGGTCAAGATCGGCGCGGTGCTGCCCGATGCCGAAAAGGACCGTATCGCTCGCACCGAGATCCACACGCCGATGTGGGTGGTGAGCGATGCCGCGCGCGAGGCGATCGACCTGATCGAGCGCGCCATCGAGAAGCGCCAGGTGCTGACCATCGACTATTCGGACGAAGCCGGCCGCGGCACCGCCCGCGACATCAGGCCCTTGGGCCTTTGGTTCTGGGGCAAGGTGTGGACGCTGGTCGCCTGGTGCGAGATGCGCGACGATTTCCGCGCCTTCCGCATCGATCGCATCGCCTCGGTGGTCATCGCAGGCCGCGTCTTCAAGCCGGAGCGCGGCAAGCAGCTCGCCGATTTTTACCGGGCGGTGGAACGCAGCGAGGATTACGGCATGGCGCCGGACCGTGCGGCGCGAAGCTGAAATCTCCCGACCACGTGGAAAAGCCCGCTCGAAGCGGCCTTTTCAGTCGAATTTACGAGAATTCTACTCCTCGTCGTCGTTATCCCTGTCCTTCGACTTCAGAGCCGAGAGCTTGGCGAACACGGCGTTGGCGTCGAGTTCGGCATCCTCGTCCTTCGGCTTTTCGGGAGCCGGAACCAGGCGCTCGGTCAGCGCCGCCGGCAGCAGTGTGTCGCCGACCGGCTGTGCCTGCTCGCGGCCGCGCGATGCGCGGTTGACTTCCATGTCAAGATCGATCTGCGAGGCGAGACCGAGCGTCACCGGGTCCATCGGCTGCAGGTTGGCAGAGTTCCAGTGCTTGCGCTCGCGGATCTGCTCGATCGTGGACTTGGTGGTGCCGACGAGGCGCGAGATCTGCGCGTCCTTCAATTCGGGATGGTTGCGCACTAACCAGAGAATGGCGTTCGGTCGGTCCTGACGCTTCGACAGCGGGGTGTAGCGCGGCCCCTTGCGCTTGGATTCCGGCACCCGCACCTTGGGGTCCGAAAGCTTCAACCGCTGGTTCGGATCCTTCTCGGCACGCGCGATCTCGTCGCGGGTCAACTGGCCGGTCATGATCGGATCCATGCCCTTGATGCCTTGCGCCGATTCGCCGTCGGCGATCGCCTTGACCTCGAGCGGATGCAGCCCGCAGAACTGTGCTATCTGCTCGAAGGAAAGCGCGGTGTTGTCGACCAGCCAGACAGCGGTCGCCTTTGGCATCAGCAGCGTATTGGCCATTTTAAAAATCCTTCTCGTTCGCCCGCGTTCCCGCGCGGGCGGTGGTTTAGAGCCACCAAAATGGGAAATTCGCAGGTTATATAACCGCTCTCCGGCGGTTCCGCAATGTTTTTGGGAAGGCGTTCTTGGGAACGCCCGTCGATCTGGCAACCACACCGGGGCAGATCAATCACGGGCGGCATGAAAATGGTGCCGCGAATATGTTTGGGGTCCAGAAAGACAAAACCCGCCGGACAGGTCCGGCGGGTTCGGAACCGGCGACGAGCAAGCGTCTGCGGCGGCTCTGCTTTGCGACCCCGCCTTGCGGCGGGCGGTTCTTGAAGTCAGATCGCCTGGCGGGCGATCTTTTCGATGTCGGCGCGGTTGATGCCGAGATCGCTGAGCTGGCGCGCGTTGAGGCGGTTCAGTTCGCGCACGGTCTCGTTGTACATACGCCAGTTACGGAAAGCGCGGATCGGGTTCATGTCAGTCCTCCAAATGGGGTGTTCGTTTCGATGATGCTCAAATAGTCATCATCGAGCGGCACTTGAATGGCTGATTTTGCATGGCAATGATGCAAATGCTGCATTGCACCATTAAGCTTTTGTTCAGCTTGCAGGCAGGGCCGGGTCGCGGGTATGAGCCCGCCTCGGCCAGCCGGGCATCGGCAATGTTGCCGTCAGCCGACGTCGAGCACGATCTTGCCGATATGATCGCCTTCCTCCATACGCTCATGCGCCCGCCAGGCATCGGCAAGCGGGAAGATCATGTCCATGACGGGCGCGATCCGGCGCGTGCCGAGCAACGGCCACACCTGCGCTTCGAGCGCGGCTGCCAGCGCCGCCTTGAACTCGACGGTGCGCGGCCTCAGTGTCGAACCGGTATGAACAAGCCGCTTGACCATGATTTTCGAGAAATCGGCGCTCGCCACCGCGCCGCCTTGCAGGGCGATCTGGACGATCCGGCCCTCGACCGCCGCGGCCTCGTAGTTGCGCGCCACATAGTCGCCGCCGACCATGTCGAGGATGACGTCGGCACCCTTGCCGCCCGTCGCTTCCTTGACCGCCGCGACGAAATCCTCCTCGCGGTAGTTGATCGCCCGGTCAGCTCCGAGCTTCAGGCAGGCATCGCATTTCTCCTTGTTGCCGGCCGTGGTGATGACATGGGCACCGAAGGCCGATGCAAGCTGGATCGCCGTGGTGCCGATACCCGAAGAGCCGCCATGGACCAGCAGCGTTTCGCCTTTCTTCAAGCCGCCGCGCTCGAACACATTGTGCCAGACGGTGAAATAGTTTTCCGGCACGGCCGCCGCTTCCGTGTGGGTGAAACCGGCCGGCAGCGGCAGCACGCTGCCGGCATGAACCTTGACATATTCGGCGTAGCCGCCGCCGGGAGTGAGCGCGCAGACGCGCTCGCCAAGGCGCCAGCGAGATATCTCGTCGCCGAGCGCGGCCACTTCGCCCGACGCCTCCAGGCCCGGCAGGTCCGACGCACCGGGCGGCGGCGGATAGGCGCCCTTGCGCTGCTGCACGTCGGGCCTGTTGACGCCGGCGGCGCGCACCTTGATCAATATTTCGCCGGGACCGGGCACAGGCACATCGCGCGTCTCCGGTTTCAGCACCCTGGGCCCCCCCGGCTCGGAGATCGCGATGGCCGTCATCCTTGCCGGAATTTTAGATCCGCTCGCCATGAAATCTCCCGTCTTTCCTCGCCGCATTCTTGCCGGCTGTTTGCATCGACGCCCCTGCCCTATGTATGCTCATTGGCAAATCAGGCAAATGGCCAATCGGTATGGCGGAGGAGGAGCACAAATGGCGATCTTCGACGACGAACCCAAGAAGAAGGCGCGTCCGCACGAGATCGGGCAGGACCTGTCGCTGCTCTCCGTCGGCGAGTTGTCGGAACGGATCGGCATGCTGCGTGACGAGATCGCCCGGTTGCAGGCTGAACTCAAGTCGAAGGACAGCACCAAATCCGCGGCCGAGGCGCTGTTCCGCCGCGGATAAGGCCGAAAAGACCCGCCTCCGAAAAGCCCGAATGCGACTGTCTTCAGACTCTGCGTCTCTCCTCGATTTCAGCCGGATCAAAAAATGCTCGCAGCCTACAGACCGATCCTTTCGCTGCTTCGGGGCACCGCCTTCCTTTTGGCAGCGTCGGGATTGCACGGCTTGCTGTTGCCGCTGCGCGGCCAGGTGGAAGGCTTCTCCACCGCATCGCTTGGCCTGATGGGCACAGCCTGGGCCGGCGGCTTCGTCACCGGCTGCTTCTTTGCACCACGTATCGTGCGCCGTGCCGGCCACGTGCGCGCCTTCGGCGCCTTCGCCGCGTCCGGCGCCATCGTTGCGCTGCTCACCGGCCTGGTCATCGACGAATATGTCTGGATCCTGCTGCGCGCCTTCACCGGCTTCACCATGGCCGGCGCCTTCATGGTCATCGAAAGCTGGCTGAACGAAAAGGCCACCAACGAGAATCGCGGCACCGTCTTCGGCCTCTATATGATGGTCACCTATGCCTCGATCATGGGCGGGCAGATGATCGTCGCCGGCGGCGACGTGAAATCGGCCTCACTCTTCATGATCACCGGCATCCTGTTCTGCCTTTCGCTGATCCCGACCGCGGTTTCGACCGCCTCGCACCCCAAGCCGCTCCAGGACGTCAAGCTCGACGTCAAGGGGCTCTACGCCAACTCGCCGGTCTCGGCCATCGCTTGCGTCCTCATCGGCATCGCCAACGGCGCATGGGGCACGCTTGGCGCCGTCTATGGCGCCCGCATCGGCATCTCCACCGCTGAGATCGCCTTGATGATGAGCCTGGTGGTGGTGGCGGGTGCCGCCATGCAGCTTCCGGCCGGGCGTTTCTCCGACAAGACCGACCGGCGCTTCGTGCTGGCGGGTGCCGCTTTCGGCGCTGCGCTGTTCGCGCTCTTGATCTTCCTGTTCGAGCCGCGCTCCGGCGTCTTCGTCATCGTCTTCACCGCCGCCTACGGTGCTTTCGCCTATACGCTCTATTCGATCGCCGTGGCGCATGCCAACGACCACGCCAGTGCCGAGGACTTCGTCAAGGTTTCGGGCGGCCTGCTGCTGCTCTATGGCTTCGGCACCATGATCGGACCCTTGCTGGCGGCCGCCCTGATGGGCTGGATGCGTCCGGAGGGCCTGTTTCTGGCGACCGCCTTCGCGCATCTTTCCCTGGCAGGCTACACGCTGCTGCGCATCAGCCGCCGCGCGCCGGTGCCGATCGAGGACCGCGATGCCTTCAAGACGCAGCCCGCCGACCGTTCGGTGACGCCGGAAGCATTGCGGCTTGACCCAAGAAGAAAAGCAGAAGCAAACGGTTGAGATTCGAAGAACTTTGCCCCACAAATGAGGCATGATGCTTTCCGACGCCTTCATGGCGATCGCCGATCCCAACCGGCGCCATCTCCTGGAAGAACTTCGACGCGGTCCCAAAACCGTTAATCAACTGGCAGCCGGGCTGCCGGTCTCACGTCCGGCCGTATCGCAGCATCTGAAGGTGTTGCTCGATGCCGGCCTTGTCCACGCCAAGGCCGAAGGCACGCGGCGCGTCTATACGGTGAGCAATGCCGGCTTCCTGAAACTCAACATCTGGCTCGACCAATTCTGGGAGACTTGATCGTTCCTGTTCAAACGACCGGTCACGCACCACGATCAGCCATCATTATAGGGGAAGAGCTTGAAATAGGGCTGCGCCTCCTCAATCACCTGGGCGAAGGCCGGCCGCTGCAACAGCCGGTCATGGTAGCGACTCACGGCAGGATATCTGTCGCCGAATGGCTCGACCTTGTTGGCGTAGAACAGGGCCGGCGAGGCCGCGCAATCGGCCATGGTGAAGGCGTCGCCCACAGCCCAGTTCCTCGACGCCATCTCCTGCTCGATGATCGCGTAGGAATTGCGCAACTGGTCGCGCGCCTGTTCGACGCCGAACGGATCGGTCCTACGTTCCGGGCGCAGCCGGTCCCCGACGATCTTCTGCATCGGTTCCTGCACATAGAGATCGTAAAAGCGATCGGCCTGGCGAACCGCGATTGCGAGGTCGATATCGGCGGGGACGAGGTCGACCGGTCCGGGATAGTGCGCGGCCAGATACTCGATGACGAGGGTCGACTCCAGCACGGTGCGGTCGCGCGCATCGTCACGCAAAGCGGGCATCTTGCCCCAGGGCGCTATCTTCAGGAAGGCCGCTCGCGACTGCTCGTCGCCGAGATCGACGATGACGGACGCGAACGGCGTGCCGTTCTCGTAGAGCGCGATCAGCGGCTTCCAGCAAAACGAGGCCAGCGGATGATAGTGAAGCGTCAGGGACATTTTTGCTCACCTGTCTCGGGGTTCACGTCGTCTAGTACCGAAATGTTTACTTAACTATTGCCCAAACTTGTGGCGTCAGGACCGCGCTTTGAGTGCCAATCGGCCCGGATATGAGCGACGATGCCGGCGACGATCACATCCCAATCGTCCGGATGCAGTTCGTGGCCACCGCCTTCAACCCGGAGGAGTTTCGCGCCGGCGACCGCCCCGGCCAGCGCTTCGCCATGCTCGACCGGAAAGATGGGATCGGCCGTACCATGGATGACCAGCAGCGGCGCGTTCATCTCGTGCAGTCGGCCCCTCCATCGGTCACTATCGCCCTTGAGCAGGAAATGATTGGTCGCGCTGAGCAGGCCGCCGGAGCGATCATAGTCCCGCTCGATGAAGGCTTTCATGCGGCCCTCGTCGAAGGGATGTGCTGTGCTGGCGATCGCCTTGGCATCTTTGATCATGAAGTCGATGACCTGGCGGCGATCCGACCAGTCAATGTGCGCGCCTTCAGCCGAATGTTTGATATAGGCATCGCTGGTCTGCGGCAGGTACGAGGTGTCCACCCCCATCGGCGAGCTGCTGATCACGGTCAGCGACGCGACACGGGACGGATGCTTGAGCGCCACGAGCTGCGCGATCATGCCGCCCATCGACATGCCGGCGATATGCGCCTTGTCGAGGCCGTGGCTGTCGAGAACGCCGATCGCATCGTCGGCCATGTCGTCGAACGTGTAGGGCGGCTCTCCCGGCGGGTATTTGGTCGAGCGGCCGGTATCTCGATTATCATAGCGGATTACGAACAGTCCCGCGGCGGCGAGTTTCCGGCAAAACGCCTCCGGCCACCACAGCATTGAGGCCATCGCTCCCATGATCAGCAGCAGAGCGGGGTCGGCGGGGTCGCCAAAGGCTTCGGATATGATAGTGGGGCGTCCAGTCTTCGTCATCGCGTCGCCTCCTCATCTGCTTGCATTTTGCAATCGGTTGCACCATAATAAAACCGATACAATAATGCAACCGGTTTTGGAGAAGTCGAATGAACATCGATCGCCGCTCGGGTTGCCCGATCAATCTTTCGCTGGAAGTGTTCGGCGACCGCTGGAGCCTGATCATCCTTCGCGACATGATTTTTGGCGGCAGGCGCCATTTTCGCGAGTTGCTCAACGGGTCGATGGAAGGCATTGCTTCCAACATACTGGCCGACCGGCTGAAGCGGCTGATGGATCTGGGCATGCTGACCAAGGCCGACGATCCTTCGCACAAGCAGAAGGCGATCTACAGCCTGACCGAAATGGCGATCACCCTGGTGCCCATCCTGGCCCATCTCGGCGCCTGGGGCCGCGTCTGGCTGCCGGTCAGCGAGGAATTGTCGATCCGGGCCGAGCTTCTGGAAAAGGGCGGGCCGCCGCTATGGGAGAAATTCATGGATGAGTTGCGCCACGAGCATCTCGGCACGCCCCTCGATGCAGCGTCCGGCCCCTCTGTACGCGCGACCCTGCAGGCCGCCTATGAGGCCGTGCTCGCCAGCAAGGCTCTCGGCGCCGACCCGGCCGCGTGACCAACTATTTTCCCCGTTGAATGGCCGGCTCTGCTACAAGAGGCCGAAAATCACGTCACGAGATTGGAACAGACTCTTGGTTGAGAACTCTAGGGATACTGCCCGCGCGCGCGCCGATCTGCGCTTCAAGAAGCAGGAGGAAGCGGCCACGGTCCGACAGAAGGCGATGGCCGAGTATGTTGCCGAGAGCGATGCCCGCAAGGTCAAGACCGACAAGCTGCGGGCGCTGCGGCTGGCCAAGGAAGCCGAAGACCTTGCCAACGCGCCGGCAGTGCCCGCCAAGAAGCCCGCCCGCGCCAAGAAGAAGTAGCACGCCGCTCCTTCGTTGCCGGCCCTGAGCCGTTGGCCGTTGACCGCGTTGGCATCGCGGCATCAGCGCGATCTGGATTGGCGGCGCCTTCATCCCGCTTTCCAGCGCAAAGGAATTTCTACCGGAACCTCGGTTGCCTCGTTCGGCTGGCTGCCGATGATATCCGTTTCAAACAGGAGATCGCCATGACCGCACTGCCGCTCGACAAAGCCCTCGAGATCATCGACGCCGCCTTCGCCAAGGGCGCGGAGCTCAAGCTCAGGCCGCTCGGCGTCTCGGTGCTCGACGCCGGCAGCCATCTCGTCGCCTTCCAGCGCCAGGACGGCGCCTCGTTCCTGCGCCCGCAAATGTCCGCCGGCAAGGCTTATGGCGCGCTCGCCATCGGCATGGGCTCGCGCCGCGTCGAGGCCTTCGCCAAGGAGCGCCCGCATCTCATGACCGGCATCTCCGACGTCTCGGGCGGACGCGTGTTGCCGGTCGTGGGCGGCGTGCTGATCCGCGACAAGGCAGGCAGCATCATAGGCGCCGTCGGCATTTCCGGCGACAGCTCGGACAATGACGAAGCCGCCGCCATCGCCGGCATCGAGGCCGCCGGCTTCACCGCCGATCCGGGCTGAGGCTAATTCAGGTTGATATCCCTGCTCGCCGACCGCATCGACACCGAGAAGCCGGCGAGCACGTCGAACAGCGCGATGATCATCAGCGTGAAGAAGACCGAATGCGCGGCGCCCTTGACCAGTAGGAACTCGACCAGGAAGGCCACGAAGACCAGCGTCGACAACAGATGGTCCATGATCGAGGCGTTCGTAGTGCGCGCCGATTTCACGATCTCGACGAAGAGGAAGATGAGCCCGATCAGCACCATAAGGTCGCCGAGCGTCATCGAGAACACCCCGCCGGACATCATGCCGACGGAAAAGACCTCGCTTGCCCAGGGATCGTCACCGCTGCCGAATATTCCGAGCAGCCCGAGATTGTAGAGGACAAAGGGCACGATCAGCAGCGGGACGGCACCGAACATCTGGCGTCTCCATTTGGGGGCACCCCTTTGTAGAGTGCGCCACCGGCACGCCGTCAAGAATTTTCGCAGCACGCCCCAAACACGCTAGAAGACCGAATGCAACAACGATGTCAGCCGGTTGTCCGGCCGACATCTTTGAAATCGAGCCGCGGGATGCGTGAACGCGCACCCCGCTCGCGATCAGCGCTTGAAGTAGCCGGCGCGCACGGCCGCGCCGATGACGTTGAGGATGATATGGCCGGCCGTCATCGAGGTGATCTCGTTGACGTCGCGCGCCGGCGCGATCTCGACGATATCCATGCCGACCAGCCTTCCTTTGCCGACCAGCCCCTTGATGAGCTCAATCGTCTGCCGGTAGCTGACGCCGCCCGGCTGTGGCCCCTCAACCGCCGGCATCACCGCCGGATCGAGGCCGTCGGCATCGATGGTGAGATAGTAGCGACCGCCGTCGGGAATTCGCTTCAGGAGCGCGGCGGTGCCGATGTCCTGCCATTCATTGGTGGTGATGATGTTGGCGCCATAGGCGCGGGCGGCCTCGACCTCCTCGGTGCGCGCGCTGCCTTGGCCGCGAACGCCGACCTGAAAAATATCCTTGATATGCGCCATTTCCGAGGCCCGCCGGATGGTGCTGGAATAGCCCTCCTTGACCCCGTTGACGTTGTCACGCCAGTCGAGATGTGCGTCGAGCTGAACCAGCGTGATCGGACCCTCGCCATCGAGCGCCCGGAAGATCGGGATCGGAATGCCGTGGTCGCCGCCGATTGTGATCGGCAGTGCGCCCGCGGCGCGGATCTTGCGGATCGCCGCTTCGGCTCTGCCATAGTGCCCGACATGATCGGCCGCCGCGCCGGGAACGTCGCCGACGTCTACCACCTTGATGTCCTTGCCGTCGAAGACTGGCCCACCAATGTCGAAATCATAGCGGTCGAGCGCCTGGCTGATCCGCTGCGAGGCGCGCCGCACCGCGGTCGGCGCATTGGTCTGGTCGTTGATCAACTCGTCGATCGTGTAGGGATCGCCATAGGGCATGCCCATGATGGCGACATCGGCCTTCAGCGTGTCGAGATCCTCGACCAGCGGAAAGTTCATGAATGTCTGGAAGACATCGCGCGGCGCGGTGGTGAGTTTGGACATGGGGTCTCCTCTGCGTTGAAGCTTTTTTGGATCAGGCGCCACGGCGGGCTGCGAGATGAGGCTGCAGCCTGTGCTCCAGGCTGCGCGAGATCGCTGCCACGAAGGCCGTCAGCCCCCAGTACAGCAATGCGATGGCGGTGAAGATCTCCACCGGCGAGAAGGTGCGGCCAATGATGTTCTGGGCCATGTAGGTGAGTTCCGGTACGGTGATCGCCGACAGGATCGCCGATTCCTTGATCAGCGTAATGGTGAGATTGGTGGCCGCGGGCAGGATGTAGCCGAGCACCTGCGGCACCAGGATCTTGCGGAAGATAGTCAGGTAGCGCAGCCCCAGCGCGTAGCCGGCCTCGACCTGGCCGTACGAAATCGACTGGATCGCGCCCCTGATGATCTCGGCCGAATAGGCGCTGGCATAGGCTGACAGCGCGCCGATCGAAACGACCACGGGCGAGAGCCTGACACCGAACATCGGCAAGGCGTAGAACAAAAGGAATATCTGGATCAGGAACGGGATATTGCGGAATATTTCGACATAGGCTGAGACGATCGCCGTCGGCACCCGTCCGCCGCGCAGCCGGATAAGCGCCAGCACGGTGCCGAGCGCGAAGCCGAACGGCAATGCGACAGCGCACATCAGCACCGTGTTGCCGAAGCCCTTGGCGAGGATCTGCCAGTTGTCCGCTATGACGGAAAAATCGAAGCTCATGCGCGTACGCCTTGCGCCTTGCGTTCCAGGCGCTTGGTCAGCACGCTGCATGAGAGCAGCACGACGAAATACAGCACCGCCGCGATGCAGAAGGCCTCGACCGGCCGGTAGGTGACGTTCATGATGTTCTGCGCGGTGCGGGTCAGTTCCACCACCGCGATCACCGACAGGATCGAGGATGCCTTCACCAGCATGGTGAACTCGTTGACCATCGGTGGGATAATGGCGCGGAAGAGCTGCGGCAGGATGACCTTGAACCAGGTCACGGCAGGCTTCAGCCCGAGCGCCTTGGCCGCCTCGTACTGGCCGGCGGGAATGCGCGTCAGCCCGGCGCGCAGGATTTCGGCGACGAAGGCCGCGCTGTTGAAGCTGAGCGCCAGCACGCCGGCCAGGAGCGGCGGCAGGTCGATACCGACGAGGCCCGGCAGCACGTAGTAGACCATGAAGATCTGCACGATCAGCGGCGTGCCTCGGATGAAGCTGGTGTAGACCGCGCCGATCCAGCGGATCACGCGCCAGCGCGACCTGCCACATGCGAGCAGGCCGAAGCCGATCAATGTGCCCACCAGAAACCCCAGCGCCGAGACGCTCAGCGTGATGCCGGCGCCGGCCAGGAATTCCGGCAGGAAGGTCAGCGTCTTTGAAAAATGGAACATTTTTCAGCTCGAATGATCCCTGGACGTCCGGGCCATCCGAGACCGGCGCGTCCAATGACTGGAACCACCGGTCCGGCAGCGCCGGGCGCCTGGTTGGGGGCTTAGAGCGCGCCAGGCGGCAGATAACCCTCGTCGGGCGTCTTCATCTCGAACCCGAACCATTTGAGCTGAAGCTCCTTCAGCTTGCCGCTGTCCTTCAAGTCGCCGATTTTGGCGTTGATGAAGGCGCGCAGATCCTTGTCCTCCGGCCGCACCACCCAGGAGAGATAGGAGAATTCGCCGATCGAGCCGACGACCTTGTAGGTATCGGGAACGTTCTTCATCAGAACGGCCGCCGAAGGCGAGGCGATGACGATGGCGTCGACCTGGCCGGAGGCCAGAGCGACATGGGTCTCGGGGAAGGAGGTGAACAGCTTCATCTCGCCGACACCCTTGCCGCCCTTATCCTTGAGCTCCTTGTCATAGGCCTCGATGATGGGCTGCACGGAGGAGGCGAGTTGCGTGGCCACCACCATGCCGTTGATGTCCTCCGGCTTCTTGATGCGCTCCTCGTCGACGCGCACGACGACGACGTTCTCGAACGAACCGGTTGGCCGCGTGTAGGCGTATTTCGCCGCCCGCTCGGCGTTGATGCCGGTCGAGGTCGCCATCAGGTCGAACTTCTTGGCCAGCAGCCCTGGCAGCAAGCCTTGGAAAGGCAGGTTGAGCTGGTCGAGCTTCACGCCGAGTTGGCTGACCACATAGTCGAGAATGTCCTTGTTATAGCCGACGATCTGGCCGTCGCGGACGAATTCGAACGGCTCGAACGCGGCCTCGGTTCCGACAAGGATGGTGCCGCGCTGCTTGATTTGGTCGACCAGCCCATTGGCATGGGCGGTGGCAGTGAACGGCAGGAGGAGCGGCGCGGCGGCAAGAAGGGTCAGGACGCGGCGGCGCGAAGCGGAAAGAAACTCACCCATTGTTACCCTCTTTTTTCTTCGGTTTTGCTGTGCTGGTAAGCCCGGCCGCTATGCTTGAAGACGCGACCGATCATGTAGCTCTCGGAATCCTTGATCCCGGGAACGTTGGCCAGTTCACTGACGAGGAAATCGTGCAGGCTGGTCGTGGATGGCAAAGTGAGCTGGATGATGATGTCGAACGGCCCGGTCATGGCGTAAACGCTGTCGACGAACGAGTATTCCGACAGTTTTCGAGCAACGCTGATGATGTGCTCGCGGTCGACGTCGAGCCCGACAATGGCCGCAATGCCGACATCGCTGCGCAAAGGGCGCACGACCGCCTGGATGCAGATATCCGGGTCCTCGAGCACACGGGCCATTTTCCGCCGCACCGTCGCTTCGGTGACGCCGATGCGCTTGGCGATATCCACACTCGACATCCGCCCATCGACTTTGAGTTGGGAAAGGACGGCCTGCTCGGTATCGTCGAGATCACTTGTGCTGACGAAATCCCACATCGAATTCCCAATCTGTGTCGATTTCCGACTATAAATTCAAAAATCGCATAAGAAACCGTCTATGGCAATCCCACAGATTGCGAAAAACACCAGCGACGCTTCCTCCGGCGATTGCCGCGCATCGGGCTCACGGTTCGATCATTGGGAAAAGTCGTGTCGACCGAGTCGAAGGCGATGTGCGGTATGCAATCGGCCATGCCTCGAGGATGCACGATGAGGCGGCGTCCGGGCCGATCGGAGATCAAGGCCTGGAGACGCAGCTACGCTGTCGGTCGTCGGTCCCGCCAGACGCAAAAAGACCGGCCAGCGGCCGGTCTTTTTAGCTCAAACATCAGGAAAGCTGGTCTCAGCTTTCCTTGGGCGTCAGCACCTGGCGGCCGCGATACATGCCGGTCTTCAGGTCGATATGGTGCGGGCGGCGCATTTCGCCGGAGTTCTTGTCCTCGACATAGGTCGGGGCCTTGAGGGCGTCTGCCGAGCGGCGCATGCCGCGCTTGGACGGAGAGGTTTTTCGTTTTGGAACGGCCATGGATATGCTCCACTACATGGTCAAAAGCCCCGCCCGCCCTCGTGAAAGGGCCGTGTCAGGGGCCGGAATCTGAGAAAGTCGGGTGCCTATACACGCCCGGTGCCGTTTTGGCCAGCGCTGCCCGCGAATTTTTTTATGTCGGCTACTGGAGGCAGCCGACATAAGCGCCGGATCGGCCGGCGCGCCGCTCGATCAGGTTGGCCAGCCTCCTCAGCCCCGGCCCGGGCTTGGCCGGGTTGCGGGCGATCGGATTTGGCAAGCTGACGGCAAGCAGCGCGGCCTGACGGCGCGACAGCTGTTTTGCCGAAATACCGAAATGGTGCCGCGCCGCCGCCTCGATGCCGTATATGCCCGGCCCCCACTCGGCGATGTTGAGGTAGATTTCCATGATGCGCCGCTTCGACATCACCGCGTCGAGATACACGGCCAGCGGCAACTCGACCACTTTACGAACCGTGCCCAGCGGACGAGACCACAAAAACAGGTTCTTCACCGTCTGCATGGTGATGGTCGAGGCGCCGCGCGTCCCCTCGCCGGCCAGCGCGTCGTCGACGACACCCCGCAATTCGCCGAGGTCGACGCCGCGATGGAAACAGAACTGTCCGTCCTCCGACATGATCACCGAATTGGCCAGCACCGGTGCCACGTCGTCGATCGACACCCAGCGGCGGTCATAGCCGGAGAAGGTGGCAAGATCCTTCAGCATCAGCGTCGACACCGGATGCACGAAAGACGGCAGATAGAGAAAGGTCAGCACCGTAGGGATAAGCGCCAGCACGGCAGCCACGACGATACCGCGCCGGACCCAGCGTTTGAGAGCACGACGGTTCACGCCACGGGATCTCGTCGCCATGTCCAGCTTTTCGGTTTCATGATCGACGATCGGTTCCGCCAAGTCGCCCAACCCGTGTCTCTCCCTCCCCCGGCATAATGGCGCTTGTCTTCTTGCGCAACGTCTGAGTGTCGGCTACCGGTCCGGGCCATGACGAATGACGATGAAATGGCGTTCGAAACGGCGCTCGTCGCACGGGCCGCCGCCGTCGAGACGTTGCTGCGGCGATTGCTCGACGACCGCGCGCTCACGGGCGAGATCGCGCGGCCCGGGCGCCTTATGGCGGCGATGCGGCACGGCGTGCTCAACGGCGGCAAGCGCCTGCGCCCCTTTCTGGTGATGGAAAGCGCGGCCCTGTTTTCCGCCGACGGCGAAGCGGCACTGCGCGTGGCGGCCGCACTGGAATGCGTGCACTGCTATTCGCTGATCCATGACGACCTGCCGGCGATGGACGACGACGATCTGCGCCGCGGCCAGCCTACCGTGCACAGGGCCTTCGACGAGGCGACTGCCATCCTCGCCGGCGACGCCCTGCTGACGCTTGCCTTCGACATCCTCGCCGACGAGACTACGGCGCTGCCGGCGGAGCGGCGGGCCGCCCTTGTGCTGGCGCTCGCCCGCGCCGCCGGGGCCGGCGGCATGGTCGGCGGCCAGACGCTGGACCTCGAGGCCGAGCGCATCGCGCCGGACGAGGCCGGGATCATCCGGCTGCAGGCGATGAAGACCGGTGCGCTGATCCGCTTTGCCTGCGAGGCGGGCGCGGTCGTCGCCGGCGTGCCTGCCGGGGATCGCGAAAGACTGGCCGAGTTCGGCTCGGCGATCGGGCTTGCCTTCCAGCTTGCCGACGATCTTCTCGATTTGACCGCGGATGCCGCACAGATGGGCAAGGCGACGGGCAAGGACGCCGCCGCCGGCAAGGCAACGCTGGTGGCGCTGCACGGGGAGGCATGGGCACGCGCCCAGTTGCATGGCCTTGTCCATCAGGCGCATGCGCTGCTCGAACCCTATGGCGAGCAGGCCGGCCTGCTGAAGGCAGCCGCGACCTTCGTGGCGACGCGCAACAATTGAGATCGGGCAGAACCCGGGGCTTGGCGTAAAGGTCTCTGTTTAACGGGCCAATCGGGAGGATCAGGTTCGATGTCGACCAAATTGTTCGATCTCAGCGGGCGCACCGCCCTCGTAACCGGCTCCTCGCAAGGCATAGGCTTCGCCTTGGCCAAGGGTTTGGCCGAAGCCGGCGCCAGGGTGATCCTCAACGGCCGTGACGAGGCAAGGCTCGCCACCGCGATCAGGCAGATTCCCGGAGCGGAAAAGCTGGCCTTCGATGCTACCGATCATGAAGCGGTTCGCTCGGCGGTCGACGGTTTCGAACTGGACGGCGGAGCGATCGACATTTTGGTGAACAATGCCGGCATGCAATTCCGCGCGCCGCTCGAGGAGTTTCCCGCCGATGCGTTCGAGCGCCTGCTGCAGACCAACGTCGCCAGCGTCTTCCATGTCGGCCAAGCCGTGGCGCGCCATATGATCAGGCGCGGTCGCGGCAAGATCATCAACATCGCCAGCGTGCAGACCGCGCTCGCCCGTCCGGGCATCGCGCCCTACACGGCAACGAAAGGCGCGGTCGGCAACCTGACCAAGGGCATGGCTACGGATTGGGCCAAACATGGCCTGCAATGCAATGCCGTTGCACCCGGCTATTTCGATACGCCGCTCAACGCTGCCCTTGTCGCCGACCCTGCGTTCAGCACCTGGCTGCAAAAGCGCACGCCAGCCGGCCGCTGGGGAAAGGTCGAGGAACTGGTCGGCGCCTGCGTCTTCCTGGCCAGCGATGCCTCCTCTTTCGTAAACGGCCATATTCTCTATGTGGACGGCGGCATCACAGCGTCGATCTGATCCGCCGCGCCGAACAGGCAGGCGCGCCAAATGCTGCCCGATCGATAACCGGTTGACGCGGAGCTGACATCACTCGTGGCAGCATTCCGCTGTTCGAAGATACGCGGCTGCGGTGGTCTCACTCCCGGCCAGAGCGTTTGGGGACCTTGCGTTTCGGGAACAATTGCACCCGTCGCGACGTTCGGGACCAGAAGCAGGAGGCAACCCATGAACGACAACAAGCATCGCAAACAGCCGAGGCCAAGCGATCGCGACTTGCGCAACGATCCCGGCATCGGCGCATCCAAAGGCACCATCAAGGGTGGCGACATTCTTGACGACGACGAGGAACTCGATGGCGAAAATACTTTTCGGGGCGATGTCGAGAACGACACCACCCCGCAAGGCGGTGTGAACCCCGACCAGACCGGCCGGACGAACAAATAGAGGGAGATATCCCATGACCGGCAAGAAGACCCACGAACAGCAGGTGCAAATCATCGAGGAGCGGGTGAACACCAAGAATGCGGACAAGAATTTCAACGCCGAGGACGAACTGAAGCGGTCGAAGCAGGAAAGAACGGCTCGCCAGCAGGGCCAGTCGCTCAGGGGCGGCGACGTCGATCTGGTCGATGCCGATGACCGTGAAATGCTTCGCGGCTCGAACCAGGAATCCCGGCATCACAAACGGCCCGCGGATTGAAATAATATCCGAAGCTTGACCGTCCCTTGAAGTGGCCGCGGCCCTTCATCTCGGCGCAGCCGGCAGGCTACATGGGAGGCTGCGGGAATCCGAAATTCTCGGTCGCCAGAACGAAATCTTAATGTAAATCAAGCGTAATCCCGACCGTTAAAATAATGCGTATGTGTTGGGGTTGCGCATGCCGGAATATTCTTCCTTCATACGGTCCATCCGGAGCCGTTATCTCTCGGGATTGCTGATCTTCGCGTTGGCTTCGCTCGCGATCATGCTCGCACTTGATCGCGTCAATTCCTTCCGCCACCAGATCGATGCCCTGAGCAGCAACCTTGTCATCTTTACCCGCGATCTGCGCAACGCGACCAGCTTCGCCGAGACGACGGGAACCGCCTGGCGAGCGGAGACGCGCGATGCGCTGACCGCGTCGGCGCGCGGCCATTCGGAACGCCTGACCAGCGAGATTGGGACGCTTGCGGCCCAGATCGCCGCATTGCGTCCACGCCTGTCGACAAAGACGATCAACGAGCTCGAATCCGCTTCGGTCAATGGCGACCTGTTCTGGTCTCCGCGCGACATGATTCGAAACTTCAACCTGATGTCGGTGGCGCAGAAGGTCGATGAGTGGAGCTATCGCGAAATCCGCAACCAGAACGACCTGTTTGCCCAGCCGATGCTGGTCCGCGTCCGCACCGCCATGGACGACGAGCGCCATTTGGCCGACGCCTCCAGTGACCGGCTGCTGCTGTGGGCGAGCGGATTGCTGTTCGCGGTGCTCTCCATCGCCGCTTTCTGGATCTTCCGGCCGATGGAGCAAGCCATCCGCCGCGCCTTCGCCGAATCCGCCGAGTCGCTGTTCAAGGCCGAGGCGGCCGACCGCGCCAAATCGGAATTCCTCGCCAATATGAGCCACGAAATCCGCACGCCAATGAACGGCGTGCTCGGCATGGCCGAGCTGCTGGCCAAGACCGAGCTGACCGCGCGCCAGAAGACCTTCACCGACGTCATCGTCAAATCCGGCAATGCGCTGCTCACCATCATCAACGACATCCTCGATTTCTCCAAGATCAATGCCGGCCAGCTCACGCTCGACCCGGCGCCGTTCCGCCTTGCCGAGGCGGTCGAGGATGTGGCCACGCTCGTCTCCGCCCATGTCGCCGAAAAGAACCTCGAACTGATCGTGCGCGTCGACCCGCGCCTGCCGGCGTACGTCGTCGGCGACGCCGGGCGGTTCCGCCAGATTGTCACCAACCTGCTCGGCAACGCGGTGAAGTTCACCGAGAAGGGCCATGTGCTGATCGACGTCGGCGGCGAAACCGTCAATGACGTCGTCCAGCTCAAGTTGCGCGTCGAGGACACCGGCATCGGCATCCCGGCCGAAAAGTTGCAGAACGTGTTCGAAAAATTCGCCCAGGTCGACGGCTCCTCGACCCGCCGTCACGAGGGCACCGGCCTTGGTCTCGCCATCGCCGCCCGCCTCGTCGACCTGATGGCCGGCAAGATTGGCGTCGAGAGCGAGATCGGCCGCGGCTCCGTATTCTGGTTCGCGGTGCCCCTGCCCGTGCATCGTGCCGAGGCTCGCGACGAGATCGTGCCGGTCGACGTCACCGGCGCCCGCGTTCTGGTCATCGACGACAATCCGGTCAACCGCGAGATCCTGCTCGAACAGCTCAGGAGCTGGAGCTTCGACTGCGCCGCCGCCGAAAGCGGTGCGGTCGGCCTGGCTTTCCTCGACCGCGCCTGCCATCTGGGGGCCGCCGTCGATTGCATCATCCTCGACTACCAGATGCCCGGTATGAACGGCGCCGATGTCGCGAAAGCCATTGCCGCCGACAGCCGGCTGTCGGCCATACCGGTCGTGCTCTTGACCTCGGTCGATCAGGTCGATTTCGGCAAGATGATCATCGATTTCGGCATTGCCGCGCACCTGACCAAGCCGGCGCGCTCCGCGGTCCTGCTCGGCACCGTTATCTCGGTCGTCCAGAAAGCCCGCTCGCAGGTCGGCAGGGCGCAGTTCGTTCGCGAACCCGTACCGGCGCCGTCGCAGGCGGCGCCGCCCGCCTTTACCGTCATCCGCGGCCCGGCAATGCCGGCCGTCCCCGTGCCGGAGCCGACGGTCGCGCCGAACGGTCCGATCGACATCCTCATCGCCGAGGACAATGAGGTGAACCAGCTGGTGTTCGGCCAGATCCTCAACGGGTTGGGCTTGAGCTATCGCATAGCCGGCAACGGCCGCACGGCGGTCGAGATGTACCGCTCGTTGCGCCCGAGGCTGATCCTGATGGACGTCTCCATGCCGGAGATGAACGGTTACGAGGCGACCCGCGCCATCCGGACGACGGAGGCCTCGGATGGCAGCCACATCCCGATCGTCGGCGTCACCGCGCATGCGCTGAAGGGCGACCGCGACAAGTGCATCGAAGCCGGCATGGACGATTATCTGCCGAAGCCGGTTTCACCCGACCGCCTCGGCGCCAAGATCGGCACCTGGCTCAGCGAAACGGTGGTGGCGAAGACGGCATAGCTATACCGTCGACGCCTCGGACGCCGCATCCAGATGATAACGGCGCATCCAGTCGAGGCTTGTCTCGTCGGCAAGCCTTGCGACGCCGGGTCTTATATCCCCAGCATCCGGTGCCTGAACCCCCAAGGCGTCGCAAACGGACGCCAACGTTGCAACCGGATCGCTCGACAGGCGCTCATAGCCGATCCGCAGCGGGATTACCTCTTGCTCCGCGAACCACATGTTCCAGGCAGCGTCATAAGCTCCGAGCTCGGCAACCTCATCCTTGATCCGCCCGAAATCATATTGAGGTTCCCGGGGAGGCCCCACCCTTTCCAGCTCGGTTCCATCAGGAGCGACATGCCAAAGGCCGGTTTGCTGCGCCTTGACCAGCGATACGGCCTGCGCAAGCTTGTCCTCGCGTGACAGATGTATGTAGAGAACACGGCCAAACGCCCTCTCGAAACGAGCTTTATCCGAGACAAGCCCCGGGAAAATCCGGTCGAGTATCGCTGAAAGCTCATCCAGATTCTCTCGCATCAGGCGCAGGCCGAAAATACCGGTCCCATCCTTGCCGGCGGCGATGGCCGCATTGAGATAGGCGGCATTGAATTCGAGTTCGCCCATCGTGTCGCGGCCGGGCAGCCCCCACTCTTCGGCCCATTCGGGCACGTCCTGCCGCCGATAGAACGAATGAGGATCGCCCGCGGCCTTCGTGGAGGCCAGGAGTTTGCACAGCAAAGTGCTTCCGGTCCTGGGCGTGCCGCAGATAATATATGCGTCGACCATCCTGCGGCCCTCATTGCTCGTTGAAGGCAGGGCAATGCCGGCCAATCCAGGGCCTATAGCCGCGGCCGTCATTTTTATCGCCCCTTCACCCGCAACGACACACCCGCTATCGGTTGCGCACCACCACGCATGCCCCGCCGACACTTTGCAACTTCTGGCAGATAGCGCCGGCGACGGCACGGTCGTCGACCCCGATCCTGACCGCGTAGATGCCGCGCCGGCCGATCGGCGTGCGCACCCGGCTGACCACCGGATCATGCCCGCCTAGCAGGGCCGGGAAGCGGCCTCTCACCCTGAGCCACTGGTTGATCGCGGCGCTGCGGCGGAAATTGCCGGCCACCTGGATTCCCCAGGGCTTTATGTTGATGGAAGCCATCGCCACCGTGCGCGACATGATCACCGGGAGCTTACGGCAGGCCGCGACGAAATCGGATTTCGCGTCGAGCGGTCGCACGCTTCCGGCATAGGCTCGGTCGGCGAACTTATCGACCGGCTCGCCCATGATGTCGAAGACATAGCTTTCGGTTTCCATCGGCAGGAAGCCGCCCGAGCCCAGCCAGCGCGAGACCCGGTTTTCGCCGGCATTGTAGGCGGCGGCCGCCAGGCCGAGATTGCCATAGCTGGTCTTCATCTCGGCGAGGTATTTCGCCGAGGCCGGGATCGCCTGGTTGATGTCGAAGGAATTGGCGAGCCCGCGCATCTTGGCGGTCCCCGGCATGAACTGGGCGATTCCTTCGGCGCCGACCGGACTGACGGCGTTGGGATCGAACCGACTTTCCTTCCAGATCAGCCGGGCGAAGAAATCCCTGGGCAGGCCGTTCTGGTCGGCATGGGCCTGGATCAGGTTGCAGACCTTGTCGATCAGCCGCTGCTTGGCCGATTGCGGCGGATCGGCCTGGACCAGGGTAGGCCACCCGCACAGCAGGATCAGCGCAACCGGGAGGAAGCGCAGCATTCGACCTACTCTGCCGCGGCCTTGCCGCGACCAAATCGTTGTTCGATATAGTCGGCGACCATCTTTTCGAAATCCTGCGCGATCGACGGTCCGCGCAGCGTCGCCGCCTTCTTGCCGTCGACGAAGACGGGCGCTGTCGGCGTCTCGCCGGTGCCGGGCAGCGAAATGCCGATATCGGCATGTTTGGACTCGCCCGGGCCGTTGACGATGCAGCCCATCACGGCGACCTTGAGGTTCTCGACCCCCGGGTATTTCTCACGCCACGCCGGCATGTTCTTCCTGAGATCGGCCTGGATGTTCTGGGCCAGTTCCTGGAACACGGTCGAGGTTGTGCGGCCGCAGCCGGGGCAAGCGGCGACGATCGGCACGAATTGCCTGAAACCCATGGTCTGCAGCAATTCTTGCGACACCTGTACCTCGCGCGTGCGATCGCCATTCGGCTCCGGCGTCAGCGATATGCGGATGGTGTCGCCGATGCCTTGCTGCAACAGTATGCCCATGGCGGCGGATGAGGCGACGATGCCTTTCGAGCCCATGCCGGCCTCAGTGAGGCCGAGATGCAGCGCATGGTCGGAACGGCTGGCGAGCTCGGTGTAGACGGCGATCAGGTCCTGCACGCCGCTGACCTTCGCCGAGAGGATGATCTTGTCGCGGCCAAGGCCGATCTCCTCGGCCATCTCGGCCGAGAGGATCGCCGACTGCACGATCGCCTCGCGCGTCACTTGCTGTGCGGTCAACGGAAAGCCGCGGGCCTGGTTGTCGTCCATCAGCCGGGTCAGGAGTTCCTGGTCGAGCGAACCCCAGTTGACGCCGATGCGCACCGGCTTGTCATGTTTGATCGCCATTTCGACGATTGCCGCGAACTGCCGGTCCTTCTTGTCCTTGAAACCGACATTGCCGGGATTGATGCGGTATTTGGCCAGCGCCTCGGCGCAGGCCGGATGATCGGCCAGGAGCTTGTGGCCAATATAGTGGAAGTCGCCGACAATCGGCACGTTGATACCGAGCCGCGCCAGCCGTTCCCGGATGCGCGGCACGGCGGCGGCGCTTTCATCGCGGTCTACGGTGATGCGCACGATCTCGGAGCCGGCGCGATGCAGCGCCGCCACCTGGGCGACCGTCTGGTCGACATCGGCGGTATCCGTATTGGTCATCGACTGCACGACGACGGGAGCACCGCCGCCAACCACCACGCCGCCCACATCGACGCCAACCGAGGTGCGGCGCGGGAAGGGAAAGGAATAATATCCGGTCATGCCGGCAGCCTTTAATCTCTGGAGCGCCGCGCGTCCACTTGGACGCACAAAAGCGCGCTCCGGGCCGATGCGCTGAAGTCCGGGCATGAGGTGGAGGAGCAAAGATGGCTTGTCAATGGCGACAGGTCGCCACTGGCCGCAATCGATGCCGCCGCCGGTTGCTCGGCGCCCGACTTTTATCGCTCGCTTGCGTCGGCCAATCGGCTACCTGGCGATTGGCAGGCCCCATCGCTTTGTCTTTCCCGGAACGAGTCCGTCATTTCGGGGAGGAGCAAGGAGAAGAGCGACGCAGCGCAGTCCCAGAATCCAAGCCCTGACCTCAGAGCGCCGCGGCAAGGCGGAATTCTGCTCCGCTGCACTCTTCGGTCAGTTACGGCAAAGGGGAGCCGCGACGAGCTTCGCCCCTGCTCGTCCTGGGACTAGGAAGTCGGAAGGCCTCTGCCTGGTACGAATATCTGTGATGGTCGACCTGAAACCGAAGATCAAAACCACCAGTCCGGCGGCAATTGCCGCCGGCAGGAAAGACCCGAATGGTGAGCGGTTATGTCAGTGGGGCATCAATGCGTCGTGGGTTTGGCCCTCAGTTTTTCAATCTCGTCCTTGATTGCCAGCTTGCGTCGCTTGAGATTCACGATTTCGAGGTCGTCCACCGACGGGTGATTCATCGCGTCATCGAGCTCGCGTTCGATGTCGCCGTGTTTCCGCTGCAACTCATCAAGATGGGATGCAAGAGACATGATTGGTTCTCCCTTTCATGATTTCCTCGATTGCAGCCGCCAAAGGCGCGTCCACCGCAGGCTCGCTCTGTGACGGCACAATGACAGTGTGCCACCTTCGCGCAGCGATGTCGAATGATCCGTGGTAGCATTCCACGACAACGTGAAATGTGATATGGGCTGCGCGCCGGTGGCAGAGAGTGCCACCCCCCGCCCAATCAGGCCCAGCTTTGGGCGCCGCAGACGTGCAGACGGTAGAGAATGTCCGATCAGGAACAGGCCGATATTCGCCTCGAATTTTCCCGGCTGAAGCAGGAACACGCCGATTTCGACGCCGCGATCAATGCGATGATCGCCATGAACTGCGACCCGCTGCAGATCCAGCGCATGAAGAAGAAGAAGCTTGCGCTGAAGGATCGGCTGATGAAGCTGGAAGACAAGATCATCCCGGACATCATCGCCTGACTTCAGGTCCAGGCCGCGATCGAAAGCCGCGCCGCGCGTTCGCGCAACAGGGCCAGGAGTTCGCCTGTCTTCTCCTGCGACGTGTCGATGGGCACCACCAGGCACATCGTCGCCTCGACGCTGCCGGGTGCTGAAAACACCGGCGCGGCGAGGCATTTCGTATAGGCGTCGACGAGCCCCGAAGTGATGCAATAGCCGGTGGCGCGCGCCGTCGCTATGTCGGCGATGAAATCGTCCAGTTGCAATCTGCGGCCATCGGGCAGGATGAGGTCGTCTTCCGATATCATGGCCTCGATCCGGGCCTGTTCGAGGCCGGCGAGCAGCAGCCTGCCTGACGCGGTCCAGGGCAGCGGGATCTGCAATCCGGTGGCGGAGCTGATGCGGAACGGCCGGGTGCCCGGGCTCGAGTGCACGATCGTGTAGCGGCCGCTCTGCAGCATGCACAGTTCGGAGGTCTCGCCGGTCTCGCGCGACAGGTTGTCGACCTCCTGGCGTCCTCGCCTCAAGAGGTCGTTGCCGCGCACATAATCCATTCCATAGAGATAGAGCTTCTTGCCGAAATAGACGCGGTTGCCGTCGCCGGCCATTTCCAGGAGGCCGGCATCGACCAGCGATCGCACCAGCGTGTAGGTGGTCGAACGCGGCGCGTTGACCCCCTTGGCCAGGTCGCCGATGCCGATGGCGCGCTGCGTCGAATGAAGGAACTCCAGAATCTCGAGCACCCGGTTGAGGCCCTTCTCCCGAGAGGCCGAAATCTTTGCGTCCGCTGAGACCGCCAAGGCGCTGCCATCTTGCATTGTCGATTCCTGATGTTAGTATCTGTCTTGTACAGGATACACTCGTCCCTTGTAAGAGACAATTTCTGTAACGATCCGGGTGCGCGTATTGCCTGTGCGTAGGGGAACACAACACGAAAGGAGGTCGCTGTGGACGACACATCCAAAAGGCGTGATTTTCTGAAACTGGGTATGGCCGGACTGGCAACGGCCGGCGTCATGAGCGCGGCGGCAACGGTCGACGTCCAGAAGGCGACGGCGCAGGCTGCGCCCGATAGCCTGCTACGCACCGTGCTGGAGCGCGGCAAATTGATTGTCGGCACCGGAAGCACCAATGCGCCATGGCATTTCGAGAACGATGCCGGCGAACTCGTCGGCATGGACATCACCATGGGGCGCATCCTGGCAAAGGGCTTGTTCGATGACCCGACCAATGTCGAGTTCGTCATGCAGGACCCGGCGCAGCGCATTCCGAACGTGACGACGAACAAGGTCGACATCACCATCCAGTTCATGACCATGACCGCGCAGCGCTCGCAGCTGATCAACTTCTCCAGGCCTTACTACGTCGAGGGCGTCGCCTTGCTGACTTTGCCCGGCGCCGAGAACAAGACCTTCGACAAGCTGCTTGCCGCAGGCTCCGCGACGCGCGTTTCCATCCTGCAGAATGTCGACGCCGAATCTTCGGTGCATTTTGCCTTGCCGGAGGCGCAGGTGATGCAGATCGATACACAGGCCAACGTGCTGCAGGCATTGGAATCCAAGCGTGCCGATGCCGCTGCCGTCGACCTCTCCACCGTGCGCTGGCTCGCCTCGCGCAATCCGGACAAATACTTCGATGCCGGCAAGAGCTGGTACTCGATGCTTTATGGCGCGGCGCTCCGGCAAGGCGATCTCGATTGGCTGACCTTCGTCAACCAGACCTTCACCATCGCCATGTTCGGCCATGAAACGGCGCTCTATGACGCCGCGTTCAAGGACTATTTCGGGCAGGAGCCGCCGGCGCGCCACCCCGGCTTCCCGGTTATCTGACGTCATCGGCGGAAGGGCGCCGCCGGCGCCCTTCCGCCCTTTTTCCTGGCGACGCGGCCAGCTTTGCGTCATATCGGGAGCACTGAGGCCGACGCATGGGTTATGCGCTCAATTTCAACCTGATCTGGCGGCATTTCGACAAGCTGTGGGGCGGTCTGCTGCTCAGCCTGGAGCTCGCCGTCATCTCGATCGCCATCGGCATCGTCATCGGCCTGGTCCTGGCGGTCTGGTACGTGTCGGCCGGACGCATGGTGCGCGGCATCATTGCCGCCTATGTCGAATTCATCCGAAACGTGCCGCTGATCCTGCTCGTCTATCTCGTCTTCTACGGTCTGCCGACCGTGGTCGACATCGCCTACAGCGCGCAAACCTCGTTCGTCGCCACGCTGGCGCTCTACAGCGGCGCCTATCTGGTCGAGGTGTTCCGCTCCGGTCTCGAAGCGGTGCCGCGCGGCCAGCTAGACGCCGGCAAGGCGATCGGCCTGACGCCCTGGCAAAGGCTGCTCCATGTGCGCCTGCCGACCATGCTGCGCATCACGCTGCCGGCGCTTTCCAACACTTTCATATCGCTGTTCAAGGACACCTCCGTCGCTTCGGTCATCTCGGTGCCCGAACTGACCTTCGGCGCGCAATGGATCAACTTCAACACCTTCCGCATCGTCGAGGTCTATCTCGTCGTGACGGCGATGTATCTGCTGACCGGCTACGCCCTGCTTTACGCGCTCCGGCTCGTCGAACGCTGGTTCAAGGTGGTGCACTAGCATGCTTGGCCAGATCGCCTACGCCTTGCCTTTCCTGGCTCAGGGTTTTGCGCTGACGCTTTGGGTGTCGCTGCTGGTCGTGACGTTCTCGCTCGTCGCCGGTGTCGTCCTTGGCGTCGGCCTGGTCTATGGCCCGGCGCCGGCGCGCTGGGCGGTGCGCATCTTCAGCGACACCATTCGCGGCATACCGATCCTGGTGCTCATCTTCTTCGTCTACTACGGGATGCCGGCCGTCGGGCTTCACCTGCCGTCCTTCTGGGCTGCCGTGCTGGCGCTGACCTTGTTCAAGACAGCCCAGGTCGTCGAATATCTCCGGGGCGCCGTCGGCTCCATCCCGAAGGGACAATCGGAGGCGGCAATGGCGATCGGCCTGACCTTCCGCCAGCGGCTGGCCCATGTCATCTTTCCGCAAGCGTTCAGGCGTTTCCTGCCGCCCTGGATCAATGGCGTCACCGACGCGGTCAAGGGCAGCGCGCTGGTCTCGCTGCTCGGCATCACCGATCTCATGCAGGCCATCAACCAGGTCATCGGCCGCACCTATGAGGCCATGCCGCTCTACATCCTTGGCGCCCTCATCTACTTCGCCGTCAACTATGCGCTTTCGCTTGCCAGCAGGCGGCTGGAGCGGCGTTTCTCCTTCATCCGGGAATAGCAATGTCCACAAGCTCGAACGATGCCCCGGCCCTTCTCGACATCCGCGATGTGTCCAAATCCTTTGGCGCCGTCCAGGTCCTGCGCTCGGTCAGCCTGCGCGTGGCGCGCGGCGAGGTGGTGACGGTCATCGGGCCCTCGGGCAGCGGCAAGACCACGCTGCTGCGCTGCGTCAACTTCCTGGAGAGCTATGACAGCGGGTCCATCCGCATCGACGGCAAGGAGGTCGGCTTCCGAGAAACCGGAGCCCGCCAGCGCCGCAGCGAACGCGACCTTGCCGCGATGCGCGCCGAGACCGGCATGGTGTTCCAGAGCTTCAACCTGTTTCCGCATCTCACCGCCGCCGGCAACATCATGCTCGGCCTCACCAAGGTGCGCGGCAAAAGCACCGTGGAGGCGCGCACGATTGCCGAACACTGGCTCGGCCGCGTCGGTCTTGCCCATAAGGCCGACAGCCTGCCGGCGGAGCTCTCCGGCGGCCAGCAGCAGCGCGTCGGAATTGCGCGCGCCGTGGCCATGGGGCCGAAAATCCTGCTGCTCGACGAGATAACCTCCGCCCTCGATCCGGAACTCGTCGGCGAGGTGCTTGAAGTGGTGCGCAGCCTCGCCGAGGACGGCATGACGATGGTGATGGTCACGCATGAGATGGCCTTTGCCCGCGACGCCTCGAGCCGCATCGTCTTCATGGCCGATGGCGGCGTCGGCGCGGTCGGCCCGCCGAAGGAGATTCTCGCAGCAGACGCCGAGAATGAGCGTCTGCGCAATTTCCTGGCGCGCTTCCGCGCCTCGCATTTCTGACATCGGATGGTTGACACCATCCCAAGGAGCCTTCTTCCATGACGCCTTACACCAGGCTCGCCGAACTCGGCCTCACATTGCCCGAGCCGCCGACGCCCATCGCCAACTTCGTTACCCATGCCGAGAGCGGCCGGCTGATCTTCCTGTCCGGCCAGGGACCGCTGCGGGCCGACGGCTCGCTCTGCACCGGGAAGGTGGGCGAGGATGTGACGGTGGAGGAGGCTTATCAGCATGCCCGCCTCACCGGCCTCAACCTGCTTGCCGTCATGCATGCTGCCGCCGGCGATCTCGGCCGCGTCGTGCGTGTCGTCAAGCTGCTCGGCTTCGTCAATGCCACGCCGACTTTCAGCGACCACCCCAAAGTGGTGAATGGCTGCTCCGATCTTTTCGCCGACGTTTTCACCACGATCGGCGGGCATGCCCGCTCGGCGATCGGCGTCGGCTCCTTGCCCGGAAACATCACCGTCGAAATCGAAGCGGTCGTCGAGATCGCTGCCTGATCTGTCATCCACGGGATTGCTCACATGAAAACCTATTCCGACACCGGCTCCAACACGACGATCCGCGAACGGCTCGGCCTTCGTCCGATCATCAACGTCTCCGGCACGATGACGGCGCTCGGTGCGTCGATCATTGTGCCTGAAGCGATCAGCGCGATGTCTGAAATGGCATCGCAATGGGTGGAGATGGACGATCTGCAGCGCGCCGCAAACGCCGTCGTCGCGCGCCTCACCGGCGGCGAGGCCGGCTTCATCACCGCCTGCTGCGCCAGCGGCATCACCATGGCGATCGCCGGCGCGATGACGGGAACCAACCTGCTCGCCATCGAACGCCTGCCGGACGACACCGGCGACCTCAAGTCAGAGGTGATCATCCAGCTTGGCCACATCGTCAACTACGGCGCCCCGATCGACCAGTCGGTCCGCGTCGCCGGCGCCAAGGTGGTGCCCGCCGGCACGGTCAGCGTCACGCAGGACTATCATGTCCGCGACGCGATCAACGAGCGAACGGCGGCAGGCCTCTACGTCGTCGCGCATCACACCGTGCAGTACGGCATGCTGTCGCTGGAGGAATTCTGCGAAATCTGCCACCCCAGGGGCGTGCCGGTGATCGTCGACGCGGCTTCCGAATATGACCTGCGCGGCTTCCTGGCGCGTGGCGCCGACATCGTCATCTACAGCGGCCACAAATTCCTGAGCGGCCCGACCAGCGGCATCGTCACCGGACGCAAGGATCTGGTGCGCGCCGCCTATCTACAGAACCGCGGCGTCGCCCGCGCCATGAAGGTCGGCAAGGAAAGCATCGCCGGCACCATGGCCGCGCTCGAGGCATGGGAGAAGCGCGACCACGCCGGCATCCGCCGGCGCGAAGAGGCCGCCCTCAACCTTTGGAAGGATGCTCTGCAGGGTATCCCGGGCATTGGCGCGGAGATCATTCCCGACCCGACCTCCAACCCGCTCGACCGCCTGCAGGTCTTCGTGCTGCCGGAAAGCCGCTTCACCGCCGCCGGCCTTGCCTCGGCGCTTGCCGGTGGATCGCCGCCCATCATCGTGCGCAATCACGAGGTCGAACGCGGCCATTTCTTCCTCGACCCCTGCAATCTTCATCTCGGAGAGGCGGAAATCGTCGCCGAACGGCTGCGCGCCCTGTTGACCGCGAAGGACCGGCCCGCCGACGCCATGAAGATTGCTCGCAAGGTCTCTTCCGGCGCCTTGCGCTGGCCGGATTGAGCGCCAAGCGGACCAACGAACCCAAAGCACCGGCTGATCACGTGACTGTGAACAGCCGGATGCGTACGCGGCGGGAATAAATCTCGGCCGCAACGGGTCTCCTCGACATAGGCCGCTACAGGCGTTGAGGAGATCCGCATGTCCGTCATCATGAACACGACAGCGAACATGGCCGCGGCGTCGGCCGCCATGTGCTGGAGCGCATGACCTCAACCGGCCTCTCTCCCATGATGCACGGCTTTCCCATTGCGCTTGACACTGGTGACGCAGATGAATTCACTTTCGCCACGGCAGGCGGCTTTGCCTGTTGCCGAGGGTTTCGCCCGCACGGGCGGGGCGAGACCGCCGGTATTGCTTGAAAGCGCACGGCCTGTTCCTCGTGGAGTATCGGATGGTGCTGCTTTGAGCGAGAAGGCCGGAGCCGAGCGCTTCAGCGAGGTGGTGCTGCCTCATCTCGGTGACGCGCTGGCGCTTGCCCGCTGGTTGACCGGCAATGGCGCCGATGCCGAGGACGTCGTGCAGGACGCCTGCATAAAGGCGCATGCGGGCATATCAGGCTATGCCGGCGGCAATGCCCGCGCCTGGCTGCTGACCATCGTGCGCAACACCGCCTATACCTGGATGTCGCGCAACCGGCCGCGCGGCATGTTGGCCGTCGGTGATCTCGGCGATCTCGACGAGATGGCGGCGGCACACGGCATCAGCGTGCCGGACGAATATGGTCCGGAGGCAAGCCTGATCGCCAAGGCCGACACGGTGGCGCTTGAAACGGCGATAGCAGCCCTGCCGCAGCCGTTTCGCGAGACGCTTGTGCTGCGCGACATCAGCGGCCTCAGCTATCGCGAGATAGCGGCCATGCTCGGCGTGCCGATGGGCACGGTGATGTCCAGGCTGGCCCGCGCGCGGAGCCTGCTTATGTCTGACCTGGGGAGAGCGCCATGACCATGCATGACGATGGACTGCCCAATGATCCGGAAGGCATCAGGCTGATGATCCACGCCCTCGTCGATGGCGAACTTGATGCAGCGGCCGCGCTTGCGGTGGAGCGGCGCATTGCGGCCGATCCGCGGCTTGCCTCAGAGCATGCCCGCATCGTGGCCTTGCGGGGCGCGGTCAGCCGCCTGCCGCACCCAGATGTCGGCGGCGCCTTTCGCGCGCGCATCGCGGCCATTGGCGCCGCGCCCACCGCACAGCCGGCAGGCGGAACGGCCAAGCCGCAGCAGGGCTCGCCGGTGCCCCCGGGGGTGCTTGCCCCGGGCGGGGGAGGCCAGAGGCGAAACGCCGATACGCGGCTGTCACCAAGTCGAGCGCGCCGCTTCGGCTCGTTCGACTGGCGCGCTCTTGCCGCCTCGATCATGATCAGCGCGGTGCTGGCCAGCGGGGCAACGCAATGGGTGATGGTCAACGGCGCGTCCGACAGCTTCGCCGCGGCGGTCGCCAGCGGCCATCGCCGCAGCCTGCTTGCCGCCAGCCCGATCGACATCGTCTCGTCGGATCGCCATACGGTAAAACCCTGGCTCGACGCCCGGATCGGCGTGTCGCCGCCGGCACCGGATCTTGCCAAGGACGGTTTTGCGCTGATCGGCGGCCGGGTCGAGGTGATTTCCGGCCGCCCGGTGCCGGCACTTGTCTACCGCCACCGCGAGCATCTGATCACGCTGGTCGCCGAACCGCAGCAGGGCGGCAAGGTCAGCGAGCCTGACGATCTTTCCTCGGGCGGCTTTTCGCTGGTGCAGTGGAGCGACGGCGCCTTCTCCTACTGGGCGATCTCCGACATGGAGCGGCCCGAACTCGACGATTTCGTCGCCCGCTTCCGCAAGGCTGCGGCATAGGCCGATTTCCCGGCCGGACGCCGGCAATGCCCCGCATCCTTGCCGCCGCCGCCGAATTCCGCTAAGGCGCGCCTTTGTCGCCGGGAGCAGAAGCTTGGACAATCAACGCGCCGACGTCGCCATTATCATGGGCAGCCAGTCCGACTGGGCGACCATGCGCCATGCCGCCGAGACACTGGAGGCGCTTGGCATCCCGCACAAACGGCTGATCGTCTCGGCGCACCGCACCCCCGACCGGCTCTATGACTTCGCCAAGGGCGCCAAGGCCGCCGGCTACAAGGTCATCATCGCCGGTGCGGGCGGTGCGGCGCACCTGCCCGGCATGACGGCGGCGATGACACCGCTGCCGGTGTTCGGCGTGCCGGTGGAATCCAAAGCCCTGTCGGGACAGGATTCACTGCTGTCCATCGTCCAGATGCCGGCCGGCATCCCGGTGGGGACGCTGGCCATCGGCAAGGCTGGTGCGGCCAATGCCGCCCTGTTGGCCGCCGCCGTGCTGGCGCTCAACGACGACAAGCTTGCCGGGCGGCTCGATGCCTGGCGCGCCTCGCAGACCGCCAAGGTCGCGGCCGAACCCACGGACACGCCGTGAGCCTGCCCGCCGGATCGACCATCGGCATCATTGGCGGCGGCCAGCTCGGCCGCATGCTGGCAATGGCCGCCGCTCGCCTCGGCTACCCCACCGTGGTGCTGGAGCCGCAGCCGGATTGCCCCGCGGCGCAGGTCGCCAACCGTCAGGTCACCGCCGCCTACGACGACCCCGCCGCGCTTGCCGAATTGGCCGAGGCAAGTGCCGTCGTCACCTATGAATTCGAGAACGTTCCGGTTGCCGCCGCCGAGGCGCTCGCCGCAAAGGTGCCGGTCTATCCGCCTGCGCGCGCGCTTGATGTGGCGCAGGACCGGGTGACCGAAAAGACATTTCTCAACGGCATCGGCATTGCCACGGCGGATTTCCGCGCGGTCGACAATGACGGCGAGCTGACCGCAGCGCTGAAATCCTTTGGCGGCAGCGGCATATTGAAGACGCGGCGCATGGGCTATGACGGCAAGGGCCAGCGCGTCTTCCGTGACATGCAAGCCGGCGGCTTCGCCGGCACCTGCGAGGCCATGGGCAGCGTGCCGCTGGTCCTCGAGGCCTTCGTTTCCTTTGAGCGCGAAGTCTCCGTCATCGCCGCGCGCGGCATCGATGGCGTCGTCGCCGCCTACGATCCGGCCGAGAACGTCCACCGCAACGGCATTCTCCACACATCGACCGTGCCGGCCGCGATCGCGCCCCGGACAGCCGAGGCGGCCCGGACAGCGGCGGTGAAGATCCTGTCGGCGCTCGACTATGTCGGCGTCATCGGCGTCGAGTTCTTCGTGCTGGCCGATGGCTCGCTGCTGGCCAACGAGATCGCGCCGCGCGTCCACAATTCAGGCCACTGGACGGAAGCCGCCTGCACCGTTTCGCAGTTCGAGCAGCATATCCGCGCCGTGGCCGGCCTGCCGCTCGGCGACCCGCGACACCATTCCGACTGCGTGATGGAGAACCTGATCGGCGACAATATCTCGCGCGTTCCGGAATTGCTGGCGGAGCCCGACCTGATGCTGCATCTCTACGGCAAGGCCGCAGCGCGGCCCGGCCGCAAGATGGGCCATTTCACCCGGATCAGCCGCCGCGCCTGACAGCAATCTCGACGCCGCGAGCTACCGGGCAGGAAAACTCGGCGCATGGCGTTCTCAAGTCACGTGGCGACCACCACATCATACCAGCCGGTGCCGAGCCATTGGCCGATTGCGGATATTTGACGACACCGGGCATTCATCTCCGCTACCGGGCATGCTTGCGGTTGACACGGACAAGGCTCCTCGTTTATGAGCCACCCACAGTTCAAAGGCGCGTCTTCTGGCGCGCCTTAAAATTTCGACCCGGACCGGGTCCACACCGACAGGCAAGACCATGAAGATCAAGAATTCGCTCAAGGCGCTGAAGGCGCGTCATCGCGACAACCGTCTGGTTCGCCGCAAGGGCCGCGTCTACATCATCAACAAGACCGCCCCCCGCTATAAGGCGCGCCAGGGCTGAGCTTCGTCGCGAGGCTTTTGCCTCCGCAGTTGGTGTTTATCGTCGGTCCGCCGGCCGTTCACGCTAAATCAGTTTGACGTTCCGCCGCCCGGGACTAGATTCGGGCGATGCGGATTCTTTTTGCATTTTTGACGGTCCTTCTCTTTTGCAGCGCCATCTCGTTGCCGGCGCGGGCCGATGATCGGGCGGTCGTGCAAGCGGCCCCAGAGCCGGCGCCTCCGGATGCCCAGCCAGTGCCGCAAGCCGCGCCTCCCGCAATGAACAGGGAAGCCCGCCTCGACAAGCTGTTTGCCGATCTCAAGCGCGAGCGCAACGAAAAGGCGGCAGAGCGTATCGCCGGCATCATCTGGAGCGAATGGTCCCAGTCGGGCAGCGCCTCGATCGACCTGATGATGCAATGGTCGCAGAAGGCGCTCGAGAACCAGAAATTCGACGTAGCGCTCGATTTCCTCGACCAGGTGGTCACCTTGCAGCCGGCCTATGCCGAGGGCTGGAACCGGCGCGCCACGGTGCATTTCATGATGAAGAACTACGGCAAGTCGATGTCCGACATCGACCATACGTTGCAACTCGAACCACGCCATTTCGGCGCGCTGTCGGGCCTGGCGCAGATCATGACCGTGACCGGACGCAAGCAATCGGCGCTCGAGGCCTGGCAGAAGGTCCTTGCCATCTATCCGATGCTGCGCAGCGCCCAGGATCAAGTCGGCACGCTTTCGGAAGAGCTCGCCGGCGAAGGCATTTGATATTTTAAGGGAGTAGGGAAATAGGGCAGTAAGGCAGTAGGAAAGAGATCGCCCGGAAATACTTGCCCTACTCCCCTACTCCCCTACTCCCCTACTCCCCTACTCCCTCTCGTATATCCCACATGAACCTGCTCTATGCCGTCTTCGCCTTCCTTCTGGCGCTCGTCTTTGGCTTTGTCGGCATCACCCGCGTCGGCTCCTGGCTGATCGAGCGCCGCAACCCGGCCGTCGGCGAATTCATCGACATCGATGGCGCGCGCATCCATTATGTCCACGTTCCTGGCCACGCCAAGGCCGACCTGCCGCCTGTTGTCTTCATCCACGGCGCCAGCGCCAATCTCAGGGATCAGATGCTGCCGCTCAGGCCGTTGCTCGAAGGGCGCGCCGAATTGCTGTTCTTCGACCGGCCGGGATTCGGTTGGTCGGGACGCGGGCCCGGCAACAACGAGGATCCGTGGTCGCAGGCCGACACCGTCGCCGCGCTGATGGACCATCTCGGCATGAAGCAGGCTATCATCGTCGGCCATTCCTTCGGTGGCGCGGTGACGACCGCCTTCGGCCGCGAGCATGCCGACAAGACGCTCGGGCTGGTATTCCTGGCACCGGCAACCCATCCGTGGCCCGGCGGCGCAACCGCCTGGTACTACGACCTGACCACCATTCCGGTGATCGGCCGGCTGTTCTCCGAAACGCTGAGCTATCCGGCAGGAATGCTGCGGATCGCCGACGCTACGACCTGCGTCTTCTCGCCCAACAAAGTGCCGGACAATTATGTCGCCGAGGCCTCGATCCCGCTGGTGCTGAGACCGTCGGCCTTCCGCGCAAATGCCAGCGATGTCGCCGGCCTCTACCGCTATGCGCTTGGGGCCGCGCCGCGCTACGCCGAGATCAAGGCGCCGACCGTGGTCATCTCGGGCAATCGAGACAAGGTCGTCTACGCCCATATCCATTCGGTCGGCCTCGAGCGCAACATTGCCGGCGCCGAACTGGTCTGGGTGCGCAATCTCGGCCACAAGCCGGACTGGATCGCGTCTGATCTGGTCGTTGGCGCTATCGAGAAGGCCGCCGGCAGGAGCGTGGATCTGGAGGCGATGGCAAGGGCGGTGGAAGCGCGGATCGCCGGCGATGCCTATGGCGCCGGAAAATGCGCCGACCTCAAGGAACCCGAAGCGGAGTTGGCGCCGACCTGATGTGCGTCTTCCGACAACGGTCGTCGAAAAACGGTATCGGGGCCAGAGCGGCATGTACGTCCTGAAACACGGCATAAAGAAAAATCCCGAAAAATTCTGGGCGCTGCCGGACCGCATCTTCTTCGGTTACGGCGCCTGCCCCATCCTTGCGGGCGTCTTTCTCAGCTATCCTCCCCTGGACGGATTTTACGGCGAGCGGATCATTCCAAGCGGGAACGATTCCGGAAACCATATCTATGTGACCAACGGCGTGATCGCCTTCGACTGCCATGGCTATTCCAGCCGCGAACGGCTTCTGGAACACCACAAACGAGGATGGGCTTCGCACAGCGCCGACTGGCACTGCACGCTGGAAAAGGTCGATTTCGATCTGTTCGACACTGCCGAACTTAATCGGCGAAAGATGCGGGGACCGGATCAATATCTGCAAGATCCCATACCCGCGCGCGTCGCTTCCTTCAGCGCATTGACCACGCCGCAGCGGCAACAAGAGCTCTCAAGATCGCAACGCGGTGAAGCCCTCCGGGGCGCTTATCGAGTGCCCAAGTCCGATCCGACATAGGCGATGCGCAGCATATTGGTCGAACCGGGCGTCCTCAGCGGCACGCCGGCGGTGATGATGACGCGGTCGCCGGGCTTGCCGAATTCCTCTTCAAGCGCGATGCGGCAGGCGCGATCGACCATGTCGTCGAGATCGGTGGCATCGGGGGAGACGACGCAGTGCGTGCCCCACAGCAGCGACAGCCGCCGCGCCGTGTTGACGATCGGCGACAGGGCCACGATCGGCACCTGCGGGCGCTCGCGCGCGGCGCGCAGGCCCGTGGTGCCGGAAGCCGTGTAGGTGATGATCGCCGACAGTTTCAGCGTCTCGGCGATTTCGCGAGCCGCCAGCGAGATCGCATCGGCGCCGGTTGCTTCAGGCTCGGAACGCTGGGCGTTGATGATGCCTGCATAGGTCGGATCGGTTTCCACCTTGGTGGCGATGCGGTTCATCATCGCCACCGCTTCCACCGGATAGGCGCCCGCGGCCGATTCGGCCGAAAGCATGATGGCGTCGGCGCCTTCGAAGACGGCGATCGAAACGTCGGAGACTTCCGCGCGGGTCGGCACGGGCGCGGTGATCATCGATTCCAGCATCTGCGTGGCGACCACCACCGGCTTGCCGGCGCGGCGCGCTGCGCGCGTGATCTGCTTCTGAATCCCGGGCACTGCTTCCAGCGGCATCTCGACGCCGAGATCGCCGCGCGCGACCATCAGCGCGTCTGAGAGTTCAATGATTTCGGCCAGACGGGCAACCGCCTGCGGCTTCTCGATCTTGGCCATGATCAGCGCCCGGCCGCGCGCGATCTTGCGCGCTTCGGCAAGGTCCTCCGGCCGCTGCACGAAGGACAGCGCTATCCAGTCGACGCCGGTGGCGAGCACCGCGTCGAGATCCCTGCGGTCCTTCTCGGTCAGCGCGCCGACCGGCAGGTCGGTATCGGGCAGGCTGACGCCCTTTCTGTCGGAAATCGTCGTGCCGGCAACGACGGTGCAGACGATCGCCTTGCCATTGGCCTTCACCGCTTTCAGCTCCAGCTTTCCGTCGTCGATCAGCAGCCGGTGGCCGGCCTCGACCGAACTCAGGATTTCGGGATGCGGCAGATAGACCCTGGCCGCGGTGCCGGGCTCGGGATTGTCGTCGAGCGTGAAGGTCTGGCCGACGGTCAGCACCTCCTTGCCGTTGGCGAACTTGCCGACGCGCAGCTTGGGTCCTTGCAGGTCGGCAAGGATGCCGATCGGCCTTCCGACCGTCTCCTCGACGGCGCGGATGCGTCCGACGAGCGTGCGCATCAACTCGTGATCGGTATGGCTCATGTTGATGCGGAACACATCGGCGCCCGCTTCGAACAGCTTCTTCAGCATTTCCTCGGAAGAGGAGGCCGGACCGATGGTGGCTAGGATCTTGACCTTGCGGCTGCGTCTCATTGACTGTTTGTTCCCGGGGCGGCTGGCGCGCCTCCCGTTGCGGGGTCGTCGGTTAGCTGGACCATCCAGCTTGCCTGCTCGCCCGTGTCGTATTCCTGGAATCCGGCGCGCTGGAAGCCCCGGGCGACGCAATCGGTGACGCCGGCGATCTTGAACTCTTTTTCAGCCACGCACATGTTGATCGGGCCGTCCCAGCGTCCGCCGCGCTCGGCGTCTTCTGCATAAAGATAGTAAAACCTTGATGACAGCGGCCCTTCGATCAGCGTCTTGCAGCTCGATCCTTCGATGTGCCACCAGCCCTCGGTGATCCAGCCGGCCTTGGCACGATAGCCGATGCCGACGCCGACCAGGTTTTGCGTCGCGTTGCAGACGCGGAAATCAGCGCGTGCAGGCGAGGCCGCAACCATCGCGGACAAACCCACGGCGAGCGTCAGGAGCGGCATGGCGAAGGCGAAGCGCACGCGCCGCCCGCCGGCGGAACTCATCCTGAAACCCCTCAAGAACCACATCAGCATCTCTCTGCGCCCCTTTTCGGAAAAGTCCGGGCGCATGTCAACGCGCCGTTTTGTCCAATTCCAATCGATTTAAGAAGGCTCCCGGCGCGCGATCCGTCGCCCCTTGCCAGATTTCAGCGGAAACCTTGGCCAAACAACGGCATTGCGCCCGCGTCGTCTTCGTGGAAAGACGATAGCATCCTCCCCGGAAGCCAGCGAACAGACCATTTCCCGCCAATGACCCGATCCACAGTTTTCGCGCCTTTCGATGTCGTCGAGGGCGACCGCAAGCGGGGCATGGTGCTGTTGGCCGACCATGCCCGCCGCGACCTGCCTGAAGACTATGGCAGCCTTGGCCTGCCGGCGGCGGCGTTCGACCGCCACATCGCCTATGACATCGGCGTCGAGGCGGTGACGCGCGAACTCGCTGCGTTGCTCGATGTGCCAGCGGTGCTCGCCAATTTTTCGCGGCTGCTGATCGATCCCAATCGCGGCGAGGATGATCCGACGCTGATCCGTCAGCTCTATGACGGCACGGTCGTGACGGGAAACTATCCCCTCGCCCCGGAGGAGCGCGAAAGGCGGCTTGACCGCTTCTACCGGCCCTATCACGACGCCGTCGGCGCCATGATCGCCTCGGTCGCGCAGGCTTCCGGCAAGGCACCCTTCATCTTCTCCGTGCATTCCTTCACGCCGGTCATGCAGGGCAGGCAGCGGCCGTGGCATGTCGGCGTACTGTGGGACCGCGACGACCGCGTGGCGCGGCCGCTGATCGACATGTTGGCCGCTGACAAAAACCTCGTTGTCGGCGACAACGAGCCCTATGACGGCGCGCTGCGGGGCGACACCATGTTCAGGCACGCCATCGTCAACGGCTATGCCCACGCGCTGATCGAAATCCGCCAGGACCTGATCGCGACCGGCGGGGATGCGCTTTCGTGGGCTGAGCGTCTGGCGCCGATCGTTGACGCGATCGATCGCCGTCCCGATATACACCAAGTGAAGATGTTCGGCTCGCGCACCGGGCCGTTATGAGGAGGTTTCGATGACCGAACTCAGCGACGAACAGAAACGCGACTTCGAGGCCGCCGCCTTTCGCCGGCTGGTGGCGCATCTGCGTGAGCGTGGCGACGTGCAGAACATCGATTTGATGAACCTCGCCGGCTTCTGCCGCAACTGCCTGTCGAACTGGTATCGCGAGGCCGCGGAAGCCGAAGGCGTCGATCTCAGCAAGGACCAGTCGCGCGAGATCGTCTACGGCATGCCTTACGCGCAATGGCAGGCGCTGCACCAGACCGAAACCTCCGACGCCAAGAAGGCCGAATTCGAGGCCAGGCGACCCAGAGACCACTAGGTGGTCTCTCACGTCCTCGATTACCCTAGGCGTTCGTTTGGCCCAAATGCTTCCCGAGCGCAGCGCTTGACTGAAAATTGAATCGATCTAATTTGCCGCGCAAAGCCACTTTCTGACCGGATTCGCCTATGAACGCGTCGAATGCAATGCAGACCGCCATTCGCGGCCGCTGGGCCGTGGCGGCCATCTTCCTCGCCAACGGCTTCCTGACCGGCAGCTGGGCGCCGCAGATCCCGGTGTTCCTGACCCGCCTGGACATTTCCAAGTTCACTCTGGGGCTTTTGATCCTGCTGTTCGGCGCCGGCGCCGTCACCGCCATGACCTGGTGCGGTCACCTGATTTCGAAACACGGCTCGCGCACCGTGCTGCGCTGGTTTGGCCTCTGCGGCAGCCTCGGTCTGCTGGTCGTGGCGCTGGCGCCCAACGTGCCGCTGGCTGCCGTCGCCATGTTCATCTTTGGCGGCTCCATCGGCGGCATGGATGTCGCCATGAACGCCAATGCGGTGGTGGTCGAGCGGCGGCTGTCGCGCGCGATCATGTCCTCCTCGCATGGCTTCTGGAGCCTCGGCGGTTTCGCCGGCGGTGCCCTTGGCGGCTTTGCCATCCAGAATTACGGCCACCTCGCCCACGCCGCGGTGGTGACGGCGCTTGCCTTAGCGGCGATCGCGGCGGCGGTGCCCTATATCGTCGCCGAGGGCAGGCCGCAGGCTGCGGAGCATCATAAATTCACCTTGCCGGGAAACCCGCTGGTCTACTTCGTCGGCCTGATGGCGCTGCTGACGATGGTCTCCGAAGGCGCCGTACTCGACTGGGCAGCGCTTTATCTCAGGCAGGAACTCGGCGCCGATCTCGCCATTGCCGGTCTCGCCTACGCCGCCTTTTCCGGTGTCATGGCGATCATGCGTTTCTTCGGCGACGGCGTGCGCAATCGTTTCGGGGCCGTGACGACGTTGCGCGGTTCGGCGATCATCGCTGCCGCCGGCATGCTGATCGCAGGCCTGTCGCCCTCACCCTGGCTTGCCATCTCCGCCTTCGCTCTGTGCGGCTTCGGCATCGCCAATATGGTGCCGATCATCTTTTCGGCCGGCGGCAACCAGGAAGGCATGTCATCGGGCACCGGCATGAGCGTCGTCACCACCATGGGCTATTCCGGCATCCTCGTGGCGCCCTCGGCGATCGGCTTCGTCGCCGAGCATTCCAGCTTCGGCCCGATCTTCATCGCCATGTCGGGTCTGCTGATCGTCGTCCTGCTGATGGCCGGATTGGCTCATCGCGCCGAATTCGCTCCCGACGCGGCGCCGGCCGAATAGCGTTTCAGTTCCTCGTGAAGGAAATCCGCCACGCGTCGGATGCGCACGCTGGTGCGCACGTCGCGATGCATGGCCAGCCACACCGGCAGCTTGGGCAGCGGCAGGCCCGGCAGCACATCCTCCACCAGGGGGTCCCGCTTGGCCAGCGGCTCCTGGCCGAGGCCGATGCCGATTCCCGCCCGCACCGCCTCCCAAAGCACGATCTGGTTGTCGGCCCGGAAGCGAAAACTGTTCCGCGTGACCGATATGCCGAAATGCGTAAAGCCTCGGATCATCTCGTCGCTCCGGTCGAAGCCGATCAGCGCGTGGTCGAGCAGGTCGGCCGGCTCGCGCGGGCGGCCGCACCGGTCGAGATAGGCTAGGGAAGCACAGGCGCAGAGCGCGATATCGCAGACCTTGCGCGCCACCAACTCGTTCTGTGTCGGCTTGACCATGCGGATGGCGATGTCGGCATCCCGGCGCAGCAGGTTCTCGACCTGGTTGGAAGCGACGATCTCGACCTCGATGCCGGGCTCCTCGATGCCGAGCCGCGCCATCATGTCGGGCAGCACATAGGCCGCCACCACCTCGCTGGCGGCGATGCGCACCGTCCCTTCGATCGCTTCGACCGAACCCAGCGCCAGCCGTGAAAAAGCGCTCGCCTGCTCGCTCACCGCCTTGCCGCGCTCTAACAGAGTGGCCCCGGCTTCCGTCAGCGCGTAGCCGCTTCGCCCGCGCCGGAAAAGGATGACGCCGAGCGCCTGTTCTAGTTCCGAGATGTGGCGGCCAAGCGTCGGCTGACTTGCCGACAGCTTTCTCGCCGCGGCCGACAGGCTGCCGGTCTCAGCGACCGTGACGAAGCTTTTGATCAGGTTCCAGTCGATATCAGCCATTCACAACTGAATATCAGAACTGCACACATGGTCAATTTCAATTCATTGGTGAGGCAATCATATTCGGCCTGCAAACATCGATACGCCCTGCAACAAGCCAATCAGGAGTAACCCAAATGACCAAGATTGCACTCACCGCCGCTGCCCTCCTCATCGCCGCCAACGCCGCTTTCGCAAGCAGCGACAAGTTCGGCTCGAACAATGCCAGCCAGACGCCTGTCGCCAGCAAAGACAAGACGATCACCACATCGATCGAGAAGTCGAATGCAATCATCCGGAAGCCGGTCGTCCAGGGCAGCAACCGCGACCTCTTCGGCAACCGCTGAACAGACGCCGAGATATCCCCAAGGCGGTGGGCTTGTCCCGTCGCTTCACAGCAAACAGGAGACGAAGAATGACCAAGATTGCAATCCTCGGCGCCAATGGCCGGCTCGGCCGCGTGGTCGCCAAGGCCTTCATCGACGCGGGCTATGATGTCCGCGCCATCACCCGCACCGGCAAGGTGCCGGCTGAGCTTGCAGGCGCGACGGCCGTCGCCGGCGATGCGCTGGACCGCGAGTCTCTGATCCGCGCGACGCAGGGCGTCGACATCATTTTCAACGGCCTGAACCCGATCTACACCGACTGGGGCAAGTGCCTGCCGATGGCCGAGAATGTCATGACCGCCTGCCGAGCCAACGGCACGCTGCATCTCTTCCCCGGCACCGTCTACAATTATGGCTCGCCGATGCCGGCGGTGATCACGGAAGACACGCCGTTCCATCCGACGACCGAGAAAGGGCGGATCCGCTGCGCCATGGAGGAGCTGTTCCGCCGTGAAGCTGAGGCGGGTCGGGTGCGCACGATCATTCTGCGCGCCGGCGATTTCTTCGGCGGCACCGGCAGCGGCTCCTGGTTCGACCTCGTCGTCGCCGCCAAGATGAGCAAGGGCATCTACACCGCGCCCGGCCCGGCCGATCTGGTGCATGAATGGGCCTATCTGCCGGATTTCGCAGTCGGTTTCGTTGCGCTGGCGCGCAATCTCGACAAACTCGGCTCTTACGAGGCGCTGAATTTTCCGGGCCATGCCGTCACCGACATCGAGATCAAGGCGGCCGCCGAAAAGGCGCTCGGACGCAAGCTTAAACTAAGCTTCATGCCGTGGTGGGTGCTGCGCGCCGGCAGCCCGTTCGTGGCGATGTGGCGCGAGATCGTCTCGATGTCCTATCTGCGCTTCGAAGCGCACCGGCTGGTCTCGGCGCGACTGAACGAGGTCATCGGCGAAATCCCGCATACACACCTGGACCAGGCGGTGCATGAAGCGTTGCAGGATATCGGCGTCGCCGTCGGGCCGGCCCACCAAGCAGCGTGACTGCCGAGCGTGCCGAAAAGACGGCAACGGCGTGCTCGGCCGCAAATCGGTGCCGGTCAGATCCGGCCCATCAGAAGCAGGATAAGCACCACGACGAGGACGACGCCGACGATGCCCGACGGCCCGTAACCCCAGGAGCGCGAATGCGGCCATGCCGGCACCGCGCCAATCAGGATCAGGATCAGGATGATGATGAGAATCGTGCTGATCGTCATTTTAGAGCCCTCGCCGTCTGGTTGAATCCGAGGGAACAATGCAAAAGGCCGCCCGGTAGTTCCCGGGCTGCCTTTTGACCTGGCTTGCGAAACCGCTCTATTCGGCGGCCTTCGGGAAGGCGATTGCCGGCTCGGCGTCGCCATCGGCTGCTGGCTCCTGCGGCGAGATCTCTCCCTTGCCGCGTCGCAACAGCCGGCTGAACCACCCTCGCCGCGCGCCTGGCTTGACCTTGGCGCGGGTGAACACCATCAGCATCGACGGCGTCACCACCAGCGTCAGCACGGTGGCGAAGGACAGGCCGAACACGATCGCCGAGGACAGCGAAATCCACCATTGCGTCGAAGGCGCGTTGATCGTCGTCTCATGATGGAAGATCTCGAGGCCGAGGCCGAAGGCGATCGGCAGCACGCCGAGGATAGCCGAAACCGCCGTCAGCACCACCGGGCGGGCACGCTCGCGGCAGGTCTGCAGCACCGCTTCCATCTTGTCCCAGCCCTCCTCGCGCAGCCGGTCATAGGTGTCGATCAGCACGATATTGTTGTTGACCACCACGCCGGCCAGCGCGATGACGCCGATGCCCGACATGACGATGCCGAACGCTTCGCCTGTCAGAAGCAGGCCCAGGAACACGCCGATCGTCGCCATGACCACGCAGGACAGCACCAGCCAGACGCTGGTGAACTTGTTGAACTGCGCCAGCAGCACCAGGAAGATCAGGAAGATCGCCGCGCCGAAGGCCTTGCTGAGGAAGGCGCTCGCTTCCGCGCTGTCCTCGTTGGAGCCGGCGAGCTTCCAGCGGATGCCGCTGCCGAGATCCATGTCCGAGACCGCCTTGGTCACCTGCTCCTGTACGGCGGCGACCTGCGCTCCGGCGGCGACATTGGCCTGCACCACGACGGTGCGCGCGCCGTCGATGCGGTTGAGGATGCCGACCGTCGGCTCGGGCTTGCGCACGACGAAGTTCGAGATCGGCACCGACCCTTGCGACGTCTGCACCCTGAGTTCGTCGAGCGTCGACAGCGTGCGCCGGTCTTCCGGAAGGCGCAGGCGGATGTCGACGGCATCGTCCGCGCCCGCCGGCCGGTATTCCGACAGCTTCAAGCCGTTGGTCACCAGCTGCACCACGGTGCCGACCGAGGTCGGGCTGATGCCGTATTGGGCGGCCTTGGCGCGGTCGACCTCGAGCGCCCAGTCGACGCCGGGCGGCGGCAGGCCGTCCGAAATGTCGATGACGTTGGGCACCTTGGCGATCCGCGCCGCCACTTCGCGCGCCTTGTCGTCGAGCCCGGCGGGATCGGCGGCCGAAAGCCTGATCTGGATCGGCTTGCCGGTCGGCGGGCCGGCCTCCGGCACGCGCACCTCGACGTCGACGCCGGGAATGCCGGCCATGACGCCGCGCAGGTCGCTGAGGATCTGGTTGGCGGATTTGCGCTCGCGCCAGTCGACGAACTCGTACTGGATCACGCCGACGACGTCCTCGGGAATGTCCTGGCCGCCGCCCTGAGTCTTGCCGGCGCGTGTATAGACCGATTTTACGCCCGGCCAGCCGAGCAGCCTGTTCTCCGCCGTCCTGGTGGCGGCATCCATCTCGGCCAGCGAAAGATTGCCGCGCGCATGCACGTAGAGCAGGCCGTAGTCCGGCTCGACGCTGGGGAAGAACTCGACGCCGGCGCCGTATTTCGAATAGGCGTAGCCGACGCCGAACAGCAGCGCCACGGTGAGCACCAGGACGGTGATCGGGAAGCGCACCGCCTGCTTGACGATGGCCATGTACCAGCCGTCGCGGTTGTCGTCCTCGTGATGCTTCGGCGCCTTGGCGAAGATCGCGCCCAGCGTCGGCGCGAACACCAGCGCATAGAGCATCGAGGCCGACAGCGTGACGATCAGCGTGATCGGCATGTATTTCATGAAGTCGCCGATGATGCCGGGCCAGAACAGCAGCGGCGAGAACGCGGCGATGCGCGTCATCGTCGCCGCGATGACCGGGCCGGCCATGCGCTTGGCGGCGAGCGCGAAGGCATCCGCCTTCGGCATGCCTTCGCTCATGCGCCGCTCGGCGAACTCGGTGACGATGATGGCGTCGTCGACCAGCATGCCGACAGCCAGGATGAGGCTGAACAGCACGATCATGTTGATCGTGTAGCCCATCATGGCAAGCAGCAATATGCCGATCAGGAAGGACGATGGTATGGCCAGCCCGATGAGCAGCGAGGCGCGGCCCGACAGCGCGTAGAGAATGACGATGAACACCAGGATCACGGCGATCATGACGTGGTTCTGGAGGTCACCCAAGAGCTGGTTGACGAAGACCGACTTGTCCTGCGTGTAGGTGACATGCATGCCTTCGGGCATCGTCTTGATGAAGGTGTCGGACACCTCCCTGACATGGTTCAGCGTGTCGATCAGGTTGGCGCCGATGCGCTTCTTCACCTCGATGGCGATGGCCGGCTTGCCGTCGAGGCGAGTGACCGTCTCGGCGTCCTTGAAGGTCGAGCGTATGGTGGCGATGTCCTTGGCCTGCACCACGGCGTTGGGTGTGGCGACGACCGGCAGGTTGGCCACGTCCTCGGGCGTCTCGATCAGCGACGGCACCTTGACCGCGTATTTGCCTTCCGAGCCTTCGAGATTGCCGGCGGCGACCAGGCTGTTGGAGGCGCCGACGCCTTGCATCAGCTGGTCGAGCTGCAGCCCGTAGGAGGACAGCTTCACCGGATCGATGACCACTTCGACCAGATCGTCGCGCGCGCCCTGCAGCGAGCCTTCCAGCACGCCCGGTACCTCTTCGATACGGTCGCGCAGTTCGCGCGCAGCCGCCGTCAGCACGCGCTCCGGCACGTCGCCCGACAGAGTGACGACGAGGACCGGAAACTCGGAAACGTTGACCTCGTTGACCGTCGGCTCCTCGGCCGCCTGCGGCAGGTCGGCCTTGGCGTCCTGCACCTTGCTGCGCGTGTCCTGGAGCGCCGTGGCCAGATTGGTCTGCGGCTGGAACTCGACAAGCACGTAGCCGCCGCCCTGGAAGGCGGCCGAGCGCATCTCCTTGAGGCCCTTTAGGCTCTTCAGCTTGCTTTCCATCGGCCGCAGGAGAAGGCGTTCCGAATCCTCCGGCGAAATGCCCTGGTAGATCAGGCTGATATACATCATCGGGATCGGAACGTCGGGTTCCGCTTCCTTGGGCGTCGACTGATAGGCGACCCAGCCCGCCGCCAGCAGGAACAGCAGGGCGGATATTGTGAGGCGGGCGTTGTGGATTGCGAGTCTGACGATATCCATGACTTGATGCCTGCTGTTTCTTCGGAAGCGGCGAACTGGCGGGAGGCGCCGGAGATCCCGACGCCGGGCTTTGCGCTACTGCGTACCGGCGGTGGCTTCGCCGATCAGCTTGTTGATGGTCGCCTGGTCGGCCTCGACGGGCTTGACGATATCGCCTTCCTTCACCAGTTCCTGGCCGGCGACAATGATGCGCGCATCTTTCGGAATTCCGCCGAGCACGAGACCGTTCGGCATGTCGTCCACCAGGTCGATCGGGTAGAAGGCCACCTTGTCGTCGCTGCCGACGGCGCGGATGCCGAGATCGCCCTTGTCACCCAGCGTCACCACCGAACGCGGCAGCAGAACCGCGTCGGTCGGCTCGGCGCTGAGCGTGATCTCGGCCGTCATACCGGCGGGGATGCTGCCATCCGCATTTGGGATCGCCACTTCGACACGGAAGGTGCGGGTCTGGGAGGAGGCGTCGCGGCTGATATACCGCACGGTGCCGGTGACCTTCTGGTCGTTGACCAGGCGCACATTGGCCTCTTCGCCGATCTTGATGTAGCGCAGGTCGCGTTCGCTGATTTCGCCGCGGGCGATCACCGGATCGAGCTTGAGGATGGTCGCCACCTCGCCGCCTTGCATGACCGAGCTGCCGAGTTCCACCGGCACCCTGTCGATGACGCCGTCGAACGGCGCCTTGACCTCGTTGCGGTCGAGCTCAGCCTGCGCGGTCTCCAGCATCGATTGCGCCGAGGTCAAATTCGAGCGCGCCGTGTCGAGCTGCAGCTTCGGCAGATTGCCGGTCTTGGCCAGCCGTTCGGCGGCGTCGAGCTCGGCCTTGCGTTGCGCCAGCAACTGCTTGGCGTTGTCGACATTCGAGATTTTCTCTTCGGCCGCCAGCATCAGAACCAGATCGCCCGTCTTGACGTGCTGGCCTTGGCTGACCGGCAGTTTGTCGATGACACCGGCGACGCGCGTTGCTAGCACCGCCCGCTTGTCGGCCTCGGTCAACCCCGAAATGCGGATAGCGCGCGCATAGGTCTTGCGCGGCGGCGTCACCACCGCGACGGTGCGCGGCGCGGCTTTCGGCTCGGCTTGCGCCGTGTTCGGCTTGCCGGCCTCCGGCGTCTTGGCCTTTTCGGCCTCTGCCGCCCTCTGGGCGTCGGCGGCGGCACTGCCAACGGATGAAAACTCGCCCGTCGCCATCCAGGCGGCGAAACCGATGAGCACAACAATGGCAGCAAGCTTGTGAAACCTGATTTTCGGCATCGTCGTTTTTTCCACTGCGGGGTTTGGCCGGGACTGCGTCCTCCTCGAGGAGCGCGTCGCCGATATGGGTGCGCGCCAGGCCGTGTTCAAATTGCCGTGATCGGCGAAGCGCGCTTCTACATCAAGTTTGCAACGCAATATAGTCGGAAAGTTGCAGCAGCATTTCGAAGCCGGACGGGGCGTGAGTGCCGCGAAACGTTTTTTGCCCAGAGGCGGTGCGGCTTTGGCGGGCTTGCTGGCGACCGATGATCGGCCGTGAAAGGTCCGACGCCGCAAGGCCGGCGTCCGCTCTCGCAGGCACGATGCCGGCGCGGAGCGATTTTCAACCCGGCGCGGGTTTCGAGCACGATGATAACCTCGGCCTGACGGACCATCCCGGCGTGCGACATTTCACGCAACACACTGGAATTGCTTGAAGAACGGACCGTTCAACTCTGATCCAGATCGTCGTTCCCTGGTCAAGCCGGATGCTCCAGGAGCGAGGACGGGTCGCCTCGATGCGTCTGCTCCATCGCGTTCCGCCGTCTAGGCTTGAGACATGATATAGCCTCGAACAAAACGCCTGCTGGTGCTGTTCGTGGCAGTATTCCTCGCCCGCCAGTCACCGTTCCGGATACGGTCGAGGGATGGCGCCCAACAGCGGCGCCCGCACGACACTGGCAGCAGGCGTCAGCATGATGATGCGCGCCTCACACGCGATGGTTGTTGCTGGCGCCGGAAGGAACTTGCTGGCACCGCGCGGCAGATCACGCCCGTGTGACGGATGCGGGTTCAGGCCCGGCGACGCTCCGCTTCGGGGTTCTTGCGCGCGGCCAGGAATTCCTTCACCCGTCGGCCAGGTGCCGGACCCCGCACCGGCTTGAAGCCGTCGTCGAGCTCGCCGGAGAGGTCGAGCGTCGGCCGCTTGCCGACGGCATCGTAGTTCTCCTCCAGCCAATCGCTGGCAGCGGTGCGGCCAAGATCGCGCAGATAGGCCAGGAATGCCCATTCGGCATTGACCTTCGATGATGCCGACAGGTCCTTGAAGGCCTCATCGGCGTCAATGCGGTGCATGCGGATGTCCCGGTACTCGCCCCGCGGCAGGCGGCCGGCGGCGATCAGTTCCTTGACGAAGGCGATCGAACGGAATTCGCGCAGCAGCCCGGCGTTGAAGGTGATCTCGTCGATGCGGTTCTGGATCTCGTTGGCGCTTTTGGGCGTTCCCTCGCGCACGACCGGATTGATCTGCACCAAAAGCACGTCCTCGGTGGCAGCCGTCTTGAAGAACGGATAGAGCGCCGGATTGCCGCCATAACCGCCATCCCAATAGGGCACGCCCTTGATCTCGACGGCGCGGAACAGTTGCGGCAGGCAGGCCGAGGCCATCACTGTGTCGAGGTCGATCTCGCCATCGGAAAACACCCGTAGCTGTCCGGTCTCGACATTGGTGGCGGAAATGAACAGTTCCATCGACTTGCAGGCATGCACATTCTTGAAATCAATCTCCTGCGCAACGACGTCGCGCAGCGGATTGAGGCCGAGCGGGTTGGCGACATAGGGCGAGAACACGCGCGACATGGTGTCGAAGAAGACATAACCCGGCGTGTTCTCGATCGACCAATTGCCCCAGGCGACGTCCCACGGCATGCGCTGCACCGGGCTGAACCGGCCCTTCGCCGCCACCGCATGCCAGAAGTCGTCGAGCTTCTTGCGCGCGCCTTCGACGCCGCCGCGAACGAAGCCGTCGGCCAGCGCCACCGCGTTCATCGCGCCCGCGCTTGTGCCGGACACCGCTGCGATCTCCAGCCGGCCATCCTCCAGAAGCCGGTCGAGCACGCCCCAGGAAAAAGCCCCGTGGGAACCGCCGCCCTGAAGCGCGATGTTGATCTTCTTCTTTTCCTCCGCCTCGCCGTTCTTCGTCATGGCGTTCCTGTCGATCCGGTGCCTGACTTATTGCGCGCGCCCGGGAATCGGGGCGTCACCGTCACGGCAGACCTATGTTGCAGTGCAGCATATAAGGACACACCAAGGCAAGAACACGAGCACGGTCGCGTGATCGCATGAAATTTCGATCATGCGGAAACACCCTCCGCCTTGTGGCGGAGGGCGCGGTGTATCTTCCAAACAGGTTTGATGCTCAGGCGACGAGGTCCGGCATCGGTCCGACATAGCGCGACAGCGGCCGGATCAGCCGTCCCGTCGTCTGCTGCTCGCGCGCATGCGCGACCCAACCGGCGACGCGCCCGGCCGCGAAGACATTGCTGAAGGCTTGGCTGGGAAAACCCGCCGCTTCCAACACCAGCGCGGTGTAGAACTCGACATTGGTCTGCAGCGAGCGCTGCGGCTTGGCAATCCGAAGCACATGGAGCGCCGTCTGTTCGACTGTCTCGGCGAAGGCCAGCCGGCGACCGGTCTCGCCCTCGCCGCCGAGCTGCCGCACCACCGCCTTCAGCACATCGGCGCGCGGATCGCGCACGCGGTAGATGCGGTGGCCGAAGCCCATGATGCGTTCACCACGCGCGATCTCGCCGCGCAGCCAGCCGGCGGCGTCGCCATGCGCCTGGATGGCGTCGAGCATCTCGATGACAGGGCCGGGCGCGCCGCCATGCAGCGGCCCCTTAAGCGCGCCGAGGCCAGCCAGCACCGACGATGTCAGCCCGGCCTGCGTCGAGGCGACGATGCGCGTGGCGAAGGTCGAGGCATTGAGGCCGTGGTCGCAGACGGTCACGAGGTAAGTGTCGAGTGCCCTTGCCAGAGCCGGCGTCGGCACGGAACCGTCGAGCATCCTCAGCATATCGGCGGCATGATCGGCCCTCCCATCCGGCGCGACCGGCTGCTCGCCGCGCCGCAGGCGCAACAGCGCCGGCGTCAGCACGGCGGGCGCCGCGATCAGCCCAAGCGCGTCCGTCAGCGTCTCGCCGTCAGGCAGCAACGCCATGCCGGCACGCATGGCGCTATAGACGTCGAGCGGCGCCAGCAGGGGCAGGCAAGACAAGAGCCGGTCGAACACCTCGACGCGCGCCTGGCCCAGTCTCGCGGCCAGTTCCGCGTCTCCGGGAAGGTCGTAGAAGAAGCCGTCGAGAAGCAGGCGAACGACCTGCGGATAGTTCCATCGCCCGGCCAGTTCCGGCAGGGAGTACCCCCGGATCGTCAAGCGGCCGCCCAGCCCATCCACGTCGGACAGCACCGTTTCCGCCGCCACCACATCATCGAGCCCGTTCGCCATGGCTTTGTCTCCTTGAGCTTTTCCGACACTAAGGATAAGGATGGGCAACACGCGCATCAATCTTGATCAACATAATCAATATGGGACCGACATGTCCGAATGGCTGTCGCGGGACGAGGCACTGGAACGGCTCAAGGTGCGGCCGCAGACGCTCTACGCCTATGTCAGTCGCGGGCGCATCGGCATGCGCCCGGACAGTGCCGATCCACGCCGCAGCCAATATCGCGTCGACGATATCGCGGCCCTGATGATGCGAAGAGAGCGCGGACGCAGCCCATCGGCCATCGCCGAAAGCGCCATCGCCTGGGGCGAACCCTCGCTCGTCACCTCGATCTCGACCGTTTCGCACGGCCACCTTGTCTATCGGGGCCGCGACGCCGTTGCGCTGTCCGAACATGCCACGCTCGAAGAGACCGCCGCCGTGCTGTGGGCCCTGCCTGAGCCGGTGGGTTTCGAGGCTCCGGCCTCGGATCAATCCCAACAACTCGGCCGAGCCACGGCCTTCATGCAACTTGCCATGCTCGCCGGCCAGGCGCGGCCTTCACTAGGGCGCGGCGCCGCCTCGCTGTGCGCCGACGCCGCGCGCGCGATCGGCGTGCTAGCCGGCGCTCTTGGCGCCTCGGCGGGATCAGATCCGGTGCACATGCGGTTGGCGCGAGGCTGGTCGGTGGATGAAGGCGGGGCGCAGGCTATCCGGCGCGCCCTTGTGCTGCTTGCCGATCACGAACTCAACGCATCGACCTTCGCGGCGCGCGTCGCGGCCTCGACCGGAGCCTCGCCCGCCGCCTGCCTGCTCGCGGGTCTGGCGACACTTTCCGGTCCGCGGCACGGTGGCGCCGGCGAGGCGGTGATGCAACTCGCGGACGATGCGGCGCGGCACGGCGCCGATGCGGCGATCCGGCGCTGGCTCGGCCATGACAGGCCTTTGCCAGCGTTTGGCCATCCGCTCTATCCCGAAGGCGATCCCCGCGCCACGGCGCTTTTGGCGGCCATCGAGAACACCGACAGAACATTGCGATCGCTGGAAATCGCCGCCATTGCCGCGACCGGCGCCCGCCCGAACGTCGACTTTGCCCTGGCCGTTCTGACGCGCAGCCTCGACCTGCCGCGCGATGCGCCGTTCCAGCTGTTCGCGCTTGGGCGCAGCGTTGGCTGGGCCGCCCACATGGTCGAACAGGCAATGAGCGGCGGCAGCATCAGGCCGCGCGGTCGCTATGAGGGATTATTGCCGTAGGATCGGAAGAAAAGCGCTGCGCGCTCACGACATGGTGTCGAGCTTGCGCTGCATGGCCGCGATCTGGTCCTTCAACTGCTGCAGATCGTCGGGTTTTTCCGGCGTTTCCTTCCTGGCCGGTTCGGCGGGGGCCGCCGCAGGTGCCGAGCCTGCCGGCGGGAAAGGCGTGAACAGCCGCATGGCATTCTGGAACATTTCCATGTTGCGGCGCGTCTGCTCCTCCAGCGCCTTGATCGGCGTGGCCATCTTCATCATGTCGAGTGGTGACTTGCCGATGGCGCCCTTCATCTGCTCGCGGAAGCGCTCCTGTTCCTTGGAGAAGGCGATCATCGACTGTTCGAGGAAGCTCGGCACGATCATCTGCATCTGGTCGCCGTAGAAGGCGATCAACTGGCGCAGGAACGGGATCGGCAGCATGTTCTGCCCGTCCTTGTTCTCCAATTCGAAGATGATCTGGGTCAGAACCGGATGCGTGATGTCGTCGCCGGTCTTGGCGTCCTGCACCGTGAACTCTTCGCCCTTCTTGACCATTTCGGCCAGGTCCTCGAGCGTCACATAGGTGCTGGTGCCGGTGTTGTAGAGCCGGCGATTGGCATATTTCTTGATGACGATCGGATCGTCTTTCGCAGCCATCTGCATCCTCCCCGGACACCGGCGCGCCTGAGTAAGCCGCCGGTAACGATTGCGCCCGTTCAAAGGATATGCGCAAAAGCGTCACAATTCCAAGCAGTTTGTGCAGTGCGGGATTAATTATCGCTGCATGGCCGGTGAAATATGCTGCGCAGCAGCGGACAGCTTGATGTCGCGGCCATGCGCAGCTTGCTTGCGACGCATGGGTGCCCTGCCGATTTCCGGTTTGACTCGGGGTTGGGAAAGGGCAAGAAAAGTCTTCAATGACAGAACATCAGCTTGAAGTTTGGAGAACAGAATGCCCGCTTCCAATGCCATCGTCGTCGCCAGCGCGGCGCGCACACCGGTCGGTTCCTTCAACGGCGCTTTCGCCGCCACCCCGGCTCACGAGCTTGGCGCCGTCGTCGTAAGGGAATTGTTGTCGCGCGCCGGCGTCGAGGCGGCCGAAGTCGACGAGGTCATTCTTGGCCAGGTGCTGACCGCGGCCCAAGGGCAGAACCCCGCCCGCCAGGCTTCGATCCTCGCCGGGCTGCCCAGGGAGACCACCGCCTGGGGCCTCAACCAGGTGTGCGGCTCGGGCCTGCGCGCCATCGCGCTCGGCATGCAGCAGATCGCCACCGGCGATGCCAAGGTGGTTGTCGCCGGCGGCCAGGAATCGATGTCGATGTCGCCGCACGCCCAGCATCTGCGCGCTGGCGTCAAGATGGGCGACTACAAGATGATCGACACCATGATCAAGGATGGACTGTGGGATGCCTTTAATGGCTATCACATGGGCAACACGGCCGAGAACGTCGCCCGCCAGTTCCAGATCACCCGCGAGGACCAGGACCAGTTCGCGCTGGCCTCGCAGAACAAGGCCGAGGCCGCGCAGAAGGCCGGCCGGTTCAAGGACGAGATCGTCGCCTTCACCATCAAGGGCAAGAAGGGCGATACAATTGTCGACCAGGACGAATACATCCGCCATGGCGCGACGCTGGATGCCATGACCAAACTGAAGCCGGCCTTCGACAAGGACGGCACTGTGACCGCCGCCAATGCCTCCGGCATCAACGACGGCGCCGCCGGCGCGCTTTTGATGAGCGAAGCGGAAGCTGCCAGGCGGGGCATCACCCCGCTGGCGCGCATCGTCTCCTGGGCGACCGCGGGCGTTGACCCGGCGATCATGGGCACCGGTCCGATTCCCGCCTCGCGAAAAGCGCTGGAAAAGGCCGGCTGGTCGGTCGGCGATCTCGACCTGATCGAGGCCAACGAGGCTTTCGCCGCGCAGGCCTGCGCGGTCAACAAGGACATGGGCTGGGATCCCTCGATCGTCAACGTCAATGGCGGCGCCATCGCCATCGGTCATCCGATCGGCGCCTCTGGCGCGCGCATTTTCAACACCCTGGTCCACGAGATGCGCCGAAGAGGTGCCAAGAAGGGTCTCTCCACCCTGTGCATCGGCGGCGGCATGGGTGTCGCCATGTGCGTCGAAGCGCTCTAAAAGACTCTAAAAGAGAAGTGAATGGGGAGTAGCGAATAGGGAAGAACGGCGTCGGCGCAATGGGATATCTGATCCCTGCTCGTTATTCGCTGCTCCCTGTTCACTCTCCCAACCAAAGGGAGGGAGCGCATGACCAAGGTTGCAATCGTCACGGGCGGATCGCGCGGCATCGGCGCGGCAATATCGATGGCGCTGAAGGAAGCCGGCTATTCGGTTGCCGCCAACTACGCCGGCAATGATGAGGCGGCGAGCAAGTTCACGGCCACAACCGGCATCAAGACCTACAAATGGTCGGTCGCCGACTACGACGCCTGCGCCGCCGGCATCAAGCAGGTCGAGGCCGATCTGGGCCCGGTCGCGGTGCTGGTCAACAATGCCGGCATCACGCGCGACGCAATGTTCCACAAGCTGACGCGTGAGCAGTGGAAGGAGGTCATCGACACCAATCTCTCCGGCGTTTTCAACATGACGCATCCGCTGTGGAGCGGCATGCGCGACCGCAAGTTCGGCCGCGTCATCACCATCTCCTCCATCAATGGCCAGAAGGGCCAGGCCGGGCAGGTCAACTACTCCGCGGCCAAGGCCGGCGACATCGGTTTCTCGAAGGCTCTGGCCCAGGAAGGAGCCCGCGCGGGCATCACCGTCAACATCATCTGCCCAGGCTATATCGCCACCGAAATGGTCCGGGCGATCGATGAGAAGGTGCTCAACGAACGCATCATCCCGCTAATCCCGGTCGGGCGCCTCGGCGAGCCGGAGGAGATCGCGCGCTGCGTCGTCTTCCTCGCCTCCGAGGACGCCGGCTTCATCACGGGATCGACCATCACCGCCAATGGCGGCCAGTACTTCGCCTGAGGTCTCGCCGGGCTGCCGGCTTCCCGGTGCCGATTGAAGGAGGGCTCGTTCGCCATCCGCTTCGGATGTCCGTGACGCCGTCCGATGACGGCTGTCGGCCTGCTGTTCCAATCCGGCACGCAAAGGTTAATCGCGGCAGCGGGTATTGTGCAAAACTGCTTGGATAAGCTGTGCATTGTCGGTGGAAAACCTGTGCGTAACACTACATCTTGTCGTGAACAAACAGGGAAAATCCCGACATCGCCGATTCGTCGCCCTTTCGTTCCATGTTTGGCCGCAATGTTAACGAGAGCAGTTGCAATCGCCTATCAAACTGTTAATTTCTATTAAGAAAGTTCAACAATTTCATAAGCTTGGATGAAGCAAGGCGGGCTGCCACACGGCTTTGCCAGCGAAAGTTAACGGCAGCTCTCGCCTAGCATGAAACGGGCCAATTCCGTGATTCAGCATGTGGTAAGGATCATCAGCCAAAACTCCACATCTAGCCGTGAACAAAACCTGAATCCGGGCGAGTCAGCGATTCGTCGCCGATTCGTTCCAGACTCGTTCCAACCCTTAATCAGCAGCCGAACCGAAGCTCGACGGAGGTGACTTCGAACCGCCAGCGGAACATTCCGCTTTCGCTTCGCGCCTGAAATCCCTATGTGTCGCCTGTCATACGCGCCACCCGAGGCGTGCTCCCGACAATGAGAGGCCAGAAAGCCTTATTTCCGAGCCGATGAACATCCATCCGAAACCCACCGAGCCGCTGATCCTATCGGGTCGCGACGTGACTGCCGTGCTTGGGCCGACCAACACAGGCAAGACCCATCTCGCCATCGAGCGCATGGTGGCGCATGAAAGCGGCATCATCGGCCTGCCGCTCAGGCTCTTGGCGCGAGAGGTCTACACCCGCGTCTGCGAAAAGGTCGGTGCCCACAAGGTGGCGCTCATCACCGGCGAGGAGAAGATCCAGCCGCCAGGCGCCAGATATTCGGTCTGTACCGTCGAAGCCATGCCGCGCGAGACCGATGCCGCCTTCGTCGCTATCGACGAGGTGCAGCTTGCCGGTGATCTCGAGCGCGGCCATATCTTCACCGACCGCATCCTGCATCTGCGCGGCCGCCAGGAGACGCTGCTGCTCGGCGCCGCCACCATGCACGGCATCTTGCAGCGCCTTTTGAAAGGCGTCTCGGTGGTGACGCGGCCGCGGCTGTCGCACCTCGCCTATGCCGGTTCGAAGAAGCTGACCCGCTTGCCCCGGCGCACAGCGATCGTCGCCTTCTCCGCCGACGAGGTTTATGCCATCGCCGAACTGATCCGCCGCCAGCAGGGCGGTGCGGCCGTCGTGCTTGGCGCGCTCTCGCCCCGCACCCGCAACGCCCAGGTGGCGCTGTTTCAGTCGGGCGACGTCGACTATCTCGTCGCCACCGATGCCATCGGCATGGGCCTTAACCTCGATCTCGACCATGTCGCCTTCGCCCAGAACCGCAAGTTCGACGGCTACCAGTATCGCAACCTGACGGCGGCCGAACTTGGCCAGATCGCCGGGCGCGCCGGCCGGCACCTGCGCGACGGCACGTTTGGCGTCACCGGCCAGGTCGACCCGCTGGACGAGGAATTGGTCAAGAAGATCGAAAGCCACGACTTCGACCCGGTGAAGGTTCTGCAATGGCGCACAGCGCGTTTCAATTTCGCCAGCCTCGACGCGCTGAAGCGCTCGATTGAGACCAATGCCCCGGTGGAGGGCCTGACCCGTGCGCTGCCGGCAGTCGATGCGCAGGCGCTCGAGCACCTGTCGCGTGACGAGGACATCAGGGCGCTCGCCACCGACGCAAGGCGCGTCGCGCTGCTGTGGGAGGCCTGCGCGCTCCCCGACTACCGCAAGATAGCGCCGGCCCAGCACGCCGACCTCATTGCGTCGATCTACATGGACCTCGCCAGGCATGGCCATGTCGACGAGAATTACATGGCCGAGCAGGTGCGCCGCGCCGACACCACCGAGGGCGACATCGATACGCTGTCGCATCGCATCGCCCAGATCCGCACCTGGACATTCGTGTCGAACCGGCCCGGCTGGCTGGCCGATCAGGCACACTGGCAGGAAAAGACGCGCGAAATCGAAGACAGATTGTCGGATGCGCTGCATGAGCGGTTGACGAAACGCTTCGTAGACCGCAGGACTTCCGTCCTCATGCGGCGCCTTAGAGAAAATACCATGCCTGAAGCCGAAATAAGCCCAACCGGAACCGTCCTCGTCGAAGGCCACCATGTCGGCGAGTTGCAGGGGTTCCGTTTCACCGCCGATCAGAGCGCTGGCGGCGAAGACGCCAAGGCCGTGCGCGCGGCCGCCCAGAAGGCGCTGGCGGCGGAGTTCGAGGCACGCGCCGAACGCTTCGGCGCCTGCGCCAATGGCGACATCGCGCTCGGTTCCGACGGCACGCTGCGCTGGATCGGCGCGCCGATCGGCACGCTTGTTGCCGGCGAGGACGCGCTGAAGCCGCGCCTGGTGCTTTTGGCCGATGAACAGCTGACCGGCCCGGCGCGTGACAAGGTCGCGGCGCGTGCCGAGCGCTTCGTCAATTTCCAGATCGAATCCCTGCTGAAGCCGCTGGTCGATTTGAAGAATGCCGAGCAGATATCGGGTATCGGCCGCGGCATCGCCTTCCAGCTGGTCGAGAATTTCGGCCTTATCAATCGCCGCGACATCGCCGAGGAGATGAAGTCGCTCGACCAGGAAGGCCGCGCGGCATTGCGCCGGCTGGGCGTGCGCTTCGGCGCCTATCATGTCTTCGTGCCGGCGCTGATCAAGCCGGCGCCCGCGGGATTGGTGACGTTGCTGTGGGCGCTGAAAAACGACGGCAAGGACAAGCCCGGCTTCGGCGACGTCGTCCATGCGCTGGCATCGGGCCGCACCTCGGTGGTCATCGATCCGGCTTTCGACAAGGCCTTCTACAAGCTTGCCGGCTACCGCAATCTCGGCCGCCGCGCCGTGCGCATCGACATTCTGGAACGGCTGGCCGACCTGATCCGCCCGGCGACCAACTGGAAGCCCGGCCTCGGCCAGCGTCCGGATGGCGCCTATGACGGCCAGTCTTTCATGGTGACGCCGCCGATGATGTCGATTCTCGGCGCCACGGCCGATGACATGGAAGAAATCCTGAAAGGTCTTGGCTACCGTGCCGAGCCGAAGCCGGCGGCCGAAGTCAAGGCACGGCTGGAAGCGCAGGACAATGCCGCCCGGGAAGCCGTGGCGGCCAAGCTGGCAGCGGAAGAGGCCGCGCGCACCGAGCAGGCCAAGGCGGCGGAGGCGGCTGCGACGGACACGCCTGAGGAGACATCGGCGGAAGATCCGCAAACTGCGACTGCCCAGACCGCCGTCGAAATTCCTGCTGAACCCATTGCGGAAGCGGCCGAAACTGTTGCGGAAGAACAACCCGAAGTTCCAGCCGAAGCTACGCAAGAGCTTGCGCCTGTAGCAGAAGCCGTGCCTGAGACTTCTGCCGCCGAAAGCGCCGACGCTCTCGCCTCCCCCTCGACGGGGGAGGTCGCGGAGCGAAGCGAGGGGGGTGACAGCGCCGACGCTCCCCAACAGGGACAGGATGAAGCCGGCGTGCCCGCTGCGGAAGCCGAAGAGCCTAAGCCGATCCTGTTGTGGCGGCAGGGCCGCTTCGACCAGCGGCCTCGTCACCGTCACCACGAGAACCGCGCCCGGCCGCGCAACGGCCAGGCGGCGCGCTCCGATGCCCCGGCGGATGCCGCTGTCGGCCAGCCCGGCACCCGGCCCGCCCATGAAGGGCGCCGCGATGGCGCCGGCAAGCCGCGTTTCGATCGCTCGAAGTTCAAGCCCAGGCCGCAAGGCGAAGGCGGGGAACGGCGGGAGGGAAAGCCGCAGGGCGAGCGTTCTGACCGCCGTGAGGGCCGGCCGGGCGGCAGGCCGGAAGGCAAGGGCGGCCCGCAAGGCGGCAAACCCTCGTTTCAGGCAAAACCGCGCGAGGAGCGCCCGGCGCGCTTCGATCCCGACTCTCCCTTCGCCAAGCTCGCCGCGTTGCGCGACCAGCTGAAGAAATAGCCGCACAGGATCCGATGGTCGCCCCGATGGCCACCGACCGCCAGCGTATCGACAAATGGCTGTTCTTCTCGCGCGCGGTGAAATCGCGCTCGCTGGCCGCCAAACTGGTCGTGGCCGGCCGGGTGCGCATCAATCGCGACAAAGCAGCGCAGGCCTCCGACCTGGTCAAGCCTGGCGACGTCCTGACCATCACGCTGGAGCGGCGCATCTTCATCTGGAAGGTGCTCGATGCGGGAAGCCGGCGCGGCCCCGCCGTGGAGGCACGCACGCTCTACGAAGACATGTCGCCGCCTGCCGCACCGACGGGCGAGGCGCCTCCCGACGCGATCCCAAGGCTGCGCGAGGCCGGAAGCGGCCGCCCGACGAAGAAGGAGCGCCGCGAGACCGACCGCTTGCTTGGCGACGACTGACCGCCGGTGCACGGAGGCATGTATGTTCTTCCACGCCGCCGACACAACGGTCCGAGCACATGACCGATGCCCGCCATTGCCGACCCGTTGGAATTCCATTCCGGCAATGCGGACATGGCCGGAATGGCCGCCCTTGCAAGCGAGCGCCAAAGGCGTTACCTCACGGAAAAAGCCAACAAAAACGGGACGTCCCGGAGCAGATCGATGACCTATGTCGTGACCGACAATTGCATCAAATGCAAATATATGGACTGCATCGAGGTCTGTCCGGTCGACTGTTTCTACGAGGGCGAGAACATGCTCGTCATCCATCCCGACGAGTGCATTGACTGCGGTGTCTGCGAACCGGAATGCCCCGCCGACGCGATCAAGCCCGATACTGAGTCGGGCCTCGACAAATGGCTGCAGATAAACACCGAATACGCTGAGAAATGGCCTAATATCACCGCCAAGAAGGAGCCGCCGGCCGACGCCAAGGCCTTCGATGGCGAGGCCGGCAAGTTCGAGAAATATTTCTCGGCTGAACCCGGAGAAGGCGACTGACAGCGCTGCCGTTTCAACCGGCATGACGCGGCGTAAGAGGTACGGCCTATTAACCGCCTTGACAGGCGGCGTGAACCTGTGGCCTTCGCTTATGCAGCAAAACCTTGATTCTTCCGACTTTTTGTGTTACATGAGCGAAACATGCCGGTGACACAACGTCGATTTATGGCGCTAACGCCCCAAATCACTGAAAGGTGAAAAATCCCATATCGGACCAGAGCGATCTGGGCCAGGCGATCGCAATCGTGCGGTTTGCCGGTCCCGGCTTTTCCGGTGGGTTCATCTGTTGTGCGGCTAATGATCGGTAACCCGATCGCGCGAGTTCAGCCGGCACCGCCGCCGGCCCACAACAAGGAGTTCAGGGCGTAATGGCAACGATCACCCCGCAGAAGAAGTCCACCGCTGCACGTCACGGTTTCAAGACCGGCGAGTACATCGTCTATCCGGCGCATGGTGTCGGCCAGATCGTCTCGATCGACGAGCAGGAAGTGGCCGGGCACAAGCTGGAACTGTTCGTCATCGATTTCCAGAAGGACAAGATGCGCCTCAAGGTGCCGGTCGCCAAGGCAACCTCGATCGGCATGCGCAAGCTGTCGGAAGAGGATTATGTCGAACGCGCACTGAAGGTCGTGCAAGGCCGCGCCCGCGTCAAGCGCACCATGTGGTCGCGTCGCGCGCAGGAATATGATGCCAAGATCAATTCCGGCGACCTGATCTCGATCTCGGAAGTTGTTCGCGACCTCTACCGCGCCGACAACCAGCCGGAGCAGTCCTATTCCGAACGCCAGCTCTACGAAGCCGCGCTCGACCGCATGGCCCGCGAGATCGCCGCTGTCAACCGCATGTCGGAAACCGAAGCCGTGCGTTTGATCGAGGTCAATCTCAACAAGGGCCCTAAGCGCGGCGCCAAGGCCGACAATGAGGAAGCCGAGCAGGAAGAAGCTGCTTGAGGCCTTGCGCCTTTTGAGTTTTTGAAAAACCCGGTCTTGCGCCGGGTTTTTTGTTGCAGGCAATATTTGGAAAGTTGGTGCACGCCCTCGGCGTGCAATCGTCACAGGAACGTTACGCGGGTCGCTTCCTTCTTGCCTTGGGCGAAACCGGCACGGGCCGCGGGGATGCGGGTCGCCAGATCCATCTGGTTGGTGCCCATTGCGGCGCGGGAATCGACGTCAGGCGTGATCACCACCACCTCGCTGCCCTGCTGGCGCAGGGCTTCGACCTCGCTTGCAAGGTCCGCGCCCGGCGGTCTGCGCAGGCCCTCGAACTGGCCTTCCGGTAGCGGCCCGCTCCGTCCGCTGAACGGCGAGAGCACGATCACGTTCGCATAGCCCGAGGCAAGGTCGGCATTATCGGCGGAGCGCACGCCACCGGAGATGTAGCGGACGCCATTGATGCTGTGCGTTGGCCCCGCACCGGGCAGCGCGGTGCTCGCGGTGGCCGCGTCAACCAGATCGACGCCGGAATCGCGGTCGAACGCAGCCAGTTCACCGGTAAGCGCGTCGACGGCCACCAAGATCATCGGCCTTTCCGGCCATTCATGGCGAGGCAATCTGGCGGCGACCAGCGCGCGCCGCTGTTTGGCCACTTCAGGTCCGAATTTGGCATCGCTCTCCAATCCGAATGCGCCCATCGCCCGTTGCAGATCGGCTGCCGAGGTAGCGGCGGCGGAAATGGAACGCATCCGCTCGAACACACTATCCATCGACGGGAATGGCGGTTGACGGCTCGGTCCGGCCGGTTGAACCGGCAGCGGGGACAGCACCGCCGCCAGCAGCTCGCCCGGCGGTATGCCGCTGCGCACCTGCACTGCCGCATTGGCGCCTGCCGAGGTTCCGATCACCAGATCGGCGGCCTCGGTCAGATCGACACCAGCTTCGGCGAGGCCCGCGATGATGCCGATCAGCCAGGCATTTCCGGCGGCCCCGCCACCACCGAGAACAAGAGCAACGTTGCGAACCATCGGCCCCACTATTGCAGCGCATGGACACGCCCGTCCATCGAAATAGAAACACCGTGCCTGACGGCGGCTCACGAGGATAAATGCCCGGCAGGGAGCAAGCGCAGCGCAGGCCTAGGACGAGAAATTGCCGCCTTCTCCCCCACCCTCCTTCTCCGCCATTTCCTGCTTTAGCGTCGCGATGAACCGTCTTGTCCGTTCGCGCTCCGGATTGCCGAACAGCACCGCCGCGGGGCCCTTTTCGACGACAATGCCGGCCTCGAGGAACACCACCTCGCGAGCGATCTTTGAAGCAAGCCGCAGATCGTGCGTGGCCATCACCATCGTCGTCCCCTCGCTGGCGAGCCGGCCGAGCACGTCTACGACTTCCTGCGCCAGTTCCGGGTCGAGCGCGGAGGTCGGCTCGTCGCACAAAAGCACCTTTGGCGACGGCGCCAGCGCCCGGGCGATCGCTACCCGCTGCTGCTGGCCGCCCGACAGCGTTGCCGGCCAGGCATCGACCTTGTGCGCCATGCCGACCTTTTCCAGCAGCGCGAGCGCCCGTTCGCGCGCCCGTGCCTGGGGCCACTTCAGCACCGTCACCAGCCCTTCCATGACGTTCTCGATCGCGGTGCGATGCGGGAACAGTTGGAAGTTCTGGAACACCATGCCGGTCTGCAGCCGCAGCCGCTGAATGTCCCGGGCCGCCACCTTCGCTCCCGGATGGAACTCCAGCGCCTGATCGCCGATACGCACTGTGCCCGAAGTTGGGATCTCAAGCAGGTTGATGCAGCGCAGCAGCGTACTTTTGCCACCACCCGAAGGACCGACCAGCGCGGTGACGCTGCCTTCGGCGATGGTAACCGTCACGCCCTTCAGCACGAGATTGTCCCCGAAGCGCTTTTCGATGTTGGCAAGGTCGATCACGAGCGCGCCTCCAGGAACCCGCCATAGCGATTGAGCCGCGCCTCCAGCCGCGTCTGCAAGGCCGACAGCACCGAACTCATCGCCAGATAGAGGATAGCCGCCTCGACATAGAGGATCAGCGGCTCATAGGTGGTGGCGACGATGCGCTGCGCGGCCTGGAACATTTCCGGCACGGTGATGGCGGCGGCCAGCGACGTGTCCTTGACCAGCGAGATGAAGGTGTTAGAGAGCGGCGGCACCGCCACGCGCCCGGCCTGCGGCAAGATGGTGCGGCGCATCGCCTGGCTCCAGGTCATGCCGATCGAATAGGCCGCCTCCCATTGCCCCTTTGGCACCGCGCCTATCGCCGCGCGAACGATTTCCGACGAGTAGGCGCCGATATTGAGCGTGAAGCCGATCAACGCCGCGGGAAACGCGTCAAGCAGGATGCCGACCGAGGGCAGGCCGTAGAAGATCAGGAACAGCTGCACCAGGAGCGGCGTGCCGCGGAATATCCACACGTAGAAGCGCGCCACCGCGACCAGGGGCATTGGCCCGAAGAGCCGGATCAGCGCGGTTCCGAGACCGACGCTCAAGCCAAGCACAAAGGACAGGAGCGTCAGCGGTACGGTGAAGATCAACGCGGCCCATAGCAGCGAAGGCAGCGATTCCAGCATGAGTTGCAGCCAGTGCGGCACGAAAGGCTCCTTCTTGCGACTGCCGTATATCACGCGAAAGGCGGCGGGCCGTCAAAACGGTCCGCCGCCGGGCGATGTCGCGCGGGCCGCCAACGGCCCGGCCGTAAATTACTTCGAAACGTCCTGGCCGAAATACTTGTCTGCGATCTTCTGATAGGTGCCGTCTGCCTTGATGTCGGCCAGCGCCTTGTTGATCGCGGCAACCAGTTCCGGGTCGCCCTTGCGAACGATGACGCCGGAATAGTCGGCGTTCTCTTCCTGGGCCGCGATCTTCACATTGGCATCCGGCTTGTGCTTCTTGAAGTCGAGGAAGGACAGGCTGTCATTGATGGTTGCGTCGGCGCGGCCGGTCAGAAGCAGCTGGATCGACTGGTCGAACCCGTCGGTGCCGACCAGTTCGGCGCCGTTGGCCTCGGCCAGTTTGCCGAAATTCGAAGTCAGCGACTGCGCCGACTTCTTGCCCTTGAGATCGGCGAAACTCTTGATGTCGGTATTGTCGCCGCGCACGATCAGCACTGCCTTGGAGGCGATGTAGGGGTCGGAGAAATCGTATTTCGCCTTGCGGGCGTCGGTGATGCCGACTTCGTTGATGACCGCGTCATAGCGGTTGGCATCGAGGCCCGCGATCAGCCCGTCCCATTTGCCCTCGAGGAACTCTACCTTCACGCCGAGCTTGTCGCCGATCGCCTTGGCGATTTCGACATCGAAGCCGACCAGCGCTCCGCCGGCATCATGATAGGTAAAGGGTGCGTAGGTGCCCTCCGTGCCGACCTTGATGACGCCGGCCTGCTTGATCTGGTCGAGATTGGCGCCGGCATAGCCTGCGGTAACAGCCAGAACCTGCAAAGTTCCGGCGACGATGAGCGACTTGAGCCATTTCATTTTTCTGTGATCCCGTCCTGGCCTGATATCCGGCATGGTGTGTGAGCGCTGGAAATTGACAGATGTGAGTTGAAAAAATAAGGAATGAGATTTCAAAAACATCCATTATTCGGAATCGGATTCTACCACTGACGTTTCTGGCGGTGCCTCGAACCCGCCCGGAGTTTTTTCGCGCAGCCTCCACGCCGCGCCGCCGGCGGCGGAACCTTTCCCGCGCATGGCACGTTTTGCGTTCGTTGTAGGGCAGGAAGCCGTCATTTCAAGTCGAGCGGCTGCCGGGTTTCGAAATGACATCCGTATCGCCAGAGCCAGGGAGTGCCTCATGATGGAAGACACGGCAGGACGGATCATGGTCCGCGCGGCAATGAGGGCTCCCTATCTCGAACGCGACGAGGAGTTGCGGCTGGCGCTGCGCTGGAAAAAGGACAACGACCAGAACGCGCTGCACAGCATCACCGTGGCGCATATGCGCCTGGTCATTTCCATGGCCTCCAAATTCCGTCATTACGGCCTGCCGCTTGGCGATCTGGTCCAGGAGGGCCATGTCGGCCTGCTCGAGGCTGCGGCCCGTTTCGAGCCGGAGCGCGAAGTGCGGTTTTCGACCTATGCGACCTGGTGGATCCGGGCCTCGATGCAGGACTACATCCTGCGCAACTGGTCGATCGTGCGCGGCGGCACCAGCTCGGCGCAAAAGGCTCTGTTCTTCAACCTGCGGCGCCTGCGCGCCCGGCTGGCGAACGGCGCCGCGGAGCCGCTGTCGAATAGGACGCTGTACCGTGAGGTTTCAGCGGCCCTCGGCGTCTCCGAAGCCGATGTCGCGCTGATGGATTCGCGGCTCTCGGCGCCCGACTCCTCCCTCAATGTCCCGCTTGCCGACGATGGGGGCGCGACCGAGCGGATGGACTTCCTCGTGTCGGACGATCCCTTGCCCGACGAGGTCGTCAGCGACACCATCGATATCGAACGCCGCTCGATATGGCTGAAGGCGGCGCTTGCCGCACTCAACGCGCGTGAGCTGCGCATCATCGAGGAGCGTCGGCTGAGCGACGAGGGCGCGACGCTCGAAGCGCTCGGCGAGACGCTTGGCATTTCCAAGGAACGCGTGCGCCAGATCGAGGCCCGCGCCATGGAAAAGCTGAAAGTGGCGCTGGTGAAGCAGAACCCGGAATTCCTCGCCACCGCCGCCTAAATCCATTCCAGGAAAACTACCTAGAAGTTTCTCGTCCCAAAAACGGGAGAGCGGGTCAGTCGACCGTGAACAATCCGAGCCCTAAGCGGCGCACTGCTTCGACCGGAGTTGAAGCAGGACGATCAAGAGCGACAA
>NZ_VFVM01000014.1:0-115569 GCF_006442845.1 Mesorhizobium sp. B2-4-2 | reverse complement strand
GTGGCGGGGGCTGGAGCTCCGGATCGCCGGCCTGCACCGGCGGCGTCGGATCGACCGGCGGATTGTTGACGTCGCCTTCGGACGGCACGGGCACGTGCGGCAGTTGGGAAGGCGGCGGCGGCGGCTCGGTTGCCGGAGGTTCGGGCTCGGGCGCCGCCGTCGGTCCGATCCCCGGCGGCGCTGCGGCCGGCGATGTCGGCGTTATCAACGACGAGCGCAGATACCAGTTCTCCGCGCTGCCTGCGGTGACGCCACCCTTGAACAGATAATATTCGAAGGCGCCCGCCGCGACCGGCGCGTCGAGCGCGAAGGCGCTGGCGCTGGAGGTGGCGCCATTGACCGCCTGGACGACCATGATGCCGTCCTGCGTCGTCTCGGCACCCGTGCCGCCGACATTGACCACCCCGATGCCGGTCGAGCCGGAAGCCGTGCCGCCCGACAGCACCAGCCTGTCCGAGGCCGAGGAATCATCGCCGAGTTCCGTCTGGATGAGCAGCAGGCCGCCAAGCCCGGTGTAATTGCCCGAAATCGTCAGCCGATCCGTCGCGCCTGTACTGCCATTGGTCAGGTCGATGCGGCCGGCATTGACGACGTCCGCAAGCTGGCCCGCCGTAAAGGCCTGTATCGACGCGTTGAAGCCGCCGCCATAGAGCGTGCTTGCGGCATCGACGCTGAGCGAGCCCGTGCCGGTGCCGCTGTCTCCCAGCACCAGATTGCCGTCCAGCGTTAGTTCGGTGTCATTGGTGGCGTCGATGCTCTCCCAGTTCTGCACCCGGCTGATGCCTTTGAGCTTGACGTTGTCGAAACTCAGCGTGTCGGTGCCGAGGCCGCCATTCAGCGCATCGACGCCGCCCAGATTGGAATTGGTCAGGTTGCTCAGCTTTGCCGTGTCGTTGTCGGCGCCGAGGTCGACGGCGCCATAGATGATGCCGCCGCCATCCCAGACGAAATTGTCGGCTCCGAAGCTCATCAGCACGTCGCCGCCGACCGTGCCGCCGGTAATCGTCACGCTGTCATTGCCGCCGCTGACGCTGATGTTGCCGCCGATCGTGCCGCCCGAAAGGATGATCGTGTCCTTGTCGAAGCCGGTGACGAGGTTGCGGTCGATGGCGCCGCCGGACATGTTGAAATAGTTCTGGTCGAGCTTCATGTTGACGCGGCCGATGCGGCCGCCCGTCATCACCGCATGGTCGCCGTCGTCGAAGAAATCGACGATGCGTCCGTCCGTCATGGTGAAGGTGTCGAGGCCATCACCCTGGTTAAGTGAACCGATCTGGCCGCCGCTTATGTTGAAGTCGTCTATGCCCGAGCCCTGCTGCACATTGCCGATGACGGTGCCAGCGCCGATGGTGAAGAAATCGGCGCCACCGCCCTGGTCGACCGTGCCGGTGATGGTACCGGATTGCATGTTGATGCGGTCCGAACCAACGCCGAAGGTGACATTGCCGCTCACCTGGCCGGTGCCGCCGGCGGGAAAGGTGAGCGTGTTGTCGCCGTTCAGATCGTTGAGGCTGCCGCCCGAATCGCCGCTGTCGCAGATGAAGGTGTCGTTTCCGGCGGTCGGAACGAGCAGGCATGCGGCGAAGGCGGCGGAATTGGGCAGCAACGCCAGCGACGTCGCGGCAAAAACGCCAAGCATTCGAGGAAGAAACATCACCGGCATATGCCGTTTCAGAACAACTAATTTAGCGATGTCTTCCGAATCGCCATTCGGAAGCCTGTTTTCAAAGCGCCGCACCGCGTCCCTCCAAGATTCGCGATTGCAAGCCCCCACCCTACGCCGCAATGAAGACACAATTCGTTCCGTTTTACAAAGTCTAATCTGCCCGTCATGGTTGATGAACTGGAAAACGGGCCGGACAGAGCTGTGCTTTGATTGAGCCAGAATTGGTGCTTGGCGTGCGTCTCGCCAACCCTCCAAAGCGTGTTGGTGGCGGCGCGTACGCTGGCGCGGCCACACAGCCCGCCGTCGGCGTTGTTTTCGTGATGCGCGGCCGATTGTCAGAGAATTGACCCGCGGCGGATCTTGGCTTAAAAACTGCCTCGGCCAGATTTTTTCGAGATCCGAAAAAAATAATGGCAAGGGAGGAAAACATGTATGTCGGCCTCGACCTTGGCACGTCGGGCGTCAAGGCGCTGCTGATCGATGCCGAACAGACCGTCATCGGTTCCGGCCATGGCGCGCTCGACGTTTCGCGGCCGCATCCCGGCTGGTCCGAACAGGATCCAGCCCACTGGCTACGCGCCTGCGAAGACGCGATTGCCGAACTGAAGGCCTCCCATCCCTGGCAGTTCGCGGCGGTGAAAGGCATTGGCCTATCCGGTCAGATGCATGGCGCCACCTTGCTCGATGCCTCTGACAAGGTGCTGCGCCCCTGCATTCTGTGGAACGATACGCGCAGCCATGCCGAGGCAGCCGCGCTCGACGCCGATCCGCGGTTTCGCGAGCTGACCGGCAACATCGTCTTTCCCGGTTTCACCGCGCCGAAGCTCGCCTGGGTGAAGAACAACGAACCCGCCATTTTCGCCAAAGTGGCCAAGGTGCTGCTGCCCAAGGATTTCCTGCGGCTGTGGCTGACCGGCGAACATATTTCGGAAATGTCGGACTCGGCTGGCACTTCCTGGCTCGACGTTGGGAAGCGGCGCTGGTCCGCCGACCTGCTCGCGGCCACGTCGCTCGACGAAAAGCACATGCCATCCCTGGTCGAGGGTACGCAGAAGGCCGGTGGGCTGCGCGGCGAGCTGGCGTCGAAATGGGGCGTCGAAGCCGGCATCCCGATTGCCGGCGGCGCCGGCGACAATGCGGCTTCCGCCTGCGGCATGGGCACGGTCCGTGCCGGCCATGCGTTCGTGTCTCTGGGCACGTCAGGCGTGCTGTTTGCCGCCAATGCCTCCTATCTGCCCAACCCGGCAAGCGCGGTCCACACTTTCTGCCATGCGCTGCCTGACACCTGGCATCAGATGGGCGTCATCCTGTCGGCCACCGATTCGCTCAATTGGCTGTCCGAGATTACCGGCAAGGGCGCAGGCGAGTTGACATCGGAACTGGGCGATACGCTGAAGGCGCCGACCGGCGTGTCCTTCCTGCCCTATCTCTCGGGCGAGCGCACGCCACACAATGATTCCGTCATTCGCGGCTCCTTTACCGGACTGGCGCATGAATCGAGCCGCGCCGTCCTGACCCAGGCCGTGCTGGAAGGCGTGGCCTTCGCCTTTCGCGACAGCCTCGAGGCGTTGAAGACTGCGGGCACGAGCTTGATGCGTGTGACGGCGATCGGCGGCGGCTCGCGCTCGCGCTACTGGCTGAAGGCCATCGCCACCGCGCTTCAGTTGCCTGTCGACATTCCCGCCGACGGCGACTTCGGCGCCGCCTTCGGCGCCGCCCGGCTCGGCCTGATCGCAGCGACGGACGCTGATCCGCTCGATGTCTGCACGGCGCCGAGGACCGATGCAACGATCGAACCGGATGCCGGCTTGGATGGTGCATTTGCCGATGCCTACCAGCGCTACCGCGGGCTTTATCCGGCGATCAGGGCGGCAACGGCGTGAGCAAGCGCCACGCGCCCCCCTCTGCCCTGCCGGGCATCTCCCCCTCTAGGGGGAAGATCGGCAGCTTTGGCGGCTACGCTAGCCTTGCAAGGCCGGAGGTTGGCGAAGGTATAAAAATCAGCCAATCTCCCCCCTTGAGGGGGAGATGGCCGGCAGGCCAGAGGGGTGCGCCTGGCGCCTACCTTAGCCGTGAAGCCTCACTGCGCCGGCACCTTGTCGAGGAAGCCGGTGATGCTCTTCAGGCGGCCGTTCTCGATGACGCCGATATCGGTGGCCTCGATGACGGACGGTGTGCCCTCAGGGCCGAGGTTCCAGGAAAAGCGGATTTTGTCGGCAAACCCGTCCGGTGTGCCTTTCAGCGAGAAGCGGAAGCCGGCAAAGCGCCGCTGCACGCCGTCGATCAGCGCCGCGACGCCTTCATGGCCGTCGCCCTGCATGATGGGATCGCGATAGCTGACGTCTTCGGTGAAAGTCGCCTTGAGCAGCGCCTGACGGCGCGCGGCGTCGCTCTCGTTCCAGGCGGTGATGTAGCTTTCGGCGATCTTGTTGAGATCGGTCATGATCTGTCTCCTTCGTTGGCTTTGACATGACCCTTTTCACCCAACGGACGAACGGAACCAATTACGCCTGAGGTAATCAGGCGGAGCCATTTCGGAGAGGAAGGAAATCCATGAGCAGCGGCTTTTTCGGCGACATCCAGAAGATCAAATATGAGGGGCCGGATTCGGCCAATCCGCTGGCTTACCGGTTCTACAACCCGGACGAGCTGGTGGCCGGCAAGCGGCTGGAAGACCATCTGCGCTTCGCCGTCGCCTACTGGCATTCCTTCGCCTGGCCGGGCGGCGATCCGTTCGGCGGCCAGACCTTCGATCGGCCGTGGTTCCCCAAGGCCGGCGGCATCGACACGATGGAACTGGCAAAACTGAAAGCAGACGTCGCCTTCGAGATGTTCTCGCTGCTCGGCGCGCCCTATTTCTGCTTCCACGATGCCGACGTGCGGCCCGAAGGCAAGGATTTTTCGGAAAGTTCCGCGCGCCTCGACGAGATCGCGGACTATTTCGCCACCAAGATGAAGCAGACTGGCGTCAAGCTCTTGTGGGGCACGGCGAACCTGTTCTCGCACCGCCGTTTCATGTCGGGTGCCGCGACAAACCCCGATCCGGATGTGTTTGCCTATGCGGCGGCGACGGTGAAGAGCTGCATCGACGTCACCAAGCGGCTGAAGGGCGAGAATTATGTGCTTTGGGGCGGACGCGAGGGCTATGAGACGCTGCTCAACACCGACCTTGCCCGCGAGCAGGAGCAGGCCGGCCGTTTCCTCAACCTCGTCGTCGACTACAAGCACAAAATCGGCTTCAAAGGCACGATCCTGATCGAGCCGAAGCCGCAGGAACCCACAAAACACCAGTACGACTACGATGTCGCGACCGTCTATGGCTTCCTCAAGCGCTTCGGCCTGGAGAAGGAGGTCAAGCTCAACATCGAGCAGGGCCACGCCATCCTCGCCGGCCATTCCTTCGAGCACGAGCTGGCGTTGGCCAATGCGCTCGGCATCTTCGGCTCGATCGACATGAACCGCAACGACTACCAGTCGGGCTGGGACACCGACCAGTTCCCCAACAATGTGCCGGAGATGGCCCTGGCCTATTACCAGGTCCTGCAGGCGGGCGGCTTCAAGACCGGCGGCACCAATTTCGACGCCAAGCTGCGCCGCCAGTCGCTCGATCCGCAGGACCTGCTGATCGGCCATATCGGCGGCATGGATGCCTGCGCGCGCGGCCTGAAGGCAGCCGCCAAGATGGTCGAAGACAAGGCGCTGTCGGCTCCACTCGCCGAGCGCTACGCAGGCTGGAACAGCGGCGAGGCCAAGGCGATGCTTGCCGGCAAGCGCACGCTGGAGGACATCGCCGAGCGCGTGGTGAAGAAGAAGATCGAACCGCAGCCGCGCTCCGGCCGTCAGGAACTGCTCGAAAACATCGTCAACCGCTACGTGTAAGGGATGAAAGGCGGGCGGCGGCTCGTTCAGCCGCCGCTCCGCTTACCCACGCCGCTTCGCGGGGAGAAGTTCCCGGCGTCGCGCTTATTTGCCTGCCGCCCTGTTCGCCATTGAACGGAAAAGGTGCCAGCGGGCGGACGAGGGTGGCGCCGAGACCGGGTGAAAGGGCTTTGCGCCAGTGCGGAATCGACGACAAGGTTTTGCCCACTGACGCCCCTCAATCGCCTCTCTCTTGCCTTCAAACTGCCGTCACGAATCTCCTATAAGAAGGTGCTCGTGGCGGGAGAGGAAGAAGGAGGCGAACCGATATGCAGAACGAACGTGAAATCGACGCCCTGCTCTCAAATGGCGAGGCCGGGTCGATTATCGACCGGCTGATGGCAATGCCGCATCCGAAGGATGGTGCGCGCCGCTCCAACGAATGGGACCGCGCCGTTGCCAGCCGTTTCGAGACCCATCTGGCAAGACAGATGCGCTCGCAGATCGATAGTGGCGGCGACCGGCAGAAAGCTGCCTGATCAACCGCTTCCCACTTTGGACGACATGTACATCAACCCCGGCGTAGCCTGACCGGGGCTTCACCGAAAGTTCTTGAAAACGCCCTCGAAAATGCCGCGGCGGATGAAAATCCGGTCCGCCCGGCAATGTCGGCCATGGCCACTCTGGTGTCGATCACCAGCCGCCGCGCAGCGCCCAGGCGCAGCCTGAGATAGTAGGCGCCGGGCGTCTCGCCGATCGACTTGCGGAAGATGCTCTCCAGTGTCCGTGCCGTAACCCCGGCGCGCTTTGCCACGGCGGCGACCGTCAACGGCTGGTCCACATGCGCTTCCATCAGCCGGATGGCTTGCGCCAGGCGCGGATCATAGCCGTCTAGCCGGCCAAGCGAGACCAGGGGCTGAGCGTCGGTGGCCGCACGGGCCTGATCGTAGATGAAGACGCTGGCCACATCGAGCGCCACGGCCATGCCGAGGCGGGTGCGAACGAGGTGCAGCATCAGGTCGAAGGTGGGCGAGGCGCCACCGGAGGTGAAGACCGGCCCGTCGATGACGTAACGGTCCGGGCGGACGTCGACGCCCGGAAAGGCCGACGAGAAATCCTCCATGTCTTCCCAGTGGGTGGTGGCGCTGCGGCCTTCGAGCAAGCCGGCCCGCGCGACCAGCCATGTACCGGCCTCGACGCCGCCGCAGGCGCGCGCCGAACGGGCGGCGCGGCGCAGGCCCGAGAGCAGAGCCGACGTCGCATAATTCTGCGTGCCGAAACCGGCGACGACGACAAGAACGTCGGTCGGTTCGGCCGCGTCGAAGCGGCCGCTGACCGCCACTGGCAGGCCGCAAGTGGTGACCGGCGCCTCGCCGGTTACGGAAACCAGCTTGAAATCGAACAATGTCTCGCCGGAGATGCGGTTGGCGGCGCGCAGCGGGTCGACCGCCGAGGCCACGCACATGATGGACGAGCCGGAAAACACCAGCATCGTCACCTTGAGCGGCAGACGCTCGGCGCGAAAGATCGTCAGTTTTTCGCCTTTAGTCATGGAAGCTTCGTAAAACGCAAAGCAGTTTTCGGCAAGCCGGGCGATGCTTGGCGCCTGTTTCGACTGGGAGGAGAGTTCCATGCCGCTTGCGATGAACCGTGAGGTTTTCATTACCTGTGCCGTGACCGGGTCCGGCGGCACGCAGGACCGCAGCCCGCATGTGCCGCGCTCGCCCAAAGAGATCGCCGATTCGGCCATCGACGCGGCCAAGGCGGGGGCGGCGATCGTGCATTGCCATGTGCGCGATCCCGAGACCGGCAAGCCCAGGCGCGACGTTCATCTCTACCGCGAGGTGACCGAGCGCATCCGCGAGGCAGACGTCGACGTGGTGCTGAACCTTACCGCCGGCATGGGTGGAGACATGGTGTTCGGCTCGCCCGAAGCGCCGCTGCCGCTGAATGAAAAGGGCACCGACATGGGCGGCGCCACCAACCGCATGGAGCATGTGCGCCAGTGCCTGCCGGAGATCTGCACGTTGGACTGCGGCACCATGAACTTCGCCGAGGCCGACTATGTCATGACCAACACACCCGGCATGCTGCGCGCCATGGGCGGCATGATGACCGCGCTCGGCGTCAAGCCGGAGATCGAGGCCTTCGATACCGGTCATCTCTGGTTCGCCAAGCAACTGGTCGAGGAGAAAGTGCTGAAGCCGGATGCGCTGGTGCAGCTCTGCATGGGCGTGCCGTGGGGGGCGCCAGACGACCTCAACACTTTCATGGCCATGGTCAACAACGTGCCGTCGACATGGAGCTGGTCGGCCTTTTCGATCGGCCGCAACCAGATGGCCTATGCCGCCGCCGCGGTGCTGGCCGGCGGCAATGTCCGCGTTGGGTTGGAAGACAATCTCTGGCTCGACAAGGGCGTGCTTGCCACCAACGCGCAGCTGGTCGAACGCGCCGCCAGCATCGTCACCAATCTCGGCGCCAGGATTCTAGGGCCGGAGGAAGTGCGCAGGAAGCTCAACCTCACCAAGCGGCCGCCGATCGCGGCATAGAGAGGGGAGCTTCAGATGGCCACCGTCAAATTCACCGCAATGAAGGATGGCGACAAGGACGACTACGAATTCCTGACCGCCCATGAAATCGACTATGCCGCCAAAACCGGTGATCGGTTGCTGGAAGCCCTGGTTCAACTCGACGAGGGCCTTTCCGGCTACAAGATCACCCGGCTCGGCCATTCGCTGCAGGCGGCAACACGCGCCTGGCGCGACGGCGCCGACACCGACTGGATCGCCTGCGCGTTGCTGCACGACATCGGCGATATCTACGCACCCTACAACCACGACGAATACGCCGCGTCGATCCTGAAGCCTTTCGTGCGCGAACAATGCACCTGGGTGGTGGAGAAGCACGGCGATTTCCAGCGCCTCTACTATGCCCATCATCTTGGCGGCAACCGCCATGCGCGTGACCGCTTCGCCGGTCATGCCTATTTCGACGATTGCGACCAGTTCTGCGAGCGCTGGGACCAGTCGAGCTTCGACCCCGACTACGAGACGCTGCCGATCGAGTTCTTCAGGCCATTCGTGCTCGAAGTCTTTGTCCGCAGGGCCTACGACCCCGCCATTATCCGCGCCGGCGAGCGCGTGCCGCTCACCGATCCCGAAACAGCCAAGACAAGAACCGGAGCCTGACCATGAGCATCATCAACAAGGCGGCCGCCATCGGCGGCGGTGTCATCGGCGCAGGCTGGGTGGCGCGCCTGCTCTTGAATGGCATCGACGTGTCGATCTTCGACCCTGATCCCGAGGCCTCGCGCAAGGTCTCAGAAGTGATGAAGGGCGCGCGCCGCGCCTACAAGCAGATGGTTCCGGGCGGCCTGCCGAAAGAAGGCAGGCTGACCTTCGCCAAGACCATCGCCGAGGCGGTGGCCGATGCCGATTTCATCCAGGAGAGCGTGCCGGAACGGCTCGACCTCAAGCATAAGGTCCTGTCCGAGATCGATATCCACGCGCCGGCCAACGCCATCGTCGGCTCGTCCACATCAGGCATCAAGCCGACCGACATGCAGGTGGCGATGAAAAAACACCCGGAGCGGCTGGTCGTCGGCCACCCGTTCAACCCGGTCTATCTCCTGCCGCTGGTCGAGATCGTCGGCGGCGACCAGACATTCCCCGAGGCGGTCGAAGTCGCCAAGGAGATCTATGCCTCGATCGGCATGAAGCCTGTCGTCATCCGCAAGGAGATTGAAGCCTTCGTCGGCGACCGACTGCTGGAAGCCGCCTGGCGCGAGGCGCTGTGGCTGATCAAGGACGGCATCTGCACCGTCGAGGAACTGGACGACATCATGCGCTATGGCTTTGGCCTGCGCTGGGCGCAGATGGGTATGTTCCAGGTCTATCGCGTCGCCGGCGGCGAAGCCGGCATGCGCCACTTCATGGCGCAGTTCGGCCCCTGCCTGAAATGGCCATGGACCAAGCTGATGGACGTACCGGAGTTCAACGACGAGCTGGTCGACCTGATCGCCACGCAGTCGGACGACCAGGCGCATGGCCTGTCGATCCGCGAACTGGAAAAGATCCGCGACGACAATCTGGTCGCCATCATGGATGCGCTCTCGAAGCAGAACAAGGGCAAGGGCTGGGGAGCCGGCGCCCTGCACAGGGACTATACGAAGCAGTTGGCCAAGCTGGCGGCGAAAAAGCCGGCCGCCTCCAAGGCGGCCGAGAAGGCGAAGGCATCGAAGCCGGTGAAGAAAGCCGAAAAACCGAAGAAAAAGAAGAAAGGCTGAGACCATGGATTTCGGTCTGTCGGAGGAACAGAAGCTCATTGTCGAGACGACGCGCGCCTTCGTCGAGAATGAGCTTTACCCGCATGAGCGCGAGGTCGAGCGCACCGGCGTGCTGCGCCGCGAACTGATCGAGGAGCTGAAGGCCAAGGCGATCGAAGCCGGTCTCTATGCCGCCAACATGCCGGCCGATGTCGGCGGCGCGGGGCTCGATACGGTGACCTGGCTGCTTTACGAGAAGGAACTCGGCCGCGCCAACTACGCGCTGCACTGGACCTGCGTCGCGCGCCCCTCCAACATCCTTTTGGCCGGCACGCCGGAGCAGCGCGAAAAATATCTGTTCCCGTGCATCCGCGGCGAGAAATGGGATTGCCTGGCGATGACCGAGCCGGGCGCCGGCTCCGATCTGCGCGGCATGAAGGCGACCGCCGTGCAGGACGGCGACGACTGGGTATTGAACGGCACCAAGCACTTCATCAGCCACGCCGATCTCGCCGACTTCGCCATCGTCTTCATGGCCTCGGGCGAAGAGGATTCGCCGCGCGGCAAACGCAAGAAGATCACCGCCTTCTTCGTCGACAAGGGCACCAAGGGTTTCACGGTGCGCGACGGTTACCGCAACGTCTCGCATCGCGGCTACACCAACGCCATCCTCGAATTCGACGATTGCCGGCTTCCGGCAAGCCAGGTGTTGGGTGAAGTCCACAAGGGTTTCGACGTCGCCAATTCCTGGCTCGGCGCCACCCGCCTGCAGGTCGGCGCCACCTGCCTCGGCCGCGCGGAACGCGCGCTCGGCCACGCGGTCGAGTACGCCGCGCAGCGTCAGCAATTCGGCCAGCAGATCGGCAAGTTCCAGGGCGTGTCGTTCAAGCTCGCCGACATGGCAACCGAACTCAAGGCCGCGGACCTGATGGTGTTCGAAGCCGGCTGGAAGTACGATCAGGGCACCGTCACCGACCAGGACATGGCCATGGCCAAGCTGAAGGCCACCGAAATGCTCGCCTTCGTCGCCGATGAGGCGATCCAGATCCATGGCGGCATGGGGCTGATGGACGACCTGCCGCTGGAGCGCATCTGGCGCGATGCGCGCGTCGAGCGCATCTGGGAAGGCACGTCGGAAATCCAGCGACATATTATTTCGCGGGCGCTGCTGCGTCCCTTCGGAGCTTAGAGCATGATCCACAAAGCCGGAATCATGCTCAAACGAAAAGATGACCATGCATAAACTCGAACGTCTCCTGCGCCCTAAATCGATCGCCGTGTTCGGCGGCGCGCAGGCCGCCGCGGTCGTGGCGCAGTCGATCAAGATGGGCTTTGCCGGCGAGATCTGGCCGGTGCACCCGAGGAAGGACGAGGTCGCCGGCCGCAAGGCCTATCGTTCGGTCGCCGACCTGCCCGGCGCACCGGACGCCGCCTTTGTCGGCGTCAACCGACACTTGACCATTGACGTGATCAAGGCCCTGGCCGAACGCGGCGCTGGCGGGGCCGTCTGCTTTGCCGCCGGTTTCCTCGAAACCGAAGCCTATGACGCGGATGGCGAGCGCCTGCAGGCCGAACTCGTCGCCGCCGCCGGCGAGATGCCGATCATCGGGCCGAACTGTTACGGCCTGATCAACTATGCCGACGGCGCGCTTTTGTGGCCCGACCAGCATGGCGGCATAAGATTGGCCGACGGCGGCAAAGGGGTGGCCATCATTACCCAGTCGTCCAACATCGCCATCAACATGACGATGCAGAAGCGCGGCCTGCCGATCGCCTTCCTGATGACCGCCGGCAACCAGGCGCAGACCGGCCTCTCCGAAATGGCGCTCGGCCTGATCGAGGACGAGCGCGTCAGCTCGCTCGGCCTGCACATCGAGGCTTTCGATTCGGTAGCCGGCTTCGAGCGGCTGGCGGCACGGGCGAGGGAATTGAAAAAGCCGATCATCGCCATGAAGGTCGGCCGCTCCGAACAGGCCAGGCAAGCGACCGTCTCGCACACCGCGTCGCTCGCCGGCTCGGACGCAGCGTCCGGGGCCTTCCTGAAACGGCTCGGCATCGCGCGCGTCGATTCCATCCCCGCCTTCATCGAGGCGCTGAAGCTGCTGCATGTCACCGGTCCGCTGCCCGGCTACAGCCTGTCATCGATGAGCTGTTCGGGCGGCGAGGCTTCGGTCATGGCCGACAGCGCCGAAGGCCGCTGGGTCAACTTCCCGGTGCTGACGGAAGAACACCGTGCCCACGTCAAGTCGACGCTCGGGCCGCTGGTCGCGGTCGCCAATCCATTGGACTACCACACCTTCATCTGGAACAACGAGCCGGCGATGACCGCCACCTTCACCGCCATGGTGTCGGGCGGCTTCGACCTCAACATGCTGGTGCTCGACTTCCCGCGCCCGGACCGCTGCTCGGTGACCGACTGGTGGGCGACGCTGCGCGCCTTCGAATCGGCGCTCAAGACCAACAAGGCGCATGGCGCGATCGTCTCGTCGCTGCCCGAGAACCTGCCCGAGGAATACACCGCCGAGCTGATGGCGCGGGGCATGGTGCCGCTGTTCGGCATTTCCGAAGCGATGGATGCCGCCCAGGCGGCCGCCTTCATCGGCTGGGCCTGGCGCGAGCCGCAGGCGCAGCCGGTCGACACCTCCGCTTCCGGCGCTGCCGGCGGCGAGCATGTCACGCCTGACGAGGCGCAAGCCAAGGCGCGGCTGATCAAGGCCGGGCTGCCGGTGCCCAAGGGCGAGCGCGCCGACAGTGCCGTCGAGGCGGTGATCTCGTCCATGGCGCTCGGCTTCCCCGTGGCGCTGAAGGCGCTAGGCGTCACCCACAAATCCGAGGTCGGCGCCGTCAGGCTCAACCTCAGGGACGCCGAATCCGTCAGCACCGCCGCGCACCACCTTTTGCCGCTCGGCACCGGCCTTTATGTCGAGCGCATGGTGCGCGACGGCATCGCCGAGCTGATCGTCGGCTTCACCCGCGATCCGATGTTCGGCGCTGTCATGACGCTGGGCACCGGCGGCGTGCTGGTCGAATTGCTGCGCGACAGCGTCACCTTGATGCTGCCGGCGACCCGCGACGACATCGAGGCAGCACTTCGCGGTCTCAAACTGTTCCCGCTGCTCGAAGGCTATCGCGGTCGGCCGAAGGCCGACGTCCAAGCTGCCATCGACGCCATCGCGGGCATTGCTGCCTTCGTGCAGACGAATGCCGGCGAGATCGAGGAACTCGACATCAATCCGCTGATCGTCTGCAGCGAGGGCAAGGGCGCCTGGATCGCCGATGCGCTTTTGGTGCTGGGAGAGAACAAGAATGCCTGACGTCATTTCGACCCGCCGTGAAGGCTCGATCCTCGAGGTCACGCTCGATCGGCCCAAGGCCAACGCCATCGACCTGAAGACCTCTCGGCTGATGGGCGAGACCTTCAAGGCGTTTCGCGACGACCCCGGCTTGCGCGTCGCCATCGTCAAGACCGCCGGCGACAAGTTCTTCTGCGCCGGCTGGGACCTGAAGGCCGCCGCCGGCGGCGACGCCGTCGACGGCGACTATGGCGTCGGCGGCTTTGCCGGGCTGCAGGAACTGCGCGACTTGAACAAGCCTGTCATCGCCTGCGTAAACGGCATGGCAGTGGGGGGCGGCTTCGAGCTGGCGCTGTCCTGCGATCTCATCTACGCCTCCGATCACTCCTCCTTCGCATTGCCCGAGATCCGCGCCGGCACGCTTGCCGACGCCGCGACCATCAAGCTGCCGAAGCGCATTCCCTATCATGTCGCCATGGACCTTTTGCTCACTGGCCGCTGGATGGACGTTGCCGAGGCGCATCGCTGGGGCCTGGTCAACGAGGTGCTGCCGAAGGAGAAGCTGGAGGACCGCGTCTGGGAGATCGCCCGCCTGCTCGCCAGCGGCCCGCCGCTTGTCTTCGCCGCGATCAAGGAAACCGCGCGGGTGGCCGAAGCGCTGACTTTCCAGGACGCGATGAACAGGGTGACGCGCCGGCAGTTGCCGACGGTCGATGCGCTGTACGGTTCCGAGGACAATATGGAAGGGTTCCGGGCTTTTGCGGAGAAGCGGGAACCGGTGTGGAAGGGGAAGTAAAGCAATGCCAGAGATGACGGCGCGAGGCACCCCCCTCTGGCCTGCCGGCCATCTCCCCCGCAAGGGGGGAGATTGGATGTCATTTCCGCTTTCGCCAATCGTCAACGCTGCAATAAGGGCGATGTCGATTGAACTGCCAATCTCCCCCCTTGCGGGGGAGATGTCCGGCAGGACAGAGGGGGGTGCCTGGGCTCGCCGTTCACAGTCGGCGCGGCCATGACCGACTACAGCAAACTCATTGATGCCGAGACCCGGGCCTTCATCGAGCGGACCAATTCCTATTACCCGCCGGATACGATCGACTACACGATTGCCGAGCAGCGCGAGATCTACGCCCGCATGTGCCGGGAGTTCTTTGCCGGCTATCCCGAGGGGGTGACAGCGGAAACCACCGCTATTGCCGCACAGGCGTGCAATATCCCGATCCGCATCTATCGCAGCGCCCCGCAGGCAGTGGCAACGGTGCTCTATTACCACGGCGGCGGGTTCATCCTTGGCGGGCTCGACAGCCATGACGACGTTTGCGCCGAGCTTTGCGGCCGCACCGGCTATGACGTCGTCTCGGTCGACTACCGGCTGGCGCCGGAGCATCTGCATCCGGCTGCGTTTGACGATGCGATGAACGCCTTCGAGTGGGCGGCAGCCACCCGCGATCATCCCGTCCTGCTCTGCGGCGACAGCGCCGGTGGCAATCTCTGCGCCGCAGTCAGCCATGCGACGCGCGGCCATGCGAAGAAACCGATCGGGCAGGTGCTGATCTATCCCGGGCTCGGCGGCGACCGTTCGCGTGGCTCCTATCTGAAGCATGCCGAAGCGCCTATGCTGACCACGCGCGACCTCGAATTCTACAAGCACATCCGTACCGGCGGCGTGGACCAGACCGGCGACATCACGCTTCAGCCGCTGGCCGACGCCGATTTCGCCAACCTGCCGCCGACCGTGCTGATCACCGCCGAGTGCGATCCGCTGTCGTCGGACGGCGAGGCCTATCGCGACCGCATCGTGGCGGGCGGCGGGCGAGCCACTTGGTTCGAGGAAAAAGGGCTTGTGCACGGCTATCTCAGGGCGAGGCACACGGTCGGCCGCGCCCGCGCCAGCTTTACCCGCATCGTCGAGGCGGTGTCGGCGCTCGGCAAAAGCGAGTGGATCTGGTGAGGGCCTCCTCGCATGACAATCGACAGAAGATGATCAACCCAGCGACTGCCAAGCCGTTCGGCGCTCAGCCTACCGAACGAGCCGCCGCCCGGCCGGCGCTGCGGCCGGAGAAGATACAGCCGCCCAGGAACGTGCCTTCGAGCGCCGCATAGCCATGCACGCCGCCGCCGCCGAAACCGGCGGCTTCGCCGACCGCATAGAGGCCCTGAACCGGCTCGCCATCGCTCCCCAGCACGCGGCTTTCGAGATCGGTCTGCAGGCCACCCAGCGTCTTGCGGGTCAGGATGTTGAGGCGAACCGCGATCAGCGGGCCGTTCGCGGGATCGAGCATCTTGTGCGGCCTGGCCGTGCGGATCAGCCGGTCGCCGAGATAGGCCCGCGCTCCGCGCAGCGCGGTGACCTGCATGTCCTTGGAGAAGGGATTGTCGAGTTGCCGGTCGCGGGCGCGGATCTCGCGCTCGACATGGGCGACGTCGAGCAGCGGTTCGCCGCCGGCCAGCTTGTTCATGCGCGCCACCAGATCGGGCAGTTCGGCCTCGATGATGAAATCCTCGCCCTTCTCCATGAACGCCTTGACCGGGCCCGGAATGCCCGACGTGGCGCGGCCGAGCACCTGGCGCCAGCTCTTGCCGGTCAGGTCCGGGTTCTGCTCGGAGCCCGAGAGCGCGAACTCCTTCTGGATGATTTTTTTGGTCAGGATGAACCAGGAATAATCGAACCCGGTGCTCGTGATGTGGCTGAGCGTGCCGAGCGTGTCGAAACCGGGGTAAAGCGGCACCGGCAGGCGCTTGCCCCTGGCGTCGAGCCACAGCGACGACGGACCGGGCAGGATGCGGATGGCATGATCGGTCCAGATCGGCGCCCAGTTCCTGATGCCCTCGACATAGTGCCACATGCGGTCGCGATTGATGACGCTGCCGCCGGCCTGTTCCGTGATCGCCAGCATGCGGCCGTCGACATGGTCGGGCACGCCGGTGATCATGCACTTCGGCGCCGCGCCCAGACGCTTCGGCCAGTTTTCCCGGACCAGCTGGTGGTTGCCGCCGATGCCGCCGGAGGCGACGATCACGGCCTGCGCATGAACCTCGAAATCACCTGATATCTCACGCGAACTCTTGTGGCCGCGCTCGACGGTGCTTGGTTGCAGGATGTCGCCGCGCACCCCGTCGATCCTCGTGCCGGTGCGGATCAATTCGTTGACGCGGTGGCGGAACTTGAAGCGGATCAGTCCCTTCTTCTCGGCTTCGCGGACGCGCAGCACGAAGGGCTCGAGCACGCCGGGACCGGTGCCCCAGGTGATGTGAAAGCGGGGCACGGAATTGCCATGGCCAATGGCATTGCCGCCGCCGCGCTCGGCCCAGCCGACCACGGGAAAGAATTTCATCCCGCGCTCCAGCAGCCAGGAGCGCTTCTCGCCGGCGGCGAAGCCGACGTAGGCCTCGGCCCATTTGCGCGGCCAGTGATCCTCCGGCCGGTCGAAAGCGGCGGTGCCCAGCCAGTCTTCGAGCGCCAGCTCGTGCGAATCGCGGATGCGCATGCGCCGCTGCTCGGGCGAATCGACGAGGAACAGACCGCCGAACGACCAGAAGGCCTGGCCGCCCAGCGACTGCTCCGGTTCCTGGTCGACGATGACGATCTTCTTGCCGGCCTCGGCCAGTTCGGCGGCGGCGACCAGCCCGGCAAGGCCGGCGCCGACAATGATGACATCCGCGTCGTCAGCCAATTTCCCCTCCCGTTAGCTGGCTACCGTATGAATCTCGAACCGGAATATATCAATGATGGTCAGACCGCCTCCCAGCCATCCTTGCCGCCGGCGCGGAAGATGGCGTCGATGACCTTCTGGTTGAGCACGGATTCCTCCAGCGTGAAGACGCGCTCCTTGCCGCCCTGGGCCGCCCGCGCGAAGGTCTCGACCTCGAGCCGGTACTGCTGCGTGCCGGGAAAGCGGAACACCTGCGCCTCCGTGTGGTTCTGGTTGTGCAACTCGACGCGGTGGTGATCGTAGAGCCCGGCATTGAACGGCGAGAACACCTCGATGAACCCGTTCTCGCCATGGAACACCATCACCTGGCGCGCGGCCATCTGGGTCGAGAGATAGAAGGACAGTTCGAAGTCGCCGAAATCGGCGCGGATCGAGGAATAGATGTCGGTGCCGAATTTTTTGTCGCGCTCGATCGTCGCCTGCACGCGCAGCGGCTCCTTGCCGGTGGAAAAGCGCGTCGACACGGTCGGGTAGACGCCGATGTCGGGCAGCGCGCCGCCGCCAAGGTCGAGCTGGTTGCGCATGTTGTTGGGATCGACATTGTAATAGGAGAACGCGCCCTGTACATGGCGCAGGCGGCCGATGACGCCGCTGGCGATCAGGTCGCGCACCTTGATCCATTGCGGATGGTAGACGACCATGAAGGCTTCGCAGACCAACACCTTGCTGGCATCGCGCAGCTTGATCAGCGGCGGAATGTCCTTGGCGTCGAGCGCCAACGGCTTTTCGACCAGCACATGTTTTCCCGCCTGAATGGCCTTGGCCGTCCATTCGACATGCTGCGATGTCGGCAGCGGGATATAGACGCCGTCGACCTCGTTCGAGGCGAGCAACTCCTCATAGGAACCGAAAGCATGCGGCGCGCCGAAGCGATCGGCCAACCCACGGGCCTTCGACTGATCGCGGCTGGCGATTGCGGACAGCACGCCATTTTCCGCCTCCACGATCGCAGGCAAAAGCTGCTCGCGACCGATCTTGGCCGTCGATAACACACCCCATCGGAACATCAGGCTTCTCCTCTCGATTACAGGCGAGGAGGTTTGCCTGAAATCGGGGCAAAAGCCAATGCGGGGGCCAAGTTCCTGGCCCCACGGAGCGGGGAGCGATGGCTCAACCCCTCTTCCCCGTCAGCCTCATGTCGAAACCGACGACGTTGGAATAGATCGGCGTGCCGACATCCATTCCGTAGCGCGACCGCAGCACCTTGCCGGTGACGTGGAACCCGATCGTGCCGGACTTCAGGCCATCGAGCTCGGCGGTGAACTTTTCCGCAAACGTCTTGCCGCGCGCCGTCAGCCGGCCGGTGACAAGCGCCGTCGTATCGCCGGTGCGGGTCACGCTGGTCGAGCGGAACTGGATTTCGGGGCTGTTGGCCGCATCGAACACGGCGTCTGAACGCAGGAAAGCGTCGATGCGGCCCTGGCCGGTGCCGACGCTTTCGGGAAAAATGGTAAGGTTGACCTTCGAGCGGCTGACGTCGTCATTGTCGATGCGGATCGTGCCCTTGAAGTGGGCAAACGCACCATCGAAACCGCCGCCGCCGGCCTTGCCGATGGTGAAGCGGATCGAGGAGTCAGCCTGGCTGATCGTGTAACTGCCGGCGGCATCGTCGAGGACAACTGCTGCCCAGACAGGCACGGCAAGGCAAGCGGCAAGGGCCGCCGATCCGAGGAGTCGCGCATACATGAGATTATTTCCTTCTTCGGAGGCAACGCTCTTCGCGCCTCGCTCACAAACGAGGCCGAAGCCCGTTCTATTCCCCGCCTGAGGAAGGCGTGACGATGCGTGTGAGCACATTGTCCCTCAGTCGGAAATGATGGCGCAGTGCCGCCGTGACATGCAGCGCCACAAGTGCTGCGCCGGCATAAGCGAGGTACCAGTGCGCTGCCGCCCAGAAACTTTCGGCGGCATTGGATTCCGCGAGCGGCAGGTTGGGCATCACGAACAGGTTGAACGGCATGCTTGGAATTTCCAGCGTCGAGACCGAAACCAGCGCCCAGCCGGACAGAGGCAAAGCGATCTGGAAGGCATAGAGCGCCAGGTGAGCGAGCGGCGCCGCCCGGCGCTCCAGGGATCCGACCGAGGATGGCAAGGCCGGCGCGGCATTGCCGAGCCGCCAGGCGATGCGCAGGATGATCAGGCCGAGCAGCAGGAAGCCCAGCGATTTGTGCAGCTGGATGAGCTCGAAAGCCGTGCGCTGGCTGCTGATGCGGACCATCGCGAAACCGAGTGCGAACTGGCCGATGAAGACCAGGCCGATCAGCCAATGAAGCAGGATTGCCGCCCAGCCGTAGCGGGTCGGGGTATTTATGATCGAAGCTCGCATGGAAGGCGAACGAATGCCGCGTCGGCTTTCTTCCACCCTCCCACAAGGGAGAGGGCAGCCTATCCGCTCACCCTGAAGAAATCGATGAAGGCCCTGAGCGCAGGCCGCATCTGGCGGCGACTCGGATAGTAGACGAAGAAACCCTCGAAGGACGGACACCAATCCTCCAGCACGCGAACCAGCCGGCCATCGCGGAGCGGCTCGCGGACATAATCCTCGAAGACGAAGGCCAGCCCGGCCCCGTCGACCGCCGCCTGAGCGATTAGATGGTCTTCGTCGAGGATCAGTGGTCCTTGCGCAGCGATCTCGATCTCCTCGCCATCCCTGGCGAATTCCCAGCGGTAGAGAATGCCGCTGGAGAAGCGGAAGCGGATGCAGCGATGGTCGGACAGGTCACGCGGATGGCGCGGCCTGGGCATGGTGTCGAAATAGGAGGGCGCGCCGACCACGGCGCCGCGTATATCGGGCCCGATGCGCACCGCGATCATGTCGCGTTGCAGGCTTTCGCCAAGCCGCACGCCTGCATCGAAACCGCCTTCCACCACGTCCGTGAAGCGGTCCTCGATAACGATCTCCAGCACGATATCGGGATAAGCCGCGGCAAAGGTGCCGAGCCGCGGGGTCAGCACCAGATGGGCTGCCGTGCGCGGCACGCTCAGCCGCAGATTGCCGGCCGGCCGGTCGCGCGCCTCGACCGCCGCCTCCAGTGCCAGGTCGATCTCCGACAGCGCCGGCCGCAATCGTTCCAGCAACCGCGCGCCCTCTTCGGTCGGGGCAACGCTGCGGGTGCTGCGTGCCAACAGCCGCACGCCAAGCCGCGCCTCAAGGCTGGACACGGCATGGCTGACCGCCGACGGGGCGATCGCCAGTTCCCTGGCCGCGCCGCGAAAGCTGCCGCATTGGGCAACAGTTGCCAGCACCGCAAGCTGTGAAAGATGTGCCCGGTTCATTGATCTATTTTCGAGAACGCCCCGTGCACAGATGAGCCGATTATCGAACATAAGGCAAGGCGCTATTTCCTGAGCATCGCAACAAGAAGACGCGTGATGAGAACCCGCAAACTCGGTACTGAACTGGAAATTTTCCCGGTCGGCCTCGGCTGCATGGGCATGAGCTTTGGCTATGGCGGCCAGCCGGAAGCAGAGGCGATCGCCACCTTGCGCCGAGCCGTCGAGATCGGCGTCAATTTCTTCGACACGGCAGAGGTCTACGGGCCCTACCAGAACGAAATCCTGCTCGGCAAGGCGCTGGAGCCGGTGCGCAATCAGGTGACGATCGCAACCAAATTCGGCTTCAAAATCCTGGAGGAAGGCACCGGCACCGATCGCATGGCGGGCGTCGACAGCCGCCCCGAACACGTCAAGGCCGTCGCAGAGGCGTCACTGAAGCGGCTGGGCACCGACGTGATCGATCTCTATTACCAGCACCGCGTCGACCCGAACGTGCCGATCGAGGACACGGTCGGCGCCATGGCCGAGCTGGTGCGCGAGGGCAAGGTGCGCGCGCTCGGCCTTTCGGAAGCGAGTGCCGCCACCATCCGCCGGGCGCATGCCGTGCATCCGATCGCGGCCGTCCAGAGCGAATATTCGCTGTGGAGCCGTGACCCGGAAGACGAGGTGTTCGCCGTCTGCCGCGAACTCGGCATCGGTTTCGTTCCCTATAGCCCGCTCGGCCGTGGCCTCTTGACCGGCACGATCGCCAAGCCCGAAACGCTTGATGACGACGACTGGCGCCGCACCTTGCCGCGCTTTCAGGCCGACGCCATGGAAGCCAATGGCAAAGTCGTGGCCACGCTGGAAAAACTGGCGACCGAAAAGGGAGTGACCTCGGCACAGCTGGCGCTCGCCTGGGTACTGCACCAGGACGATTTCATTGTCCCCATCCCGGGCGCCCGAAAGATCCGCCATCTCGAGCAGAACACGGCGGCGGCTGATATCGAGCTGAGTGCCGCAGAGGTACAGACCATCGGCGATGCACTGTCGCCTGATAAGGTCATGGGCAAGCGCTACACAGAGGAGCTGCTGGCGCTGGTGAATGGGTGAGCTTTCACCCTCCCCCTGTGCGGAGGTCGGCTCGCTGTCGCAGCGAAGCGAAGACAGGGGTGGGGTGGCGATGCGCGATACAGAAGATCACGGATGTCGGCGCGAGGCACCCCCCTCTGTCCTGCCGACATTTCCTACCATGGCACGACCGTAATCTCCGGCCAGTAATCCCGCGCCCGCTGGCCCTTCGCCTCATGCGTCCGCTGATTGTCCATCGCCCGGTTCGGCGTGATGCGGAACGAGAAGACGTCGTCGAGACCGAACGGCGCCAGCAGTTCCAGTTGACAATCCGCGTCGTATCGCACCCCGACCGCATGTGTCTTCGACGCAAAAAACCGGACCGACTCGCTCGAACTCGTGTAGCGCGGACAGGGCCGCCCGAACTTCTGCGGGTACCACAAATGCACCCGCGCTTGGTTGCGCACCTCGACGGGCAGCCCCTGGAAATGCTTCGCCGCCCGGCGGATGACGGCGTCCTCGGCCTCGTAGGACAGGTCGCTATCGTCGAAATAGAACAGGTCGACATCCTTGATGCCATAACCCGACGGCTTCCCCGTCAGATGGTTCCAGACCGAGTTATAGAGCACGCCGGAGACCACCAGCCAGTCCGGAAGATCGAGCGTGCGGGCACATACCAGCGCCTGGCGCACGAGCGCATCCGACAGCAGGATGTCGAGAAACGCAGCGCGTTGTGCTTCGAACGGGAGCCCGGAATAGTGCAAATGGTCCATCGCCCTTTGGAGGGCGATTCGCCGTGCTCCCGCAATCCCGGAAAGAGGCTATGCCCTGAGCACGCCTCCAGTCTGCTTGCCGACATTCTCGACGATGCGCCTGGCCAACGCCTCGAAATCCTCGTCGGTCAGCGTCTTCTCGACCGGCTGGATCGACACTTCGATGGCGATGGACTTCTTGCCCTCGCCGAGCGCCGCACCTTCGAAAACATCAAAGACCGAGACGCCGGTGACCAGCTTCTTGTCCGCGGCGAGCGCCGCGCGTACCAGCGTGCCGGCCTCGACCGCCTTGTCGACGACGAAGGCGAAGTCGCGCTTCACCGCCTGGAAGGCGGAGAGATCCAGCCTGGGCTTGGTTTTCGTCGGCTTTGCCTTGGGCTCGGGCACGGCATCGACATACACTTCGAAGCCGCAGAGCGGGCCGGAGACGTCGAGCCCTTCCAGCGTTTTTGGATGAAATTCACCGAACGTGCCGAGCACCGTCTTCGGTCCGAGCTTGATCGTTCCGGAACGACCAGGATGGTACCAGGACGGGCCGCCGGCCTCGATCTGCAGCCGCTCGACCGGCGCGCCGCAGGCTTCGAGTGCGGCGATGGCATCAGCCTTGGCGTCGAACACGCCGACCGGACCGGAATTGCCAGCCCAGTTGCGGCCGGAACCGTCGAGCTTGGCGGTGCCGCGCCGCACGCCGGCGGCAACGCGCCGTTGCTGGTCGGCGCCGTCGCCCTCATAGGTGCCGGAGACCTCGAACAACGCCACGTCGCCAATGCCCTTGTCGGCATTGCGCTGGGCGGCTGCGATCAGGCCGGGCAGCAGCGAGGGCCGCATGTCGGACATGTCGGCGGCGATCGGGTTGGCGAGCTTGAGCGAAGCCTGCCCGCCGCCGAATAGTTCGGCGTGCCTGGCGGGGATGAACGACCAGGTGACTGCCTCCATCATGCCGCGCACGGCCAGCGCCCGCTTGGCCGCGCGGGTGCGGATCTGCAGCGTCGTCAGGATCTTGCCGTTGACCGCGTCATGCGCGCCGAGCGGCTGCGAAGCGATGTTGTCGACGCCGTGGATGCGCATCACCTCCTCGACCAGGTCGGCCTTGCCGTCGACATCGGGACGCCAGGACGGCACGGCGATTTCGACGACATCGCCCGAACCCTCAGGCTTGAAGCCGAGGCGCGTGAGAATATCGAGGCTTTCCGCCGTCGGCACTTCTATGCCGGTCAGCCGCTTCACTTCCGACAGCGGGAAGGAGACGATCTTGGGCTGATGGCCGGCATAGCCGGCCACCTCGATTTCCGTCGGCGTGCCGCCGCAGAAATCAAGCACCAGCCGGGTCGCAAGCTCAACGCCCGGCACCATGAATTCGGGGTCGACCCCGCGCTCGAAACGATAGCGGGCATCGGTGATGATGCCGAGCGCGCGCCCGGTGCGGGCCGTGGTGATCGGGTCCCAGAGTGCGGATTCGATCAGCACGTCGGTCGTGTTCTCGTCGCAGCCGGAACGCTCGCCGCCCATGATGCCGGCGATCGATTCCACGCCATTGTCATCGGCGATGACGCACATCTCCGGCGTCAACGTGTATTCGCGGCCGTCGAGCGCCAGTACCTTTTCGCCATCCCTGGCGCGACGCACGACAAGATTGCCGGCGACCTTGCCGGCATCGAAGACATGCAGCGGCCTGCCACGATCGAAGGTGACGTAGTTGGTGATATCGACCAGCGCGCTGATGGGCCTCAGCCCAATGGCGATCAGCCGCTGCTGGAGCCATTTCGGGGACGGGCCGTTCTTGACGCCGCTGACCAGATTGAGCGCGAAGCCGGGGCAGAGTTCCGGCGCTTCGATCGTCACCTTGACGGGGCACATTCCATTGCCGACATGCGGCATGATCGCGCCGCCGACGAGGCGGCCGAGACCGCTCGCCGCGAGATCCCGGGCGATGCCGTAAACGCTGGTGGCATCAGGCCGGTTTGGCGTCAGATTGATCTCGATGACCGGATCGTCGAGATGCGCGTAAGCGGCGAAGCTGGTGCCGACCGGCGCATCTTCGGGCAGGTCGATGATGCCGTTGTGCTCGTCGGAAAGTTCCAGCTCGCGCTCGGAACACATCATGCCGTGGCTTTCGACGCCCCTGATCTTGCCAACCGTCAGCGTCACATCGATGCCGGGCACATAAGTGCCGGGCGCGGCGAAGGCGCCGATCATGCCCGCCCGCGCATTGGGTGCGCCACAGACGACCTGCACCGGCGGCTTGCCGTCGCCGGTGTCGACGGTCAGCACCCGCAGCCGGTCGGCGTCGGGATGCTGCACCGCCGTCAGCACCCTGGCGATGACGAAGGGCTTCAGGCTCGCCTTGTCGTCGACATGCTCGACCTCGAGGCCGATCGAGGTCAGCCGCTCGACGATCTCGCCGAGCGAGGCGTCGGTCTCGAGATGATCCTTGAGCCAGGAGAGGGTGAATTTCATGATGCTGTTCCGTAATGTATCGCAGCAGGAATCGTCTTGACCGTCACGCGCTCAGGCCCCCGAACAAAGTCGGCATGTCGAGCGGCCGGAAGCCGTAATGCGACAGCCAGCGCACATCGGCATCGAAGAAGGCGCGCAGATCCGGCATGCCGTATTTCAGCATGGCGATGCGGTCGATGCCCATGCCCCAGGCAAAGCCCTGATATTCATCGGGATCGAGCCCGCCAGCGCGCAGAACGTTGGGGTGCACCATGCCGCAGCCCAGGATCTCCATCCAGTCGGAGCCTTCGCCGAAGCGCACCTCGCCTGGCCGCGAGCGGTCGCACTGGATATCGACCTCGAGGCTTGGCTCGGTGAACGGGAAGAAGGACGGCCGGAAGCGCATCTTGACCGACGGCACCTCGAAGAAGGCCTTGCAGAACTCTTCCAGCACCCACTTCATGTTGGCGACGTTGGCCGATTTGTCGATCACCAGCCCTTCGACCTGATGGAACATCGGCGAGTGGGTGGCGTCGGAATCCTGCCGGTAGGTCTTGCCCGGAATGACGATGCGGATCGGCGGCTTCTGCTTCTCCATGGTGCGGATCTGCACCGGCGAGGTGTGGGTGCGCAGAAGCTTGCGCTCGCCCTTCTCGTCCGGCTGGAAGAAGAAGGTGTCATGCATCTCGCGCGCCGGATGGCCTTCCGGGAAATTCAGCGCGGTGAAATTGTAATAGTCGGTCTCGATGTCGGGCCCTTCGGCGATGGCGAAGCCGAGATCGCCGAAGATCGCCGCGATCTCGTCGATGACCTGGCTGATCGGATGAATGCGGCCGCGCTCGGCCGGCGACTGCCGCACCGGCAGCGTCACGTCGACCTTCTCCGCGGCGAGGCGGGCAGTGATGGCAACATCCCTGAGTTCCGCCTTGCGCGCGGTGAGCGCATCGGTGACGCGGTTCTTGAGGCCGTTGATGGCGGGGCCTTTGACCTGGCGCTCCTCAGCGCTCATCGAGCCGAGCGTCTTCAGCATTTCCGAGATCGACCCCTTCTTGCCAAGGGCTGCCACGCGCACGGCTTCTATCGCGGCCTCGTCAGCAGCCGACGCTATGTCGGCGAGCAGCGAAGCTTCCAGGCTTTCAAGATTTCCAGCGGTGGCGTTCACGGCGAAACTCTCTCGATCGGGCAACCCACCATCACCGGGCGTGTCACCAATTTGGTTACATCAGGCATAAGAAAAACCCGCGCCAGCCGTGCCAGCGCGGGTTCCCCAAATCAGAATTTCGAATGCTTGGGAAGCGCTGGTCTTAGGCGACAGCGCTTTCAAAAGCATTCGGGGTGGTGTTCTTGAGGTACTCAAGAGCAACCTTGGCCTTGGCCACGAGCGCGGCGAAAGCCTGCGGCTCGTGGATGGCCATATCCGACAGGATCTTGCGATCGATCTCAATGCCAGCCTTGTTGAGGCCGTCGATGAAACGGCCATAGGTCAGGCCGTGCTCGTGCGTCGCGGCGTTGATGCGCTGGATCCACAGCGCGCGGAACGAGCGCTTGCGGTTCTTGCGGTCGCGATAGGCGTATTGCAGCGACTTTTCCACCGCCTGCTTGGCGATGCGGATGGTGTTCTTGCGGCGGCCGTAGAAGCCTTTCGCGGCTTTCAGGACCTTCTTGTGCTTGGCGTGCGAGGTGACGCCTCTTTTTACGCGTGCCATGTCATGATCTCCTTAAAAGCAATTCCAGGAAAAGTGCCTTGCGGTTTTCCGTTCGGAATTGCGTAAAACAAATTCGTGTTCGGCCGAATGCTCAGAGGCCGTTCGGCAGAAAATTCTTGATGACCTTCTTGCCATCCGGTTCAGCCAGAACCATCGTGCCGCGGGCATTTCGAATGAACTTGTTGGAACGCTTGATCATGCCGTGACGCTTGCCGGCCGCAGCCGACAGGACTTTACCCGTACCGGTGATCTTGAACCGCTTCTTGGCGGCCGATTTGGTCTTCATCTTGGGCATTTTGCTACTCCGTATTGTGGCGCACCATCGCGCTTCTTGTTCGCTTCGGGCCGACCAAAGCCCGAAAAGCAAATGAAACCGCCACGGCATGCCCTGCCGGGCGGTTTCTTGGAACGGCGGTCCTATACGTCAAAGCAGGCGACTGTGCAACACCCACCGCGCCGCGCGTTTCCCCGAACGCCCGGATGCGGCGCCCGGTCCTTCATCAGGGGAGCGTAAACAACACCGGCAACATACCCGACTGCTGGGCGCCGTCGATCAGTTCGAAGGCCGGCAGCGCGATGAGGAACACCAGGCCGTCGAGAAGCGTTGTCAAGAGCAGGCGCGGCTTGAAGCTGCCGGTGTCGCCTTCCTGGTAAAGGGAAAGCTTCGGAAAGAAGCGCGGCACTCTTGCCAGATAGGCCTGATAGGGCTCGCCGAGCGCTTCCTTAAGGAATTTCTCCTCGCGCAGGATGACGATATGGAAGGCCCCCGCACACAGGACAGCGAACAGAATGATGCCGGAGAACGAGCCGATCTGCGCGCCGACGCCGGCCGCGGCCACAGTCGAGAACACATAGAGCGGGTTGCGGGTGATCGAATAAGGCCCGCCCGTCACAACTTCGGAAGATTTGCGCCCACCTATGTAGAGCGTCGACCAAAGGCGGCCGCAGATACCCAGGAAAATCAGCAGCACGCCGAACATCTCGATCGTTTCATGCATCGCCGTATCAGGCGGAAAGCTCGATTGCCCGAACAGCAGGGCTGCGAACAGCACCACCACGAGCACGGCAAGCACCAGCCTGCGCGTGCGCTGGTAGCCACCCAGCCCGTATTTGAGTTTTTTGTCCAAGGGAGGAATCCGATCGTCGAGAGCTTAGCCGGCGACCGCAGCTATGGCCGAGAAATGGGCGTCCCGCCGATCGCCGGGACGCCCTGTAGCACAATTCAGGCGGAATTGGAGCGCGTCGGTCGCGCTAACCTTATCGTGATCTAGCGCGGCGCCAGCACCATCATCATCTGGCGGCCTTCGAGCTTCGGCTCCGCTTCCACCTTGGCGATGGTAGCCACTTCCTCACGCACCTTGTTCAGAAGCTGCATGCCGAGCTCCATATGCGCCATCTCGCGGCCACGGAAGCGCAATGTCAGCTTGACCTTGTCGCCTTCCTCGAAGAAGCGGCGCACCGCCTTCATCTTGGTCTCGTAGTCGTGGCTGTCGATGTTCGGGCGCATCTTGATCTCCTTGATCTCGATGACCTTCTGGTTCTTGCGCGCCTCGGCCGCCTTCTTCTGGTTGGCGTATTTCAACTTGCCGAGATCGAGGATTTTTACGACGGGCGGCTGCGCGTTGGGCGATATCTCGACGAGATCGAGCCCTGCCTCTTCGGCGAGCAGCAATGCGTCGTTGATGGAAACATCGCCACGGTTCTGGCCTTCGGCGTCGATAAGCTGGACCCGGGGAACCCGGATGTCACGATTGGAGCGCGGCCCATCCTTGGTCGGCGCCGCTGCTTTGAAAGGTCTGCGAATGGTCGTGGTCTCCTTGGCCGTTTCGTTCTGGATTTGCAGGTGTTGATATGTGGACGCGCCAATGTGGTGAGCGCGCGGGCGGAGTCAATAGCACAGCATTGACAGAAAATCACCTGATCGCTGCCTGCGGCAAACAAAGAAAGATCGCGAGCACTTTTCGCCACACCACTGGCTGTGTCACAAGACCCTGCGCCGAAAGTCGGCGTGAGGAAAAAGCCATGACTGCCCCTGTCTTTCTGGATGTCGACGGATCGAGCATCGCGGTGCGCCATATTGCGGGCGCGACGCCTGGCGTCGTCTGGCTCGGCGGCTACAAGTCGGACATGCTGGGCACGAAGGCTGAAGCGCTTTCGGACTGGGCGGCAAAAGAAGGCCGCGCCTTCCTGCGCCATGACTATTCCGGACACGGCGAATCCGGCGGCGCCTTTGCCGACGGCACGATCTCGAAATGGCTTTCGCAAAGCCTGGCCGTGTTCCGGCATTTCACCAGCGGCAGCCAGATCCTGGTCGGCTCGTCGATGGGCGCCTGGATCGCCCTGCGCATGGTGCAGGAATTGCGCAAGGCAGGCGACGCAAGCGTCGTCGGTCTGGTGCTTCTAGCACCGGCGCCGGATTTTACCGCAGAACTGGTCGAACCGGTGCTGACCAAAGCGCAGAAGCGCGACCTTGCCAAAAAAGGCTTCTTCGAGGAGCCGTCGGACTATTCCACCGAGCCCTACATCTACACGCGCGCGCTGATCGAGGATGGGCGCGACAACCTGGTCATGACAGGCCCGCTCGACACGCACTGCCCCGTACACGTCTTGCAGGGCCTGGCCGATCGGGACGTGCCGTCGAGCCATGCGCTGAGGCTGGTCAGCCTGCTGCCGGCCGACGATGTCACGCTGTCGCTGATCCCGGACGGCGACCACCGGCTGTCGCGGCCGCAGGATCTCGACATGCTGGTGCGGGCGGTCGGCGACATGGCCGCGCGGGGCAAGTGACGATGCGCCTTTCCATCCCGATCTCAGCCTTCGTCGCGGCCATCGTCGGCTTCGGCGGCACGCTGGCCATCGTCATTGCCGCCGCCCACGCGGTCGAGGCCACGCAAATTCAGACCGCGAGTTGGGTGACCACGATCTGCCTGGCCATGGCGGTCGAAAGCCTGTGGCTGTCCTGGCGAACGAAAATGCCCATCATCACCGCATGGTCGACGCCGGGCCTGGCGCTGATGGCGGCGTCGAGCGGTTTTTCGATCGGCGAGGCCGTCGCCGCCTTCATCGTCACCGGCATTCTTTTGGTCGCCACCGGGCTGTTCCGGCCGCTGACGAAACTGATCTCGGGGATACCGCCCTCGGTCGCTTCAGGAATGCTGGCCGGCATTGTCGTCACCTTCGCGCTCAATGCGGTCAAAACTGTTCCCGCCGATCCCTGGCTGATCCTGCCGTTGATCGCCGCCTTCTTCGTCATCCGCCTGTTCAATCCGGCGCTGTCGGTGCTGGCAGTGCTGGTCGGCGGCGGTCTCGCCGCGTTTCTCACCGGCCGCGTCGGCGGTTTGCCCACTCCTGAACTGTCGACGCTCACTCTGATCGCGCCTGTGTTCACCGCCAAGGCGATAATCGGCCTGGCAGTACCGCTCTACCTGGTCACCATGGCTTCGCAGAACCTGTCGGGCCTCGCCGTGCTGCGCGCCGCCGGCTACCATCCGGAACCCGGTCCGCTGATCGGCATCACCGGCCTGTTTTCGCTGCTTTCGGCGCCGTTCGGCGGCTCGACCACCAATCTGGCGGCAATTTCGGCGGCTATCTGCACCGGGCCCGACGTTCATCCAGACCCAACGGAGCGCTGGAAGACAGGGCCGTTCTATGCCCTTGCCTATCTGATCTTCGCGATTTTCGGCGCCTCCCTGGTGGCGATCTTCGCCGTCCTGCCGCAGAGCCTGATCGTGCTGGTTGCGGGTCTTGCGCTGATGGCCTCGCTGGCCAACGCGCTGGCGATCGCGCTCAAGGACGAAAGCGAGCGCATGGCCGCCACCGTCACTTTTGTCGTCACCGCCTCCGGGCTGACCTTGTTCGGCGTCGGCGCCGCATTCTGGGGACTGATTGCCGGGCTGGTCGTGCTTTTTCTCGATATGCTCAAAAAGCGATAATCATTTCAGCAGCTTGTCCGGTTTTAGCCGACATTGTCTTGAATCGCCGTTTTTGCCTTCCCATTTCGATTCCACGCAGCCGGTCCTGGCTGTCTCCAACCGAAGGAATGGGAGAAAATGAACACATCCGCATTGATCCGCCCGGCCTGGACGCCGGCAACCATCGCGTTGATGGTGATCGGCTTCATGGTGTTCTGGCCGCTCGGCTTTGCCATGCTCGCCTACATCATCTGGGGCGACCGGCTCGAGGGCTTCAAGCGTGACGTCAACCGCGCGACCGACGGCATCTTCGCCGGCTGCCGCCGCGGTTCCGACAAAGCCGCGCGCTGGGGCCACGGCTCCGCCCGGACCGGCAACGTCGCGTTTGACGACTGGCGCGAAAAGGAGCTTGAACGCCTGGCCGAGGAACGCCGCAAGCTCGACGACATGTTGACCGAGTTCGACGACTACGCCCGCGAATTGCGTCGCGCCAAGGACCAGGACGAGTTCGATCGCTTCATGGCGAACCGCAACAAGTCGACCGCTCCGGCCAAGAGCGGCCCGAGCACCGGCACGTCCCCCACCAAGCGTGGCAAAGGCTCGAACCTGCTTGACGACTGAGGCCGAGCGACAGGCCCGATCGTGAAAAAAACGGCGTCGCGCGAGCGGCGCCGTTTCTTTTTTGTTCTATTCGTTTTTCTCGAATCGCGTATCGTCCGGCCATGACCCTCGGATTCTTCCGCAATCTGACAAAGCCCAAGCCCACGCCTGTCGTGGAGCGAGAATATTGCGTTGCCGGCCGCACGCTGCCGCTCAAGATCGTCGAGAGCGCCAGGGCGCGGCGTCTGACGCTACGCATCGATTCCGGCGGCCAGGGCCTGCGTATCACCGTGCCGCCGGGCCTGCGCCGCGGCGAGGTGGAGCGGTTCCTCGATCGTCATCAGGACTGGCTGGAGCAGCGGCTGGCCAAGGTGCCGACACGGCCGCAGGTACGGCCGGGCATCAAGATACCAATCCGCGGCGTGCCGCACCGCATCGTGCATGAGCCGTCAAGGCGCGGCACCGTCACCGTGTCGCGCGACGAACGCGGCCCGCTGCTGATCGTGCATGGCGAGCGCATCCACCTGCCGCGCCGCATCGCCGATTTTTTGAAGCGCGAGGCCAAGAAGGAGATCGAGAAGCTGGTGGCCAGGCACACCGAGGCGCTTGGCAAGCGCGCCAAGGCGATCCGCTACAAGGACACGTCCAGCCGCTGGGGCTCGTGCACTTCCGAAGGCAATTTGTCCTTTTCCTGGCGCATCATGATGGCGCCGCCACCCGTCATCAACTACCTCGTCGCGCATGAAGTAGCGCATCTGAAAGAGATGAACCACGGCCCGAAATTCTGGAAATTGTGCGAAAAGCTCTGTCCCGACACCGACCGCTGCAAGGACTGGCTGAAGCGCAATGGCGGCGCCCTGCAGGCGATCGTTTTCGAGTAGCGCGATCGCGAAGCGTCGCACGGTGCCTGAGGATAAGCTGTTGCGTGGTGATCCTTCACACCTCCTGTCGCGCCAGCGTTTACGTTCTTACTGGCCGCACGAACTCAATCGTCATTCGCGGCGTTCAACTCTTCAGGCCGCAGCCCCTCTTCGCTATGATGCGGCCACGGTAAAAAATTCCGATCGAAGGCGTCGGTGTCGAAATAATCGAGCGCCCGATGCGCCTCGGCGCCGTTGAAGGCGGCCTTGTCCATCAAATGCGCGATCACCTCGCGCGCCTGCGCGATCTTCTGCCTGAGTTCGGCAACGGTTCTGTCAGTCATGATGTTCTCCCGCCTTGCATGCTTTCCCATGATAGGTAGCGCCTTTGGCCCTGCCGGCAAACAGCATGCTTTTTCTCGACTCTGCCTCGATTTCATGTCAATTCCCGCGCCATGGCACTCGACGTCAAAATCTGCGGCTTGAAGACCGACCAGGCAATGGCCGCGGCGCTGGTCGGCGGCGCCAGCCATGTCGGCTTCATTTTCTTTGCCAAGAGCCCGCGTTACATCGAACCGGCTGCAGCCGGGCGGTTGCGCGAAGCCGCGCGCGGCAAGGCTTTGGCGGTTGCCGTTACCGTCGACGCCAACGACAGCTTCCTGGACGACATCGTCGACAGCATGCGCCCGGACACGCTGCAGCTGCACGGCTCGGAAACGCCCGAACGGGTGGCCGAACTGAAAGCCCGCTATGACCTGCCGGTCATGAAGGCGCTGCCGCTCAGCGAAGCCGCCGATCTCGAGCGCATCAAACCGTTTGTCGGGGTCGCGGACCGGTTCCTGTTCGACGCCAAGCCGCCGAAGGGCTCCGAGCTGCCGGGCGGCAATGGCGTTGCGTTCGACTGGCGCGTCCTGACCGGCCTTGACGCGGGGCTCGATTACATGCTTTCCGGTGGGCTCAACGCCGCCAATATCGGCGATGCCCTTCGGCTTGCCAGCCCGCCCGGAATTGATGTTTCCTCCGGCGTGGAAAGCGCGCCGGGCATCAAGGATCCGGCGCTGATCGAGCAGTTTTTCCGGGCCGTCAAGGCAGCGCGAGACGACCGCGCCGCCTGACCGGCTCAAACCCGAGCATGTCCCGAAAGTGGAAAACGGTTTTCGACAGGACATGCTTAAGAAAATCGAGATGCCAGGAGATCGGCGATGAACAAGCCGGCGACACTCAATTCCTTCCGCACCGGACCCGACGAACAGGGCATGTTTGGCATTTTCGGCGGTCGTTTCGTGGCCGAAACGCTGATGCCGCTGATCCTCGACCTCGAACGGCACTGGAACGAGGTCAAGAACGATCCGGATTTCAGGGCCGAGCTCACCGATCTTTCGACCCATTATGCGGGGCGGCCGTCGAAGCTTTATTTCGCCGAAGGACTGACCAGGCATCTTCGTGAGGTTTCCTCGGCGAAGGGCATCGGGGGCGGCGCAAAGGTTTATTTCAAGCGCGAGGACCTGAACCATACCGGTTCGCACAAGATCAACAATTGCCTCGGCCAGATCCTGCTGGCCAAGCGCATGGGCAAGACGCGCATCATCGCCGAGACCGGGGCCGGCCAGCACGGCGTGGCATCGGCCACGGTCGCGGCCCGTTTTGGGTTTCCCTGCGTCGTCTATATGGGCGCGACCGACGTTGCCCGCCAGAGCCCCAACGTGTTCCGCATGAAGCTGCTCGGCGCCGAAGTGCGGCCGGTGACCGCTGGCCATGGCACGCTGAAGGACGCCATGAACGAGGCGCTGCGCGACTGGGTGACCAATGTCGAGGACACTCATTACCTGATCGGCACCGCCGCCGGCCCGCACCCCTATCCAGAGCTGGTGCGCGACTTCCAGTCGGTGATCGGTTCGGAGGCGCGCGCTCAGATCCTCGAGCAGGAAGGCCGGTTGCCCGACACCATCATCGCCGCCGTCGGCGGCGGCTCCAACGCCATCGGCCTGTTCCATCCGTTCCTCGACGACAAGGATGTCCGCATCATCGGCATCGAGGCTGGCGGGCGTGGCCTCGACGGCGTCGAGCACTGCGCCTCGATGAACGCCGGCGCGCCGGGCGTGCTGCATGGCAACCGCACCTATCTCCTGCAAAATGCCGACGGCCAGATCATGGACGGCCATTCGATCTCGGCCGGCCTCGATTACCCCGGCGTCGGCCCGGAGCATTCCTGGCTGCGCGACTCTGGCCGCGTCGAATATGTGCCGATCCTCGACGACGAGGCGCTGGAGGCCTTCAAGCTGACCACACGCGTCGAAGGCATCATCCCGGCGCTCGAATCGGCGCACGCCATCGCCCATGCGGTGAAGATCGTGCCCGCCATGGACAAGGACCAGATCGTCATCGTCAACCTGTCCGGCCGCGGCGACAAGGACGTGCATACGGTGGCTTCGATGCTGGGCATGGAGATCTGATCATGGTGACCCGCATCGATCGCCGCATGGCAAAGCTCAAGAACGAAGGCCGCCCGGCGCTCGTCACCTATTTCATGGGCGGCGACCCGGACTATCAGACCTCGCTGTCGATCATGAAGGCGCTGCCAACGGCCGGCGCGGACATCATCGAACTCGGCATGCCGTTCTCCGATCCGATGGCCGATGGCCCGGCGATCCAGGCCGCGGGCTTGCGGGCGCTTAGAGGCGGCCAGACGCTGGTTAAGACGCTCAAGATGGCGGCTGACTTCCGCACCGGCGACAATGAGACGCCGATCGTTCTGATGGGCTACTACAACCCGATCTACATCTACGGCGTCGATCGCTTTCTCAAGGACGCATTGGCCAGCGGCATCGACGGGCTGATCGTCGTCGACCTGCCGCCTGAGATGGACGAGGAGCTGTGCATCCCGGCGCTGAAAGCCGGCATCAACTTCATCCGGCTGGCGACGCCGACCACCGACGACAAGCGCCTGCCCAAGGTGCTGCAGAACACGTCCGGCTTCGTCTATTACGTGTCGATGACCGGCATCACCGGTTCCGCGCTGGCCGACACCGGCAAGGTGGCTGCGGCGGTCAAGCGCATCAAGGGCCATACCGATCTGCCGGTCTGCGTCGGCTTCGGCGTCAAGACCGCCGAACAGGCGCGCGTCATCGGCGCCAATGCCGACGGCGTCGTCGTCGGTACCGCGATCGTCAATGCGGTCGCCAATGTGCTGGGGCCGAAGGGCGAAAAGACCGCCGACCCGGCCGAGGCCGTCGCCACGCTGGTCAGCGGCCTCGCGCAGGGCGTGCGGTCGGCCCGCCTTGCTGCCGCCGAATAGTTTTCCTACCTCAGGTCTTGTGCACGTCGCCATCCCGGGCGGCATGCGCTGGATCGGTTTGCCGTTTCACGGAAACGCCGAACCGCTCTATCTTTTTGCTTTATCGCAATTCCGGTCGGAAAACCGGTTCACACTTTTCCTGGAATTGCTCTAACTCTTCGTCAGGACAGGAGCCGAAGCGATGAACTGGATCACCAACTACGTTCGCCCGAAGATCAATTCGATGCTCGGCCGGCGCACCGACATGCCCGAGAACCTGTGGATCAAGGATCCCGAGACCGGGGAGATGGTGTTCCACAAGGATCTGGAATCCAACCAGTTCGTTATCCCGTCTTCGGGCCATCACATGAAGATCTCGGCCAAGGAGCGGCTGAAATACTTCCTCGACGACGGCAAATACGAACAGCTCGAAAATCCCAAGGTCATGCTGGACCCGCTGAAATTCCGCGACGAGAAGCGCTACACTGACCGGTTGAAGGACGCCAAGGCCAAGACCGGCCTGGAAGATGCCATCGTCAACGCGCTGGGCACCGTAGAAGGCCTGCCGGTGGTGGTGACGGTGCAGGATTTTGCCTTCATGGGCGGTTCGCTCGGCATGGCCGCGGGCGACGCCATCGTTCATGCCTTCGAGGTGGCCGTGCAGCGCAAGCGGCCGCTGATCCTGTTTGCCGCTTCCGGCGGCGCGCGCATGCAGGAAGGCATCCTGTCGCTGATGCAATTGCCGCGCACCACGGTTGGCGTCGACCGGCTGAAGGAAGCCGGCCTTCCCTACATCGTCGTGCTGACCAATCCGACGACCGGCGGCGTCACTGCCTCCTACGCCATGCTGGGCGACGTGCATATAGCCGAGCCCGGCGCACTGATCGGCTTCGCCGGACCGCGCGTCATCGAGCAGACCATCCGGGAAAAACTGCCGGACGGCTTCCAGCGCTCCGAATATCTGATGGAGCACGGCATGGTCGACATGGTGGTGTCGCGACTGGAGATGCGCCGGACCATCGCGCGGCTCTTGAAGATGCTGCTCAAGATGCCGGAAGAGCACAAGCCCCTGGAGCCGGAAATCCTGCCGCCGGCGGTGGTCGCGACGGAAGCACGGCCGCAGGCCTGACGCGACACTCTTTGCCGCGAACCGCGATTGCGCGCGATCCATCGCGCGCTTAGGACTCCTACATGACCACGCTTGCCGCCGACCGTGAAATCGAAGCGCTGATGGCGCTTCACCCGAAAGGCTTCGACCTTTCGCTCGACCGCATTTCACGGCTGCTGGAGCGGCTGGGCAATCCTCAGGACTTGCTGCCGCCGGTGATCCACATCGCCGGTACCAACGGCAAGGGCTCCTGCGCCGCCTTCTCGCGGGCGCTTCTGGAAGCGTCCGGCCGGCTCGTGCACGTGCACACCTCGCCGCATCTGGTCAGCTGGCACGAGCGCTACCGGCTGGCGGCCGATGGCGGCGGCAGGTTGGTCGAGGACGATATCTTCGCCGAGGCCATCGCCCGCGCCGCCAAGGCCAATGGCGGCGAGAAGATCACCGTTTTCGAGATCCTCACCGCCGTCACCTTCATCCTGTTTTCGGAGCATCCGGCCGATGCCGCCATCGTCGAGGTCGGTCTCGGCGGCCGCTTCGACGCCACCAATGTCATCGCCAGGCCGGCTGTCTCGGTGATCATGCCGGTGTCGATGGACCACGAAGCCTATCTCGGCGACCGCGTCGAACTGATCGCGGCCGAGAAGGCCGGCATCATCAAGCGCGGCTGCCCGGTGGTCATCGGGGCGCAGGAAACCGAGGCGGCGCAGCAGGTGCTGATCGAAACCGCCGAGCGGCTCGGCTGCCCGACCCTGATCTATGGACAGGATTTCCTCGCCTTCGAGGAGAACGGCCGCATGGTCTATCAGGACGATGATGGCTTGATGGATCTGCCGCCGCCGCGGCTGCCCGGGCGCCACCAGTTCGCCAACGCGGCCGCCGCGATCGCCGCCGTCAAGGCAGCCGGCTTCGAGATCAGCCACCGTGCCGCCGAGAAGGCGATGACCACTGTCGCCTGGCCGGGGCGGATGCAGAAGCTGTCGCAAGGCAGGCTGACGGAACTGGCGCCGAAGGGCGCCGACATCTGGCTCGACGGCGGCCACAATCCGGGCGCCGGCGTGGTCGTCGCCGAAGCGCTGGCCGAACAGGAAGAGAAGAACCCCAGGCCGCTTTTTCTCATCTCCGGCATGATCAACACCAAGGACCAGAGCGGCTATTTCCGCGCCTTCAATGGCCTCGCCCGGCACGTCTATACCGTGCCGGTGAGCCTGAGCGACGCCAGCGTGCCGAACGACGAACTGGCGGCCCGCGCCACGGAGGCCGGGCTTACGGCCGAGCCGGTGAGTTCCGTCGCCAGCGCGCTGATGTTGCTGCGCGACACCTGGGACGGCCCGCCGCCGCGAATCCTGATCGGCGGCTCGCTCTATCTGGCTGGCGCGGTGTTGGCGGAGAACGGCACGCCGCCGACGTGACGTGGCGATAATCGGAAATCTATCCTACCCGCCGCCGGAAAACGATCTCGGCTTGGGAAAACGTCATGGCACAACGTATCAAAGACGCTTCGCGTGAATCCGTTTCAACGCTAGAAATCCCACGGTGAGATCAGGTCGAGGTTGGCCGCGCCAAAATCATTGAGGTTGCGCGTCGCCAGCCGACCACCACTTACACGCACGATCGCGGCGATCATGCCATCGGGAGCCGACATTCCACGGCCCAGGCGGCTGGCGGTTCCCATAATCTCCCCGTAAGCCAGCGCAGCCTCTTCCGTCAGCCCAAAAATCCGGTCGGCGAAGCGACAGCGCCATTGAGAAAGCCCCTGCTCCAGGCGATCCGCACGCTCACCAGGTCGGATTTTGTGAATGCCGAAAGCGACTTCAGCAATCGTCACCGTGGGCCAATTCAGCATCGTTGCGGACAAGCCAGGCGAGAACGGCTTCGTCCGGTGCCTTCTTGAGTGTCTCTGACATCACATCGGTGTCGACGAAAATCAAAGCTCGGGTCCAGCATGAACCAGGCGGCCGTCGCGGATGATTTCCTTCAGATCGATATCGACGCCACAACTGGCCGTGAGGCGGGCGTAGAAGGTGGTGGCGGGCTCGCGTCCCGCCTCACGGATCTCGTACGATTCAAGCGCCCGCTCGACGACATCTGTTATCGAGCGATTTTCGCGACGAGCAAGTCTATGAGCCAGGTCGCGTGCTTTTGCGCTACGGACCGAGAGCTGAGGTTCGGCCATCTCAAACTCCGTTGTTGGAAGATATATATACCGGTTTCCGCTGCGGTATTCGAGGCGAACGCCGCTATTTCAGCTCGATCTCAATGAAGGCGTATTCGCCGTCATTGGCGCTGATGACGTCGTGCTCGACGCCTTCCCTGCGGAAATAGGGCGCGCCTTTCTTCATTTCGGCGAAGGATTCGCCGTCCTTGGTCAGAAGCTTTACCTTGCCGTCCATCAGCGGCACGACAACATAGTCGTGGCCATGGCGGTGCCAGCCGGTGTTGTCGCCCGGCTGAAAGCGGTATTCCGTGACGATGACGCGCTCATTGTCGATGAAGACGGTGGCCTTGGCGGATCCGGTCATTTTTCCTCTCCCTACATCTGCTGCCAGCAGAAGACATGGAGGCCCCGGACGTCAGGGCCAGAGCGGGCGACCAATGACGCCAACAAAAAGCCCGGCGCGATTCGGCTCGGGCTTGATGTCAGGAATTTCGGATTGATCAGGCGAGATTACCGTTGATCCAGTGCGACAGCGCGGTCTTGGGCGCGGCGCCAACCTTCACGTCGGCTCTTTCGCCGCCCTTGAAGATCATCAGCGTCGGGATCGAGCGCACGCCGAATTCCGCTGCCAGTTCGGGATTCTCGTCGATATTGAGCTTGGCGATCTTCACCTTGCTGCCGAGCTCATTGGCGATGTCTTCCAGCGCCGGCGCGATCATCTTGCAGGGACCGCACCATTCCGCCCAGAAATCCACCACGACCGGCTCCTTGGCATCGAGCACAGCGGTCTGGAAATTGTTCTTGTCGACCTTGACGGTAGCCATGCGGAAATCCTTTCGAAATTTTTCGTCGCACCAAATGTGGTGGTTGCCGCGCCCTTCTTCAAGCAGTTCTTGTGTCACGCTCGCGTGAGTCGGGCAAGAGCGTCATCCATGGCCCGAGCCGGCAGTTCGATCAGCCGCGGCGCCTCCGTGAACAGCAAGGCCGCCGTGACTTCGCGGCCGGGATAGAGCGGCCGCAGCAAGGCGCGATAGAGCGCGAGCTGCAGCAGATAGGCGGGCGGAACCTCGCCCAGCGAGGCGGGCGCCGGCCGATTGGTCTTGTAATCGATGATGGATACGCGGTCCGGCGTCACCGCCAACCTGTCGATCTTGCCGGAAATCGAGCGTTTCGTGCCCTTGACGTCGAGGCTGCCCATGACCGCCACTTCGGCGCGCGAAGAGGGTCCGAAAAGCGGCGCGAAACGCGGATCGGCAAGGATCGCCATCACCGAGGCGACCGCCTTTTCGCACTCGCCGGCCGGCCATTGCGCGCCGGCGCGGGCGAGATAACGTTCGGCTGCGCCCTGGCGTTCGTCTTGCGCCACGCCGGGCAGCATCTGCAGCAGTTTGTGCAGCGCCAGGCCTCGCATGACGGCGAAGCCGGGTTCGGCGTCGCCATCCAGCACTGGCGAGCCGGTGTCGATGACGCTTTCCTTGCCCTCGTCGATCAGGGCGGAGGCTCCGGATGGCGACAGCGGGCGCGGCAGGTCCTCGTATGGCGGCAGCGGCTTGAACAAGATTTCGGGCGGCGGCCCGAAGTCCCGCGTCTGCCTGGCTTCGCTCTCGGCGACCGGTGCAAACGGCGGCAATCCGGTCACCTGGAAGCGATGCACTGAGACGCCGCCGCCGGCCGGATGCGGATACTCGGCACTCTCCGGCGCCCCGACCAGGGCACGGCTGACGAGCGAATGCCAGGTGCCGGCGTTCGGTGCGCGCTTGCCGTGATAACCGCAAACGATCAGCCTGTCCTCGGCCCGGGTCATGCCGACATAGAGCAGCCGCCGGTACTCGTCATCGGCGAGATCGCGCGCCCTGGCCGCGGCAGCCTTCGAAATCCCGTTGGCGACGTCGCTGGTCGAACGCCAGAGAAAGCCCTTGCCGCTCCAGTTCAGCCCGGAACCCTCGAACGGCATCAGGCGCGGCAGATGCTGATCGCTGAACGGAGCCGAACCGCCATCGACCAGGAAGACGACAGGCGCCTCGAGCCCCTTGGCTGCATGCACGGTCATGACGCGGACCTCGTCGCGGGTCTGGTCCATCTCGCGCTTGATTTCTGGGCCGGCGCTCTCCAGCGTCGACAGGAAGGCTTCCAGCCCGGGCAAGCCGGTCCGCTCCTCGGCAAGGCAGAAACTCAGGAATTCGTCGAGAATGTCCCCGGCTTCCGGCCCGAGCCGCGCAACCATCTTGCGGCGCACGCCACCGCGTGCCAGCAGGCCGGCATAGAATTCGAACACCGGCTTGAAGACGGCCTCGTTGGCCCAGATGTCGAGTTGAGCGGCGACCGCCGCGAGCGCTTCGCTTTGGCTGGCATGCTGGCGCAGGGACCCGGCCAGCGACAGGCCGGATGGTCTTTGCGCGGCCAGTGTGAAAAGCATCTCTTCCGACAGATCGAAGATCGGGCTCCGCAGCACGGCGGCGAGCGACAGATCGTCCTGCGGCTGGATCAGGAAATGGCCGAGCGCGATCAGGTCCTTGACCGCAATGTGGCCGGGCAGGCTCAACCGGTCGGCGCCGGCGACCGGGATGTCACGACGTTTCAGGGCACGCGTCAGTGCATGAACGAAGCGATCGCGCTTGCGCACCAGCACCAGCACGTCGCCAGGGCGCAGCCTCTTGCCGCGGCCTTCGATGACCTCGCCATTGCCGATCCAGCCGGCAAGGGTGGCGGCGACGTTTTCGGCAACCCGAACCGCCGGCGCGCGGGCATGGTCGACTGCCTGCGTCCAGTCGTCCGGCTCGTCGACGACATCGGCGCCGATGGATGGCCAGACCTCGACATAGCCCGGTGCATCGGTGCGTATCGCCTTGTGGCTCAGCGGGTCGGGGTCATGGCTGATGCCGCGCCGCACGACCGGATCGGCGAAGACACGGTCGACAGCGGCCAGAACATCGTCGGTCGAGCGGAACGACCAGGTGAGCTTCAGATCGGCGAAGGGCGCATCGGCGTCGCGCACCTTGCTTGCGAACAGGAGCCTGCTGTCGGCGAAGGAATCCGGCGCCGCTCCCTGGAAGGAATAGATCGACTGTTTTTCGTCACCGACAGCGAAGATCGTCCGATGCGCGGTGTCGCGGGCGCCGATGCCGGCGAAGAATTCCTCGGCCAGCCGCTTCACCACCTCCCACTGGTCGGGGCTGGTGTCCTGCGCCTCGTCGAGCAGGATGTGGTCGATGCCCTGGTCGAGCTTGTATTGCACCCACGGGCCGGCATCGGGCCTGGCCAGGAGACTGACGGTGCGGGTGATCAGGTCGTTGAAGTCGAGGAACCCGCGGCCACGCTTCAACTGTTCGTAGCGGGCGATCAGCCAGTCGGCCAGCGTCAGCGCGGCGCGCGTGCCCTCCAGCATCCGGAACAGGGCGAGCCGGTCGACCGTCTCGACGATTGCGGTGGTCGCCGAGAGATAGCGCTCCGCCAGGTCCGGCAGCCGGTCGAGCAGCGCCTTCTTGAAGGCCTTGGCTGGATCGTAGACGTCGCCGTCGGCCTTCAGGAAAGCCCGCGAAAGCAGCTGCAGGCGGCGCACGGGGTCGGTTTTCGCGAAAGCCAGGCGCGCATGAGGCAAGATGTTGTTGAGCACCGTCCTGGCGTCGGCGGCCTCCGCCGCCTGGGCGAAGCCGGCAAAATAATCCGGCAGGAAGCCGGGCAGCGGCCAGATGGCGGCCGCTATGCCTTCCGCGGTCTGGCCGGGGCGGAATTGGAATTCGTCGAACAGCGTCTGGAAGTTCGGGCCGCCTCGATCGATTTCACCGATGAAGGCGCCCAGTTCGTCGCGCTTGCGGACGATCTCACCCAGCAAAGCGTCGAGCCCGGCCTCGCCACCGCGCTCGAGCACGGCGGCGAAAGCTTCGGCGAGGTCCGGCCGATCCGCCGCGCTGCCCGAAATCATTTCACGGCGCGCGGCGGCGAACAACGATGCCTCCATCTGCGGGTCGAGCATCTCGAAATGCGCGGGGATGTTGGCTTCCAGCGGGAACTGGTGCAGCACCGATTCGCAGAAGGCATGAATGGTCTGGATCTTCAGGCCGCCGGGCGTTTCCAGCGCCTCGGCAAACAGGCGGCGGGCGCGGCGCATGGTTTCGCGGTCGGGCCGGCGGCCATCGAGCGCCTCGACCCTCACCGCCAATTCGGCATCGCCGAGCGCGATCCATTCCGACAATGTCGAGAAAACCCGGTTCGACATGTTGGCGGCGGCGGCGCGCGTATAGGTCAGGCACAGTATCTTCGACGGATCGGTGCCGCGAAGCAGGAGCCGGATGACGCGCTGGGCCAGCACATGGGTCTTGCCGGACCCGGCATTGGCCGACACCCAGGCGGAATTCCTCGGATCCGAGGCGCTGGCCTGCCTAGCGGCGGTTTCGCCGGGGATGGGATAGGCTTTCTTCATGCCTCCCCTCCCTCATCGTCCGCATCGCCGCCCGCCGACCATTCGAGCACGCGGGCGAGATGGTCGTAGTCGCCGTCGGTCTCGCCTTCGCGGAACGGCAGTGCCCGCGACAGATAGCCGGCCGCCGGATCGGCATAGTGGATGAGCAATTTCTCCAGCCGCGCCCAGGCCTCCTCGGCGAGGTCCGTGGCGGTGCGTGGCTGCCGGTTGTATTCGAGGATCGATTCCTCGAAAACCTCGCCATTCGGCTTCAGCCTGACGAAAGCCAATTGCGAGGGCTCGCGCGCGCCGAGTTCCTGGAAAGCGCCGCGCCTGAGCAACGCGCCCTCCAGCGCCAGTTGCGGCGACAGCAGCGTGTGCGCCTGGGCCTTGGAAGGCGAGGAGCCGGTCTTGTAGTCCAATATGTCGGCCATGCCGCCATGGAGAAGATCGACCCGGTCGGCATAGCCCGACAGGGTGATCCCGGATTGGCCGACCATGGTCTTGCCCGCTCGCGCCTCGGCGTGGCGCCGGGCCACGGCCCCAGCGCGGCCGCGTTCCCATTCGATGATGCTGGCGGCGAGTTTTTCGAAACGCGGCCACCAGACCGCCTCGACATCGGTGGGAAGTGCTGCCTCGGCGAAGCAGGTCCGGCCGGCGGCGAGCAGGCCGGCCAGCGCATCGGGAGCACGCGGATCGGCCACGCTGCCCGAGAACAGATGCAGGATGGCGTGGAACAGCGTGCCGCGCTCGGCCGCACCCGGGTCGCGGATGACCGGGTCGAGCGGCAGCAGGCCGAGGATGCGCCTGGCATAGATGGCGTAGGGATCGCGACGCAGCGTCTCGATCTCGGTGACCGAGAAATGGGTTGGACGCAGCGCGACCGGCGGCTTCGGCTGCGGGCGCGGCGCGAAGTCCCGCCGCGGGCCGGTATCGAGCGCGCGCGCCCAGGCGATGAGTTCGTCGCCGCGTTCGGCAAGCCTGGCTGCCTGGTCCTTGCCGATATAAGTGAGAATGCGCTGCAGCCAGCGCGAGGGCACGGCGGGCGCGTCACCGGCGCGTGCGGAGCGCGACAGCACCACCTTCGCCGCCCCCATGGCCATCTGGAAATCATGCGCGGCAAGCCCAATGCGCCGTTCGGGCGGCTCCAGGTCGATGCCGGTCTTCATCAGCCGCGACATGAAGCGATCGCTTTCGGGTTTGCGCGGCCACACGCCTTCGTTCATGCCGCCGATGACCAGCGTGTCGACATTCTGCAAGCGGGCTTCCAGCGCCCCCCAGATGGCGATGTTCCTGTCTGTGCCCTGCGCCGGCTTGACCGTCTCGGGCGCGATCAGCGCCGCCATGACATCTGGCCATTCGTCGGCGGCAAACGACAGCGGCACGGACGCCGCGACCAGTCCACGCAACAGGTCGGCCAGTTTCTCTCCGGCATCGCCGGCATAGAGTGCGCCAAGCCCGCCATCGGCCGCACGGCCGAGATTTTCCAACACCACGACGCTGGCCCCGACCAGCGCGACAAGACCGGCGTCGACCTGGCCGCGAAAGGCGGCAAGCGGCGCCAGCGCTTCGTTGAGACGTCCGAGCAAATTCCGCGCGCCTTCGATGGCGCGCACGGTCAGCCGGGCAAACCAGAAAGGCCGCCTGCTGTCGGCGCCGAGGTCAACCAGGCGGGCTTCGAACAGGTCCGGCAGCGACGCGATGTCGGGGCGGCCGGTGCCGCCGCGCAGCGCCACCAGCTCGATCAGTTCCGCCGCATGGCGAACGCTCGTCCGGTCCAGGCCAAGGGCAAGCAGGGGATGCTTGAGCAACGACAGCAGGCCGACGGGGTCACCGGGGCGGAACACCGCCTGCAACGCCAGCCCAAGCAGGCCGGCGGCGGGCGTGTTGGAAAGCGGCACACCGCCGGAATCGTCGGCGACGACGCCGAAGCGGGCGAGCTCGACCGAGACGCGGCGCGCCAGCGCCCGGTCGCCGGTAACGAGAGCCGCCCTTTGGCCGGGCTGCTCGACGGCGCGCTTGAGCGCGACGGCGATCGCCACGGCTTCATCGCGTTCGCTGGCCGCTTCCAGCAGGCTCACGCCGGAGAACGCCTGCTCGATGTCGGAGGCGGAAAAGCCGCTGCGCGTCTCGGCCCACAATTCGGTGGTCTCGGCCGGCCGCAGCGCTTCGCCCACGAGGGCGGCGCGAAGCGCGAGTTCATGTCCGGCCGCGCCTATCTCCTCGACATCGCCGCGCAGCACCCCGATGGTGCCGATCAGCTTGGCGAGGCCGTATTGCGGATGGCCGAGCACGGCCGGACGTGCGCCCGGCGCCGTGATGGCCTGGAAGGACGGCTCATCCATCGTCCGGTCGAGGCCTGGCAGCACGATGGCTCCGCCCCCCAAGCGGGCGATGGCGGCCAGCAGCTCTGCCGTGGCGGGGATGGAGCCGGTGGAACCGGCGGCGATAACCGGCCCGGCGGGCGGATTGCGCCGCAACCGCGCCGCTTCCAGCCGGAGCAGGGCGCTGCGATGCGCGGCCGGGTTGGAGAGGTTCCGTTCCCCAAGGAATTTCGGCCAGGCTTCGGTGACGATGCCGAGGAAATCGAGCGTGACCTGCCACCATCCCGCGAGATTGCCGCTCACCAGGTCAGCGAGCCGCGTCCAGTCCGTGCCTTCCGTCTCGATCTCATCCATAAGCCGGGCGAGATCGCGCGCCAGCCAGATCGCATCGGCGGCGGAGGCCGGAATGACGATCTCCTCGTCGAAAAGCGCCGCCACATGCGCCGGCAGCCGGCGTTTCCAGGCGCGCACCAACGGCGCCAGCAGCAGCAGGCGTTCGGTTGCCGCGATCGGCGGAGCGAGGTCGATGGCCGACGACGCTTCCGTCTCGAACGCTGCCTCGTCCTCGTCGAATTCGCCGAGCGGCCGGATGACCGGCAGAATCGCCGAACCGCCGCCGCCCCTGGCCGACAGGCTGTCGACGAAGACGCCACGCAAGGCGCGCGCGGCGCGGCGCGTCGGCACATAGATGATGACATCGGCCAAAGCGAGCGGGTCGCCATCGAAGCGAAAGCCCGGAACAAGACGCCCGGCCAGCAGCGCCTCGGCAAGCGTCGGCAGAAACGGCGCACCGGGCGGAATGGAGAAAACGCGGCCCGGGCCGCTCATTGCAACTCGGCTAGCGCGTCGGCGACCGCCGCTTCCGCGCTGGCAATAGCGTCAGGCGTGCCGACGGTGATCCAATGGCCATACATCGGCATGCCGGACAGCCGGCCGGCGGCGATCGCCTTGTCGAAGTAGGCGTTAAGTGAATGAGGTTCCGGCAGGGCACCCTTGAAGATGCGCGGATGGGCGATCGCCGCCCCGGCATAGATCAGGCCCGCCGGATCGCCCTTGGAACGCCGCAGGGTGCCGTCCGGCGCCACCAGGAAATCGGTGCTGCCGCAGTGTCCGGTCGCCTGATGGAGATCCGCCAGCATCAGCAGAATATCCATTTTCGCGGCGTCCCATGCAAGGGCGAGACGGTTGAGATTGGGCGTTCCTTGGTCGATCCAGAAGGTGTCGGCGTTGAGGATGTAGAAGGGCTGTTGGCCGAGCTCCGGCAGCGCCTTGACGATGCCGCCGGCGGAATCGAGCAACCGCTCGCTCTCGTCCGAAATGACGATCCGCGGAGCATGGCGCGCGCCGAGATGGGCGACGATCTGTTCGGGAAGATAGTGCACGTTGACGACGGCCTTGCCGATTCCGGCCGCGGCGAGACTGTCGAGGCCCCAGTCGAGCAGCGTCTTGCCGGCGATCCTGACCAGCGGCTTGGGGATCGTGTCGGTGATCGGCCGCATGCGCTTGCCGAGCCCTGCGGCAAGCACTATCGCAGTTTTGGGCACGATCGCAGTTTTGGGCACGCTCGCTGCGTCCGGTATCGATGTCACGGCGTTTGCTCCTCCAGCAGACCGTGAGCGGTATAGAACTCGCGAAGGCCGGCCAAGGCAGGATGAGACAGCGCCCGGCGCAGATAGTCGCGGATACGCGGCAAGTGCTTCAGATAATAGGGCTTGCCGTCGCGTTTTTCGAGCCGGACGAAGATGCCGAGGATCTTGGAATTGCGCTGCGCCGCCATGATCGCATAGGCCTCGAGGAATGCCGCCTCGTCAAATGGGCCGGCCGCGTGGCGGGCGGCGACATAGGCATCGAGCGTGCGTTTCTCGATGCCTGGCGGGATGGTGACGCGCGCGTCCATGGCCAGAGAGGCGACGTCGTAAGCGGCGGGGCCGATCAACGCGTCCTGGATATCGACGATACCGAGCCGGTCATGGCCGGAGCGCTCAGCGCGCCAGATGATGTTCGGCGAATGAAAGTCACGCAGCATCAGCGTGTATTGGCTGTCAGCGAGCCGATCGAGAACCGCGTTCCACTCCTTGTGGTAGCCGACGCGCAAGGCATCGCCTGCCGACGCGCCCGTCAGCATCGGAACGTACCAATCGACCAGCAGGTCCGCCTCGATCAGCATGGCGTCGCGGTCGAAGGGCGGCACATCGTGAAACACACCCGGTGCGGCCTCCATCCGGTGGGGCCAGGTCTTGCCATGCATCATGGCGAGCAGTTCGGCCGCCGCCTCATAGCGCTCGGCGACCGGCCTGCCATGCCCGTCCAGGAAACCTTCGGAGCCCAGATGTTCGAGCAGCAGGAATCCCTGGTCGAGATCCTGCGCATGGATTTCGGGAACGCTGACCCCGGCGGCGAGCAGCGCGCGGTCGATGGCGGCGAAGGCTGACACCGACTGGGCGGTGTGGGCGATGACGCCATAGGGCTTGCCGTCGCGCACCGGCGGGCCCAGCACCAGCCGCGGCGAGTTCATCAGCACCCTCGCGGCGTGGCCTGGAAGCGAGACAATTTCGTAGGAGCGGGCAGAGGCATCGCCGATGAAATGGCGGCGGCTGGCCTCGCCCCATCCAGCGCCTTCGAGGAAATCACGCATGGCGAGCGACCGCGCCACCCGATCGTAGGCAGCGCCTTGCCCGGACAGTCTCGCCAATCGGCCATCGCCATGCTGGACGAGTTCGATCAGCACGGCGGTCCCAGGCAAATAACCCTCGGCCCGTTCCGGCCATTCGACAAGGGCCGCGCCTTGCGCCAACGCCTCGTCGAAGCCCAGTTCATCGAGCTCGGCTGCCGAGGACAGGCGGTAGAGGTCGAAATGATGGACCGGGATGCGCGTATCGTAGCTTTGCACAAGGGTGAAGGTAGGACTCGGCACGTCGAGACCGGCATCGTCGGCCAAGGCCCTGATCAGCGCCCGCGCCAGCGTCGATTTGCCCGCGCCGAGATCGCCCTTCAGCGCCAGGACGTCGCCGGCGCGCAACGCCAGCGCCAGATCCTCACCCAGCCGCGCTGTCTGTGTTTCGTCGGCGAGTAAACGCTCGAGCATCAATGCGGCCATCGAGTGCGCTACTCGGCCGCGGCGCGGATGCCCGGCATGTCGGGAAAGGTGCAGATGACGGTCGTGCCCTTGTCCTTGCCGGTTTCGATGCGGACGCTGCCGCCATGCAGCTCGACGAAGCTCTTGACGATCGACAGTCCGAGCCCGGCGCCGCGCCGGCGGCCGCCATTGGCGCGCGGCTCGAAGCGGCGGAACACCGAGTCAAGCACGTCGGGCGGCATGCCGGGTCCATCGTCATGGACCGAGAATTCCACCCCGTCCGCCAACTGACGGCAGGCGAGCCGGATGGCGCTGGCCTCCGGCGCGTAGTTGGCGGCGTTGCTGAGCAGGTTGTAGAGTATCTGGCGGATGCGGATTTCGTCACCGTGGAAGGTCTTCGGCGCCGCGGCGGCATCGACCTCGAGCCTGATTGAATGCTCTTCCAGCCGGTCGGCAACCAGCTCGGCGGCGGCGGCGATCGTGCGGTCGACATGGACCTCGGAAATGTCGAGCTGCATGATGCCGGCATCGACCGTGGCCAGGTCGAGTATGTCGTTGACGATGGTCAAAAGCACCGAGGACGACGAGCCGACATGCTCGACATATTCGCGCTGCTTCTGCGTCAGCGGGCCGGTGGCCGGCAGCGACAGCAGTTCGGTGAAGCCGATGATGTTGGTCAGCGGCGAGCGCAGTTCGTAGGACACGTGCTGGACGAATTCGTTCTTGAGCTGGTCGGATTTCTCCAGCGCCTCGTTCTTGTCCTTGAGCGCGCGTTCGACACGGACGCTGTCGGTAACGTCGACGAAGGTCATCATCACCTGCCCGTTGGGCAGGGGGATCACGGCGTAGCGCAGCACGGTGCCGTTGTTGAGCTCGGTCTGGCCGTGGCGGTCGCGGCGCTCGTCGTCGAAGCCGGTGATGGCGGCGACGAAGCCGCCCCACGGGCTGTCGATCGCTTGCAGGTCGCAAAGCTCACGGATTGCGGAAACATGGACATTGGGCCGGGCGGTTTCGGCGTCCAGGCCCCACAAAGTAGCAAATGCCGGGTTCGACAGGCGCAGCCTGCCGTCGGGACCGAACACCGCCACGCCTTCGGCGAGGTTGTCGAGTGTTTCGCCCTGGACCCGCACCGCGGTGCGGTAGCGGCTTTCGAGGTCCATCTTCTCGGTCAGGTTCTCGAACACCCAGGTGACGCCGCCCTTGGGCTGCGGGTTGGCGACGACGCGGATGGTCTTGCCGTCGGGCAGGTGCCACCAATGCTCCTGCGATTCCACCGCGCGGTAGGCGCCGAGCAGGCCTTCCTTCCAGCGACGCCACTCCGGCTGCTCGGCGATCTTGCCCTCGCTGCGCAGCCGATCCAGCAGCAAAGCGTTATCGGGCGCGCTGTGCAGGAAGCCTGCATCGAGGCCCCAGAGCTTCTGGAAAGCCTGGTTGAAGAAGCGCAGCTTCTCGTCGGTGTCGAAGATCGCGACCGCCGTGTTGAGCTGGTCGAGCGTGTCGGCGTGGCTGCGCACGGTGCGCTCATATTCGCTGCGGATGGTTTCGATGGCGCTGGTGTCGCAGGCAAGTCCCGCCGAACCGTCGGCGCCGGCGAAATCGGTCACCGCGAAAACGCGGCGGTCGCCTTCGATCACCGTGGAAAGCGTCTGTTCGAAGACCGGGTGCGACTTGTGCTGGGCAGCGATCGCGTCGCGCGCCTGGCCGCCGAGGAATTCCTTGGCGTCGCGGACGGCCATCTCCGCGCTTTCGGCCTCGACCGCTTCGGCATAGGCCCGGTTCACCCATCTCAGGCGGCCGTCCTCGCCGCGCAGCCATGCCGGCATCTTCAGCGCCTCGAGCAGGCCGATCATCGTATCATGATCGGCGGCCAGCCGCTGGTTTTCGATCTTCAGCCGGGCCTGGCTGCGTTGCGTCTCGGAAAGGGAAACGAACCGCACCAGCACATGCGCCGCGCTCTTGCGGCCATGCACTTCCAGCGGAGCGCCGGTCTGCGTTTCGATGACGAGGTCGAAGGACACGGCTCTTTCGCGCAGCCCCGCGACGGCATGCTCGAGTGCCGCAGCCGAGCGCGGCATCAGCCAGCGGCCGAAGGCAAGGAAGGCGGCCCGCTCCTCGGGCGCGCCGCTTTCGACCGGCAGCGTGCCGATGAGCTCGGGTTTCTTGTTCTCCGAGGCCCAGACGACGACACGCTGGTCGCGCAAGTTGAGCAGCGCCTCCGAACGGCGCAGCGCCGCGTTGATGTCCGCGATGCGGCTCCTGAGCTCGACATTTTCGGCCGAGGTGCGCGCTCTCTCCCGGATCAGAACGATGGCCGACAGGAATGCCGCTCCCATCACTCCGACAAAGACAGCAAGCTGCACGACCTCGACCGTGCTCACCGATAGGCTTGCGGCCTCCGCACCAGCAGCCTGGGCGTGGGCCACCGTGCCGGCCAAAGGCCAGCCAAGTGCGGAGCCGGCAAGGAAAAGTCCGGCGCGCGCGCGCCATGAAGGGCGCCCGCCTCGCGTGGCGGTGCCGGTAATCCTCGAATCGTCATGGCCGCCGGAAACGGCCCGTCCCGCGCAAAGCGGGTTATCCCCCGGCATGTCTTGGTCCTCTTCGCCGCCTGAATGCAAGACCGCCCTGATGCGTACGCCGGTCCTCGTCCCCGGACCGCGAATCACAACAATAGCGCCTGCTGGAATCGGCGTGAAGAATCATTCGGCGCAAAAATAAAGCCGGGCGAAAAGTCAATCGCCCGGCGTCAATATCTGGTAGTAAATTCAGCTTTGGTTAATAGCGGTAGTGTTCCGGCTTGAACGGACCCTGCGGGGTCACGCCGATATAGGCTGCCTGTTCGCCCGACAGTTCGGTCAGGCGAGCGCCGAGCTTGTCGAGATGCAGGCGCGCGACCTTCTCGTCGAGATGCTTGGGCAGCACGTAGACCTGGTTCTGGTACTGCTCGCCCTTGGTGAACAGCTCGATCTGCGCCAGCACCTGGTTGGTGAAGGACGCCGACATGACGAAGCTCGGATGGCCGGTGGCGTTGCCGAGGTTGAGCAGGCGGCCTTCCGACAGCAAGATCATGCGCTTGCCATCGGGGAAGGTGATCATGTCGACCTGAGGCTTGACGTTGGTCCATTTCAGGTTGCGCAGCGATGCCACCTGGATCTCGTTGTCGAAGTGACCGATGTTGCCGACGATCACCATGTCCTTCATCGAACGCATGTGGTCGAGGGTGACGACATCCTTGTTGCCGGTGGTGGTGATGACGATGTCTGCGGTGGGTGCGGCATCTTCGAGCGTGACGACCTCGAAGCCGTCCATCGCCGCCTGCAGGGCGCAGATCGGATCGACCTCGGTGACCTTGACGCGGGCGCCGGCGCCCTTCAGCGAGGCGGACGAGCCCTTGCCGACGTCGCCATAGCCGCAGACGACGGCGACCTTGCCGGCCATCATGGTGTCGGTGCCGCGGCGGATGCCGTCGACCAGCGATTCCTTGCAGCCATATTTATTGTCGAATTTCGACTTGGTGACGGAGTCGTTGACATTGATGGCCGGGAAAGGCAGCAAGCCCTTCTTCTGCAGCTGGTAGAGCCTGTTGACGCCGGTGGTCGTCTCTTCGGTGACGCCCCGGATCGCTTCCTTCTGCTTGGTGAAGAAGCCGGGCGAAGCCTTCATGCGCTTCTTGACCTGGGCATAGAAATATTCCTCCTCCTCGCTGTGCGGATTGGACAGCACGTCCTCGCCGGCCTCGGCGCGCGCGCCGATCAGGATGTACATGGTGGCGTCGCCGCCATCATCGAGGATCATGTTGGAGGTGCCGCCGTCGGCCCACTGGAAAATCCTGTCGGTGTAGTCCCAGTACTGCTCAAGCGTCTCGCCCTTGACGGCGAAGACCGGGATGCCGGCCTCGGCGATGGCAGCAGCCGCATGGTCCTGGGTCGAGAAGATGTTGCAGGAAGCCCAGCGTATATCGGCACCGAGCGCCTTCAGCGTCTCGATCAACACCGCGGTCTGGATGGTCATATGCAGCGAGCCGGTGATGCGCGCGCCCTTGAGCGGCTTCTTGGAGCCGAATTCCTCGCGGCAGGCCATCAGGCCCGGCATTTCGGTTTCGGCGATCTCGATTTCCTTGCGGCCCCAGCCGGCAAGCGAGATGTCGGCGACCACATAGTCCTTGCTACCCGTCATGGCAGTGCTCCGATGCGAATTGTTACGCTATTGAATTGTTTGCGGATGCGCCCGCGCCGGCAGGCGCGTCGAAGGGCGCGAATTGCCCGCCTGACTAGCAGATCGGCGTCAAGACGACAATGGGATATAAAGAAATCTTTATCCCTGCATGTCTTTCATGCGGAGGTAAGGGATCAGCATTCCTCGCCGAAGCGGGACGCCACCAGCTGCTCCAGCGCATTCATGACCTCAAGCGCTTCGGGACCGCTGGCGGTGACGCGAATCGAATAGCCCGGACTTGCCGCCAGCATCATCAGGCCCATGATCGAGGTGCCGCCGACCTTGACGCCGTCCTTCTCGACGTGGACCGACGCGTTGTAGCCGCTGGCGAGCTGCACGAACTTGGCCGAGGCGCGCGCGTGCAGGCCGCGTTGATTGACGATCGGAAATTCGCGGACGATCTGGTCCTTTTCCGACGACATCGTGCTCATTTGCTGCTCAGGAGCTGGCTGGCGACATTGATGTATTTGCGCCCCGCCGCCTGCGCCTCGTCGAGGGCCGCCGCCATGTTGTCGCCCTTGCGGATCGAGGATAGCTTGATCAGCATCGGCAAATTCATGCCGGCGATGACTTCGGTGCGGCCGGACTCCATCACGGAAATGGCAAGGTTCGAAGGCGTGCCGCCGAACATGTCGGTCAACACGATCACGCCCGTCCCGGTGTCGACACGGGCAACGGCATCGACGATGTCGCGCCGGCGCTGCTCCATATCGTCGTCAGCCCCGATCGCCACGGTTTCGAAATTGTCTTGTGGCCCGACGACATGTTCCACGGCATGTCGGAACTCGGTGGCCAGTTGACCGTGCGTTACAAGCACGAGTCCGATCATTCTTTGGTGGCTCCCGTCATCGCCGCTTCACAGGCGCATTTTATGCTCGCCAGCCATTCCAGGCGGCGGGAGCGCTATCTTGTCGACGCGCGGCTCGTTGACAAGCCCAAAATTGCGCCGGCCCATGCCATTTTGACGCATTGCAGCAAAAAACCCCGGTCGCATCATAGAAAAGGCGCGATCGACAGATGCGCCATCACGGCGGGCAAGGCAGCGGCAATATTGCGTTCCGCAACGTCAATCCGCGGCACCAGGCAGCCGGCGATGGTGTCGTCGGCATCCTCCTGAAAGCGTGCCACTTCGCCGGCCGGCAAAAGCCTGACATGCAGATCGATGACGGCACCCGCTTCAAACGGCACGGATCGCGGACCAAGCCCGGGCACCTCGACCAGGCCCTCGATCGCGGCGGGCGCGCGGCACACCAGCCGTCCCGCATGTGCCATGACGAAAAGCTGGTCGTCGCCGACGAGCCGTGAGAACAAGCCTCGCGGGTGGCAATGGTCAATGAGCGCCAGCGCCAGCGTCGTCTTGCCCGAACCGGATGCGCCGCTGACGAGAACGCCGCGCTCGCCGATCAGGATGGCCGTTGCGTGGATGTTTTCAGGCTGCATGAGCGTGCCCGCTTGTGTATTTCGGAAATCCTGATCCAACGCCGTCATCCCGAGGATCTGCAGGTCTTCCAATAGTGTTCGCACCATAGCCACGCTGTGCGGCGGGTCCTCGAGACAAGCCCGAGGATGACGGCCGTAAGGCCGCGATATCCGGGATCATTTTTGCATGAGGCATGATCTGATCCGAAAACCGGTTCCCACTTTTCGGGATCATGCTTCGGCCGGCAGCGTAACCACGAAGCGGGCGCCCTTGATCTCGCCTGGCTTGGTGCCGGGGATGTTCTCGGCGGTCAGCGTGCCGCCATGGGCCTCGACGATCTGCCTGGATATCGACAGGCCAAGGCCTGAATTCTGGCCGAACGCCTCGCCGGCGGGCCGGTCGGTGTAGAAGCGTTCGAAGATGCGGTCGATGTTGTCGGCGCGGATGCCGGGACCATTGTCATCGACGGTGAGGATGTTGAACTTGCCGGTGCGCGCCAGCGACAGGATGATGTGGCCGCGCTCCTCTGGCACGAAGGAGCGGGCGTTCTCGATCAGGTTGGTGATGACCTGGCCGATGCGCAGGTCGTGGCCGACGACGAAATAGCCCTTGACGCCCTGCGGCAGCTTGGCGACCCTGAGCTCGATCTCGACCGCCTTCTTGTTGCGCGTCGTTTCACGCGAGACGGCGACGAGGTCGGTGATGAACTTCTTCAGGTCCACGGTCCCCGCGTCATCCCGCGCCAGCTCGGCGTCGAGACGGGAGGCATCCGAAATGTCGGTGATGAGGCGGTCCAGCCGCCTGACGTCGTGCTGGATGATCTCCATCAGCCGGCTGCGCGAATTGTCGTTCTTGGCCAGCGGCAAGGTCTCCACCGCGCTGCGCAGCGAGGTCAGCGGGTTCTTCAATTCATGGGAAACATCGGCGGCGAAGCTCTCGATCGCCTCGATGCGCGCATAGAGCGCGTTCGTCATGTCGCGCACGGCAATCGACAGATTGCCGATCTCGTCCTGCCGGTCGGAGAAATCAGGGATTTCCTCGCGGCTCTTGACGCCGCGCCGCACCCGCACGGCCGCCGCCGACAGCCGGCGCAGCGGATTGGCGATGGTGGAGGCCAGAAGCATCGACAGGATGGCGGTGACGAGCGCCGCGATGCCAAAGACGCGCAGGATCGCCTTGCGTTCGGCGGCGACGATCTTATCGATGTCGCCGCCTTCGGTCGACAGCATCAACACGCCGAGAACGGCGCGGAAGCGCTGGATCGGCACCGCGACGGAAACGATCTGCTCGCCCTGTTCGCTGATCCGGACGATGGTCGACGGGCTGCCGGTCAGCGCCTTGACCACTTCCGGGAAGGCGGCGCCATTGCCGCCCGGCTGCTCGTGATAGACCGGCAGATCGGTGTTGCGGAAGAAGTCGAAGATGAACTTCTGGATGCGTTCGACAAGGTCGGGCTCTTCCTCGTCGACCGGGGGCAGATCGTACCGAAGGATCTGGCCGCGCGAATAGAGATGGCGCGAATCGAGCAGCAAATTGGCGTCGCGGTCGTAGATGCGGGCGCGGGTGCGGGTCGGCGAGATCAGCCGGCGCAGCACCGGGGCGACGCGCTCGGGATTGATCGGGAAATCCAGATTGTCGAGCTGGTCGGAGCCCGGTCCCAGGCTTTCGCCGGCCTGCAGCTCAAGCAGCTTTTCCGGATCGATGCTGATCGAATCGGTCTCGACCGTCGCCGAGGCGGCGATCGCGCCGGCGATGATCTCGCCCTGGGTCATCAGGCTTTCGACGCGGGCGTCGATCAGCCCGTCGCGGAAGGTGTTGAGATAGAGAATGCCGGTGACCAGGACTGCGAGGCCGGCGAGATTGAGGAAGAGGATACGCCGCGTCAGGCTGGAAAAGATGTGATGGCCGAGGAAGCGGCGCATGGGCACGGTGAGCTTCGACAGGAACGCGGGCATGATGCGCGCCGGCCGCCTTGCAACGCCCGCCGATCTGCTCCGCTGTGCTTCCACTGCCATCGAACAGCAGTTCCCTGCTTAGTATTAGTGAGTAGCGGGTAGCGAATAGAGAAATGGTTGGCTGAGATCACGGCGATGCACGGGTGGCCGCTCGCACCATTCAAAACTGACTACCGACTATTCTCTATTGCCTACCCGCCTATTCACGCCTCGCGGAACCGGTATCCGACTCCGTAAAGGGTTTCGATCATCTCGAAGTCGTCGTCGACGGCCTTGAACTTCTTGCGCAGCCGCTTGATGTGGCTGTCGATGGTACGGTCGTCAACATAGACCTGCTCATCATAAGCCGAATCCATCAGCGCATCACGACTTTTTACGACGCCGGGGCGCTGTGCCAGCGAATGCAGGATCAGGAATTCGGTGACGGTGAGCGTCACCGGTTCGCCTTTCCAGGTGCAGGTGTGGCGTTCCTGGTCCATGACGAGCTGGCCGCGCTCGAGCGAGCGCGCCTGCTGGCTGGGCGCTTTTGCCGCGGCCTCACGGGCGCTGGCACGACGCAACACCGCGCGCACCCGCTCGACCAGCAAACGCTGCGAGAAGGGTTTGCGGATGAAGTCGTCGGCGCCCATCTTGAGGCCGAACAGCTCGTCGATCTCGTCGTCCTTGGAGGTCAGGAAGATGACCGGCAGGTCGGATTTCTGGCGCATCCGGCGCAAGAGTTCCATGCCGTCCATGCGCGGCATCTTGATGTCGAGGATGGCGAGATTCGGCGGGCGCGCCGCCAGGCCTTCCAGCGCGGACGCACCATCCGTGTAGGTTTCGACGCGATAGCCTTCCGATTCGAGGGCGATCGACACCGAGGTCAGAATGTTGCGGTCGTCATCGACAAGCGCGATTGTTGCCATTTCAAGCGGCTCCCTCATGAGCTGTCCCTTCTTTGGTAGAGAAGGGGCTTTTGCAGGACAAATTAGGTACAAAATGTGGCATAGGCCTTCGCCGCTGTCACGGGCGGCATGCCGGCGGCCACGATCGCACCTCGATATGGATTGGACGAACCAGCGCCGCCAATCCTTTGGGCAACCACGAAACTTTTTGCACATATAAACGATTTAAACAACTTTCAAAATATTTAAATCGATTAATGATTTGATATCATTCGGCTTTTCTGGTTCTGACCATCTAAGCTCGCGTAGTGGGCGTGCCGGAAAGGCGCCGGCAAAGATGCGCAAATCGGAGAAGGGTCATCCATGTCGGAAGTCGGCAAACGCAATCCTGCCTGCGCGATCGATCGTATCGGTCTCAGAACCTCTGGCCTGGTGCGCTACAATTTCGGGGCGCCCGCCCTCTACGAGGAATCGATCAGGCGCGGCGAAGCGCGGCTGACCGCGCACGGCGCGCTGGTCGCCGAAACAGGCCAGCACACCGGCCGTTCGCCCAAGGACAAGTTCGTCGTCCGCGACGGCGCCACCGAGAATGACATCTGGTGGGACAACAACAAGGCGATCTCGCCGGACCAGTTCGAGACGCTGCTCGAAGAGTTCCGGGCGCACGCCGCGGACAAGGATCTCTACGTGCAGGACCTTGTCGGCGGCGCAGACCATGAGCTGAAGCTGCCCACCAGGGTCATCACCGAGTTTGCCTGGCATTCGCTGTTCATCCGCAACCTGCTGATCCGTCCGGAAGCCGCGGAGCTCGACCATTTCGTGCCCGAGATGACGATCATCGACCTGCCCTCCTTCCGCGCCGACCCCGCCCGCCACGGCACCCGCACTGAAACCGTGATCGCCGTCGACCTCACCCGCAAGATCGTCCTGATCGGCGGCACTTCCTATGCCGGCGAGATGAAGAAATCGGTGTTCACAATGCTGAACTACCTGCTGCCGGCCAAGGGCGTGATGCCGATGCACTGCTCGGCCAATGAGGGCCCTGGCGGCGACGCCGCGATTTTCTTCGGCCTGTCGGGCACCGGCAAGACGACGCTGTCGGCCGATCCGTCGCGCACGCTGATCGGCGACGACGAGCACGGCTGGGGGCCGCACGGCATCTTCAATTTCGAAGGCGGCTGCTATGCCAAGACCATCAAGCTGTCGGCGGAAGCGGAGCCTGAGATCTTCGCCACCACGCAGCGCTTCGGCACGGTGCTGGAGAACGTCGTTCTCGACGCCCATGGCGTGCCGGATTTCGACGACGGCCGGCTCACCGAGAACACGCGCTGCGCCTATCCGCTCGACTTCATACCCAATGCCAGCAAGACGGGGCGCGCCGGCCATCCCCGGAACATCATCATGCTGACCGCCGACGCTTTCGGCGTGATGCCGCCGATCGCACGACTGACCCCGGCGCAGGCGATGTATCATTTCCTGTCCGGCTACACGGCCAAGGTGGCCGGAACGGAGAAGGGCGTGACCGAGCCCGAAGCGACGTTCTCGACCTGTTTCGGCGCGCCGTTCATGCCGCGCCATCCCTCGGAATATGGCAATCTGCTGCGCGAGCTGATCGCGCAGCACGGTGCCGATTGCTGGCTGGTCAACACCGGCTGGACTGGCGGCGCCTACGGCACAGGCAGGCGGATGCCGATCAAAGCGACGCGCGCGCTGCTTGCCGCGGCACTCGACGGCTCTCTGAAGACGACCGGTTTCCGTACCGACGCCAATTTCGGTTTCGAGGTGCCGGTGGCGGTGCCGGGCGTCGACGCCGCCATCCTCGACCCGCGATCGACCTGGGCCGACAAATCCGCTTATGACCGGCAAGCGGCAAGGCTGGTCGGCATGTTCGCCGTCAATTTCGAGAAGTTCGAAAACCATGTCGACGCCTCCGTCCTCGGCGCGGCGCCGCACATGCGGGAAGCGGCGGAATAATCGCCCGCCAGGCTCAGCCATCCTCGCAAGGCCCGGTCCCGATCGGGCCTTTTCTTTTTTCGTGCGCCGCGCCATGACTGCGGCATGACGAGCGACGACACAATCATCATTGCCGACGATGCCGTGATCCATCCGGGTGATCTGCACGAGGATTTCATCCGCTCCTCCGGCCCCGGCGGGCAGAACGTCAACAAGGTGGCGACGGCGGTGCAGCTGCGCTTCGATGCACGCAACGCACCCGGCCTGTCGGAGCGCGTGCGCGAACGCACGATCAGGCTTGCCGGCCAGCGCGCCACCAAGGACGGCGTCATCGTCATCGAAGCCGGACGCTTCCGCACGCAGGAGCAGAACCGGGCGGATGCACGGGCGCGGCTGACGGCGCTGGTCGCCAAGGCGGCCGAGCCGCCACCGCCGCCGCGCAAGAAGACGAGACCGTCGAAAGGCGCGGTCGAACGGCGGCTGAAGAGCAAGGCCGGACGCGGCACCATCAAGAAACTGCGCGGCCGGGTAGAGAACGATTAAGCAACACACCAATCGCGCGCGTGAACCCGCTTTCAATTTCGCTTTGCAGATGCAAGGTTTACTCATTGCCACAGCAAGGAGACCTGGAGATGGGTATGTTCGATTTCGTCAAGAGCGTCGGCAAAAAGCTCGGCATAGGCGGTGACGAGGAAGCGGCACCCAGCGCCGATACGCTCAAGAAAGAACTCGATTCGCACAAGCTCGGTACCGACGGCGTGCAGGTCGTCGTCCAGGGCGACACGGCGGTGCTGAAGGGCGTGGTCAAGGACCAGTCGGTTTTCGAAAAGGCGGTCATCGCCGTCGGCAACACGCTAGGCGTCTCCAAGGTGCAGGCGGACGAGTTGCAGGTCGCGCCGGCCTCCGGTTCGGCGGCGGCCGCGGCCAAGGAACCGACCTTCTACACCGTCCAGAAGGGCGACAATCTCTGGAAGATCGCCGAGAAAAGCTATGGCAAGGGCAAGGGCGCCAAGAACACGGTCATCTTCGAGGCCAACAAGCCGATGCTGACCCATCCCGACAAGATCTATCCGGGGCAGGTCCTTCGCATTCCAGACCTCACCTGATCAAGGAGACGCGAATTTTTCGGGAACGGCGGCTTTCGGGTCGCCGTTTTCATTTTCAGATGGCATGCTCGAACCGACGAAACGGAGCTAGCGACCGACCTCATGCTCGTTCTGCCCAAGGGCGTCCGCCACATGCCGGCCTATCTGTCCCGCGACGTGCAGGAGGCGCTGGTGGAGGATGTGAGAGGCATCGTCCAGCAGGCGCCGCTATTCGTGCCGGCCATGCCGCGCACCGGCAAGGAAATGAGCGTGCGCATGACCAATTGCGGCCCGCTCGGCTGGGTCACCGACAAGGAACGCGGCTATCGCTACCAGCCGACGCACCCCGTGACAGGGACGCCGTGGCCGCCGATCCCGGATGTGCTGATGCGGTTGTGGCGAGAGGTCTCGGCCTACCCGCACCCGCCGCAGGCATGCCTGGTCAATTTCTACGCGCCGGATGCGAAGATGGGTCTGCATCAGGACCGCGACGAGGAGGATTTCTCAGCACCCGTCGTCTCGGTCTCGCTGGGCGACGACTGCCTGTTCAGGGTCGGCCAGACGACGCGCGAGGGGGCGACCCGGTCGTTCCGGCTGAAGAGCGGCGACGTCGTCGTGCTCGGCGGCGAAGGACGCCTCTGCTTTCACGGCGTCGACCGCATCTACCCCTCGACCTCGGCGCTGCTGAAAAATGGCGGCAGGATCAATCTGACGCTGCGGCGGGTGACGAGGGGTCAGTGAGCACTGCTGCGCCGCGCATAGACCTCGATGTAGTCTCCTAGCGCGATCTCTTCGTAATTGCTCATCAAGGCCTGGAAGTCAGCGTTCTGACGCATCCAGGTAGTCCATATTGGAGGATAATTCGCCGCCAACGACAACACGGATTTCTTCTTGTCCAAGCGATCGACAAGGATGATGTCCGGCTTGTTGTCGCGGATCAAGGAGTTGACATAAAGCGTATAGTTGTCGAGGTCGTGCCGCGCTATTCGTTCGTCTTCGCCGTGATAGTTGCCTTTCATCAAACCCCAAAGCGCATGGGCGCCAACCCAATCATGAGCGTAGGCTGAAAGCCAACGGCCATTGACCATCCTCGCCAGCGGATTCCCGACGGAAAGATCCGAACTGACCTGAACAATGGACGGCGAGGAGTATCGGGCCTTGATTGCATCGACCAGGCTCTTTTCCGGCATCTGGTAAAACTGGTGGTGCGTTACCGTGAGAGCGACAACCACAGCAAAGGCGGCGCTAGAATGAAGTCTCGCATTGGCGCGCTCCGAGGCCGCTTCTTCTCCTGAAAGCGCGAGCACTTTTTGCCGTCGCGATGCAACAGCCAACAGCATCGCGACCAGCAACGCAAGCTGATACGGATACTGGTGATTGGGCCAATATTTGCCAAGATATGCCATTGAGACAAAGAAGCCTGCGCCACTTGTTACCGCAATTGCCACATCACTTCGCCAAGCAGATTTCCGCATCTGGAAGGCTATAAAAACGACGAACACCGCAAAGGTCGGCAGCGCCAACAGAATATTTATGTTGGCCCGCAGACTGACATAGTAGCGCATCAGCAAAGGCAAGAACGTATCAAGAAATTCTGGGAACCATATTCGCACGCTGGCGAGATACCCCGTGCAGATCGCGCCTATGACGATATTCTCAACAGTCAGGCAGGCCAGAAGCGACCGCCTTCGCCAGGCGATGACAAGATAAGGCAGTGCGATGCCAAGTGCCCAGTGGGGCTTAACGAGCAGCAACACGCTTGCCGCCAGCCCAACGGTGAATGCAAGTGCAAATGGTATATGCTGGCCTGGACTATCGTTGGAACGCCACATCATCAGGAACAGCATCGGCATGAACAGCATCATACCGATATGCTCGCGTTGTCCGAAAATATTCCCTGGCATGATCAGAAGCAGAACCGCGAGCATGGGATAGACCCACTGGGTTCTGAGATCGACAAAGATCCTGCCTTTCTCGATCACAAGGGCCGACAACAAAATCGAAACGACGAAGATAAGATAGATGAAATATTCGATCGCCAATTCCGGCGAAATTCCCAACCTATGGGACAACCACACTGGTCCGATATACAGAGCGACCGAAAAAGGCGGGTTGGTTTCTAAAATGTCGACATAGAGTTTCTGACCAGAAAAAATCTTCTCGCAGATAATGATTATCCAACTCACATCGGTGTTGTCACCCGCTGTCCAAGGCATGAAAAAGGAGATCACGACGACCAGTCCAACGAGCGAGAATTGCCGCAGACTGCCGATACGGTACTGGGATGCGACCATCGCATCGAACGTTCTTGCGCCCGACAAGCTCATATGATTGCCTCTAAAAGGACGAGCCTCCGCAAAAGATTAAAGGTCATGATCGAAACTGGGACAGAGGCATAGCTGCTTGCGATCCCATTAAGATTGCATCGGAAACTAGCTCGGATAGCCTAAAGTGCCGTTAATCGCGCCAGCTAAAGCTTGCGCAGCGCCACTTCCTCGACCAGGTGGTCGGCGCCTTTGCGCAGGATCAAGTCGGCGCGGGCGCGTGTCGGCAGGATGTTTTCGCGCAGGTTCTTCAGGTTGATGTTGGTCCACAGGCCTTCGGCAATCGCCCGTGCCGAATCCTCCGACAGTTGCGAATAGCGATGGAAGAACGATTCCGGATTGCGGAAAGCGGTCTCGCGCAGCCGCATGAAGCGGGAAATGTACCATTCGTGGATCAGCTTCTCGTCGGCATCGATGTAGATGGCGAAGTCGAAGAAGTCGGACAGGAAAGGCACGATCTTGCCGTCCTGCGGCAGCTTGCCCGGCTGCAGCACATTGATGCCCTCGAAGATCAGGATGTCGGGCCGGTCGATGGTGACGAACTCGCCGGGGATGACGTCATAGGTGAGGTGCGAATAGACCGGCGCGCGGATATCTGGCAGCGCCGACTTGATGCCCGAGAGGAAGCGCAGCAGCGCGCCGACGTCGTAGCTGTCGGGAAAGCCCTTGCGCTCCATCAGGTTTTCGCGGCGCAGTACCTCGTTGGGCAGCAGGAAACCGTCGGTGGTGATGAGATCGACCTTGGGGCTGGACGGCCAGCGCGCGAGCAGCTCCTTCAGTACGCGCGCCGTGGTCGATTTGCCGACCGCGACCGAACCGGCGATGCCGATGATGAAGGGCGTCTTGACCACGTCCGAGGCGTTGAAGAAAGCCTGGCGCTGCCGGAACAGCAGCTGGCTGGCCTCGACATGTGCCGACAGAAGCCGCGACAGCGACAGATAGATGCGCTTGACCTCTTCGAGATCGATTGGATCGTTCAGCGACCGCAGGCGGCGGAATTCATCCTCACTCAGCGTCAGCGGCGTGTCGGCGCGGAATTGCGACCATTGCTCGGCCGAGAAGAAACGAAAAGGGGAATATTTCTCGGTCGGTGCGAGCTGATCCATCGAGATTCCTGCCCTCCTCGCGGTCAGCGCTTGGACCGTGACGCCTTCTCGGCGATGCCCGAACGCCCGGTGCGGCTTTCGAGCTCCCTAAGCACGTCGTCCAGCGGCACACCCGAAATGCCGAGAACGACGAGCCAATGATATATAAGATCGGCACTTTCCGAAACGAGCGCCTGTTTGTCACTCTTGATGGCGGCAATCACCGTCTCGACCGCCTCTTCGCCGAGCTTCTGCGCCGCCTTCTCGATGCCGCGCGCGTAAAGCTTGGCGGTCCACGAGTCCGGATCGCCGGAATGGGCGCGTTCGCTGACGATTGTCTCCAGGTCGGAGAGTGAAAACTCAGTCATCGCGCCTTGGCCCTGTTTCTTAGCCGCAAGCCTCTAGGGCCGATCGCCCGAGGAGTCCAGCCGCATCGGCAGGCCGGCTTGCGCCATATGGGCCTTGGCCTCGGCGATCGTATAGGTGCCGAAATGGAAGATGGAGGCCGCCAGCACGGCACCTGCATGACCGTCGCGAATGCCTTCGACCATATGGTCGAGCGTGCCGACACCGCCCGAAGCGATCACCGGGGCGCGCACCGCGTCCGATACCGCGCGGGTCAGCGCGATGTCGTAACCGGCCTTGGTGCCGTCGCGGTCCATCGAGGTCAACAGGATCTCGCCGGCACCGCGATCGACCATTTTGCGGGCGAATTCGATCGCATCCATGCCGGTTTTTTCCCGTCCGCCGTGGGTGAAGATCTCCCAGCGGTCGGCCTCGCCGGCGCCCGACACTTTCTTGGCGTCGATGGCGACGACGATGCACTGGTTGCCAAACTTGTCGGCGGCCTCGGCGACGAAATCCGGGTTCTTGACCGCCGCCGTGTTGATCGACACCTTGTCGGCGCCGGCCAGGAGCAATTTCCTGATATCGGCGACCTGGCGTACGCCGCCGCCGACGGTGAGCGGCATGAAACATTGCTCGGCCGTGCGGGCGACGACATCGAAGATGGTCTCGCGATTGTCCGATGACGCGGTGATGTCGAGGAAGCAAAGCTCGTCGGCGCCAGCCGCGTCATAGGCCTTGGCGGCCTCGACCGGGTCGCCGGCATCGACGAGATCGACGAAGTTGACGCCCTTGACGACGCGGCCGCCCTTGACGTCGAGACAGGGGATGACGCGGGCTTTCAGCATCAGCGGCCTTCTATCGTGGCTATGAGATCGTTGAGCAGCTGCCCGACCAGCGGCGGCACATCGGCCTGCGCATCGAAAGCCGGATCGTAGGCGGAAACGGTGATGCCGACGATCGGCACCGCAAGCGCCATAGCGCAGGTCGCGTCGCGCAATTGTTCCGGGTTCGGCCCGCCCGGCGCTACATAGCGGTTGGCCTGCAGCGCCTCAGGGTCGTGCACGTCGAGATCGAGATGCAAGTGCACGCGTTTAGCGCCGGCGACCTTGAGTTTTTCGGTTGCCGCTGCCGCTCCCGGACATTCCGTGCGGATCACCGGCAATGCCTCCAGAAGCTGTTTCTCGTCCGGGTCGAGATCGCGAGCGTTGACGAGCACGCAGCGCGACGGATCGATCGGCTGGAAGCCAGGAATTGCCGCCGCCATCGGGCGCCAGCACAGGCCAAGCACGGTGGCCAGCGCCATGCCGTCGAGAAAGCCATATGTGGATGTCTCGGGCGTGTTGAGGTCGCCATGCTGGTCGGCCCAGATGATCGCGTCTGCGCCCTCGCCGGCGACGGCGCCGGCTGATGTCAGGCAGTTTCCGGCCAGCACGATGGGAAAACGTCCTCTGTCGCGGGCGATGCGGACCTCGCCTGAAACGGCGTTGCAGACGGCGAAACCGGTGGCGATCTCACGCTCCTGGGCATCGCCGACCTTGCCGATGTCCTCGACCGCGACATCGTGGCCGGCCATGGTCAGGGCTTCGACCAATCCGCCCGCAATCAGCGCGTCCGGCCCCTGGCCCATGCCGCCATGATAATGGCCGCTGTCATAGGAGGCCAGGATGATCGAGACTTTCAAGATCGCATCTCCACCGGGGGCGCGCCTTTCAGGATCGCCAATGCTTCGGCCGGATCGATGCGGCCGTCGTAAAGCGCGCGGCCGGAGATCGCGCCTTCGAGCTTTTGCGCGTCGGGCATGGTCATGCGCACGATGTCGGCGACCGAGGCGAGGCCGCCAGAGGCGATGACGGGGATCGACACGGCGTCGGCGAGGCTGATCGTGGCATCCCAGTTGATGCCGGTCAGCACGCCATCGCGGTCGATGTCGGTGTAGATGATGGCGGCGACGCCGGCGCCCTCGAATTTCCTGGCCAGTTCGACGACGCCAAGGCTCGACGCCTGGGCCCAGCCCTCGACCGCCACCTTGCCGCCCTTGGCGTCGATGCCGACGGCGACCCTGCCCGGAAAGGCCTTGCAGGCCTGCCTGACCAGGTCCGGATCGCGCACGGCCACCGTGCCGAGGATGACACGGGCCAGTCCGCGGTCGAGCCAGTCCTCGATCTGCTCGAGCGTGCGGATGCCGCCGCCGAGCTGCACCGGGTTCTTGGTCGCCTTGAGGATGGCGCCGACCGCGGCGCTGTTGACGCTCTGACCCTGGAAGGCGCCATTGAGGTCGACGACATGCAGCCATTCGAAGCCCTGCTCTTCAAATGCCTTTGCCTGGGCGGCCGGGTCGTCGTTGTAGATGGTCGCGGTCGCCATGTCGCCGTGCCTGAGGCGCACGCACTGGCCGTCCTTGAGGTCGATTGCCGGAAACAGGATCATTTTCTCAGGCGCCTTCGACAATGACAAAATGGCCGGTCGAGGCGGCAAGCCGGAATTTAGAGGCCTGCTGATATTCCGGCGAATGATAGCATTCGACCGCCCTGGCGTAGGATTCGAACTCGACCAAGACGTGGCGGTTGCCGGTTGGCCCTTCCGGGCTCTCGTGGCGTCCCGCCCGCACGACGAATTTCGCGCCGTACTTGGCGAAGGCAACGGCATTCGCCTCGATATACCGCTTGTACAGATCGGGATCGCGAACATCGATCATCGCCATCCAATAGCCCTTCTTGCTCATGGCTCCTCAAGGCCTCCAGCGCAGGAAATTGGTGATCAGGGCGAGGCCCAGCGCCTGGCTCTTCTCTGGGTGGAACTGCGTGCCGACGAGATTGTCGCGGGCGACGGTCGCCGTTACCGGGCCGCCATAGTCGGCGATCGCCAGCACCTCGTCGGGCTTGCGCGCATCGAGATGATAGGAATGGACGAAATAGGCGTGCAGGCCGGTTGGCCCGGTTGGAACGCCGGAGAACAGCGGATGCTTGCGCATCAGCTCGATCGTGTTCCAGCCGATCTGCGGGATCTTCAGTGCCGGATCGGCCGGCGTGATCTCCTTCACGTCACCTGATATCCAGCCAAAGCCATCGGTGATCGTCTTTTCGAGGCCCCGCTGGGACATCAGCTGCATGCCGACGCAGATGCCGAGGAATGGACGCCCCTTGGCGATGGCGACTTCCTCGACAGCTTCCCACATGCCGGGGACGGCACGCAGGCCGGCCGCGCAATCGGCATAGGCGCCGACGCCGGGCAGCACGATGCGGTCGGCCGTACGCACCCGCTCGGCGTCGGCGGTCAGGTCGATGCCGGCGGCGATGCCCGCCTCGCGCGCCGCGCGCTCGAAGGCCTTGGTGGCCGAGCGCAAATTGCCCGAGCCGTAATCGATGATCGCAACGCGCATGTCAGCGTCTTCCCGGAATGTGGGTCAGCCCCAGCGCCATGCCCGGCTGCGCCGGGCGCGCCAGGGCGGCGTCCGGCACCATGCGTGGCGCAGGCTCGGCTTCATCCGCATGTCGCTCGGCCTCCAGGGCAAAGCGCGCATCGGCATCGTCGAGCCAACCGGCTTCGACCACCCCCCATTCGCGCCAGCCGCGGCGGCGGAGTGCCGCGATGCGCAGCGCCTGTCCTTCCAGCCCGACATAGAGCGAGACAAGCAGGGACAGCAGCGAGCCGGCCAACCCGAGACCGAGCCTTTCACCAAGCATCGAAAGCACCGCCATGACAATGAAGGTGAGTGCCGCTTCGATCCACAGCCGATGCCAGGCGAACCACAGCGGCGGCACCAGCAGGCCGAGCCAGGTGAAGCCGTCGCGGACAAGGGCCGTCGCATCGGCTTTTTCGCCAAGGCCTGGCGGTTCCATCACGACATAGCTGGCCATGACCTATCCCTTCAACGATCCCTTGGTGGAGGGAACCGCGTCCGGCTGGCGCGGGTCGCGCTCCAGCGCTGCCCGCAGCGCACGCGCCACCGCCTTGAAGCAGGTTTCGGTGATGTGGTGGTTGTTGGCGCCATAGTGATTGGTGACATGCAACGTGATGCCAGCGTTCTGTGCCAGCGCCTGGAAGAATTCGCGCACCAGCTCGGTGTCGAAGGTGCCGATCTTGGGCGAGGAAAACGAAACGTTCCACACCAGGAAGGGACGGCCAGAGACATCGATCGCCGCGCGCGTCAGCGTCTCGTCCATGGCAAGATCGATCGAGGCATAGCGCATGATGCCGCGCCGCTCGCCCAGCGCCTTGGCCAGCGCTTGGCCGAGCGCGATGCCGGTGTCCTCGACCGTGTGGTGGTCGTCTATGTGCAGGTCGCCCTTGGCCCGAACGGTCATGTCGATCAGCGAATGGCGCGAAAGCTGGTCGAGCATATGATCGAAGAAGCCGACGCCGGTCACGATGTCCGATTTGCCGGAGCCGTCGACATGGACCGACACGGCAATGTCGGTTTCCCTGGTCTTGCGGCTGATTTCGGCGGAACGGGGCGACATGGCCTTGTCCTTGTCCGTGAGTTTAAGCGCTTCAGGCGTTTCGCCTGCTTGAAAACGAAAGCCTTCTAGCAGCATGATCCGGCGATTGCCAGTTGCCATCCGGGTCGGTATCGAGCGTTTGCAATCACCGCCCCCATGCATACATATGGGCCGATCAAAGTCACTCGTACCGCGCCGATCGCCTTTTTAGGGATGGCGCGAATCGGAGCAGCAAATGTCCAATGAACTGACCATGCACGCCACGACCATCGTGACGGTACGCAAGGGCAACAAGGTGGTGATCGCCGGCGACGGCCAGGTCAGCCTTGGCCAGACCATCATGAAGGGCAATGCCCGGAAGGTGCGCCGCATCGGCAAGGATGGCAACGTGATCGCCGGTTTCGCCGGCGCAACGGCGGACGCCTTCACGCTTCTGGAGCGGCTCGAGGCCAAGCTCGAACAATATCCCGACCAGTTGACGCGCGCCTGCGTCGAACTCGCCAAGGACTGGCGCACCGACCGCTATCTGCGCCGGCTGGAAGCGATGATGCTGGTGGCCGACAAGTCGGTCTCGCTGGCGCTGACCGGCACCGGCGACGTGCTCGAGCCCGAGCATGGCGTCATGGCCATCGGTTCAGGCGGCAATTATGCGCTGGCTGCGGCCCGCGCCTTGATGGACACAGACAAGGATGCCGAGGAGATCGCGCGCAAGGCGATGCAGATCGCCTCCGACATCTGCGTCTACACCAACAACAATTTCGTCGTCGAAACACTCGATGCCGCCTGAAACAGGCCGGCGTCCATGATCCCGATCCGAAAGACCGCGCAAGCGAAAAATGGAGGCCGGCTTCGGAGAAGATCATGGAAAGACACGACCATAGCTACGATTTTCGGCCGGTGACCCAGAAGGACCTGCCGATGATCGCCGGCTGGCTCGCCGAACCGCATGTCGCTCAGTGGTGGGACGATCCCGAGACGGAAATCGCCGAGATTCGCGATCATATCGATTCGATTTCCGTCGAGCCGCTGATCGTGGAACTCGACGGCACGCCGATCGCTTACCTGCAAAGCTACGATCCACACCTGGAAGAAGACCACCCTTATGCCGACCAGCCGTTCGGGACGCTCGGCATCGACCTGTCGATCGGCCGGCCGGAACTGGTCGGCATCGGCCATGGTTCGGCGATCGTGCGGCAGTTCGTCGAGCAGTTGTTCGAGGAAGGCGTGCCGCGCGTCATCATCGATCCCGATCCATCCAATGGCCGCGCCATCCGCGCCTATGAAAAGGCGGGATTCCGGGCAATTGGTCGCCGGCAATCCAGATATGGCGACGTCTTGCTGATGGCTATCGATGCGCACGACACGCAAGCGGACAACGGGGAAGCGGGGAATTAACGGATGAACGCAGTTGGCGAGGACAGCACGCTCTCGGCCTATGAAGACAGCTGGCGGATGGGGCTTCTGCTCGTGCTCGCCCTGGTCATTTTCCAGGCCGGAGCCCTCTATGGCATGGGGCATCCGCCGATCTGCACCTGCGGTTATGTCAAACTATGGCACGGCGTGGTGAACAGTTCCGAGAATTCCCAGCATATATCGGACTGGTACACGTTCTCGCACATCATCCACGGCTTCCTGTTCTATGCGCTGGCCAGGTTCCTGTTTCCGCGTTCGCCGGTCGGCTTGCGGCTGGCTTTCGCCGTCTTCATAGAAGGCGGCTGGGAGCTGATCGAGAACAGCCCGTTCATCATAGAGCGCTACCGCGCCGGCACCATCTCGCTCGACTATTACGGCGACAGCATCATCAATTCGGTGTCGGACACGCTGGCCATGGTGCTGGGATTTGTGATGGCGCGAAGGCTACCTATATGGGTGGTCGTCAGCCTCGCCATCCTTTTCGAACTGGGTACGGGCTACCTTATCCGGGACAATCTGACACTCAACGTGATCATGCTGCTGCATCCGTTCGAGGCCATCAAGCAGTGGCAAAGTGGAATTTAGTGATATGAGCACATTTTCTCCCCGCGAAATCGTTTCGGAACTCGACCGCTTCATCATCGGCCAGAAGGACGCCAAGCGTGCCGTGGCCATCGCCTTGCGCAACCGCTGGCGCCGCCAGCAGCTGGAAGGCCAGATGCGCGAAGAGGTGATGCCGAAGAACATCCTCATGATCGGGCCGACCGGCGTCGGCAAGACCGAAATCTCGCGCCGCCTGGCGCGGCTGGCCGGTGCGCCCTTCGTTAAGGTCGAGGCGACCAAATTCACCGAGGTCGGCTATGTCGGCCGCGATGTCGAGCAGATCGTGCGCGACCTCGTCGAGGTCGCCATCGGCCTGGTGCGCGAGAAGATGCGTGAGGACGTCAAGGCGCGCGCCCATGTCAACGCCGAGGAACGCGTGCTGGAGGCGCTGGTCGGCAAGACTGCCAGCCCTGCCACGCGCGATTCCTTCCGCAAGAAGCTGCGCGAGGGCGAACTCGACGACAAGGAGATCGAGATCGAAGTGGCCGACACCGGCAATGGCGGCATGCCCGGTTTCGAGATTCCCGGCATGCCGGGCGCCAATATCGGCGTGCTCAACATCAACGACATGCTGTCGAAGGCGATGGGCGGCAAGAAGACCAAATTGCGCAAGACGACGGTGAAGGAATCCTACGACCTGCTGGTCAACGACGAGTCCGACAAGCTGCTCGACCAGGACGAGGTGGTGCGCCGGGCGCTGGACGCCGCGGAAAATGACGGCATCGTCTTCCTCGACGAGATCGACAAGATCGCGGCCCGGTCGGACATCTCCGGCGGCCCTTCGCGCGAAGGCGTGCAGCGCGACTTGCTGCCGCTGGTCGAAGGCACCACGGTGGCGACCAAATATGGACCGCTGAAGACCGACCACATCCTGTTCATCGCGTCGGGTGCGTTCCACGTCTCGAAGCCGTCCGACCTCTTGCCAGAGCTGCAGGGCCGCCTGCCGATCCGCGTCGAATTGCGCGCCCTGGAGAAGGAGGACTTCGTCCGCATCCTGACCGAGACGGAAGCGAGCCTGATCAAGCAGTATATCGCGCTGATGAAGACCGAAGGCGTCGACCTGACCTTCACCGACGACGCCATCGATTCGCTGGCCGGCATCGCCGTCGACCTCAACGCCAGCGTCGAGAATATCGGCGCAAGGCGTTTGCAGACGGTGATGGAGCGCGTGCTGGACGAGATCTCCTACGACGCGCCGGACCGCAACGGCACTGCGGTGACCATCGACGCCGCCTATGTGGAGAAACATGTCGGCGACTTGTCGAGGAACACCGATCTGTCGCGCTTCATTCTTTGAGCAGGCGCGCGCCGGATCGTTCCGGCGCCTGTCGGGCGAATGGATCATGTGTGGCCGGATGGTATCATTCGGCCACCTTTCGTTCTGCCGAGCGCAGGGCCGCTCTCGACTCGACCAGGAGCTTTACCTAGTTTGCGCGGCAATTCTCTAGGCGGCGGGGCGCATGAAAAAACTCATCCCAGTCATTCTCGGCTTGACGCTGGCGGCAACGCTGTTCGGCGCCGACGCGGCAACCCTGGTGCCGCCGGGAAACCGCAATGCCGAGCAGCCCAGCATTCCGGGAGCCTCGAGCCGGCGCACGCAGGCCACCAACACCACGTTCCAGGCAAAATACCGCAAGGTCTACGCGCTGCTGCAGAACGACGCCGACCTGCGCGGCAAGATCAAGAAGGCGGCAAGCGTCTACGGCATCGATCCAATGCACATTGTCGGCGCCATCGTCGGCGAGCACACCTACAATGTCGACGCCTACGACCGGCTGCAGACCTACTACGTCAAGGCGATCTCCTATCTCTCCAGCAAGCTGTCCTTCGCCTATGACGGCGAGGACATCACGGATTTCGTGCAGCGGCCGGAATTCAGGAAATGCGCCGGAATGTCCGACAGTTACGATTTGTGGGAATGCCGCGAGCAGGTGTGGAACCGTTCGTTCCGCGGCAAGACCGTCGGCGGCGAGGATTTCCCCAACGACCGTTTCGGCGCCACTTTCTTCCAACCCTACTATGCCGGCCAGACCTTTGGTCTCGGCCAACTCAATCCGCTGACCGCGCTCCAGATGAGCGATCTCGTGCACAAGGTTTCCGGCCTGCCCAAGCTCGACGTCGGCGATCCCAATGCGGTCTACAAGACCATCATGGATCCCGACCTGACGCTGCCCTACGTTGCCGCGACGATCCGGAAATCGATCGACGCCTATAAGAGCATCGCCGGCTTCGACATTTCGGGCAATCCGGGCCTGACCGCCACGCTCTACAATGTCGGCAATCCCGAGCAACGCGCCTATGCGCTGAAGGCGGAGAACGACAAGCGCAGCGCCGCCGGCGAGCCGGTGAAGCTGCCGGCGGAGAATTATTACGGCTGGCTGGTCAATGACAAACTACCGGAGCTGAAGGCGCTGTTTTAGGGAGCTCAGGCGCGCTGACGTTAATTTGCCAACGCCTGCGCCGCAGACCCTGACAATTGGCGTTGCATCCTACGCCGCCAGCAGCGACTTCAATTTCACCGCCTGCGAACCGAGCGCTTCCGGCGCCGGCCTCGCCCGTTTGCCGATCAGCATCTCCGCCAGCCTGATATCGCGGGCGACCGCATTGCCCGGCCCGATGCCGCTGGCGGCCACCAGCCTGCCGTCCTCGGCAAGATGAAAGAGGATGAAGGCGTGCTCGCCGAGATCGCGGCGCACCGTGCTGCGGCCTTCGTCGGAAAGCCCCGCGATCTGCAGGGACAGGCCGTATTGATCCGACCAGAACCACGGCACCGCCGCATGTGCTTCGCCGGCGCCGAGCATGTTTTTTGCCGCCAGCGCGCCTTGTTCCTGGGCGTTGCGCCAGGCCTCCAGCCGCACGCGACGGCCGCCATAGACGGCAAGCGGGAACGAACAGCAATCGCCGGCAGCGAAGATGTCGGGGTCGCTGCTGCGCAGTTCGGCGTCGACTGATATGCCGTTGTCGATGGCCAGTCCCGCTTCGGCGGCAAGAGCCGTCACCGGCACGGCGCCGATGCCGATGATGGTGAGATCGGCGAGGATTTCGCGGCCGCCGGCAAGCGCGATGCGCACCTGCCTGCCGTCGTCGGCGATCAAGGCAATGCCTTCGCCGCACGCTATGTCGACGCCTTCGGCGACGTGGGTGTCATGGACGACCTTGGCTATCTCGGCCGGTACGCCGCGCATCAGGATGCGCGGCTGCGCCTCGATGACGGCGACCGCAGCACCGAGCTTGCGGGCCGCCGCGGCGAGCTCGAGGCCGATGAAGCCGCCGCCGATGACGGCAATGCGGTTACCCGCCTTGAGATGGGCGCGGATAGCCAGCGCATCGGCGAAGGTCCTGAGGTAGACGCAGCGCCCGCCAAGGCCGGGCATCGGCAGTTTGCGCGGCGTCGAGCCCGTCGCCAGCAGCAGCTTGTCATAGGGCAGGACCGAACCGTCCGACAGGCGCACAGTATGCGCGGCGCGATCGATCGCTGCAGCCTGAATGGAATGGATATGCCGGATCGACTTTTCGGCGAGGATCTCGTCGCTGGCGATCGCCTTGATCTCGGGCGCGCCGCCGGCCATGGCGTCCTTGGACAGAGGCGGCCGTTCATAGGGCAGATGCGGCTCGTCGCCGACCAGCGTCACTGGTCCCTCATAGCCGAGGTCACGCAATGTAAGCGCTGCCCGGCCGCCGCATTCCCCGGCGCCGATGATGACCATTCCGCGCGTCATACCGGTCATCCGATCTGGACGAGGACGCTGCCGGCGTCGACCTTGACCGGATAGGTCCTGAGGTTGACGCAGGCCGGCGCACCCTTGGCCTGGCCTGTCTTGTAGTTGAAGCGGCCATTGTGCTTGGGACATTCGATGATCTCGTCCATGACAAGCCCGTCGGCGAGATGCACCTTTTCGTGCGTGCACAGGCCGTCGGTGGCGAAATACTCGTCATCGGGGCTGCGATAGATGGCGTAGCTGCGGCCGCCGTGATCGAACCGCATCACATCTTCTTCGTCGATGTCTCCCACTGCACAGGCCTCGACCCAGTCGCTCATACATTTCTCCCGCGAAATTTCCCGATCGCGCCTCACGGGCGGATATCACTCCGCCGCGGCGTTGAAGGCAGCATTGTCGTTGTACAAATCCTCGCGATACGGCCTGGCCGTTGGCGGCAGCTCGCGCTTGAGGAAATAATCCTCGTTGCGCAACTGGCGCCAGAAGACAGGCAGCATCTCGCGATAGCCGGCCAGGATCGACGGCGTCGGCGCCGGCAAATCATGCTTGATCAGTTCATGCAGCTTCGGCAGCGCATGGTAGGGCACCATCGGGAACATATGATGCTCGACGTGGTAGTTCATGTTCCAGTAGATGAAACGGCTGATCGGGTTCATGTAGACGGTGCGGCTGTTCAGCCGATGGTCGGTGACGTTGTCGGCAAGACCGCCATGCTGCAGCAGGCCGACCATGACGTGGTGCCAGGCGCCATAGAGCCTGGGCAGGCCGACCAGCATCAAGGGCAGGAACGAGCCGGTATAGAGCGCCAGCGCGATGGTTGCGGCATAGATCGCGGTCCAGATGCGGGCGATGCGGATCGCTTTCGGCTGTTCCTGCTCGGGAATAAAGGTCTTTTCGGCCGCGCTGATGTTGCCGGCGGCGTTGCGCAGCATGTCTGACATCGCATGCCAGGCGTCGAGCACGCCGACAAAGCCGAGGATGGCGCGCACCAGGTCCGGCGGCCGCATGACCGAGATTTCCGGATCGCGGCCGACGATGATAGTGTCGGTGTGATGGCGCGTGTGGCTCCAGCGCCAGGTCACCGGGTTGCGCATGATCATGAAGCAGGCGACCTGATAGACCCAATCATTCATCCACTGCGTGCGGAAGGCCGTACCATGGCCGCATTCGTGCCAGCGGGAATCCGTGGACGAGCCGTAGAGCACGCCATAGGCGAAGAAGAACGGCACGCACCACCAGGTGCCCCAGAACCAGGCACCGCCGGCGCCGCTGACGATGAGCGCGGCGATCCAGATCGCCGTGTCGCGGAGCGCGGGCGCGTCGGAGCGCTGCATCAGCTCCTTCATCTGCTTGCGGGGAATGTCGGTGTGATACCATTCGGCCGCCGACAGGCCGGTCTCGACGGCCAGCCTGGCGTCGCGGCCGATCAGGCTGTAGTCACGCCGGGACGGCGCAGCATGCATGGTTGCCTCCCTCGGCAAGGGCATCCGCCACGCGAATGCCCGACATTTCCTGACTTCGAGGCTGAAAATAACGCTAGCTCATGATAGACTCAACATCATAAAGATAGTTTCTATCATTTCCTATCATAAAGATGTAGGAAAGATGCACGGTCAAATGAGGACAGACATGGCGAAACGGCCGACCATATCAGATCTGGCGCGCATCTCCGGCGTCAGCGTCGCCACGGTGGACCGGGTGCTCAACAGCCGCCTGCCTGTGCGCGAGGAAACGGCGCGCCGCGTCTATAACGCCGCGACCGAGATCGGCTATCACGCCGCAGGCCTGATCAAGCAGCGTATGCGCCAGGAATTGCCCGAGTATCGGCTGGGTTTCCTGCTGCTTCGGGGCAATGACGTTTTCTATGGCGATTTCGCGCGGGAACTCGAACTCGCGGTCGCACAATCGCAGCGCTTCCGTGGCGTCGCAACCATCGATTTCGCCAGTTCCCTGGCCCCGGATGAGATCGCTGCCCAGATGCGCAGGCTGGCGGCGAAATCGCGGGCGATCGCCGTGGTCGGCCCTGACCATCCGACGCTGACGGCGGTCGTGGAGGCGCTAAAAGCCAGGGGACAGCCGGTCTTCTCCCTGCTGTCCGACTTCGCCGCCGGCATCCGCGAAGGCTATGTCGGGCTCGACAACCGCAAGGTCGGCCGCACCGCCGCCTGGATGATCTCGAAGGCTGCGAGGAAGCCCGGCAAGGTCGCCCTTTTTGTCGGCAGCCATCGCTTCCACGGCCATGAGCTGCGTGAGATCGGTTTCCGCTCCTTCTTTCGCGAGCATGCGCCGGACTTCAACGTGCTGGAGACGCTGGTCAATCTGGAGGCCAACCAGGTGACCCATGATGCGATGATCGATCTTCTGGCGCGATATCCGGATCTTGTCGGCTGCTACGTCGCCGGCGGCGGCATGGAAGGCGCCGTCTCGGCGCTGCGGACAGCGAAGCCCGCAAGCATGCCGGTGGTCGTCTGCAACGAGATCAACGCCGAATCGCGCGCCGCGCTTGCCGACAACATCCTGACGATGGTGATCTCGACGCCGCTTGCTGCGCTCTGTCGCGAGCTCGTCGATCGGATGGCGCATGCCATCGAAACCGGTGCGGCCAATGCGCCGGGCCAGACATTCCTCCCCTTCGACATCTATTTGCCGGAAAACATCTGAAGCCATTTCAGGAATGCGCGCAGCGGTTTTCCGTCCAGGTCGCGTCAGGACGGAAGGTAGAGCGTTTCCATGAAACGATAAAACCCTCGGGCAGCCCGGTCTGCCGCAAACCGGCCGCCTGAAATGATAGAATCCATCAGAGGCAGCCGAAAATCGCACGCCCGGATTCGGAATCTCCCTTGACGCCCCGATCCGAAATGGAATAAATATTTCACTGACTGTACATTTTGGTTCTTTCGTTCCGACAACATCTGGTTCGAGCAGGCAGTTCGGCGTTCCAGCCAGTGGTGAACCCCGTTGGAACGAAATGATATCAGGGAGAGATTCCCCGAGGAGATCGGGGATTCCGGATAGATCGGTGCGACCGGACACCCAAAGTGGAGGAGAGATACAATGAAGAAAATGATTTTGGGCGTCGCTTTCGCGGCGCTGATGAGTTCGTCCGCCATGGCCGCCAAGATCGGCGTGTCGATGGCCAAGTTCGACGACAATTTCCTGACCGTGCTGCGCAACGGCATGATCGAGCAGGCCAAGGGCATGAGCGGCGTGGAGCTGCAGGTCGAGGACGCACAGAACGACGTCGCCAAACAGCTCGACCAGATCAAGAACTTCGCCGCATCGGGCGTCGACGCCATCATCGTCAATCCGGTCGACACCTCGGCCACGCAGGCGATGTCGGATGCCGCGGCCGCCGCCAAGATCCCGCTGGTCTATGTCAACCGCGAACCGGTCAATGTCGACACGCTGCCTGACAATCAGGCCTTCGTCGCTTCGAACGAGGCCGATTCCGGCACGCTCGAAACCAAGGAGGTCTGCCGCCTGTTCAAGGAAGCCGGCAAGAAGGAAGCCAATGTCTATGTGATCATGGGCGAGCTTTCCAACCAGGCAGCCGTGCAGCGCACCAAGGACATCGAGGAGGTGATCGCGACGCCGGATTGCAGCTTCATCAAGATCATCGACAAGCAGACGTCGAACTGGAACCGCGACGAGGCCCAGAACCTGATGACCAACTGGCTGTCGACCGGCAAGCCGTTCGACGGCGTCATCGCCAACAATGACGAAAGCGCCATCGGCGCCATCCAGGCAATGAAGGCCGCCAATGTCGACATGAAGACGGTTGTCGTCGGCGGTGTCGACGCCACGCAGGACGCGCTCGCCGCCATGCAGGCAGGCGACCTCGACGCCACCGTGTTCCAGGACGCGGCTGGCCAGGGCGCCGGCGCGCTCGACGCGGCACTGAAACTGTCCAAGGGCGAGAAGGTCGAACACAAGGTCTACGTGCCCTTCCAACTGGTGACGCCGGCCAACATCGACAAGTTCCTGAAGAAGAACTGAGCGGCGGAACGGTTCACCTCGGGGCGGCGCTCAAAGGACCGGGCGCCGCTCCTCCTCTCGGCGCTTTCATGGCGCCAGGAGCGACCGCGGCTGACGGAGGATAGACGAGTGGCACAGACATCTCATGGCGTCGGCGGGGTCAGCTATGATGCGAAGAAGCGCATATGGCCGGCGGAATTCAACGTCTTCCTGGCGCTCGTCATTCTTGTCGTCATCTTCGAATTGATCGGCCGCGTCTTTCTCGGCGACAGCTTCCTGTTCAACACCCGCAGCAATGTCGGCGGCCTCTTCAACGAGGCGCGGTTACAGATCATCATCCTGCAAGTATCGATCGTCGGCATCATCGCCATCGGCGTGACGCAGGTTATCATATCGGGCGGCATCGACCTGTCGTCGGGCTCGATCGTCGGCGCCACCGCCATGATCGCCATGAGCTTCGCCCAGGTGGCGACGGTCAACGGCAACCCCAATCCCAAGGCGATGTTCCTGGCTCAGGGCTGGACCGACCTGCCGGTGATCGTGCCGTTGCTGGTCGCCATCGGCTGCGGGCTGCTGGCAGGCCTGGTCAACGGCGCCCTGATCGCCTACACGCGCATTCCGCCCTTCATCGCCACGCTGGGCATGATGGTGACCGCGCGCGGCATCGCCAAATGGTGGTCCAAGGGGCAGCCCATCTCGTTCCCGACCGAGAGCTTCGCCGCCATCGGCAAGGGCCTGATGCCCGTCATCATCTTCCTGTCGCTGGCCGTGCTGTTCCAGCTGATCATGACCTACACACGATACGGCAAGCATTGCTACGCGATCGGCTCCAACGAGGATGCCGCGCGCATGTCCGGCATCAAGATCGCCAACCACAAGATCCTGGTCTACGTCATCGCCGGCATACTCGCGTCGCTCGCCGCGGTGGTGCTGTCTTCCAAGAACCTCACCGCCCAGGCCGGCATGGGCGTGATGTACGAACTCGACGCCATCGCCATGGCGGTCATCGGCGGCGTATCGCTGTCGGGCGGCCGCGGCTCGATCATCGGCACGGTGATCGGCGCGCTGATCTTCGGCGTCATCATCTCCGGCTTCACCTTCCTGCGCCTCGACGCCTACTACCAGGAGATGGTCAAGGGCGTGATCATCGTCGGCGCCGTCGTTCTCGACCAGTGGCGCCAACGCCTGCGGGCATTGAGGGCTTGACCATGTCAGACATCGTCCTGAAGACCGAAAACCTGACCAAGCGCTATGGCGGCGTGCAGGCGCTGGAAGGCGCGAATTTCGAGCTGCGCAAGGGCGAACACGTCGCCATCATGGGCGACAATGGCGCCGGCAAGTCGACCTTCGTGCGCCAGATCACCGCCGTCGAGCAACCGACCAGCGGCCAGATCTGGTTCGACGGCAAGCAAGTCAATTTTTCGGGCCCTATCGAGGCGCGCGAGGCCGGCATCGAGACCGTGTTCCAGAACCTGGCGCTGGCCGACGACCTCGACGTGCCGTCGAACCTGTTCCTTGGCCGCGAAAAAGTGCTGTTCAATCTGGGACCGTTTTCGATCCTCGACCGCCGGGGGATGCGCAAGGCGACCGAAGCCGCGCTCGTGCGCACGGCGGTGAAAATCCCCAACCTGTCGAACACCATCCGCCACATGTCGGGCGGCCAGCGGCAGTGCGTGGCGATCGCCAGGACCGCGACCTTCGCCTCCAAGTTGATCATCATGGACGAGCCGACGGCAGCACTCGGCGTGCAGGAGACCGCGCAGGTCGAGAACATCATCCGCACGCTGAAGGACAATGGCGAGCCGCTGATCCTGATCAGCCACAATATGCGCCAGGTGTTCGACCTTTGCGACCGCATCGTCGTGTTCCGGCGCGGCCGCATCGTCGCCAATTTGCGCAAGGAGAACACCGACGGAAACGATATCGTTTCCTACATCACCGGCGCCAAGACCGGAGAGGCCGAACTCGCGGCCTAGGCCGGGCGCGGAGGCGGCGGTCATCGCCTCCCTGTCGATCTTGTCTTGACCGGAAAAACACCTGCGCGCATGACCGGCGCCCCGCCAGCTTCGAACCATCCCCAGAGGAAATTTCCATGACTCTCCGCTTCGCCCTCCTCGGTGCCGGCCGCATCGGCAAGGTCCACGCCCGCGCCGTCGGCTCCAATCCGCAGGCCAAACTGGTCGCCGTTGCCGACGCTTTCGAGAAGGCGGCGAGCGAACTCGCCACGGCCTACGGCGCCGAGGTGCGCACCATCGATGCCATCGAGAAATCCGGGGACATCGACGCGGTCGTCATCTGCACGCCGACCGACACCCATGCCGACCTGATCGAGCGCTTCGCCAAGGCCGGCAAGGCGATCTTCTGCGAGAAACCGATCGACCTCGACGTCAAGCGCGTCGAGCAGTGCCTGGCCGTGGTCGAGAAGGCCAAGGCGACGCTGATGGTCGGCTTCAACAGGCGCTTCGACCCGCACTTCGCTGCGGTGCGCAAGGCAATCGATGACGGCGCCATCGGCGTGGTCGAGATGGTGACCATCACGTCGCGCGATCCGGGCGCACCGCCGATCGACTACATCGCGCGCTCCGGCGGCATTTTTCGCGACATGACCATCCATGATTTCGACATGGCGCGCTTCCTGCTCGGCGAAGAGCCGGTGGCGGTCAGCGCGCATGCCTCGGTGCTGGTCGACAGGAAGATCGGCGAGGCCGGCGATTTCGACTCGGTCAGCGTCATCCTCGAAACCGCGTCGGGCAAGCAGGCCGTCATCTCCAATTCCCGCCGCGCCACCTATGGCTACGACCAGCGCATCGAGGTGCATGGCTCGAAAGGCATGGTCGCGGCCGAAAACCAGCGGCCGGTCTCAATCGAACTGGCCAATGAAAAGGGCTATACCCGCCCGCCGCTGCACGATTTCTTCATGACCCGCTACCTCGACGCCTATGCCATTGAGATTGCGTCCTTCATCGCCGCCGCGACGTCGGGCAAGAAGGCGGCACCGAGCGGGACGGACGGACTCATTGCACTTCGGCTGGCGGATGCGGCGCTGAAATCGGCGACATCAGGCCAGACCGTCCGCCTCGACAAGTAACGACTTAAAGCACAGGAGCAGAGCGATGAGCGCATCAGCCGATCGCAATTCACAGACGCGCGCCATCGTCACCGGCGGCGCACAAGGCATAGGCTTCGCGGTCGCCGAGGCATTGGCGGACGAAGGCTGCCGGGCGCTGGCCCTGATCGGCCGCTCGCAGGAAAAGGGCGACAAGGCGGTCGCCACCCTTAAGAAGTCCGGTGTCGACGCGATCTTCATCAGCGCCGATGTCTCCAAGGTGGCCGACTGCAAGCGCGCCGTCGCCACCGCGCTTTCGCATTTCGGCACCATCAACGCCCTGGTCAACGCCGCCGCCACATCCGCGCGCGGCTCGTTGGTGGAGACTAGCGAGGAGCTGTTCGACACCATCTTCGACACCAATGTGCGAGGACCCTTCTTCCTGATGCAGGGCGTTGTGGCGCATCTGCTTGAGAAAAAGGCCCCCGGATCGATCGTCAACGTGCTGTCGATGTCGGCGCATACCGGCCAGTCGTTCCTGACGCCCTATTCGACCAGCAAGGGCGCGCTGATGACGCTGACCAAGAATGTCGCCAATGCCTACCGCTTCAACCGCATCCGTTGCAACGCCGTGCTGCCCGGCTGGATGGACACCGAGGGCGAGGACATCGTGCAGAAGAAATGGCACGATGCACCCGACGACTGGCTCGAGAAGGCCGAGGCCGCGCAGCCGATGGGCCAGCTGGTGAAGCCGGACCAGCTTGCCCGGCTGATCAGCTACATGGTCAGCCCGCAGTCCGGCGTGATGACCGGCTCGCTGGTCGACTACGACCAGAGCATCGCTGGGGCGTCGCCGGAGTAGCGGCCGCGTAAGCGAAACCGTTAACCAGGTGGTCATCCACGGGCGGAGCAAGGAGCGCAGCGACGCGGCGCAGACCCGAGGATCCATGCCGCGACTTCCGGGCCGTCGCTACGGCGCAAGATTCTGCACCGCAGCACTCTCCCATCTAGGTCGCGGCATGGATCCCAGGGTCTCCGCGACGGAGCTTCGCTCCTGCTTCGCCCTAGAATGACGAAATCGCAAAGGCTCGGCCCTCACCTGAAATTGCTTGCTACCAGGGTACGTGACAAACGCCGCCGCTTCGACTATATGAGCCGCATGATCCACCTGACCGCCACCTATTGGTACTTTAGCAGCTCGCTGGCGGCGGGAGGATTGCGCTCGATCTGAAGATTGCAGCAAACAGTCCGACAAGCCGCCAGACCTGGCGGCTTTTTTGTTTTCAGCCGGCAGGTCTCCCAACCAGGAGCAGAAGCCGTGTTGACCACCACAGACGACCTTCGAGTCAAGGAACTGAGACTGCTGAGCACGCCGGAAGAGGTGATGGGCGAGATACCGCGCTCACTCACGGCGACGCGCACCGTTGCCGCCTCGCGCAACGCCATCCACTCGATCCTGACCGGGGCCGACGACCGGCTCGTTGTTATCGTCGGCCCCTGTTCGATCCACGACCCGGTCGCGGCCGTTGACTATGCCAGCCGTCTGGCGGCGCTGCGCGAGACATTGTCCGACCGGCTCGAGATCGTGATGCGGGTCTATTTCGAAAAGCCGCGCACGACGGTCGGCTGGAAGGGCCTGATCAACGACCCCGACCTCGACGGCAGCTTCAACATCGACAAGGGGCTGCGGATGGCACGCAATGTGCTGTCGGCCGTCAACAATCTGGGCCTGCCGGCGGCGACCGAATTCCTCGATATGACCACGCCGCAATACATTGCCGACCTCGTCGCCTGGGGCGCGATCGGCGCGCGCACGACCGAGAGCCAGATCCATCGCGAGCTGGCCTCGGGCCTCTCTTGCCCGGTCGGCTTCAAGAACGGCACCGACGGCAATCTCAGGATCGCCGCCGAGGCGGTGAAGTCGGCCGCGCAGCCGCATCATTTCATGGCGGTGACCAAGGGCGGACGCAGCGCCATCGCGGCAACGACTGGAAACGAGGATTGCCATGTCATCCTGCGTGGCGGCATTCAGCCCAACTACGATGCGGCAAGCGTCGAGGCCGCATCGGTCGAACTCGCCCGCATCGGTATCGCCCCCCGCCTGATGATCGATGTCAGCCACGCCAACTCAGCCAAGAAGCCGGAGAACCAGCCCAAGGTCGCGGCTGACGTGGCAGGACAGGTCGCGGCGGGGGATACGCGGATCATCGGCGTCATGATCGAGAGCAATCTCGTCGCCGGCCGGCAGGATGTCGTGCCCGGCAAGCCGCTGGTCTACGGCCAGAGCATCACCGACGGCTGCATCGACTGGGAGGCCACGGAGACGGTGCTGCACGGCCTTGCCGGCGCCGTCGAATGGCGCCGGTCGGCGCGCCGCGCCTTGATGGAGAGCCGGCAGGGCGCCGCCTGATCCGGTTGAACCATTAGGGCGGCGTTTCCGGTTTCAGCCCAGGACCACGCCGCCCTTAGAGCAGTTCACCGTTTCATGGAAACGGCGAACCGCTCTAACTCTTTGTTTTGACGCAATTCCGGACAGAAAACCGCACGCACTTTTCTTGGAATTGCTCTAGGGCCGCAGCCCTCCACCTCCCTTGCATGCCACCGATCCCCGCGTTACATACTGAACCAAATGGTTCAGTATTCCGCGACCCGCCTGGATGCCTCGTTCGCCGCGCTTTCGGACGCCACCCGACGCGGGGTTCTGGAGCAGCTCGGCCGTGCGGACGCTTCGATCACGGACCTGGCCCAGAAATTCCACATGACCCTCACGGGCATGAAGAAGCATGTCGGCGTCCTGGAGCAGGCGGGACTCGTCACGACGCGGAAGGTCGGGCGCGTGCGGACCTGCAAGCTGGGCCTGCGCCGCCTGGAGGATGAGGCGGAATGGATCGAGAGATACCGGCAGCTCTGGGCCGCACGCTTCGACGAGCTGGACAAGGTTGTCGAGGAATTGAAACGCAAGGAGGAAGTCGATGGACGCAGGAAGAGCGAGTGAGGCCAAACGCACGACGGTGGAACGGAGGTCCGACCGGGAGTTGGTCGTTACGCGAAGCTTCGACGCGCCTGCGCGCATCGTGTTCGAGGCGTGGACCAAGCCTGAGCTGTTCAAGCAGTGGTGGGTGCCGAAGTCGATGGGCATGTTCCTGCGTTCCTGCGAGATGGATGTTCGTGTGGGAGGCGGGTACCGTTTGGTGTTCGGGCATGACGGCTCGAACCCTGCCGAGTTCTTCGGCAGGTATCTCGAAGTGACACCGCACTCGCGCCTCGTCTGGACCAATGACGAAGGGGGTGAGGGTGGACCCGTCACCACGGTGACCTTCGAGGAAAAAGGCGGCAAGACGCTGCTGGTCATGCGCGAGCTCTATCCCTCGAAGGAAGCCCTCGACGCCGGCGCCGGGGCGGCGGATGCGATGTCCGAGACGTTCGAGCAGCTGAACGAGCTTCTCGCCACGCAGCAGGGCGCCGCCTGATTCGGCCGGAGTCCCAGGTGAAGGGCGGCGGGTCGGGTCCAACCCAAGACTACGCCGCCCTCAGCCCTTCCCATGCGGTGAACACGGACACCGCGAAGAGCAGCAGCCCAGCCGCCCGGCCGGCAAGGATGGTCGCCCGCGGATTGGCGATCAGCAACTTGCGGCTGCGGCCGGCCGATATTGCGAGCCCGCCATAGATCGCGGCCTGCGTCAGCACGGTCAGCAGGCCCATCACCGTCGCCTGCATCCAGATCGGGCCGTAGTCCGTTTTCAGGAACTGCGGATAGACGGCAAGGACGAACAGGTAGGCCTTCGGGTTGATCAGGCAGGTCACAAGGCCTTGGCGAAACGCCTTCCATGCCGAGCGGCTGCCGGCGGGCCCGTCGCGACCGACAGTGATGGAGCTGCGCATCAGCGTGATGCCGATGAAGGCCATGTAGGCGGCGCCTGCAATCAACAGCGGCTTGAACAGGATCGGCAAAAAATGCATCAGCAGGCCGACGCCGATCGCGCCGTTCAGCGTGTGCACCATGCCGCCGACCATGATGCCGCCGGTCGCGGCAAGGCCCCTGTCGCGCCCGCCCGTCAGCGCATTGGCCAGCACGAACAGCATGTCCATGCCCGGAACGGCGATGATGCCGAACAGCAGGATAAAGAACAGCCAGAGATTTTCAGCATAGCTCATGTCAGTAGCCTGTCGCCTCGCTCGGCCCAGCCGCAGCGGAACCTGTTGATTTTCAATCCGATAGACGATCCTATAGGCCGAACCAACTGACGATGATGTGTCAGTTGTGATCGGCAACGGGTGAGAAAAATGCGCAAGGCGTCGCGCCTGTTCGAGATCATCCAGATCCTGCGGCTGGCGCGGCAGCCGGTGACGGCGGCAATGATAGCCGCGCAGCTGGAGGTGACGATACGCTCGATCTATCGCGACATCGCAGCGCTTCAGGCCATGCGCGTGCCGATCGAGGGCGGGAGGGGCATCGGCTATATCCTGCGCCCCGGCTTCGACTTGCCGCCTCTGATGTTTTCGATCGAGGAGATGGAGGCGATCGTGCTGTCACTGGCGCTGCTGGAGCGCACGGGCGACGACGAGCTCAAGCAGGCAGCCAAGCGCGTCGGCGCCAAGATCGCCGGCGCCGTACCGCCGCCTTTGCGCCAGACGCTCGACGCCAATGCGCTGCATGCGTGGGGATTCGCCGCGCCCTCTGCAGGTGCGATCGACCTGGCGCTGGTGCGCCGCGCCATACGCGACGAGGAGAAGCTCGACCTCTCCTATCGCGACGAGCTTGGCCGCGCTTCCGAGCGCCTCATCCGCCCGATCGCGCTGATCTATTACGCCGAGACCGCCAACATCGTCGCCTGGTGCGAGCTGCGCCAGGCGATCCGCAATTTCCGCAGCGACCGCATCGAGGATTGCCAGCCGACGGGACTGCGCTTCAAGGGCGAAGGCGATCGGTTGCGGCAGATCTGGGTCAATGGGTGGGAAGTCAACGCAGCGGCCGTCGGCTAAACCGACCAGCGGAGCGAACCTTACCTTACATCCACCCAGCGCTTCTCCTCGAACGATCGCGCCATCGCATGCACGGTGCGCTCGATCTCCAGACCTTCGTCGAATTCGATGAGCCGCGCCGGTCTGCCGGCGAGCCGGGTCAGCAGTTCATGGCATTCGATGATCTTGAGATCGTTGAAGCCGAGGCTATGCCCGGGCGCGGGCACGAACAGATCGTAGGGCTTGTGCTGCGGCGCCACCAGGATGGTGCGATAGCCCTGTTCGGTCGGGCGATCCGATGTGAGGTAGAGCTGGAACTCATTCATCCGCTCCTGGTCGAACAGGATCGAGCCCTTGGAGCCGAAGATCTGGACGGCGATGCGGCCCTTGCGGCCCCAGGCCGAACGGTTGACCAGAAGCGTGCCGGCGATGCCGTTCTCCAGATGCATCAGCACGGAGGCAATGTCGTAGGTCTCGACCGCGCGGCGGCCGCCGGCGGCCAGCTTGCGGTCGGCATAGGGCTTGGCCATGTCGCAGATGACGCTGGCGACGCGGCCGAACAGGGTCGACACCAGCGACAGCGGATGCACGGCGAAATCATCAAGCGCGCCATAGCCGGAAGATGCCTCGTGCTTCCAGAAGAACAGCGCCTCGGGATCGGCCATGAAATCCTCGTCCATCTCGATGCGCAGATGGTTGACCTCGCCGATGATCTTTTCGTCCAGCAGCGCGCCGATATGGCGGATGGCCGGGCTCTGGATGTAATTGTAACCGAGCGCCGCGACTTTGCCGGATTTCTTTGCCGCGGCCGCCATTGCCTCGGCTTCGGCGAAGCTCGGCGCCATCGGCTTTTCGCACCACAAATGCTTGCCGGCCTCGAGGATGGCGATCGCCATTTCCGGATGGAACTGGTTGGGCGTGGTGAGCGAGACGACGTCCACTTCGGGGTCGTTGACGACGGCGCGCCAGTCGCCGGACGCCCTGGCGAAACCGAACTCGCCGGCCTTGCGCCTGGCGAGATCCTCATTGACCTCGCCGAGATGGACAAGCCGCGGTTTGGTCATGTCGGGAAAGACGGCGCCGACGGCACTCCACGCGATGGCGTGGCACTTGCCCATAAATCCCGTGCCGATAAGACCGACGCCGACCATTTTCCGTTCCTCCACCGTCATAGATGCTACGTGGATGAATTAGTCCATTTTTGTTCGGAATGGAATGTCTGCCTCATTTTTTATGGTGTTCTTGCGCAGCCTCGCTATGATGGGGCAGAGAGGACGCTTCACCGATGAGCTTGGACGGGCCGACGATGGACGAACGGGTACCTCGCGACTTCGAGACGCTGCGCGCCACGATCCTCGATCGGCGCGAAAGCCTGCCCAAGCGCATCGCCCAGATCGCCGCTTATGCGCTCGACAATCCCGACGATATCGCCTTCGGCACCGCCGCCAGCATTGCCGCCTCGGCCGGCGTGCAGCCCTCGACGCTGATCCGCTTTGCCCAGCAGCTCGGCTTTGACGGCTTCACCAGCCTGCAGCAGGTGTTTCGCGAACGGCTGCGCGAGCGCAACTCCTCCTATGACGAACGGCTGCAGGCGCTGCGCGCCAAGGCCGAGGGCGGCGCCGGCCACCGGGCGATCTTCGACGGCTTCGTCGCCGCCGCCAGCACCTCGCTCAACGACATTTCGCGCACGCTGGACGACGCGCATCTGGAAGAAGCGATTTCCCTGCTGGCCAAGGCACAGACCATCTATGTGCTGGCCAAGCGGCGCTCCTATCCGGTGGCGTCCTACATCGCCTATGCGCTTGGCAAGCTGAAGATCCGCAACCAGCTGATCGAATCAGCCGCCGGTCTCAACGCCGAGATGGTCAGCTTTGCGACGCCCGCGGATGCCGTCGTCGCCATTTCCTTCTCGCCCTATGCGCCGGCCACGATCGAGGAGGCGCGCACGATTTCGGAACAGGGCGTGCCGATCATTGCCATCACCGACAGCTCGTTTTCACCGCTTGCTCAGTTCGCCAGCGTCTGGTTCGAGGTTGCCGAGGCGGATTTTGCCGGCTTCCGCTCGCTATCGGCGACGATGGCGCTGGCCATGGCGCTGACCGTTGGCGTCGGCGAGAAGCGGCGCAACCCCGGCAAAGGGCGCAAGGCCTGAGTGGAAGGCAAAAGGCGATTTTAGATCGGGGAATGCTCATTCCATATTGACTATGGATTGGAATTATTATTTCATATTTTTCGGCGCCACGCTGCCGCTCGCGCGTGTACCCCAACATAACAGGCCCGACGGGAGGTTCCAATGAGCGAAGCCGTGGACGCGAAATACGCTGCGCTCGACGTCATCACCATCGGGCGGGCTTCCGTCGACCTCTATGGCCAGCAGATCGGCTCGCGGCTGGAGGACATCACCTCCTTCGCCAAGTCGGTGGGCGGCTGCCCGGCCAACATCTCGGTCGGCACGGCGCGGCTCGGCCTGCGTTCGGCGCTGCTGACGCGGGTCGGTGACGAGCAGATGGGCCGCTTCATCCGTGAACAATTGAAGCGCGAAGGCGTCAACACCGACGGGCTGAAGACCGACAAGGAGCGATTGACCGCGCTGGTGCTGCTTTCGGTCGAGAGCGAAGGCGTTTCGCCGATGATCTTCTACCGCTCCGACTGCGCCGACATGGCGCTGGCCGAGGAGGACATCGACGAGACGTTTATTTCCTCGGCTCGCGCGGTCGTCGTCACCGGCACGCATTTTTCCCGGCCCAACAGCGATGCCGCCCAGCGCAAGGCGATCCGCATCATGAAGGCCAAGGGCGGCAAGGTCGTGTTCGACATAGACTACCGGCCGAACCTCTGGGGCCTGGCCGGCCACGCCGAGGGTTTTGAGCGCTACGTCAAGTCCGACCGCGTCTCGGCGCAGTTGAAGACGGTGCTGCCCGATTGCGACCTCGTCGTGGGCACCGAGGAAGAGATCATGATCGCCTCGGGCGCCGACGACTGCCTGAGCGCCCTGAAGACGATCCGTTCGCTGTCCCCGGCCACCATCGTCTTGAAGCGCGGCGCCATGGGCTGCATCGTCTATGACGGGCCGATCAGCGACGATCTCGAGGACGGCGTGGTCGGCAAGGGTTTTCCGATCGAGATCTACAACGTGCTTGGCGCCGGCGATGCCTTCATGTCGGGCTTCCTGCGCGGCTGGCTGGGCGGCGAAAGCCTTGCCACGGCGGCAACCTGGGCCAATGCCTGCGGCGCCTTCGCCGTGTCGCGGCTGTTGTGTGCGCCGGAATATCCGACCTTCGAGGAATTGCAGTTCTTCCTCAAACACGGCAGCAGGCATCTGGCCTTGCGCAAGGACGAGGCGATCAACCACATCCACTGGGCAACGACGCGCCGGCACGACATTCCCTCGCTGATGGCGTTCGCCTGCGACCACCGGGTGCAGCTCGAGGACGTGGCGGCCAAGACCGGCGCCGATGCCTCGCGCATAGAGGATTTCAAGGTGCTGACGGTGAAAGCGGCGGCCAAGGTCGCCGCCGGGCGCGAGGGCTACGGCATGCTGCTCGACGAGAGGCATGGCCGCGAGGCGATGTTCGAATTCGCCAGGCATTCCTTTGCCTGGCTCGGGCGGCCGGTGGAGCTGCCGGGCTCGCGGCCGCTGCGCTTCGAATTCTCGCAGGACATCGGTTCGCAGCTCACCGAATGGCCGGTCGACCACTGCATCAAATGCCTTTGCTTCTATCATCCCGACGATCCGCCGGGCTTGAAGGAGGAACAGCAGCAGAAATTACGCGCTCTGTTCGAGGCCGCGCGGAAAGTGGGCAGGGAGCTTCTCATCGAGATCATCGCCGGCAAGCACGGCAAGCTCGACGACACGACCATCCCGCGTGCGCTTGAGGAACTCTATGCGCTCGGCATCAAGCCGGATTGGTGGAAGCTCGAACCGCAGGCATCCGCAGGCGCGTGGACGAAGATCGAGGCCGTGATCCTGAAGAACGACCCCTGGTGCCGCGGCGTCGTGCTGCTCGGCCTGGAGGCGCCGCAGGACGAGTTGGAGGCCGCCTTCGCAGCGACGGCCAAGGCGCCTATCGTGAAGGGTTTCGCGGTCGGCCGCACCATCTTCATCAACGCCGCCGAACAATGGCTTTCCGGCAGGATGTCGGACGACGAAGCGGTTGCCGACATGGCATCGCGCTTCGAGCAGCTGACCGAGGCATGGCTTGCCGCGCGCGGCCGTAAAGCAGCATAAGAAGGCACGGGCACTGGGACTGCGGAGGAAACCAATGAGCAAGACAATCCGCCTGACGATGGCGCAGGCGCTGACCCGTTTCCTGAGCAAACAGAAGACCGAGATCGACGGCGCAAAGGTACCGATCTTCGGCGGCGTCTGGGCCGTCTTCGGCCACGGCAATGTCGCCGGCATCGGCGAGGCGCTCTACCAAGTGCGCGACGAACTGCCGACCTTCCGCGCCCACAATGAACAGGCGATGGCGCATGCGGCGATCGCCTATGGCAAGGCCAATTTCCGTCGCCGCTTCATGGCCGCCACCTCCTCGATCGGACCCGGCGCGCTCAACATGGTGACGGCGGCGGCACTTGCGCATGTAAACAGGTTGCCTGTCCTGTTTCTGCCGGGCGACGTCTTCGCCAACCGCATTCCCGACCCGGTGCTGCAGCAGGCCGAGGATTTTTCCGACGGCACGGCGACGGTCAATGACTGTTTTCGTCCGGTGTCGCGCTATTTCGACCGCATCACGCGGCCGGAGCAGATCATCCCGGCGCTCAACCGCGCCATGGCCGTGCTGACCGACCCGGCCGAATGCGGGCCGGTGACCTTGTCGCTCTGCCAGGACGTGCAGGCCGAGGCCTATGACTATCCCGAGAGCTTCTTTGCCGAACGGGTCTGGTGCCAGCGCCGGCCGCGCCCGGATCGGGCTGAATTGGCGGCTGCGGTTGCAGCGCTGAAGAGCGCAAGCAAGCCGCTGGTGATCGCCGGCGGCGGCGTGCTCTATTCTCGGGCCTCGGACGAACTGGCGAAATTCGTTGAAGGCGCCGGCATTCCGGTCTGCGAAACGCAGGGCGGCAAATCCTCGCTGCCGGACGATCATCCGCTCAACATGGCGGCGATCGGCGTCACCGGCACGTCGGCCGCCAACCGGCTGGCGGAAGAGGCCGATGTCGTGCTCGCCATCGGCACGCGCCTGCAGGATTTCACCACCGGCTCCTGGGCGCTGTTCAAGAATTCGGGCAAGACCATCATCGGCTTGAATGTGCAGCCTTTCGATGCCGGCAAGCATCGGGCATCGCCGCTGGTCGCCGACGCGGCCGAAGGCTTGGCCGAACTCGGTGCCGCGCTGAAGGGTTGGAAGGCGCCATCCGCCTGGACCGACAATGCGGCAGCCGGCAAGAAGGAATGGCAGGCCGAAGCCGCCAAGGTGACGGCGTCGACCAATGCCGCCTACCCTTCCGACGCGCAGGTGATCGGCGCCGTGCAACGCGCCATGGGCTCCGGCGTGACGCTGCTCAACGCCGCCGGCGGGCTGCCGGGCGAATTGCACAAGCTTTGGCAGGCCGGCGCGCCCGGCTCGTATCATGCCGAATACGGCTTCTCGACCATGGGTTACGAGATTGCCGGCGGGCTCGGCACCAAGATGGCCAAGCCCGGGGAAGAGGTCGTCGTCATGATCGGCGACGGCTCTTATCTGATGCTCAATTCCGAGATCGCCACCTCGGTGATGCTCGGCCTGAAGCTAACCATCGTGCTGCTCGACAACAGGGGTTTTGGCTGCATCAACCGGCTGCAGATGGCGACCGGCGGCGCCAACTTCAACAATCTCCTGAAGGACGCGCGCCACGAGGTGCTGCCCGACGTCGACTTTGCCGCGCACGCCGCGAGCATGGGGGCGATCGCCGAGAAGGTCTCGTCGATCGCAGGGCTGGAGACGGCGCTGGCTCAGGCGAAAGGCAACGACCGCACCACGGTGCTGGTCATCGACACCGATCCGCTGGTCTCCACCGATGCCGGCGGCCACTGGTGGGACGTGGCGGTGCCGGAAGTCTCCGAGCGCAGCCAAGTGAACGCGGCGCGCAAGGTCTATGACGAGAAGCGGCGGATGCAGAGCGTCGGCGATTGATCTCGGCGCTGCCCACCCCCTACCTCTCCTTGTGGGGAGGTCGGACCGAAGGTCCGGGTAGGGTCTGGCGCCGCACCCCCACCCCGCTGCTTCGCAGCGACCCTCCCCACAAGGGGGAGGGTGAACAAGAACCGGAGTGACGACTTGAAAGCCAAACTGGGCATGTCCCCCATCGCGTGGTGGAACGACGATCTTGCGGAACTCAGCGACGACGTGTCGTTGGAGGAGTGCCTACGCCAGTCGCGTTCGGCCGGCTTCACCGGCATGGAGATGGGACGGCGCTTTCCCAAGGACCCCAAGGTGATGCTGCCGATCCTGAAGGCGGCTGACGTCACGCTGTGCGGCGGCTGGTTCTCGGGCACGCTGGTCGACGAGGAGATGAGCAAGAACAAGGATCGCATCCAGCCGATGATCGACCTGTTCAAGGCGGTCAACGCGCCTTGCATCGTCTATGGCGAGGTTGGCCGTTCGATCCAGGGCGACCGCTCGAAGCCGCTCGCCACCAAGCCGAAACTCTCGAGCGACGAGATGAAGGCCTATGCCAGGCGCCTGACCGAATTCGGCGAATGGTGCGCCGAGCAAGGCATGCCGCTTTCCTATCATCATCACATGGCGGCGGTGGTCGAGACCGAGCCGGAGCTCGACGCCTTCATGCGCCATTCCGGAGCGGGCATTCCGCTGCTGCTCGATGCGGGCCATCTGGCCTTTGCCGGCGGCGATGTGCTGCGCGCCATCGACAATCACCACAAGCGCATCAGCCATGTGCATGTGAAGGATGTGCGCATGGGCGTGATCGAGAAGCTCGACCGCACGAAGCAGTCCTTCCTCGACGCGGTGGCGCTTGGCGCCTTCACCGTGCCGGGCGACGGCTCGCTGGATTTCGGCGCCATCGTGCAGCGTTTCGCCGACCACGGCTATGAAGGCTGGTTCGTGGTCGAGGCCGAACAGGACCCGAAGAAGAACCCGCCGCTCAAGATGGCGCAGGTGGGCCACAAGGAGTTGATGCGGGTGATGACGGCGGCCGGCTATACGGTCGAGACGCAGGGCTTCCCCGATGTCTGATCGGGTTCTCGCCAGGCCGGGCTTGCTGTAGGTTGCCGCGATGAAAGATTCCGAGCACCCCTTCTTCCGGCCATTGTGGCGGCGTGTCGCCGTCGTCGCGGTGTGCGTCATCTGGTCGATCATCGAATTCGCGAGCGGCACGCCGTTCTGGGGCGTGATCGCGCTGGGCTTCGCCGGCTATGGCGTCTGGCAGTTTTTTTATCTCTACAAGCCGGCCGACGAGAACAAGGCGCCCGCCGAAGTCGAACCGAAGGAGTAACCGGATGTCGAAGCTGCTGGTCAAAGCCGACAAGGGCCATGGCCGTGTCGCGCACGTCACGCCGCAAAGCGCCGGCTGGACCTATGTCGGGTTCGACCTGCATCGGCTGAAACCGGGCGAAACGGCTTCGGGAACAACGGACGATCGCGAAGTCTGCCTGGTGTTCGTCACCGGCAAGGGCACGGTCGCGGCCGGCGGCAAGGATCTCGGCCTGCTCGGCCAGCGCATGTCGCCCTTCGAAGGCAAACCATGGTCGGTCTATGTGCCGCAGGGATCGGACTGGTCGGTGACGGCTGATAGCGGACTGGAACTGGCGGTCTGCTCGGCGCCGGGATTGAGCGGCGGCCTGCCGGTTCGCGTCATCGGGCCTGACGACCTCGGCCAGGAGGTGCGCGGCAAGGGCACCAATACGCGCTACGTCACCAACATCCTGCCCGAGGGCAAGCCGGCCGATTCGCTGCTGGTGGTCGAGGTCATCACGCCCGGCGGCCATACGTCGAGCTATCCGCCGCACAAGCACGACCAGGACAATCTCCCTAACGAATCCTATCTCGAGGAAACCTATTACCACCGCCTCAACCCGCCGCAGGGCTTTGCTTTCCAGCGGGTCTATACCGACGCCGACAAGGACGGCTCCCGCGCGCTGGACGAGGCGATGGCGATCGAGGACGGCGACGTCGTGCTGGTGCCCAAGGGCTATCACCCCTGCGCGGCTTGCCATGGCTACGACCTCTACTACCTCAACGTCATGGCCGGCCCGAAGCGGACGTGGAAATTCCACAATGCGCCCGAGCACGAATGGCTGATGAAGGCCTGACCGTTGCGCGTTCACGGCTGAACCTGTTGGTCCAGATCAGAAAAATCGTCGGCTAAGGACCGGCGGGGTCGATTTGCCTTCGAAAACCCTTCAAAGCTTCGTCAATCCGTCATGGAAATCACCTATGGCAACGGGCTGACGAGGATTTTCGATGCGCTACGCCATCTACTTCACCCCCCAACAGGACGAAAAATTGGCGCGGATCGCCGCCAACTGGCTGGGCCGTGACCCGTTCGGCGCCGCGACGCGACCGGTGGAGGCGGTGGGCGATTTGTCGGCGGCGGAAGTCGCCTTCCACACCGCATCGGCACGGCGCTATGGTTTTCACGCAACGCTGAAAGCCCCTTTCCGGTTAGCGGCCAACGAAACCGAAGCCTCGTTGCGCGCAGCGCTCGACGCCTTTGCCCAGGCGACGCCCGTTGTGATGATCCCGCGTCTCGTCGTCAGCCAGATCGACGGTTTCTTCGCACTGGTGCCGGAGGCGCCATTGCCTCCGCTCAATCGCTTCGCCGATGATGTGGTGCGCGATTTCGACCGCTTTCGCGCGCCGTTGACGGAGGCCGAGATCGAGCGGCGCAGCCCGGACTCGCTGAAGCCGGGCGAATTCCGCAATCTCTGCCAATGGGGCTATCCTTACGTCTTCGAGAGCTTCCGCTTTCACATGACGCTGTCCGGCAGGGCCGGGCCACAGGAAAGCCATCGTCTTCGCCTGGCAATCGAGGGCCTGTTCACCGAGGTGCTGCGCCAGCCGGTTCCGGTGGACGCGCTGACGTTGTTCATCGAGCCCGAACCCGGCGCCCCGTTCATGGTGCTTTCCCAGCACGCGCTCGGGCGCCGTCCGGCCAGAAAAACCGCCTGAAGCAACAAGCCGCAAAGGCGAGAAAAAACCAAGGACTGCCTAAGATGACCGCCGACACCATTCTGAGCAACGCCCGCATCGTTCTTGCCGACGAGATCATCGACGGTTCGCTCGTGATGCGTGACGGTCTGATCGCCGACATATCCGCCGGCGTCGTGCGAGCCGGCGAGGACATGGCTGGCGACTTCATCATTCCGGGACTGGTCGAGCTGCACACCGATCACCTGGAAGGCCACTATGCGCCGCGGCCCAAGGTGCGTTGGAACCCGATCGCCGCCGTGCTCGCCCATGACGCGCAGGTGGCGACGGCAGGCATCACCACCGTGCTCGACGCCTTGCGTGTCGGCATGGACGAGGATGCCGATCTCAACGCCGCCGACATCCGCAAGCTCGCCGATGCGATCGAGGACAGCGTGCGGATGGATCGATTGCGGGCCGATCATTTCATCCATCTACGCTGCGAGGTCTCGGCGCCGGATTGCCTCAGGGCCTTCGCCAATTTCGAGACGGACGAACGGGTGAAGCTCGCCTCGCTGATGGACCATGCGCCAGGCCAGCGCCAGTTCGTCAACCTCGAAACCTACGCCTACTACTATCAGCGCAAGCTGAAGCTGACCGATCACGATTTCCAGAAATTCTGCGAGAAGCGGATGGGCGAATCGGCCCGGAATTCGGCCCCGAACCGCGTCTTCATCGCCGCCGCCTGCCACGAGCGCGGCATCGTGCTTGCGAGCCATGACGATGCGACGACGGGCCATGTCGACGAAGCCATCGAGCAAGGCGTGCGCGTTGCCGAATTCCCAACCACCGAGGAAGCCGCCAGGGCTTCGAAGGATGCAGGGCTCGGCGTGCTGATGGGCGCGCCCAATGTCATGCGGGGCGCCTCGCATTCGGGCAACGTCTCGGCGCGCACGCTGGCCAGCGACGGCCTGCTCGACATATTGTCGTCCGACTACATCCCCTTCAGCCTGATCCAGTCCGCCTTCTTTCTCGGCGACGTCGTCGATAGCATTTCCCTGCCGCAGGCGGTGGCAATGGTGTCCAAGAACCCGGCCGAGGCCGTCGGTCTTTCCGATCGCGGCGTCATCGAAGAGGGCCGCCGGGCCGACCTGGTGCGCGTGCGCCTCGACGACCACGTTCCGGTGGTGCGCACGGTCTGGCGGCAGGGGCGGCGGGTCGCGTGATGGCTTCGGCATTGATCGAGCGTGAACTGTCGGCCGAGGCGTTTCCGATACGCGACGGCGTCTTCGTTGCCGTGGTGGGCCCGAGCGGCGCCGGCAAGGATACGATCATCGGCCATGCCAAGGCGCTTTTCGCCGACGAGCCGCGGCTGGAGTTCGTGCGCCGCGTCATCACCAGACCGAGCGACACGGCAAGCGAGGATCACGACACGCTGGCCGATGCCGCCTTCATCGAGGCCGAAGCCGACGGCGCCTTCGCCGTTTCCTGGGAAGCGCACGGCCTGCGCTACGGCCTGCCGGCCGAGGTCGATTGGGCAGTGGCCAACGGCCATGTCGCTGTCGCCAACGTATCGCGCGCGATCATTCCTGCCTTGCGGGAGCGCTATGCCAATCTGGCCGTCGTCGAGATCACCGCTTCGCCCGATGTGCTGGCCGGGCGGCTGGCGATGCGTGGCCGCGAGTCGCGCGGGGAGGTTCTGGCACGCCTGGCGCGCAGCGCCCCTGTGACGCTCTCCGGACCCGGCGTCACCTCGATCGACAATAGCGGTTCGCGCGAAGCGGCAGGCGAGCGCTTTGCCGAGGTGCTGCGCAAGGCGATGGCGTTCTCCGACATGTCGGGGCTGATCGACTAAAGGTGTTGATGGTCAGGTGGCGCTCGCCTGACCTGAACATCGAAACACCTTCCTTTTATGCCGCGTGCCGGTCGTGATCGGCACGACGCGTGCTGGCCGACGGCGTTGCCGAAGGTTGTGTCGGCGCGTCCAGAACCGCGACGTGATGACGGTACACCATTTCCCAGCCTTTCCAGCCGGTAAACAGCAGGATGCAGACAACGATCAATGAAAGCAGCACTCCCCATGGGCGAACTGCCGCTTCGGCGCCTTGGCTGTAGCGAAGATAGAAATTGATCAGCGCCAGAACGACGGCGGTCAAATTGCCGACCATGTGATACCAGGCGTCCGTCAGAGCGCGGATGCGCGGCTCGCTCAGGAAATCGATAAAGCCGGCAATCGCCGCCAGGAGAGCCATGACGATGGCTGCTCCAATCAGCCACATCGACGCGCGTGCCCAAAAGACGTCGGCAGTGCCCCAGAACATCAGATCGGTGAGAAACGCGCCGACAAGGAACGCGACAGGAAAGGGAATGAGCATCGGATGGATGGGATGACCTCCCACCTTGGCGGTGCTTAGCGGATTCGCAGCCATGACCATGCCTCCGAATAGAAAAGCTTTGAACAACGCCCAGATAAGGGTTTCGTTCCAATCCGGATGGAAGCTCGCAAGACCGTTTTCGCGATGCCGCCCCCCTTTTGCACTCAAGTCACTTGGGGCCGCACAGATACGGCCGACAACAGATCGAGCGGAATTGCGGGGCGGGCGAGATAGAGCGGCGTTATCTTTCGACGGCCACGGCGGACGGCGGCTTTTTGCCCCTGACTATTCCGCCGCTGCCCCGGCGATGCTCTTGCGGCTGGCGTCGACCATGCGCCGCCGCGCGCGGAACACGCCCCACTGCTGGTCGATCAGCACGCCGATGAGGATGACGCCGCCCATCACCGCGAAGTTGAGCGAGGACGGGATGCCGAGCAGATTGACGAGGTTCTGCAGCTCCTGCAGCAGCACGGTGCCGAGGATGACGCCGATCAGCGAGCCCTCGCCGCCGCGCAGCGAGAAGCCGCCGAGCACGGCCGCGGCAATGGCGTAAAGCTCGTAGAACTGGCCGTGGCTGGCCGGCGAGATGGATCGCGTGTACATGGCGAAATAGATCGCCGACAGCGCCGTCAGTACCCCGCAGATGACGTAGGCGGCCATGACGACACGCCCGGTGCGGATGCCGGAATATTTCGCCGCCTCCTCGTTCTTGCCGATGGCGTAGAGATAGCGGCCGAACACCGAGCGGTGCAGCACCACCCACATGACGATGGCGATGACGATCAGGGCGAAGAAGGAGTTCGGCACGCCCCAGGAGCGGCCGGCGGTCAAGAATTCGAGCTCCGGGAAATTCTGGCCGAAGGCGAAGCCGGCGGTGCCGTCGGCGGTGTAGAAGCGGGCGACGCCGCGATAGATCAAAAGGCCGCACAAGGTCACCACGAAGGGCTGCAATTTGAGCCGCGTGATCAGCCAGCCATGCGCCAGGCCGATGATGGCACCGAGCACCAGGATGAGCACGAAGGCCAGCGGCCATTCCATGCCGCGCACGGCGATGAAGTCGATGAAAAGCGTTCCCAGCAGCGCCACCAGCGAGCCGACCGACAATTCGATGCCGCCGGTGATGATGACGAAGGCCTGGCCGATCGACAGGATGCCGAACAGTCCGATCAGGTTCGAGGTGTTGGCGAGATTGATAGGCAGCAGGAAGCGCGGATTGATGATGGCGACGATGGCGCCGACCACCAGGATCAGGATCAGCAGGCCGAGATCTTTCTTGCTCATCATCTTCTCCCCAATGCCGGCCCGAGCGCTTCCGCGGCGCGGCGGCAGAATTATTTCGGCTGCTTGCCTACCGCCAGCAGCAGCACGTTTTCCTGGCTGAACTGGTCCTTGTCCAGAATGCCCGAGATCTGGCCCTCATGCATGACGGCGATGCGGTCGGACACGCCGATCACCTCCTCCATGTCGCTGGAGATCATCAGCACGGCGACGCCGGCGTCGGCCAGCGCACGCATCAGCCCGTAGATCTCCGCCTTGGCGCCGATGTCGATGCCGCGCGTCGGCTCATCGAGGATCATCACCTTGGGGTTCATCGCCAGCCATTTGGCCAGCACGACCTTCTGCTGGTTGCCGCCCGACAGCGTGCCGGTGCGCGTCTGCACCGAGGGCGCCTTGATGCCGAGATCTTTTTTCTGCTTCTCGGCGGTTGCCGTTTCGGCGCTGGTCGACACCAAGGAGCGCTTGGCATGCGCCGGCAGGTTGGGCAGCGAAATGTTCTGGGCGATCGAAAGGTCGAGCAGGATGCCGGTCAGCTTGCGGTCCTCCGGCACCAGGAAGATGCCGTGCGCGACGGCATCGGCCGCCGAGCTCAGGGAGAGCGGCTTGCCGGCGAGCTCGAGCGTGCCGCCGAGGCTGCTTTCGATGCCGAAGAACACCCGCGCCAGCTCGGTGCGGCCGGAACCGACAAGGCCGGCAAGGCCGAGGATTTCACCGCGCCTGACGTCGAGATCTACCGGGCGGCCAGGATAGGTCGGGGTGCGGATGGCCTTGGCCGATAGGGCGACGGCGCCGGGGGCGCGGGCCGCCTCGGAAGCCTTCTCGCGCTCCTTCAGCATGCGGCCGATCATCAGCTTGACCATCTGGTCGTGGTTGATGTCGCGCTTGGGCAAGGTGCCGGCCAGCATGCCGTCGCGCAGCACGATGACGCGGTCGGCGACACGCTCGACCTCGTGCAGGCGATGCGAAATGAAGATGACGCTGATGCCGTCCGCCTTCAGCGCCCTGATGACGTCGAGCAATTTGTCGGTCTCGGCGATCGGCAGGCTCGACGTCGGTTCGTCGAGGATGACCAGCCTTGCCTTGATCGACAGCGCCTTGGCGATCTCGACCATCTGCTGCTGCGCGAGCGACAGTTCGGCGACAGGCGTGTCGGCGGAGAAATTGGCGCCGACGCGCTTCAGGAGCGGCGCCACCATGGCGCGCAGCCTGGCGCGGTCGACGAGCCTGAGCGGCCCGGCGCGCAGCGGTTCGCGGCCGAAGAAGATGTTGGCAGCGACGTCGAGATTCTCGAACAGGTTGAGTTCCTGATGGACGAAGGCGATGCCGGAGCCCAGGCTGCCCTCGACGCTCAGGCCGCCATGGGCGGTGCCGTCGACGGTGACGGTGCCGCTGTCGGGCCGCGTCACCCCGCCGAGGATCTTCATCAAGGTGGATTTGCCGGCGCCGTTCTCGCCGACGAGGCCGATGACCTCGCCCGGCCTGACCTCCATCGAGAAGCCATCGAGCGCGACGACGCCCGGATAGGTCTTGCGCACGTTCTCGAGACTGAGGAACGGGGTGGTCGCGGCGATGGATGTGTCGGAATAATTCATCATGCCTGACAGCGTTGGCGGGCCGACCTCTTGGCAGACTGACTGGCCTCGAAGGGTTCGTCAATGCGAGAGCAGCCGGCTCAAGCGACGTTGAGCCGGCTGCTCTGCCTTCGGTCTTAGTTTCCAGCCATCGCCTTCAGATTGGCGGCGTAGGCGTCGACGTCATCCTTGCCGATGATCTTGGTCGGGATGATGATGAGGCCGTCGGCCGGGATGCCCGACTTGTCGCCCTTGAGATAGGATGCCATCAGCTTCATGCCCTGATAGGCCCACTCGAAGGGCTGCTGCACGACGGTGGCGGCAATGGTGCCTTCCTTGACGCCGCCCAGGGTGATCGGATCGTCATCGAAGCCGACGACGGTGATCGAGCCGAGCTTGCCGGCATCGCGCAGCGCTTCATAGATGCGCGGCGTGTTGTAGGAGTAGAAGCCGACCATGCAGGTGACGTCGGGGCTGGCGACGAGCGCGTCCTCGACGTTCTTCTTGGCGCGGGCCTGGTCGATGTCGTCGCCGCGCACGTCGACGAGCTCGATCTTGGTGCCGGCCAGGCCATCCTTCATGCCCTGGATGCGCTCCTTGGCATTGTCGGCGCCGAGCAGGCCGACGAAGCCGAGGCACTTGCCGCCGTCCGGCATCGCCTTCTTGGCGATTTCGGCCGCCTGCTTGCCGGCATCGACATTGGACGAGCCGATATAGGCGACGCGCTTGGTCTGCGGAGCGTCGCTGTCGGTGGTGAACAGCGCCGTTTCCGAGGCGATCTTGTTCAGCCCGTCGGTCGAGGTCTTGGGATCGACGGCCGAAACCATGATGCCCTTGACGCCGGCGGTGACCAGATCGTCCATCAGCCGCTGCTGGATGGCGACCGAGGACTGCTCGGGATATTTCAGCTCGAGATTGTAGTCGGGCAGTTCGCCCTGCGCCTTCTTGACGCCGGCTTCGGCCGCCTTCCAGAAGTCGGAAGCGCCGTTGACGACGAAGGCCAGCGTCGGCTTGTCGTCGGCGCGCGCGATCGTGCTCGCCGTCAGGCCAAGCAGCAGCGCCGCGGTGGCCACGGATGCATTGCGTATCAAGGATTTCATGTTCAACCTCCCGTTTTGGCCGGTCGTCGGACCGGCCGATCCTGCACTTGTCTGATTTGCCGTTCGCGGCTTGGACGCCCTCCTCCTCAAGGGTTCCCGGCACTGAAGATGGCGTCGTTCCAGCCACGGCGACGGACTTTAGAGACTCATCCCCCGTTCGTAAATAGTCCGATTTGTCTGACATATCACATGTCCGCGACAAGGCTTCGCGGGGGTACTATCCGCTTGCCATCGGGCCATTCGCATGCACCGCGCCCCAGGGAAAACGGACGCGACGGACCGACGTTACAGCGCATTTTCGTATTAGTAAACGGTATTAGTTGCGTTCGATGGCGACCACGCCGGCGGCGACGCCGTTGGGTTTGCCTGAAACGCAATGGCTTGGGGCAAACGGGGTAATCGGCTCATATGCTGTGATTTGAGCTGCCCGGAGCCGGCTAGCCAGTAGACCCGTCGTCCGCTAATAGGTATAAGTTAGCCGATATTTCTATAAACCGGCGCGGCCTTGATGGTCGCCGGGCAGGCCGGACAGGCTGGGGAACACGAACAGCATGAGCGAGACCACCGATATCGCGACGGCAAGGCGCCGCAAGGCGCCGGTGAAGCCCAAGGGCCGGGTCACCATGACCGACATTGCGCGCGCCGCCGGCTGCTCGCAGGCGACTGTTTCCTTCGTGCTCAACAATTCGCCTGGCATAAAACTGTCGCGGCAGACGCGCGAGCGGGTGATCGAGGCGGCGCGCGCGCTGGGCTATAGTGCGCCGGCCTTTTCGGCGCTGAAGGCGCCGGCCAGCGCCTTCGACGGGCTGGACGGGGTGATCGGCTTCGCCGTCGACCAGCTCGCCACCAGCCCGGAAGCCGTCGTCGCCATCGAGGGCGCGCGCCAGGCCTCGTGGAACGCCGGCAACGTGCTTCTGGTGGCGCAGACCATGGGCGACGCCGTGATGGAGCCGCGCGCCATAGAGGCGCTGACCAGGCGGGGCATTTCGGCGCTGATCTACATGACCATCTTCACCCGCGAGATCATGGCGCCCGACTTCCTCTACAGCCTCGACATCCCGGTGATCCTGCTCAACTGCTACACGTCGGATTACGCCTTCCCCGCCGTGGTGCCCTCCGAGATCGCCGGCGGCCAGAACTCCACCCGGCACCTGATCAGCCATGGCCACCGCCGCATCGCCACCATCACCGGCGAGCCCTGGATGCAGGCGGCACAGGACCGCCTAAAGGGCTACCGCCGCGCGCTTGCCACCGCCGACATCCCCTTCGATCCCGAACTGGTGGTCGAGGGCGACTGGTCGGCAAGTGCCGGCTATGCCGCGACCGTCAAGCTCCTGGCGCTGAAAGACCGCCCGACCGCCATCTTCTGCCAGAACGACCGCACCGCGATCGGCTGCTACGAAGCGCTGAAGGAAGCCGGCCTGCACATCCCGCAGGACATCTCCGTGGTCGGCTACGACGACGAGGAAATCGCCAGGCATCTGTTCCCGCCGCTGACCACCTCGATCCTGCCGCATATGGCGATGGGCCAATGGGCGATCGAACAGCTCGAAGCGCCGGCGACGGTGGGACGGGGGCGCTATCCCATCACCAAGCTGGAATGTCCGCTGGTGGAGAGGGAGAGCGTACGGGCCGTGGCAGGCTGACCGCCCGGCCGACAAGGCAAGCATTTGGGCGATGAAAACCGGCGCCGCGAGCGGCGGCAGGCCACGGACTTTCCCGTCGGACTTTTCCGCTGTCGGGCCAGCCAGGCGTGCCCTTTCAATTGGCACAGCAAGTGGTCTGGCCGCCGGCCCCGAGGCCGCGAGGGCGTGGAAAATGCCGGCCAGCGACGCCGCGAGAGCCCTATTGCGCCAATGTTCGAGGACATTTGTTCCAAGCGCGGCGTGTTGGTTGAACAGACTGGGTTGCAGGCATAGCCTTGGGTCGTCCACCGGGGCTCGCCTCGAGCTTGCGGGGGCAACAGGCGGCGGATCGCGGCGTGCCGCTGATCGAGGAGACGAACATGCAGCTCGAACAATCCCTTGCCGGCATGCGCCGGCGCGACCTTCTCAAAATGATCGGCATTACGGCGGGCAGCGCCGCAATGTACCAGGCCATGACCAGCATGGGGCTGGCGGCAGAGTCCGATTACAAGGGACCGATCAAGCTCGAAGGCGACCCGAAGGGCGCTTCGGTGCTCGTCCTGGGCGCCGGCCTGGCCGGCATGCTGGTGGCGCTGGAACTGCGCCAGGCCGGCTACAAGGTGAAGATCCTCGAATACAATGCCCGCGCCGGCGGCCGCAACTGGACGATACGCGGCGGCGACACCGTTACCGAACTTGGCGGCTACACGCAGAAATGCGAGTTCGACGAGGGGCTCTACCTCAATCCCGGCCCCTGGCGCATCCCTTACCATCACAACGGGCTGTTGGCCTACTGCCGGAGGCTCGGGGTGACGCTGGAGCCGTTCCAGCAGACCAACCACAACGCCCTGCTGCACTCGACGGAGGCCTTCGGCGGCAAGCCCAAGCGGGTGCGCGAGATCGAGACCGACTTCAAGGGCCACACGTCGGAGCTGCTGGCCAAGGTGGCCAAGAAAGGCCAACTGGAAGGGCTCGTCTCCAAGGAGGACCAGGAGGTGCTGCTCGAGGCGCTGCAGTCCTGGGGCGCGCTGGACAAGGACTACAGCTACAAATCCAGCCTCGCGACCGCCGAATTCCGCGGCTACGAGAAGGAGCCGGGCGGCGGCATCGGCGCCGAGCCGGTGGCGGGTCAGGTCATCGGCGCGTCCGACGTATTGAATTCGCGCCTGTGGGGCAGCCTCGCCAACTTCTCGCTCTACGAATTCCAGACCACCATGTTCCAGCCGGTCGGCGGCATGGGCAGGATCGGCGAAGCCTTCGCCAAGCAGGTCGGCGACCTCATCACCTACAATGCCAAGGTCACCAAGATCGCCCAGAACGACAAGGGCGTGACGGTGACCTATGAGGACGCGAAAAACCCCGGAACCGCCCAGGAAGCCAGCGCCGACTGGTGCGTGTGCACCATTCCGCTCACCATCCTCAGCCAGATCGAAATCCAGGTCGGCGGCGCCATGCAGGCGGCGATCGGGGCGGTGCCCTATGCGTCCTCGGTCAAGGTCGGCCTGCAGATGAAGCGCCGTTTCTGGGAGGAGGACGAATCGATCTTCGGCGGCGTCAGCTACACCAACTTGCCCATTTCGCAGATCTCCTACCCCAGCACCGGCTTCAACGCCGGCGGCAAGGGCGTGCTGCTCGGCTGCTACACATGGAACGGACCGAACTCCTACGAATTCACCGCCATGACCCCGCAGGAGCGCGTGCAGAAGGCGGTGGAATACGGCGCGCAGCTTCACCCGCAATACAAACAGGAGTTCGAGACCGGCGTTTCCTGGGCATGGCACCGCTCGCCCTTCACGCTTGGCTGCGCGGGCGACTGGACCGAGGAGGCGCGCAAGGAGCACTACGACAATCTGTGCCAGATCGACGGCCGCATCGTGCTGGCCGGCGAGCATGCCTCCTACATTCCCGCCTGGCAGGAGGGCGCGATCCTGTCCTCGCTCAACGCCATCACCCGCCTGCACCAGCGCGTCATGCAGGGATGAGGCCATGCCGATCCCTTCGTTCACCCCATATCCCGCGAGGCATCCCATCATGAGCAGCTCCTTCAAAAGACCCTGCGGTCTCATCGCCGCCATGGCCGCCGCCATGGCGTTCACGGCTCCCGGCGCGTTCGCCGATTCGGCCGGCGTCACGTTCAGCCAGGGCGATACTTTCACCGAAAAGGACGGCGCGGCGCTCTATGCCAATGTCTGCGCCGCCTGCCACCTGGACAAGGGGCAAGGCGCGGTCGGCGCCGGCCACTATCCGGCGCTGGCCAAGAACAAGAACCTAGAGACCGGCGGCTATCCGGTAAGCCTCGTCCTGCACGGGCAAAACGGCATGCCGCCGGTGGGGCAGATGATGAGCGACGACCAGGTCGCTGCCGTGGTCAACTATGTCAGGACGCATTTCGGCAACGACTACAAGGATGCCGTGACGGCGCAGGACGTGAAGGATGTCCGCTGAGTGGCGGATGTCGCCCGCACATGCGGCAACGCAAACCGCGCGGCGGGCATTCCGGCGCTCGCCGCCCTCTCGAATGGAAGGAAACGGGTCATGAAACCATCGATCGGGAAATCATGGATTGGGGCCGCCGTGCTGGCGGCGGGAATGCTGGCGGCCGGCGCGGCCGTGGCCGACGACGTCGTTCGCCACAAGATTCCGAATTCGGATTTTCCGATCCTGCGCGCCGTCGAGGTGCCGGCCGGCAAGACCACGGTCTATCTCAGCGGCGCCGTGCCGTCGGTCATCGACGAGAAGGCCGACAAGGCGACGATCGCCGCCTATGGCGACACCGAGGCCCAGACCGGCTCGGTGCTGAAGTCGATCGACAAGACGCTGGCCGATCTCGGCCTGAAGATGGGCGACGTCTTCAAGATGCAGGTCTTCCTGGTCGGCGATCCCGCCAAGGGCGGCAAGATGGATTTTGCCGGCTTCATGAAAGGATACACGAAGTTTTTCGGCACCAAGGACCAGCCGAACCTGCCGACGCGTTCGGTGGTGCAGGTCGCGGGCCTCGCCGGTCCCGGCTTCCTGGTCGAAATCGAAGTGACCGCCGTGCGGCCCTGAAGCCGGGCGTTCGGCCAGCCCGTTGCGCCAGGATGCCGAACGGGCTGGCGAGGCGCGGATCCGGCGGGCCGGGAATCGTACGGTTGAAGTGACCTTCAGGCACCCACCGAAAGGCGGAGCCGGGCGATGTTGACCCGCCAGTGAGGGCTAAACCGCGCGGAGCCCACGCCCATGCACTAGCCATTCGTCGAAGGCAGGTTGCGGGATCGCGGACGGAAAACCGCCTCACGCTTTTCCCGGAATTGCCCTAGCCTCGCCTCTTCAGCGCAGGGAGAGCGAGATGACCTCAAGTTTCACCGTTCATGACGCCAGCGGATATGAGCAGCTCATGGGCCGCTGGAGCCGCAAGCTCGCGCCCAAATTCATCGACTTCGCCGGGCTTGCCCGCGGCGAAAAGATCCTCGACGTCGGCTGCGGCACCGGCAGCCTGACATTCGAGCTGGCCAAATCCGCCGACCTCGCGGCGATCGCGGCAATCGACTTTTCGCCCGTCTTCGTCGAGGCGGCGAAGCGGCGCAACACCGACCCGCGCATCGAGATCCAGCAAGCCGACGCCACCGCCTTGCCGTTCGCCGACGATGGTTTCGACCGCGCGCTGGCGCTGCTCGTGCTCCACTTCGTGCCGGAGGCCGGCAAGGCGGTGGGCGAGATGCGCCGCGTGGTGCGGCCGGGCGGCGTGGTGGCGGCCGTCGTGTGGGATCATCTCGGCGGTATGCCCGGCATGCGCATGATGATCGACACGGTGGCCGCGCTCAGCGAAGGCGGACGCCAGATGCGCAGCCGCTATTGCTTCCAGCCGATGATGCAGCCGGGCGAAATGAAGCGGACTTTTGTCGAGCAGGACCTGGCCGATGTGACCGAGACCGAGCTGATGATCCGCATGGACTACCGGGACTTCGACGACTATTGGGCGCCGATAGCGGCCGGCGAAGGTCCGCTCGGCAAATACATGATGACGCTCGGTCCAGCCGAGCGGACGCGCGCCGAGGCCGCCGTCCGCGATGCCTATGAGGCCGGCCGGCCGGATGGGCCGCGGTCGTTCGCGAATGTTGCCTGGGCTTGCAGGGGCGTGGTGCGGTAAGGGCGCCGAAGAACCGCCCATCCGCCATCTGCCGCCCAGGCCGGTCTCCATGAAGACGCGCCGGCGCTACTGCGGCAGACCGGCGGCCTGCAGCGCCTCGCCGAGGCATTGCGCGAGCGCCGGGGCACAGTGCACGGCCGCGAACTGCCGACCGTAGCGAAACGTCGGATGCAGCTCACGCACCCGCGCGGCCGCCGCCATCGCCTCGTCCAGCCGGCCGAGTTTCGCCAAAGCGGCGGCCAGTTGCACATAGGTGATGCTGTGGGCGGGATTGGCCTGCACCGACCTGTATGCGGCGCGGCAGGCCTCGTCATAGCGGCCGCGCAGCAGATGGCTCATCGCCTGCGCGTCGAAGGCGGCGAAGGCCCAGGGGTCGAAGGGGCTGAGCCGCATCCCGCGCTCGCTCCACGCGATGGCCTGCTCCGCTTCGCCGCTCCAGCCGAGGATGACGCTGCCCAGAATGTAGGTCAGGGCGGATGACGGGCTGACGGCAAGCGCGGCTTCCAGGGCGGTGAAGGCGGCCTTGCGGTCATGTCCATCCATGCCGATCGAAAACCCCGCAAGGGTGAGCGCCGAGGCGTCGTCCTGCCCGTGCAGGATGGCCCGGCGGGCGTGGCGTATCGAAGCCTCGCGATCGGCTTCCTGCAAGCCGGCGCGAAGGAACAGGCAATGGTGGCACATGGCGGCGTTGCCATGGGCAAGCGCATAGGTCGGCTCGAGTTCGATGGCGCGTTCGAGCAGCACGAGCGCCTGCGCCACCCGTTCGGGCATGCCGGAATCCACGTCCGGCTGGGCGCGCAGCACGAGGTCGTAGGCATCGAGACTGTTGGGGCGCTTGCGCCTCACCCTCTCGATTTCGACACGCCGCAGGCTGGGCGCGATCGCGCCGACGGCCGCCAGCGCGATCTCGTCCTGCAGCGCGAAAATATCGGCGGAGGCGCGGTCGAAGCGCTCGGCCCATATGTGGGCGCCGGTCGAGGTGTCGATCATCTGGCCGGTGACGCGCACGCTGCCGCCGGCCCTGCGCACGCTGCCTTCGAGCACATAGTGGACGCCGAGCTCGCGGCCGACCTGCTTCACGTCCACCGCGCGCCCCTTGTAGGTGAAGGAGGAGTTGCGGGCGATGACGAACAGCCAGTTGATGCGCGCCAGGCCGGTGATGATGTCGTCGACGATGCCGTCGGCGAAATAATCCTGTTCGGGATCGCCGCTCAGGTTCGAGAACGGCAGGACCGCGATCGAAGGCTTGCCGGGCCATGTCAGCGTTGCCGCCTCGGGGCCCAGACCACCGATCGCGACCTCGGGCCCGACATAGCGATAGCCGTGCCGCGGCAGCGTCTCGATCCAGCTTCCGCCGCCGGCCGCGCTCTCCAGCATGCGCCTGGCCGCCGCGATCTGCACCGTCAGATTGCTGTCCTCGATCGCTTGCCCCGGCCATGCGGCGTCGATCAGCGCCTGCTTGGGAACCGGCTTGCCCGTGCGTTCGACAAGCAGCGCCAGCAGCGCGACGGCCCGTTGGCCGAGTGGCGTCGGCTGGTCGCCGTGGAACAGGATCCCGGCTTCGCCGTCGATGCGAAAGGGGCCAAAGGCGAGGCTTGTTGCCATTCCCGAAGGAGATACCGTTTGCAATCTTTTCGCAATGATTTCGCAACGGCTTCACGACTGGCCGGCTCGATCGAGGCATCCTGTGCCGGTGGCTGCGGGAAAAGCAGCGAACCGATGGAGGATCAAATGAGCGCCGCACCTGTCATCCGGATGCCCGACGAGACCAAGGGGGTCATGCTGCGTGGCCAGCCGATGGTGTTTCTCGTCACCGGCGGGGATACCAGACACACGAGCATGTTCGACTGGACCATACCGGCCGGCTTCGCCACCGGCCTGCATGTCCATCGCGTGCAGGAAGAGACCTTCTATGTGCTTGACGGCGAATGTGTCTGGTACGTGGGCGGAAAGGTGATCCGGGCGACGCCGGGCACCTTCCTGTTCATTCCGCCCGGCGTGCAGCACAACATCACCAATGTCGGCGAAAAACCGGCCCGCGTGCTGATGACCGTCTCGCCGCCCGGGCATGAGCACTATTTCGAAGATCTTGCGAGGCTCGCCGCAAAGGGCTCCCCGGATCCGAAGGCGCTCGCCGAACTGCGGAACCGCTACGACACCGACCAGCTCTCCACGTTGACGGCGAGTGCGGTGCAAGTACGGTTCAGCTGATTACTTGCCAATGGGTGCGTGATAGGCGAATGGCTGGCGATCGAAGCTGGCAAATAGGCAGTCCGTTCAGCGGAGGATCGGTGGATCGTCAGTGTTCGTGGTACGTGCGCTGAAGCCTTCTCGACGATGTGGTAAGCGCGTAGCGAGATGACGCCATCACTCGCGCGCTTCCTACGCGTGAACAGTGATTATTTGGTGTCTGCCACGACGACATGGTCGCTCATTGACCATCCGAGCCGCAGCATCGCGCCCTCGACAGCCTTCTGTCGGGTGGACAGATCGGCGGTATGCAAAGCCATCGTTTCATTGCCGGCCAGCCGCAGCACAATGCGTGCATGGGTGCCAAGGAACATCACATCTTCGACCTGTCCTTCCAGAACGAGATCGCTTTTCGTTCCGTCACCGGCAAGGCTTAGTTTTTCGGGGCGTATGATCACCACAACCGCTCCGTCCTCTCCCTTGTCCGGGAAAGCCGGTCCCGCGTCGAGCGTCACGCGACCGCCGGTCCGATAGCCTGTAAGCAAATTGGCATCGCCTATGAAGGTAGCCACGAAGCGATTGCAAGGCAGGGAGTAGATCTCGTCCGGCGAACCCTCCTGGACGATAATACCGGATTCCATGACAGCAATGCGGTTGGCCAGCGCCATGGCTTCGGTTTGATCATGTGTGACGAAGACGAAGGTCCCACCGATCTCGCGATGAATGCGGCGCAGTTCTTCCTGCATCGTCTGCCGCAATTTCAGGTCGAGCGCCGCCAGCGGCTCGTCAAGAAGCAGGATCTTCGGCCGCATGACGAGCGCTCGCGCCAAGGCGACACGCTGCTGCTGTCCGCCGGAAAGCGCCGTCACGTTGCGCTCCGCAAGTCCGCTGAGCCTTACCAGGCCGATTATCTCCCGGCAGCGGGCGTCGGCCTCCGCCTTGGCCACTCCCGCCACACGCAATCCATAGCCGACATTCTGGAGAACAGTCATATGCGGGAACAGGCCGTATCCCTGAAATACCATGTTTGTAGGACGACGTTCCGGGCCGGTATGGGTAATGTCCGTTCCGCCGATCTCGATCCTGCCTTCGGTGGGCTGTTCGAAACCGGCTATCATGCGCAGCAACGTCGTCTTGCCGCAGCCCGACGGGCCGAGAAGTGCAAAGAAATCTCCGGACCGGACATCGACATCGGTCGGCCCTACCGCCGTCATCGCCCCGAACCGCTTCGTCACGCCACGCAGGCTCAGCAATGGTGGTTCCTTTGCGATGGCGGAGGCTCCATTTTCGCCGGCCGAGGCCTGCGGGGTCATATCCATGCGGAATTCTCCATCACCGAGATGACGTCTTCGGGGCGCTCGACCACCCGCCCGAAATTCATGGCAAAGGATTTGAGCGTCGCCATGTGCATCTCTTCGTCGTGATCGGCGAGCGCATCCGAAACCAGAACGCAGTCGTAGCCCCGGTCGGCGGCATCCAGCGCGGTGAGCGCAACGCAAGCACTGGTGACCACGCCCGTTATGATGAGGCGCGAAATGCCATTATACCGGAAAATATCGTCCAGCCCGCTTCCGTTGAACGCTCCATTCGTCGTTTTCCTCACCACCGTCTCGCCAGCAAGCGGCATGAGTTCTTCCAGAATGGCGAAGTCCGGATTTCCCGACCACCACAGGTCATGGACGCCTGATCTCTCTTCTATTGCGCGGGTCCAGTCGCGGAACCGCTTTGGGCAATCGCGGAGATCTCGGTGCTCGGAACCGAGCGTCAGATGAAAGACCTGCATATGGTTGCGGCGAAAATAGTCGAGTATCCGGCTGATGGCGGGGATCGTCGTGCGCGTCAGTCGGTCCGCATAGTAGCGCATCGAGCCGGGGCTGATCCGCTCCATGGCAAGCGACAGGCCGCGATCCGGCGCGGCATCGTGATACTGCATGTCTATGACCAGCAGGCCTATTTGCGCACGGTCCGACAGGTCAACGGGAGGCACTAGGTCCGTGTATGCGCTTTGATTCAATTTGATACTCCTGTGAGCCACCGCCAGGTGAGCCTTGCATGGTCGAAGCGGATGTCACTCAGCCGCGGTACTTGGAAAGTCGCAGGGCTACGACCGTGAAGCCGACGGTTACGATGAGAATGATGGAGGCAAGGGCGTTTATGCTCGGATTGAACGACGTCCTCAACATCCCCCAGGTCAAGGTAGGAAGCGTCAATCCGCCGCCTATGGTGAAATAGGTGATGATGAAATCGTCGAGCGAAAGCGCCATGGCAATGAGCGCGGCGCCGATCAAGCTCGAACGGATGATGGGCAGTGTTATGTTGAAGAAGGCGCGAACAGGGCCCGCGCCAAGATCTCGGGCGCTTTCAAGGAGTTGGATCGGGAATGCACGCATCCGTGCATGCATGATAAGGATGACGAAGGGTTGCGTGAAAACGAGCTGACTGAGTATCACCGTCACGAAGCCGAGCCGGATATCGAGGGCGGAGAATGTGGTGGCAAGAGCCAATGCCAACACCAGGGGCGGCAACATCAGGGGAAGGATCAGAAGCACCAGTCCGGTGTCGGCTGTTCGGCTCTTGAATTCCGCAATCGAAAACGCCGCCGCCGTGCCGATCACAAGCGATAGTCCGCCAACCCAGCCGGTGATCACGAGGCTGTTTGTGGCCGCTACATAGAAATCGGGCTTGGCAAACAGCGCTTTGTACCAGCCAAGCGTCGGCACGCCCAAGGGAAAGGTAGCATGAGCATTATTGCCGAAGGAGAGCAGCACCACAAGCACAAGCGGCGCAAGCATGAAGATCACCAATGCCGTTCCGAAGAGCAGCCAGCCTGGGGAAAAAGAGGTCTTCATCGCGTTGCCAGAATTCGACGCCCGCCTGCCGCAATCAACGCCAGCACGACAAAACAAAGAAAAAGAGTGAGGAAGGTCAGCGCCGATCCCGCCGGCGCGTTGAGCCTATTGATAAATTGACTCGCAACGAAGGTTCCGATCATCGATGTGTGCGGCCCGCCGACAAGACTGGGCGTTACATAGTCACCTATCGAAATCAGGAAGGCGGTGGCGAAGCCTGCAAACAACCCGGTAGCCGTTCGGGGCAAGATGATGTCCACCAGGCGGCGGAAGGGGCCCGCGCCCAGATCCCGCGCCGCCTCGATGTCGATGTCGGCGATGCCACGCAAGGCTCCGTAGATAGGCAACACGGCAAAGGGCAAAAGATAGTGGGTGAGCGTGATCACCACCGAGAACGGATTGTAGAGTAGCCAGGACAAGGGTTTGTCAACAACGCCTGTTGACATCAGCAATTGGTTGACGACCCCGCTTTCACCGAGCATCGTCTTCCAGGCATAGATCTTGACGAGGTAACCGCCGAACAACGTGATGAGCGCCACGAACAGCAACGCGTCGCCGAAGCGGCCTGCCTTGAAGCGGATGAGAAATGCATACGCATATGCGAGGAGCGTCGTAAGCACCGCGATGAAGAGAGCAATAATCACCGTTTGGAGGGCCGGGCCCAAATAACTGGAGTACGCTTTGCTGTAATTCGCCAGCGTAAAGACCGGTTCGATCCTGTAGAGCCGAAACGTCCAGAAGCTGACCAGGGCGAAATAGCCGAGCGGCAGCACGAAAAGCGCCAGATATACGCTTGCCGCCGGCGCGATAAGCACTGCCCGTAAGGTTCTCTTCGCCGTCATGGCCTCTCGCGCCTCCCGCGCCTCATTCGGTCGGTCAGGCCTTGAGGATGCGCTCCCAAGCCTCTTGATATTCATCCCAGGTGGCATGGGTGCCGTCGTCGTCGAGATAGTACATCTCCTCGAAAGTTACCTTCTTGGTCAGGAAATCCTCGAGATTGTCGTAGGGATAGGATGCCCGGTTCCAATCGCTGACGAGGGGGATCGCCTCGCTGACCACCACAGGCAGGCCATTGGCATCGGCGCCGGCCTTCTGCCCTTCCGGCGAAAGCGCGTTGTTGATCAGGACATGTGCCGCTTCGATATTCGCGGAGCCGCGTCCGATCGCGTAGCCTTCGATGAAGCTTCCTGTTCCCTCGACAGGGAAGGTCCACTTGATGGGCGCCGCTTTGCCAACCCATGATGCGACCGGTTCGAAGCCCTGGAAGATGACGATCTCCTTACGCGCGGCAAGGTCGGTCAAGTCGCCATAGCTTGATGCGATGGTCCGCAGGTGATTCTTCTTCAATTCGACAAGGAGATCGACCGTCCGGGCCAATTGTTCGCGGGTCATGCGCAAAGCAGTCTTTATACCTGGATTGGCAACTCGTCCCCATACGGACCAGCATGCCGAAATGTCGTCTGGAATTGCGCATTTCCCCTTGAACTCGGGCTTCATCATGTCCTTCCACGACGCCGGCGCGCTCGTCACGACATCTGAATTATACATCAGCGGTGCCGAGCCCCACACGAACGGGGCCGCGTACCAAGTCCCCGCGACAGCCATGTTAGGCTCTGCCATGCGGCGTACGGGTTCCATGATCTTCGCGAAATTTGGTATCTTGGTCAGATCCAGCGCTTCGATAAGGCCCTGGTTCTGCAAGAACGGATCATTGATGAAGTATGGCGTAAGCAGGTCATAGGCACTCGATCCAAGACGCAGCTTCGTCACCATCTCGTCGGCGGACGACGCAAAGGACTTCTGGAGTGTGAGACCGTTCTTGGACGGAAAGCCTCCGCCCTCGAGGTAAGCCTCATAGCCCTGCCAACCGAGAAATGTGACATTTGCATCGGCATGTGCGGAGCGGGAGCCAAATCCCAACCCGAAAGCAGCACCGCCCGCGGCCGCGCCCGTGAGAAAACCACGGCGTGACATGGGAAGAAAGGTCCTGACCTTGATCAGCTCGCTCGCACCGACTTTCTGCATTTTTCTTCCCCATATTTTGGACAGTGGTCTTTTGGCCGCTGCTGGCGACCGGCGCTTTGCCGACAAAGCCAGCATCGGCAAGCACCACATGAATCGCAATGGGGAACGCTTTGCCATCCTTGCGCTCTTTGCTGGTATAACAGCATAAACTCGCGCAACTTTAGACGATTTATGGAGAACGACGATTGGCCAGCGAAGACCTGCCGGAAAACCTCAGGCTGCTGTGCAGCTACTCCAAATCGGTATCGGAGGTCTGTCGGAGGCTCGGCATCAACCGACACCAGTTCCAGAAATATCTCAACGGAACGGCGTTCCCGTCTTTGCGAACATTGCGCAGAATCGGCGATTACTTCGGTGTGGAAGAATCTGAAATCCTGCTCGACACCAAACAGTTCAGCGAGCTGGTCGCGGTCAAGCGGCCGATAATCGACAGCCCTTGGGAAACCCGCAAGCGCATATCGAACCTCCTGTTTCTGGGACCCAGCAACAATGAGAGGTTTCGCAATATAACCGGCTTCTACCACAACCATTTCTGCGCGGCCGAATATCCGGGACGGATTTTGCGCGGACTGGTCCACATCTACAACGACAATGGAGTCATCTTCAGCAAAAACATCGAGCGCAAGCTTCCCCAGCGCGACAGGACAATCCGCAAGTATGATGGACTCCTGGTCAATTCGGCCGACCGGATTATCATGTATGAGCGTGAGGCCTCCGTGGGAAAGATGGCCTGGATTACGATCTATTATCAAGGAGACCGTGACCAGCCTGACATTTTGTTGGGTCTCTCGGTCGGCATTACCGGAACCTTCACGCGAGAGCTGGCATGTTACCGTGTGCTGCTACAAAGGTTGCCGAGTTCTCTGAATTTGCGCACGGCTCTTCGGCAATGTGGTGTATTCGACTTTGGTGATCCCGTCATCGATGAGGACATCCAAGCCCGTGTCCGCAACAAAATGGATGATGAGGATTGGGCTTTTTCGATACAACCCTAAAAACTACCGCACATGGAAAAAACAGTTGCGCGCTATCCCGGCTTTAAAAGAAGCGCAATGTCCGCTTTCAGCGAGCAGCAAGGCTGTCCGCAACGGCCGAAATTGGGCGCATAGCGGTCGTTCATGATGCGTGGCGAAACGACCGTAACGGATCAGATATTCATGTTCGATGCCAACCAGACGAGGCCTGAGGGGTCGAGCAGGGTGTCATTCAACCACAGGGCAGCACGCCGGCCCTGAATCCAATGCGTAGTGGCGATTCGAACACGACCGGCTCAACGTTTGGTGGTGATGCCTCGGATGCCAAGGAGTGGCTTTGCGCTTCCGCAGACTAAAGCGTGTCGCGATTTAAGGGATTCAGGATTCCCTTGATTTGAGTTCGTGATTCATTGCAAGCCGCTACCGCTTGAGTTGCGTCGGCGTGTTGTTGCGTATGTTGATGAGGGGCATGGTCACCGGGAGGCTGCGCGCCATTTCCGCGTTTCACCTCGCTATGCGCGCTCACGGATTTGCCGTTGCAGATGGATGGCCAACACGGGGACTCAGAGTTACTACCTTCGCTCGACCGTATTGATAGTGATGGACACTATGAGGAAGGGAACCTTCAGGTCGTATGCCGGTTTGCCAACCGATGGAAAACCGACGACAAAGACGTTAACTTCAGACGTCTGATCCATGTAGTCAGAGGGAAAAGTTTTGAAGTCGGAGCGTCGCGCGTTTGAACCCTGCAGCTTTTAAGCTGTAAGTCATGCCCTTGCCGAGAGAAGATAGCGATGCTTTGCGGGGAGTTCGATATCTGGCGCAAGACCGGCTACAAGATCCTCTCGTGCGCTAGTCTCCGGTATAAACCGTAACCTATGTGTCCGGAACGGACCCGATTTCCTTGGCGCACCCGACAGGATTCGAACCTGTGACCTCTGCCTTCGGAGGGCAGCGCTCTATCCAGCTGAGCTACGGGTGCTTCCCGGCGGGCCGGAAAACGAACCGGGTGAACCGGCAAGTCACGGCTTCTTAGCGGAAGCGGGCGCGGGCTTCAACGGGCAATTGGAGATTGGCGGTTTCCAAAGGTTCGCCTCGCGGGTGGTGCCCCGTCGCGTGCGGCGCTCCCCTCTCCGTCTCGGCTTCGCCGAGCCACCTCTCCCCCGCCCTTGGCGGGGGCGAGGAACTTGAGCCCCTCACTGCCCCGTCTCACCCTCACC
>NZ_VFVM01000013.1:0-126695 GCF_006442845.1 Mesorhizobium sp. B2-4-2 | reverse complement strand
CAGGAAGAGGCGCTGGAGCTTGCCGACCGCGTCGTGGTGATGAGCCAGGGCCGCATCGAGCAGGTCGGCACCGCCGACGACATCTATGACAGGCCGAACTCGCCCTTCGTCTATGGCTTCATCGGCGAATCGAGCTCGCTTCCCGTCAAGGTCGAGAATGGCGAGGTCTGGCTCGCCGATCGCCCGATCGGGCTGTCGGCGCCGGAGGCCGCCAGCGGCAACGCCAGGCTGTACTTCCGCCCGCACGACGTCGAATTGCTGAGCGGCTGCTCTGGCTGCATCGCCGGCACGGTGGTCGCCAGCCGCCGCGTCGCCGGCACCCGCCGGGTGGAACTCGAGATCGGCGGCGAACGCCAGCGCGTCGAGATCGAGCTGCCCGTCGACCACCCCGCGGCCCAGAAGAGCCGGGTAGCGTTCCGCCCGGGCCGCTGGAAGCTGTTTTTTTCCGACCAGGCAGGCAGCTCATTCGCGCCGGCGGAACAGAACCCTCGCCAAAACGAGAAGACGCTTCCCCCAGATATCAGGAAGCGGCGTATGGCTGACGCAGGCCCGCTGATTTGAATTGTCCGTATGGAGGTGAGGCGGTTGCGAGCCGCCAGCCCAATGCTGGTTTGCCCAAGCAACCTCGGTTCGATCTAGCGACATGCAAAACAAGACCTAAGCGGCTCGCATGAATCCGTTTCGGCGTGCCGCGCTTCAAACAAAACGAGTGAGCTTGTCGCCAGATTGTTCGGCCCGCCACGCATTGCTCTTACTCAGGGTCAAGGGGATCGCGCAGCTTCAGCACAGACGCAAGCTACGCTCGCAAGCATGCGGCAAACGCCGGCAGCTTCAGCTTCGGTGACCAGCCTTTGGCTGTGCGCCCGGCAGACATGCGGGACCGATCGGTTCGAAAGTCTTGTAGGTCAGGATGAATTCGCGGTGCCCGAGTTGTTCGGATTTCGTCGCATGGCCATTGGCGACAGCAAGAACCAGATTGAAGATTTCGTCGCCGACATCCGACAAGGTGGCGGCCCCTTCGAGGATACGTCCGGCATCGACGTCCATGTCGCCCGACAGGCGACGGTATGTTTCGGGATTGGCGCAGATCTTTATGACCGGTGCGACCGCCGACCCCGAGACCGAACCGCGGCCGGTGACGAAGAGCGTGAGGTGACAACCGGAAGCGATGAGCTCCACGATCTCGGCATTGTCCGAGATGTTGGGGAAGCCAAAACGCACGTCCCCGTCCGGCACGACATCCATCAGGTAGAGTCCGCCGCCAGGGGGAATGTCGCCCGGCTTGATGAGGCCCGAAATCGGCGACGAGCCCGATTTGGCATAGGCACCCATCGATTTCTCCTCGATGGTGGATAGGCCGCCATCGGCATTGCCCGGAGCGAAACTGCCATAGCCTAGCGTCGCGTAGTATTGCGCTGCCTTTGCCACGGAGGCGCGCAGCTCGACGCCGAGTTCAGGCGTCACGGCACGGCTCGCCATGATCTCTTCGCAGCCGATCAGCTCGCCGGTCTCCTCGAAAATACAGGCTGCTCCCGCACGGACCAGCCGATCGAAGGCAAGGCCGGCGGCGGGGTTGCCGGTCATGCCGCTGGTGCCGTCCGACCCGCCGCAGATCGTGCCGACAATAAGTTCACTCGCATCCATTGGCACTCTCGCGACCGCGCCCAGCTCTTGCAGGCGTTGCCCGACCCATTCGATGCCGTCGGAAATCGTCGACAAAGTACCGCCGTTTTCCTGGATCGTCAGCGTGACCACCGGCCGTCCGCTTGCCTCGACGGTGCGGGCGAGCGAGAATTTGTTGAAGCTTTCGCATCCCAGTGACAGCAGCAGTACCGCGGCGACATTGGGATGCGTACACAGACGCTCCATCATCCGCTGCGCATAGGGATTGGGAAAGCAGCCTGGAAAGCCGATCAGATGCACGTCCCTGCCGCGGAAATGGGAGACAATTTCGCGACCGACATGATGCGCGCACTCTACCAGATAGGCCACGATCACAATGTTGCGGATGCCCTTGCGACCGTCCGGCCTGAGATAGCCGAGGATGGTGGACTGTTCGCCGGTCATGATCCGGTCTCCGCTATTACGTGCGTTTTGGTGTAGTCGCTCTTCAGATTGTGAATATGGACGTGCTCGCCGGGTCCGATCGACCGCGTCGCCGAGCCGATCGGGACGCCGTATTTGATGACCTTCATCCCCGGGGCGATCGGCAGCCGCGCCAGCTTGTGGCCGAGCTCCACGGCCTTGATCAGAATGCGCGACTCGCCGCCAACGATGATGGTCTCACCGGCTTCGATGCGCCGGCAGGCGACCAGCACATTGTCGTGATCGCAGAGCAGGAGCAGACGAGGATCGTCCATCGTCGGCTCACATGACGCCGAAGGTACGGAAGGCTTCGCAGGCGCTCATGCCGTCGCGGATCGCGGTTGCGACCTTGTTCTCTGTGCTGACCTTCTCGATCGCGCGCTCGATCGCTTCCTTTTCCGCCTCGCGCGGGATCACAAGCACGCCCTCGCGGTCGCCGAAGATCAGGTCGCCGGGCGTTACCAGGATGCCTTCGATCTCGATTGGGCAGCCATAGTCGATCACCTTGCCTCGCGGGCCCTGGTCCTGGGCATAGATGCCGCGCGAGAAGACCGAAAAGCCGAGCTTTTCGATTTCCCAGGAGTCGCGGATATAGCCGTTGAGGACGGCGCCGGCAGCCTTCAGCTTCTGGGCCCTGGTGGACATCAGCCCGCCCCACAGCGCGTAGCGGAAGGAGGAGCCGCTGGCGATGTAGACATCGTTCTCCGTCAGGCTGTCCAGCGCTTCCATCATGAGGCCGAACGGTTTGTTCGCGAGCGGACCGTGCGCATCCGGCGAACCGCCGGAAAACACGTCCGCCTCCAGCACCGGCATCGCGCGGCCGATGACTTTCATCTCCGGCTGCAACGGCACGATCCCGGCCGGCAGGAACTGCCGGCGGTGGCCCATTACATCGAGCACGTCGCCGACGACGGCCGTGAAGAGTTCCTTGCGGATGACTTCGAAGATCGCCTTGTCAGTATCGGTCGTCATCTGTTTTCTCCCTCGAAAAACTATGGTGTCAGAAGCCGTGCAGCGCGCCGCCGTCGACCACCAGTATATGGCCGGTCACATAGGCTGAGGCGCGTGAGGCGAGATAGGTCATGGCCCAGCCGATATCGGCGCCCTCGCCGAAACGACCCATGGGAATGCGGCTGTTGATCTTGCGCGCCCTTTCCGGATCGGCTGCGGTGGCCTGGCGTAGAAGCGCGGTGTCGATCCAGCCTGGTGCCACACCGTTGACGCGTACCCCGCTGGGCGCAAGTTCGGTCGCCAGCGCCCTCACCATGCCGACATAGGCGGATTTCGCCGCCGAATAGCCGATCACGTTGGGAATGCCGAGGAAGGAGCTCATCGAGGCGGTGAAAAGAATGCTGCCCCTTGCTTCCGTCACCTGCGGCAGGAAGGCGCGCGAGAGGGCGAAGGCGCCGCCGACATGGACGTTCAGCACCGAATTGAAAGCCTCGACGCTCATCTCGCCGAGCGGCTTCTTGACCGTGTTGCCGGCATTGTTGACGAGGATCGAGACGCGTCCGGATTTTTTTGCCACGTCGCTGGCGAAACCCGTGGCACCGGCAGTGTCGGTCACGTCGAAGACATGGCTCGTGGCGGAAGGCCCCAGCGTCTCGCAGGCGGAAGCGAGCTTCGTGGCGTTGGTGCCGACGATCGTCACCTTGGCGCCGGCTTCGACGAAACAGGTGGCGATCGCAAGGCCGAGGCCGCTTCCGCCGCCGGTCACCACCGCATGCTGCCCCTCCAGCCCGAAGATATCGTTGATGCTCATGCGTCTTCCTTCGCTTCGATCCGGACGACGATCTTGGTGAAGCCGCCCGGGTTCTTATCCCAGGCTTGCATGGCCGCACCTGCTTCCTCGATTGGCACGACGCGTGAGACGATGCGGTCGCCGGCGTCCCGACGTTGCTTCAGATAGCCGATAACATCGTGGAAATCGGCGGTCTCGGAGCCGCGCGACCCGCGGATATCCATCTCCTTGAGCAGGAAGAACTTGGTGTCGTAGGCGATCTTGTTCTTGGCGTAGCCGACATAGACGACCCGGCCGCAGGACGCCACGAGGTCGATCGCCTGCCGGAAGGTCGCTTCCGCGCCGACGGCCTCGATGACGACCTGCGGACCGTCCCCACTGGTCAGTTCCAGGACATGCGCCAGGACATCTTCGCGCGAGACATCGATGATGTCAGTGGCGCCGAGCGCCTTGGCAATGGCGAGTTTGTCGGCGCTAAGGTCCACTGCGATCACGCGTGAGCCCCGCCTTACAGCGCCGAGCAAGGCGCCGAGCCCAATAACGCCGCAGCCAAGGATGACGACGGTTTCTCCAGCCGAAAGCTCGGAGCGGCGGACGGCATGGAAACCGACGGCAAGCGGCTCGATCAGCGCGAGGTCCCGCTGGCGCATGCCCTCGACCGGAATGATCTTGCCCGCGGGAACGACGATGATCGAGGCCATCGCGCCCTCGCGCTGGACGCCCATCGTCCGGTTGTCCTTGCAGGCGTTCGGCCTGCCAAGGCGGCACGCATGGCACCTACCGCAATTGAAATAGGGAAGAATAGTCACGGACTGGCCGACCGCAAGCGCGCTGACGCCGTCGCCGAGCGCCGAGATGGTGCCGGAGATTTCATGGCCCAGGACGCGCGGGTAGGAGATCAGCGGATTGAGGCCGCGAAACGACGTCAGGTCGGAACCGCAATACCCCACATACTCCATCCGCACCGCGACTTCGCCCGGGCCCGGTTTTGGTTCGGGCAATTCGACCAGCGAGATCTTGCCGGGTTCCTCGAGGCAGACAGCTTTCATCATGGCGCTCAGGCCTCACAGATCGTGCTGTTGTCGATGGCATCCCAGTCGATCTCGACCCCGAGGCCGGGGGCTGACGGCGGCGCGGCGTAGCCGTCCTTGATCGGCAGCGGCTGCTTGAGGCCGAAGGCGAAGTTCTCCATTGGATAGAGCACTTCGAAGAAGTCGCAGTTCTTGATCGCCGCGGCGCAATGCAGGTTGACGATCTCCATCGGGTGGAAGATGGCGGTATGGATCTCGCAATTGACGCCGAAGGCTTCGGCGAGGCGGGCCGTCTTCATGACGCCCGTGACGCCGCCCGTCCAGGAAACGTCTGCCCGGACGCGATCGACGACACGCGTCGAGATGCATTCGGCGATGCTGTAAGGGTGCTTCGCAAGGACTTCTGTCCCGACGAGCGGGATTTCGAGGGTGCGGGCGAGCTCCCGCAGCGAATGAACGTCCTCGTCGTATAAAGGCTCTTCCAGCCAGTAGAAGTCGAGCCTTTCCAACTCGCGACCGAAGCGGATCGACTGCTCGAGATTGAACATCGAGACCGGATCCGACATCAGCGTGAAATCCGGCCCGACGGCGGCGCGGACCTGGCGATGGACGTCGATATCGTAGTCGAGATCGAGACCGGGTGTATGGAGCTTGTAGGCCCGCAACCCTTCGGCCCTGGCGCGCAGCGCCTCTTTCACATAGTCCTGCGGCCCCGACAGGATCATCGAGCTGCCATAGACCGGCACGCGTTCGCGGAAGGCGCCGAGATATTTGTAGAGAGGCTGCCCGGCGGCGGTGGCCGACAGCAGCCAGAGGCAGGTGTCGAATGGTCCGTAGGCATAGATCGGCAAGTGGCCCCACCAGCGGTCGGCCACCCGGAAATCGTGCCATGCCTTTTCCCGGTCGAGCGGGTCACGGCCGATGAAGAACGGACGCAGCGTGTCGGCAATCAGCCTGCCGGCGCCCGCCGCCGAACGACCGGCGAACCCGAAGGCGGTTGCCTCGAGCCCGGTGTCCGTCATCATGGTGACGGTGAGAAATTCGAACTTCGCGAAATCCCCGGTTCGAAACGCGCTGGCGGCAAAATCGCCCGGTTTGCGCTGGCAGCAGCGCACCTTCACATCCGTGATTTTCATGGAAAAACCTTCGATAAACCGATCGCAGCGGCATGTGTGGATCCGGGGGAGTCCCGGATCCAGTCATTCTCAGAAGCGGGGCAGGTCGACTTCGACACCCATCCATTTTTTCTGCAGGGCCTGCAGCTCACCTGTAGACTGGAGCATGAAGAGCTCCGTGTTCAGCCAGTGCAGGAAGTCCGGGTCGTTGCGGCGCAGGCCTATGCCCATCGGCGCCTGCGCCACGACGAACTGCTTCTTGAGGTTGGGATCGTGCTCCTCGACGGCGCGGGCAAGCGCTCCGCTGGTCACGATGCCTTCGACCTGACCTGCGAACAGCGCCTGGGACGTCGACGCGTCATCGTCATAGCGCTGGATCTGTGCGCCTTCGACGGCCTTTTTGGTCATGACGATGTCGTTCGTGCTGGCCCGCGTCACGCCGATCTTCCTGCCGGCCAGATCCTCGATCTTGGTGATCGGCTGGTCGGCGGGACCGACATAGACCTGCTGGTCGACATAGTAGGTGTTGGTGAACGCGATGGCCTTGGCGCGCTCGGCGGTGATCGAGAACGAATAGATCACGATGTCGAGCTTGCCCGAAGTCAGGTTCGGGATGCGGTTGGCTGCCGTCGTGTCGACGATGTTGACCTTGACGCCGAGATCGCGGGCGATTGCCTTTGCTACGGACACGTCATAGCCGTCGGGCTGCATGCTGCTGTCCATCAGGCCATAAGGCGGCGTTCCAAGGCCGACGCCGACATTGATGGTGCCGCGCTGCACGATGGCGTCCAGCGTGCTCTCGGCCTTTGCGGGCAATATCATCGCCAGCATCGCGGCGACCCCGACAGCAAGTCTCTTCAATAGCATGATACTTTCCTCCCTGGTGTGATGAACCGGATCTTCAGTTGGCTGCCTGCTGCAGGCGGCGCTCCAGGCGGCGGCTGGCATGGGACAGTATGGAGCAGATGCCGAAGTAGATGGCCGCGACCGTCAGATAGACGGGCAGCGGCTGGAACGTGGCGCTGGAGACGATCTGTCCTGCTCTCGTCAGTTCGATAAAGCCGACGACCGAAGCAAGCGCGGTGTTCTTGACGACCTGAACGGAGAAGCCGACCGTCGGAGGAATGGCGACGCGAAGCGCCTGCGGGATGATGACGTCGGTCATCGTGTGCCGCCAGTCAAGCGCCAGCACGAACGACGCTTCCCATTGCCCCTTGTTGATCGACTGGATCGACCCGCGCCAGATCTCGCCGAGGAACGCGCTGCTGTAGAGCGTAAATCCAAGGCCGGCCGCGTAGATCGCCGGAAGGTCATAGCCGAGATTGGCGACGCCGAAATAGGCGATGAAGAGAATGACGAGCAGAGGCGTTCCCTGGATGACATAGATATAGGCCTGTGCGATCCAGCGCATCCAGGCGAAGCGGGAGAGGCGCATGAGGGCGATAATCGATCCGCCGATGGCGCCGCCTGCAAGCGCAATTCCCGAGAGGACGACCGTCCACGTCGCACATTGCAGCAGAAACCCGACATGATGGAGGTTGAATGTCTGGAACATCGTCATCGCCCTGCAAAGCGGAAGGAGAAGAGGGCACGCTCAATCAGTGCGAAGACGCCTTTGAATGCAGCCGTCAGGACAAGGTAGATGGCCGCGACCACGAGATAGGCTTCCAGGCTTCGGAAGGTCAGGCCCTGCACATCATTGGCGACGCCGGTCAGTTCCGGGACGGAGATGACGGAAACGACGCTGGACGCCAGCATGATCAGGATGAACTGGCTGGTCAGTGCCGGGAAGATCGCTGAAATCGCCGGCAGCAGAACGACATAGCGGAAGGTGAGATACGGTGACATGCCAAGCGTGTGCGCCGCCTCTCGCTGTCCCTTGCCGATCGTCTGGATGCCGGCACGGACGATCTCGGTGATATAGGCGCCCGCGTAGAGCGTCAGGGAGAGGATGGCCGCCGTCACTTCCGAAATGCGGATGCCGACCGAGGGCAGGCCGAAATAGATGATATAGATCTGCACCAGAAACGGCGTGTTGCGGATGATCTCCACATAGGCGGCCGCGATTGAGGAGAGGATTTTCGAGCTCGAAAGTCTCATCAGGGCGCCGACGATGCCGACGCACATGCCCAGAGCCAGCGCGGCGGCCGACAGGCCGACAGTCAGCATGGCGGCGTGCACGAACAGGTCGCCGCGCGCGAATGTCCCGGAAAAATCTAGGTACCCCACACTCGTCCCCGGTCTTCAAACAAGGTTCGGTTCGATCGCTCGCGCAAGGACTTTTACCTGGCGCAAGGTGTTCTGCCGGCTTCTCTCGAGATGTCGCTGAAGCGCCGCGAGGATTTGGCTCTTCTTGCCGGCGACGATGGCATCGAGAATATCCTGGTGCTCCTCGACCGAGCGGCTGTAATCGCCTGGAATCGAGACGAAGACCGTATGCGTCTGGCCGACAATGCGGGAGTGGACCTCGGAGATCATCGGTATCCCCGCGGCGCCGACGAGCGAACTGTGGAAGGCCCGGTCATGGGAGAGCGCCTTCGCCAGATCGTCGAGCGACGACCCTTTGGCGAAGCGCCTGTGGTTTTCCAGGCTGTCTTGGAGCTTCGCCCGCAGCGCCTCATCGAGCCGTCCTGCGTCGAAGGCTGCTTCCACGGCCCCTTTCTCGAGCAGTGTCCTGGCCGCGTATAATTCCTCGACGGCTTCCTCGTTGAAGCTGCGGACCACCATGCCGCGCCGCGAGGAATTGACGAGAAGCCCGTCCGCCTCCAGCCGCAGGCAGGCTTCCTTGACAGGCGTGGGACTGATGCCCAGTTCCGCCGCCAATTCGTTAGGCAACAGGCGCTGCCCGCCTGCCAGCCTGCCGCCGACAATCCGCGAGCGCAGCTCCTGGTAGGCCTGCTCGGCCAATGTCGTCTTGATCATGCTCATGGGCCAAGCATCGGTCAGGTTCCGGTTCGGCGCAACAGAAAAATTAAAAATAGAAAATTTTTTATTTTCCGATTTCGGTCTTTCGGGTTACAAGCCAACCTCGCAACAAGGAGGAGTTCATGCACGCCAACGGCAGCGCCTTTGTGAAACTGCGCGATGCAGTGAAGATGTTCGGCGGGTTTCAGGCGCTCGATCACGTCAGCCTTGATGTGGCGAAGGGCGAAAAGATTGTCGTCTGCGGGCCGTCTGGCTCAGGCAAGTCGACCTTGATCCGCTGCATCAACGGCTTGGAAGACCTGCAGCAAGGCTCGGTGGAAATCGACGGCAAACCGCTGGTCGAGAAGTCCCACGGACGTATGGTTCCGCGCCGGGACATCGGCATGGTGTTCCAGCAGTTCAACCTCTTCCCGCATCTCAAGGTGATCGAGAACTGTACGCTGGCGCCCGTCCGCGTGCTCGGAAAATCCCGCAAGGACGCTTCGGAGAGAGCGCTGGAGATGTTGCACAAGGTACGGATCGCAGATCAGGCGGACAAGTATCCGTCCCAGCTTTCCGGCGGCCAGCAGCAGCGCGTCGCGATCGCCCGCGCGCTCTGCATGCAGCCCAAGATCATGCTCTTCGATGAACCGACCTCGGCTCTCGATCCGGAAATGGTCAAGGAAGTGCTCGACACCATGGTCTCGCTGGCATCCGAAGGCATGACGATGATCTGCGTGACGCACGAAATGGGTTTCGCCAGCCAGGTGGCCGATCGGGTCGTCTTCATGGACAAGGGCCGGATACTCGAGGAGGCCACGCCGAAGGAGTTCTTCGCAGCCCCGAAGCATCAGCGTGCACGCGAATTCCTCTCGCAGCTCCTTCATTGACAAATTCATATCCGCCAAGGGTCATAGATGAAAATCGCCTCCGTCCGCCCGTTTATTCTCCATCTTCCACTCACCTCGGACTCCATTTCGGACTCGACCCACAGCATCACCCATTGGGGTGTCGTGGGTACGAAGATCGTCACCACGGACGGGCTGGAAGGTTATGGCTTCACCGGCACGCATGCCCATCTGGCCGCCGACCGGCTGATAACGTCCTGCATCGGCGAGTGTTACGCGCCGCTTCTGGTAGGCGAAGACGCCTCGGATCATCAGCGTCTATGGACCAGGCTTGCGCGCCATCCTTCGCTTCAATGGGTCGGTCGGGCCGGCATCACGCATCTGGCGCTGGCCGCAATCGATATCGCGTTGTGGGATATGAAGGCGAAACGGGCGGGCCTGCCGCTGTGGAGTTATCTCGGCGGCGCGCGCACCGATGCCCTGGAGGCCTACAATACCGATATCGGCTGGATTTCGTTCGATCTGGACACGTTGCTGCGCGGCTCCGCGAAAGCCGTCGAGGAGGATGGATTCACACGCATCAAGATCAAGGTCGGCCATGACGACCCAAATATCGACGTCGAGCGCCTGGCGGCTGTGCGCAAACGTGTCGGATCAAGGATCCGGATCGCAATCGACGGCAACGGCAAGTGGGATCTTCCGACCTGCCAGCGGTTCTGCGCGCTGGCGCGCGACCTAGATATCTACTGGTTCGAGGAGCCGCTCTGGTATGACGATGTCGCCAGCCACGCGACGCTCGCGCGCAATACATCGATCCCGATCGCGCTCGGCGAGCAGCTCTACACGATCGACGCGTTCCGCTCCTTCGTCGATGCAGGAGCCGTCGCCTACGTCCAGCCGGACGTCACGCGGCTCGGAGGAATAACCGAATACATCCAGGTCGCGGACCTGGCACTGGCGCATCGGCTTCCCGTCGTTCCGCATGCAGGGGAGATGAGCCAGGTGCATGTGCATCTGAGCTACTGGCATCCTGCATCGACGATCCTCGAATACATCCCCTGGATCAAGGATCACTTCGAGGAGCCGATCCGCGTCGAAGGCGGCATCTACAAACGGCCCGAACGGGCCGGTGCGAGCACGACTGTCCTGGCCGAAAGCTTTGCCCGCTACGGCAAAAGCCTGGGCTAGGGCATTCCAGGAAAATCGCCCGCGGCATCAGGACGGCGCTATTCCTTCACCGCGCCGGTCATCGAGGAGACGTAGTGCTCGACGAAGAACGAATAGAGCACGACGACCGGCAGGGATCCGATCAGCGCGCCCGCCATCAGGGCACCCCATTCATAGACGTCGGAGCGTACGAGTTCGGTGAGCACCCCGACCGGCACGGTCTTGTTTTCGGACGACTGGATGAACGTCAAGGCATAGATGAACTCGTTCCATGACAGGGTGAATGCGAATATGCCCGCCGAGATCAGGCCTGGCACCGACAGGGGCAGCACGATCTTGCTCAGGATCTGCCAGCGGCTTGCCCCGTCTATGAGCGCACATTCTTCCAGTTCGAACGGGATGGAGCGGAAGTAACCCATCAGCAGCCAGGTGCAGAAGGGGATCAGGAAGGTCGGGTAGGTGAGGATGAGCGCGAAGGGTGTGTCGTAAAGCCCGAGGTTGAACACCATCACCGACAAGGGGATGAACAGTATCGAGGGCGGCACGAGATAGGCGAGGAACACCGCGAGGCCGACCTGCCGCGCCCCGGAGAACCGCAGCCGCTCGATCGCATAGGCCGCGAAAACCGACGCCAACAGCGACAGGAAAGTGGCGGCGGTCGAAATGATGATCGTGTTGAGCAGCCAGCCCGGATAGGACGTCTCGAAGAGAAGATAGCGGATGTGCTCCAATGTCGGATGCACGACCCAGAGCGGGTTGAAATTGGCATAGTCGGTCATTTCGACATTGGGCTTAACCGCTGTGATGGTCATCCAGTAGAACGGGAATAAGAGCACGATGACGAACACGAGCAGGGGGAGATAGACCGTCACCACACGGCGCGGCACGCTCTGCAAATAGCCCATGCCGCCTTCGTCAAGCTGCGGCTGTTTTGTCTTCCTGGTCGCAGCCATGTCAGTCTCCGCCCCCCTGCTGCCATTTGCGGCGCTGCAAGCCGAAATAACTGAACAGGATCGCGGCAAGGAGGAATGGGATCATGGCGACCGCGATCGCGGCGCCCTCGCCGAGCTGGCCGCCCGAAATGCCGCGCTGGAACGACAGCGTCGCCATCAGATGGGTGGCATTTACCGGTCCGCCGCGGGTCAGCACATAGATCAGCTGGAAATCCGTGAAGGTGAACAGCACCGAGAACGTCATCGTGATCGCGATGATGGGGGTGAGCAGCGGCAGCGTCACATGGCGAAACAATTGCCAGCGGCTGGCGCCGTCGAGCGTGGCGGCCTCGTAAAGCGATTGGGGGATTGTCTGCAAGCCGGCAAGCAGCGTGATGGCTACGAAAGGGATGCCGCGCCAGACATTGGCCGCGATCACCGAAGCACGCGCGTTCTCCGGATCGCCGAGGAAATTGATGCGATGGTCGATCAGGCCCATCTGCTGGAGCGCCCAGGACAGGATCGAGAACTGCGAATCGTAAATCCACCAGAAGGCGATTGCCGAGAGCACCGTCGGCACCACCCACGGCAGCAGGACAATCGCGCGGAAGAACGATTTGAAGGGAAGGTTCTGATTGAGGATAAGCGCCAGCCAAAGGCCGAGCGCGAATTTCAGGATCGAGGCGCTGACGGTGTAGAGCAGGGTATTGAAGACGGAGAGCCAGAAAACGGCGTCGCTCCACAGATATTCATAGTTCTCGATGCCGATGAAGATGCCGGGACGGCCGATGCGGGCATCGGTGAAGCCGAGCCAGACGCCGAGCCCAAGCGGATAGGTCAGGAAGACAAGCAGCAATGCCGCCGCCGGCAGCATGAAGCCGAAGCCAAGCGCGTTCCTGCTCTCGGCCAGGCGCGACAGCATCGAGGAACGCGGCTGAGCGGCGACGGACGGCACGGCCATGGGGCGGGCTCCCTGCAAGGGTCTCGTTGATCGGCCTGGCGGCCGCCCTGCGCTTCCGGAGGGTCGGATAGCGCGGGGTAGAGCCGCCAGGCTCAGCTGGCATGGATCAAACGCGATAATACCGGTTTGCGCGCTTTTCCGCCTCTTCCATTGCCTCCTGGGGCGTGGCCTGTCCCGTGACGGCCTTGGCGAACATGTCGACCAGGACATAGTCGGCCATGGTCGCCGCGGAGGCATAGCCAAGCGGCCCGGCATAGCCGTTGGGCCGTAGCGTCGCCGAAGCCTTGGCGTAAGCGGCATTGTTCGGATCGGCTGTCCACACCGGATTGTTGTCGAACGCCTTGAGCGTCTGGCAGCAGTAGCCCGCCGAGGAGGTGATCCAGTCCGGCATTTGCGGGTCCTCGAACATGAATTGCAGATAGGCTTTGGCCGCGTTGGGGTAGGGCGTGTAGTCGAAGATGACGGCTGTGGTCACCTGGAACAGTTCGACGGATTTGCCGACAGGACCGATCGGCAGGTTGGTGGTGCGTATGTCCTTGGCCATCTCCGCCAGCTTCGGATCATTGTCCTTGTTGATCTTGGCCGTGTTGTAGGCGGAAATGCCATTGGCGATCACACTGAGTTCGCCGGCCAGGAAGGCGCGATTGTTGTTGACGTCGAGCCAGCTTTCGGTACCGGGAATAAAAGTCTTGTAGAGTTCCTGCGCGTATTCGATCGCCTTGAGGGTCTCGGGGCTGTTGATCGTCACCTTGCCGCTCTCGTCGACCATCTGGCCGCCATGGCTCCACAGCAGCCAGTGCGCATAGTTGTTGCCATCGCCGACACCATGGCCGTGCGTGAAGCCGGCCGGATGCCCCTTCGCCTGCAAGGCCTTGCAAAGTTCGAGGAAGCCTTTCGTGTCCTTGGGGAACTCCGAAAAGCCGGCCTCTTTTACCCAGCTTTCCCGATAGACGATGGCATTTCCGATGGTGGCGAGTGGCAGGCCGATGAATTTGCCTTCCCGGGTAGCATATTGCTTTGGTCCGTCGTGCCAGCCGCCATATTTCGAGCCCAGATACTCGCCCAATTCCGTCACGTCGTGCAGCTTATCGGGATACTGATGCGGGTCGTCGAACCAGACGAACATCAGATCCGGACCTGAACCGACATTGGCGGCGACCGCTGCCTTGGGGCGAATGTCTTCCCAGCTTTCCTTGTCGACACGCACCTCCACGCCCGTCGCTTCGGTGAACCGCTTGGTGTTTTTCAGCCACTGGTCCTCGTCGCCCTGCACGAAAGGCGACCAGCGCAGCAGCCTGAGCTTCGCACCGTCCTCCGGCTTGTACTTCAGCCCCTCCTGGGCGAATGCCGGGGAGCCGGCGAAGCGGCTTCCCAAAACGCCGGCGGCAGCGCCGGCCGTCGTGCGGATCACGTCACGTCTGGTGAATTTCATGCTCGTTCCTCCTGTTTGTTTCTCTTGCTTTGGTCTCTACAGCTTGCTGCGCGTTTGAAGTCGCTGCCCGGTTTCGCCGTGGAAGAGATGAATGAGCCCGGGTTCGGCGGTGAGCCGGATGGTTTCGCCCGGCGTGAAGGAATGACGTTCCCGGAAGTTGGCCACGATCTCTTCACCGCCGGCTGTCCGGCCGATGAGCTGTACCTCCGACCCGGTCGGCTCGATCACCGCGATGGTGACCGCAATGCCTTGGTCGGACAGCCGCAAATGCTCGGGCCGTATGCCCAGCACCACCGGCTCGCCGCCTTTGACGGACGATGCTGCGTCCAACGGCACGGAAATTCCGCCCGCGCCCCGAAAGGACGGCGATCCGTCCATCGCGATTTCGCCCCGCAGCAAATTCATGGCGGGGGAGCCGATGAAACTGGCGACGAAGAGATTGTCCGGCCTGTCGTAGAGTTCCAGCGGCGGCCCGATCTGCTCGACGATGCCGTCATGCATGACCACGATCTTGTCCGCCATGGTCATGGCTTCGATCTGGTCGTGGGTAACATAGACCGTCGTGGTTTTCAGGCGCTGGTGCAGTTCCTTGATCTCGGCGCGCATCTGCACCCTGAGCTTGGCGTCAAGATTGGACAGCGGTTCGTCGAACAGGAAAACCGCCGGATCGCGCACGATCGCCCGCCCCATGGCAACCCGCTGGCGCTGTCCGCCGGAAAGCTGGCGGGGATAGCGCGCCAACAGCGGCACGAGCCCCAGAATTTCCGCAGCGCGCTGAACGCCGACGCCGCTCTCAGCCTTCGAAACGCCCTTGAGCATGAGCGAGAATGCCATGTTCTCGGCGACGGTCATATGCGGGTAGAGCGCATAGTTCTGGAAGACCATAGCGACGTCGCGTTCCTTCGGCGCAACGTTGTTGACGACACGTTCGCCAATCGCAATCTGGCCCCGCGAAATCTTTTCCAGGCCCGCGATCATCCTGAGCAGGGTTGATTTTCCGCAACCCGACGGCCCGACCAGCGTGACGAATTCGCCATCGTCGATGTCCACGCTGACGCCGTGCAGAACCTCGACGGTCCCGAATGATTTGTGAACCTCGCTAATCGCGACAGACGCCATCGATCCTCCTCCCGAACGATTCCCGCGACGTCTCTTCGAAGGAACCGCTGACCTCTCCCGGCGACGGCCCTCCAACCTTCATGTGGTCACGCGATACGGAGACGGTAGCGCTACCAAACCTGCCTGTAAAGCAGGCGCTTCGATAAACATCCAGGCTGCATTCCCGGTTGCTCACTGGACTGCCCACCACATGGCTGGAGACAGCAGGGAGATCGGCCACGGGATGAATATCAACCACTTGCACCGTCCGCCGGCCTGGGCAGCCGCGCATGGAATTCGCCGACGATGCCGCGCCGGAAGACGAGCACGCAGACCATGAATATCAGGCCGGTGGCGATGGTCACCGGAAAGCCTGAGGTGGCGAGTGTGTTTTCAAGGCCGACGACGAAGCCGGCGCCGACGACCGGCCCGACCATGGTACCGATGCCGCCAAGCAGCGACATCAGGATCACCTCGCCCGACATCTGCCATGTCACGTCGGTGAGCGTCGCGAACTGGAACACGATTGCCTTGACCGCGCCGGCAAGCCCGGCTAGCGCGGCCGACATCACGAAAGCGGCGAGTTTATACCTGGCGACGGAATAGCCGAGCGAGATGGCGCGGTTCTCGTTCTCGCGGATCGAGCGCAGGATCATGCCGAACGGCGAGTTGACGATCCGCCAAATGGCGAAGACGCCGATCAGGAAGATGGCCAATACGACATAGTACATGTTGACCGTAGCGTTCAAATCGATGATGCCGAAGAGGTTGCCGCGCGGAACGCCCTGGATGCCATCCTCGCCTTGCGTGAACGGTGCCTGCACGCAGAAGAAGAAGAACATCTGCGCCAGCGCCAGCGTGATCATGGCGAAATAGATGCCTTGCCGGCGGATGGCGAAGAAGCCCATGACCAGCCCGAGCAGGGCCGCGCCGGCGGTACCCAGCAGAATGCCTGCCTCCGGCGGCCAGCCCCATACCTTGACGGCATGCGCGCAGAAATAGGCGGCGCCGCCGAAGAAGGTCGCGTGGCCGAAGGACAACAGGCCGGTGTAGCCGAGCAACAGGTTGAAGGCGCAGGCAAACAGCGCAAAGCACAGCATCTTCATAAGGAAGAACGGGTAGACGAAGAACGGCGCGGCGATGAGCGCCAATACCGCCAGCGCCACCAGCGCGCGTTCCAGCCGCACGGAGGCCGCGGCGCGCTTTTCGTGAAGCGTCAGCTCACTCATCTCAGGCGTCCCTTCCGAACAGGCCGGCCGGCCGCAGTAGAAGCACGATCGCCATGATGACGAAGACGACAAGGTTCGACGCCTCGGGATAGAACACCTTGGTTAGGCCCTCGGCGAGGCCGAGCATGTAGCCGGTGACGATGGCGCCCAGGATCGAGCCCATGCCGCCGACCACGACGACGGCGAAGACGACGATGATCAGATCCGACCCCATCAGCGGACTGACCTGGTAGACGGGAGCCGCCAGGATCCCGGCAAGACCGGCAAGTGCCGCACCCAGTCCATAGGTGAGTGTCAAAAGCAGTGGCACGTTGACGCCGAAAGCCTGGACCAGTTCTGGATTTTCGGTCGCGGCGCGCAGATAGGAGCCAAGCCTGGTCTTCTCGATCAAAAGCCATGTGCCCAGGCAGACGAGAAGCGATGCCAGCACCACCCAGCCGCGATAGTTGGGCAGGAACATGAAGCCGAGATTGGTGCCGCCCGCAAGTAGCGCCGGCACCGCATAGGGATTTCCCGAGACGCCGTAATAATAACGGAAGACGCCCTCGATGACCAAGGCCAGGCCGAAAGTGAAGAGCAGGCCGTAGAGAGGGTCGAGCTGGTAGAGCCGCGAGAGCGCTGCACGCTCGACCGCAATGCCGAACAGCCCGACGGCGAGCGGCACCAGGATCAGCGCCGGCCAATAGCCGATGCCGAGATGGACAAGCAGCAGATAACCGATGAAGGCGCCCAGCATGTAGAGCGCGCCGTGGGCGAAATTGATGATGCGCAGCAGGCCGAAGATGACGGCGAGGCCAAGGCTCAGCATCGCATAGAAGGAACCGTTGATCAGCCCGACCAGCAGCTGCCCGAGAAAGGCCTGGATGGGGATGCCGAAGATCATCGTCATGGCGCGATCATACTCCGAGCACCTCGTGAAGTTGAGCGTCGTGGGCGGCCAGTTCGCCGACCGGAAACCCGCTCAGCACCTTGCCGTGCTCCATCAGGTAGAAGCGGTCGGCAATGCGGGCGGCGAAACGGAAATTCTGCTCCACGAGCAGGATCGTCATGCCGCGCTTTTTCAACGTCGCAAGCAATTCGCCGATGCGCTGGACGATGACCGGCGCCAGGCCTTCGGTCGGCTCGTCGAGGAGCAGCATCCGGACACCCGTCCTCAGGATGCGGGCGATCGCCAGCATCTGCTGCTCGCCGCCGGATAGCCTGGTGCCCGGGCTGTTGCGGCGCTCCTTCAGGTTGGGAAAGAGCTCGAAGATCTCCTCGACGCTCATGCCGCCCTTGGCCACCACCGGCGGCAGGATCAGGTTCTCGTCGACTGTCAGCGTGGCGAAAATGCCGCGCTCCTCGGGAACGAAACCGATGCCTTGGTGGGCGACACGGTGCAAGGGCAGGCCGATCAAGTCGTTGCCGTTGAAGACGACACTGCCGGTGCGCTTGCGGATCAGCCCCATGATGGCGCGCAGCGTCGTGGTCTTGCCGACGCCGTTGCGGCCAAGCAGCGTCACGGTTTCGCCGCGGAACACATCGAGGTCGACGCCGTGCAGCGCGTGGCCCTCGCCGTACCAGGCATGGAGATCGCGCACGGCAAGCAGCGGCTCACTCATGCTCGGTTCCCATATAGGCTATCCGGACGCGTTCATCCTGGCTGACCGTCGGATAGTCGCCCGCGGCGAGCACCTTGCCGCGCTGCATCACGGTGATCCAGTCGCAAAGATCGGCAACGACGGTCAGATTGTGCTCCACCATGAGCACGGCCCGATCGCGGGCCAAGGCGCGGATGATCCCGGAGATCATGCTGACATCCTCGTGCCCCATGCCGGCCATCGGCTCGTCGAGCAGCAGCACCTTTGGATCGAGCGCCAGCGTGGTGGCGATCTCGAGCACGCGCTTGCGGCCATAGGAGAGATCGCCGGCGAGCCGGTGCGCCGCGTCGTCGAGGCCGACCGTGCCGAGAAGCTCGCGCGCCCGCGGCGTCAGTTGGTCGAGCGCCGAAAGCGGGCGCCAGAACTGGAAACCCAGCCCGCCTGGCCGCTGCAGCGCGACGCGCACATTGTCGAGCACGCTCAGATGCGGAAAGATCGCCGATATCTGGAACGAGCGCACGAGGCCCATCCGCGCCACCTTGGCCGGCGGTGTCCGGGTTATGTCGGTGCCGAGCAGTTCAATCGTGCCGCTGGTCGGCTGCAGGAACTTGGTCAAAAGATTGAAGATCGTGGTCTTGCCGGCGCCGTTGGGTCCGATCAAGGCGTGAATCCTGCCGTGATGAACGTTGAGATCGACATCCTTCACCGCAACGAACCCGGCGAAATCGCGCCTGAGGCCGCGGGCGGAAAGCACCACCCGCGGCACGGCTCCATCGCCGTCAGGCCTGACGGCCGCGGCGGTTGCCGTCGTCACTTGCTGACGAGCGGGCAGCCGCTATCCGTGGCCTTCATGAAGGCCTGGTCGCCCGGAATGGTTGCAAGATAGGTGTAGTAGTCCCAATCCTTCTTGCTCTCCTCGGGCTTCTTGACCTGATAGAGGTACATGTCGTGCACCATGGAGCCGTCGGCCTGCACCTTGCCGTTGGCGGTAAAGACGTCATTGACCGGCATCGAATGCAATTCCTTGGCCACCGCTTCGGTTTCGTCGGTGCCGGCCTTGTCGATGGCCTTGAGATACTGCGACACCGCCGAATACGTCCCGGCCTGGATCATGTTCGGCATCCTGCCGGTGCGTTTGAAGAAGCGGTTGGCGAACTCGCGGCTCTTGTCGTCGCGATCCCAGTAATAGCCTTCGGTCAGCACGACGCCCTGGGCCGCCTGCAAGCCAAGGCCATGCACTTCGGCCAGCGTGAACAGAAGTGCCGCGAGCCGCTGGCCGCCGGCGACGATGCCGAATTCGGCCGCCTGCTTGATCGAGTTGGAAGTGTCGAGACCGGCATTGGCAAGGCCGACGATCTTGGCGCCGGAGGATTGCGCCTGCAGCAGGAAGGATGAGTAGTCGGTCGAGCCGAGCGGATAGCGCACTTCACCAAGCACCTTGCCGCCGCGATCCTTGACGAGCTTGGCGGTCTGCTCCTCGAGCGAATAGCCGAAGGCGTAGTCGACGGTGATGAAATACCAGCTGTCGCCGCCTTGCTGCACCAGGGCACCGCCTGTGCCGACGGCCTGGGAATGGGTGTCGTAGGCCCAATGGAAACCATAGGGCGAGCACTGCTTGCCGGTCAGGTCGGTCGCAGCCGCGCCGGTGACGATGTCGATCTTCTTCTTTTCCTTGGAAAGTCCCTGCACGGCGAGCGCCACCGAGGAGGTGGTCAGTTCCATTATGGCATCGACCTGCTCGGTGTCGTACCACTGGCGCGCTATGTTGGAGGCGATGTCCGGCTTGTTCTGGTGGTCGGCGCTGATGACCTCGATAGGCGCATTCTGGACCTTGCCGCCGAAATCCTCGACAGCCATCTTGGCCGCCTCGACGGACCATTTGCCGCCGAAATCGGCATAGACACCCGACTGGTCGTTGAGGATGCCGATCTTGACCTTGCCGTCGGAAATTTCGGCTGCCGCCGCTGGCATCGCGGTACCCACAAGCAGCGCGGCTGAGATGAGATAGGATGCTTTCACTGGTATTTCCTCCCTTGTGGCCACTGTCGAAAACGCCCATTGCGGCCCTGTGACGGCTTCGAGTGTACCGTCTGGTCCCGCGTGAAGAATACGTCCTGTGCTCGCCACAGTTCCAAATTGCCCGGACACATGGTCACAAGCGCACATTCGGAATGCACAGAGATTCGTAACATCGACATCGAACGTCGAGAACCACTATTTTCGTATCAGGCGCACCGGTAGCGGTGTCCGCTGCTGGCTAGGACTTGTCGCGCGCTATCAGCACGATCTTTGCCGGATCGAAATCGACCGCGACGACGCTGCCTTCCGGCAGGGCGGGTGTGACGACCGGCGACGTCGCAAACAGCTCGACCGCCGGATCGTTTATCGCGACGCGGTATTCCATGTGGTCGCCGAGATAAGAACTCTTGACCACGCGCCCTCTCATCCCGCCGGCTGCCGGCTGGCCGGCGACGAGGCGCACGGCATTCGGCCGGACGGCCAGCACCGCCGGCCCCGCCGCGATGCCGCGATGCCGCATGTCGAGCCGCAGCGGCCCGACCTTTACCTCGGCATTCGTCCCATTGCTGGCGAGAACCTCGACATCGAGCAGGTTGGCGTCGCCCATGAAATCGGCGATGAAAGAGTTCCTGGGTTCGTTGTAGAGGTCGCGCGGGGTTCCGTCCTGGGCGACGCGGGCAGCGTTCATGACGATGATGCGATCGGACACGGCCAGCGCCTCCTCCTGGTCATGCGTCACATAGACCACGGCCAGCGCGAGGTCCTGCTGAAGACCGCGGATCTCATCGCGTACGCGCCGGCGCAGCTTGGCATCGAGATTGGACAGCGGCTCGTCGAACAAAAGCACCTTCGGCTCCAGCACGATGGCGCGCGCCACGGCCACGCGCTGCTGCTGGCCGCCCGAAAGTTCGCTCGGCTGGCGCTTCTCGTAGCCGGACAGGCCGACCTGTGCCAGCTTCTCGGCGGCGCGCCCTGCGGCCTCAACCTTGCCGAGCCCCGTCGCCCGCAGGCCGTAGCCGACATTTTCCATGACGTTCATGTGCGGGAACAGCGCATAGGACTGGAAGACCATGCTGACGTCGCGCTCTGCGGCTGACAGCAAGGTGACGTCCTTGCCGTCGATTACGATGCGCCCGTGGCTTGCGTGCTCAAGCCCGGCAATCAGCCTGAGCGTCGTCGTCTTGCCGCAGCCGGAGGGTCCCAGCAGCGTCACCAGGCTGGCCGGTGCGATGTCGAAGCTGACATTGTCGACGGCAGTGACGGCGCCGTATTTCTTCGTGACGCCCTCGAAACGCACTGCCGGTCTGTCCACCACGCCGGGGGCAGCGTTCTTCGCCGTTTGATCCATACGCTTCTCCGATCAGATTGGTGCCACGACGGCTTGCGCTTCGGCCCGGCGCCGGCCAAGCCGGCGTTCCCCGACCAGCAGCTGGATGCCGATCAGAATGGTCATCATGACGACGATCAGCACCGCCGAATAGACGATGGCGATGCCGTATTCGCCGACATCGGCTCGCCCGACAATATAGACGGTGGCGAGATTGAAGCGGCCGGTCGCCAGGAAGATGACGGCGCTGACCGCTGTGACCGCACGCACGAAACTGTAGATCATCGCGGTCACGATAGCCGGCTTCAGGATCGGCAGGATCACCCGCCGCAAGGTGGCGAAGGAACGCGCCCCCAGTGTCAGCGATGCCTCGTCCAGGCTCTTGTCGATCTGCCCAAGATTGGCGAGGCCCGCACGGATCGCAACCGGCATGTTGCGGAAGATGAACGAGATGACGATGATCAGTCCGGTGCCGGTCAGTTGCACCGGCGGCACGTTGAAGGCGAGGATATAGCTGACGCCGACGACGGTGCCGGGAATGGCAAAGCTCATCATGGCGAGGAATTCGAACATCGTGCGCCCGGCGAAATGCTGCCGGTCGAGCAGATAGGCGGTCAGGATGCCGAGCGCGGCGGTGAACGGCATCGCCACCAGCGCAAGGCCGATGGTCATCAGCAGCGACGGCCAGGCCGACCCGCTCAGGAACCAGCCATTGACGCCTTTCTCGACGGAGAAAGCGGTGAGGAAATATTCGAGCGTCGGCGTGTTGTCGCGGCCGATCGATTGCACGAAGCCGCCGCCCAGGATGATGCCATAGACCACGACGGTCAGAAGCAACCAGGGAACGACGGCGGCGTAGCAGCCGATGCGCAAGCCCTTGGGCAGCGTGGCCGGCACACCGCCATCGCCCTTGCCCGCGACGGTGACGTAGCTGCGGCTGCCGATCCAGCGGCGCTGGATGACGAAAGCGGCGAGCGTGAATCCCAGAAGCACGATCGCCAGCACCGCCGCACGGCCTTGATCATGCGCAGCGCCCACCACCGCAAAGAAGATGTCCGTCGACAGCACGTTGAAGTTGCCGCCCAGCACCAGCGGGTTGGCAAAGTCGGCCATGCTCTCGATGAACGAGATCAGGAAGGCGCTGGCCAGCCCCGGGCGGATCAGCGGCCAGGTGATTGTGCTGAAAGTGCGCCAACGGCTGGCGCGCAAGGTCTGCGAGGCCTCCTCCATGCTCGGGCTGACGCCCTGCAGCACGCCGGCCAGGACCAGGAAAGCGATCGGCGTGAAGGCCAGCACTTGCGCGATGGTGATCCCGGCCATGCCGTAGATCCAGCGGCTGCGCGGAATACCGAGATGTTCGGACAAAAGATTGGTGACGATGCCGGCCCGACCGAACAACAGGATCAGCGCCAGGCCGATGACGAAAGGGGGCGTGATGATCGGCAGGATGGAGAGGTCGCGCAGCAGCCATTTGGCAGGCAGCCTGGTGCGCAACGCAATCAGCGCCAGCGCCAGGCCTAGCGCCGTGCAGAAGAAACCCACCAGCACCGCGATCGCCACCGTATTCCACGCCACGCCGCAGGAACCGTCGTCGTAGAGGCAGCGCAGGCTCCAGATGTTGGCACTGAACAGCTTTTCGGCAAACAGAGCCGGCACGATATTGCCGTCATTGTCCTCGATGGCGGAAGCGAGGATCGACAACAGCGGATAAGCCACGAACAGGATCAGCGAAGCGATCACGATCAGCAGCGAGCCGACGACAAAACGGTCGCCCTTGCACCAGCCACGCGCGGCCAGCGCCTCGGCGATGAACATCAGCATCGTCACCGCGTACAGCACGGCACCCCAGCCGAGACCCGGCTGCACCGGCCCCGGCGTACTGGCGAGATGCCCGAGCCAGGCAAATCCCCAACCCGAATGGATGATGGAAAAACCCTCGATCGCCAGCCAGGCGAGACCGGCAGCGCCCGCCGTCGCCAGGCCGGGGAGGTTCCGGCGCGCGACGAGCCAGCTTGCCAGGAGAAGTGGCAGGATCAAGGGAAGCAGCCAGAGCCGACCGTTCAGCGACAGCAGGATGGCTGGTGCCGCCTCTGCCGGACGCGCCAGCCAGTCAAAGGAAAGCAAGCCGCCTTCGACTTGGTACCATGGCAGCACAATGAAGCTCGCCCATGCCAGCGCCAGCCATCCGGCGGCACTGCGCCCCGGGAGGTCATTGGCCATGGGATAGGGCGAAGCCCGTGCCATTCGACATCTTCCTTTGGTATGGTCGGGGTTGCGCCGGCTGCCCCGCAGCCAGCCGGCGGATCGGCCGTACGGACCAGATCAGCCGCCGTTGCGGACCTCATCGGTGAATTTCTTCAACAGCCGCTTGCGCTCCGCTGACGATCCATATTTGGCGAAGTCATAGTCGATCAGCTTGATCTTGCTGAGGTCCGGCGCCTCGGGCGGCACCGGGGTGCCGGTGTTCGACGGGATCTGGTAGCTGCCGTTCGGAGCCGCAAGTTTCTGCGCGTCTGGCGTCAGCGCCCAGTCGTAGAATTTCCGCGCCTCGTCGATATGCTTGGCCCCGGCAACAATGCTCATCGACCCGATCTCGAAGCCGGTGCCTTCACAGGGCGAGACCACCTTGACGGCCGGGTTCTGCTTGGCGGCGTTGATGACGTCGTGCTGGAAGGAAATGCCGACCAGCGTCTCGCCCTTGCCCACGGCGAGCGCGGGTGCGGCGCCCGCCTTGGTGTATTCGGCGATGTTCTTGTTGAGCTGCTTGAGATAGTCGAAAGCCTTGTCCTCGCCCATCAGTTGCACGATTGTCGCCAGCATCGTCCAGGCGGTACCCGAGGAATTGGGGTCGGCCATCTCGATCTCGCCCTGGAAATCGGGCTTGACCAGATCCGCCCAGCAGGCCGGCGCCGTCAGGCCGCGCTGTTTCAGGTCTTCCTCGTTGTAGCCGTAGCCAAGCGCGCCGAGATAGATGCCGACGGTGCGGTTCTTGGCGCGTTCAGCCTGCCTCAAAGCCCAGTCGCGCAGGTTCGCCAGCTGCGGCGACTTGTATTCCTGGGTGAGACCTTCTTCCGCCGCCTGAAGATGCGGGTCGCCGGTGCCGCCCCACCAGATGTCGGCTTGCGGATTGTCCTTCTCGGCCCGCAGGCGCGCATAGATCTCGCCGGCGCTCATGCGGGTCATGTCGACGCTGACGCCGGTTTCCTTCTGGTAGGTCGTGGCCATGGCCCGGCACCAGGCTTCGTCGACGCCGCAATACATCACGAGGTTGCGATCCGCCGCATGGGCGCCGCCGGCCAGACCGAAAATGGCCAGCACCGCAAGGCCAAGCCACGTCCTGCCTTGTCTGCGATCAAATGGACCTTTCATCGATAATTCCTCCCTTTCATGCTCTCTGGAATTGGTTATTCGTCGTCGAGCGGCACTCCGATCACCTGGGACAATCTCGCCGCCACACCCGGCGCCGCAGCAAGCACCGGATTGCCCTTCGCCATGCCGTCGCCGTCGAGAAAGCGGTTGACGCGCCCGCCGGCTTCCTCGACCAGCAGCAATCCGGCCAGGCAGTCCCATGCATTGATATGAAGCTCGGCATAGGCATCCGAGCGGCCGTCGGCCACATAGGCAAGGCCGAGCGCCCCCGAACCGGAGCGGCGCACATTGGCGCCCAGCGACCAGACCAGGGCCACCTTGTCCAGATAGTCGCGGTTGGGAATCCGCGGCGACCAGCCGAACTCCACGGAGGCGCGGTCGAAGGCCTGGGTGCGCGAAACATGGATCGCCGCGCCGTTGCGCGTCGCACCGTGCCCGCGGCGGGCAAAATAGACCTCCCCGATCGCCGGATTGGCGATCCCGCCGATCTCGCTGCGGCCGTCCTGAACGAAGGCGATCGAAACGCAGAAATGCGGAATGCCGCGCATGAAATTCGCCGTACCGTCGATCGGGTCGACGACCCACATGCGATCAGAGCCGCCGCTGCCGCCGGTTTCCTCGCCCAAAAACCCGTCCTCGGGAAAGGCCGCGGCCAACGTCGTACGGATGTGATGCTCGACCTTGCCGTCGGTCTCGGTCAGGAAATCCTGCGGCCCCTTCATCTCCACAGGCTGCGCTGCGTCGATTTGGCTGTAGCCCTGCATCGCCATGTTTCCCGACGACAAGAGCAGTTGCCGGCAAACATCGGCGCGCCTGTCGAGTTCGGCTTCGGACATCCGGCTCGGTTTCGGCTGCACCGCCATGCTGTTCACGCTGTCCGTCCAGGCAATGGCAGCTCCGATGCGGTCTGCGAAGAAATGGGCAAGGTAGCCTCCGGCGCCGGCTTCATGCACGGCTGTGCAAAGCTGTTTCATTTACGCATGTGTGTCAAGGGCGGCGGTGACACCTGTGACCGGCTTGCGCTATGCTGCACGTGCGTGCAAGGAATCGGTAAACGGCAGTGGGAGTGTGCATGACGACGCCAAGAGGCCGTAATGGCTTTTCCAGTGCCCAGCAAGTCGCGGAGCTTGCCGGCGTTTCGCGCTCGGCCGTGTCACGCACGTTCACGCCCGGCGCCAGCGTTTCGGAAGAAACCCGGGAGCGGGTGCTGCTGGCGGCCGAGCAGCTCGGCTATCACGTCAACCACCTGGCGCGCGGCCTGATGCGGGCATCGACGGGCATCGTCTGCCTTGTCGTCGCCGATGGCGACACGCCCTACCAAGCCCGTATCCTGCGGGCGCTGACACAGCATCTGAGGGATGCCGGCAAAGTGGCCATGGTTTTCAACACGTCGGGCCCCAGCCACCATGTCGACCAGGCGCTGCGCAACACGCTGAACTACCGTGCCGATGCGACGATCGTGCTGTCCGGCACGCCGCCGCAGGAGCTGATCCGAACCTGCCTCGAGAACGGGCAGCGCCTGATCCTGATCAATCGCGACGACCAGTTCGACGGGCCGCATAACATCGGCGTGGACAACGCCGCCGCCGCCGAGGCGGCACTTCACGCCTTTCTTCGTGCCGGTTGCACCAGGCCTGCCCTGGTGACGTCGGCAGCCGGCACGCCCAGTCTGGTGGCGCGCGAGACGGCGTTTCTTGCCGCGGCGCGGAAGGAACGGCTGGAGGTGATCCAGTGGCGCGAGGGCCGCACGGGTTATGCGACTGGGGCAGAAGGCGCAAGGCGCCTGCTGTCGGGCCGGCAGCGACCGGATGCGGCGTTCTGCGTGACCGACCTGATCGCCTGCGGTTTTCTGGACGCGGCGCGCCACGAGTTCGGCGTCGACGTCCCGCGCGATCTCTGCGTCGCCGGCTTCGACGACATCGAGCAGGCTGACTGGGCTTCCTACCGGCTGACGACCTTTGCGCCGCCGATTGAGGAGATCGCCACGCACGCCGTGCGACTGGCCGCCGGTTCGCGCGAGGAAGCAGGCGCCGGCAGTCGCCTGACCTGCCACGCGCCGATGGTCTGGCGCGGCACTGTGAGGCCAGGTCGGGGCTGATGCCGATTGGACCAGAGTCCGGTCGGTGAGCGTCTCATGCGCTAGATCGCAATGCTGCCGATCGCGGCATCGACGGCGTCGCCCAAACGGTCGACGATAATATCGACCGTGCCGTCGTCGACGATGAATGGCGGTGCAAGCAGGACGTGATCGCCGGCCCGCCCATCGACGGTGCCGCCCATCGGATAAACCATCAACCCCCGCTGCATCGCTTCCGATTTTATCCGGGCATGGACCTTCAGGCGCGGATCGAACGGGGCCTTGGCCGAGCGATCCGCGACAAGTTCGATGCCCTGGAAAAGGCCGCGCCCGCGAATGTCCCCGACATGGTGATGGTTGCCGAAGCGCTCACGCAGCCGTCGTTCGAGCGTGGCGCCTCGCGCCGCGACATTGGCAAGCAGACCATCACGCTCGATGACCCGCTGCACGGCGAGGCCGGCCGCACAGGCGAGCGGATGACCGATATAGGTGTGACCGTGCTGGAAGTCGCTGCCTTGCGAAAAAGCATCGAATATCCGGTCGGATGCCAGCACCGCCCCGAGCGGGGCATAGCCGCCGCCGAGCCCTTTGGCGATCACCATGATGTCGGGTGCGACGCCTTCCTGGTCGCAGGCATGCAGTGTTCCGGTACGACCCATGCCGCACATGACTTCGTCGAGGATGAGCAGCACGCCGTGGAGATCGCAAATCTCGCGGATGCGCCTGAAATAACCGGGTGCGGGTGGCACGGCGCCGAGAGTCGCTCCAACCACTGTCTCTGCGACAAAAGCAATGACCGTTTCCGGCCCGAGTTCCTGCAGCTTCGTCTCAAGCGCATCGGCGGCGCGCAGCCCGTAGGCCTCGCTGCCTTCATCCGGCCGCTGATGCCGATAGGCATAGCATGGTTCGATATGATGGTTTTCGATCAGCATGGGCTCGAACGGCGCCTTGCGCCAGGGGTTGCCTCCCACCGAAAGCGCGCCCAGCGTATTGCCATGATAGCTCTGCTGACGGGCCACGAAGCGGCGGCGCTGCGGCTCGCCGCGCTCGACGAAATATTGCCGCGCCATCTTCAGGGCGGTCTCGATGCCTTCCGATCCGCCGGAGACGAAATAGACGTGATGAAGATCGCCCGGCGCGTGAGCGGCAAGTTCGTCCGCCAGTTCCTCCGCCGGCCGGGTGGTGAAGAAGCTGCTATGCGCATAGGCGAGCCGGTCGAGTTCGGCATGCATCGCGGCAAGAACAGCCGGATGCTGATGGCCAAGACATGAGACGGCCGCACCGCCGGAGGCGTCGATATAGCGGCGTCCCTTGCTGTCGATGACGGTGACGCCATCGCCGCCGACGGCAACGGGATAGTCGTGGTGGATCTGGCGATGGAGGATATGCGTCATGACCGTTGCCTGGTTTCGTAGATATGGGTGGAAAGGGTGTCGAACTGACGTTCGACGTCGCGCATGGCGGCCAGCGCGCGATCGCCGGCGGCGGCCGCCAGGATCGCGGCCAGCGTTTCGGCGATGGCAAAGGCCGGCGCCATGGTGTGGAAAAAGGACGGGCTCTCGGTTGGCACGATGATGACGGCGCCCGCCCGGTTGACGAGCGGCGAGACCACGCTGTCGGTAATCGCCACGATTTCGAGCGCGCGGCTGCGTGCATAATCGACGAGTTCGACGGCGGCGCGCGTATAGGGCTTGACGCTGATCGCCAAAAGCACGTCGCCCGCTCCCGCTTCCCACAAAGGATCAGGTCCGGTTCCGCCGACGCCGTCAAGCAGACGCACCGCGCCGCCGGCGAGGCCATAGACGTAGGCGAAATGGCAGGCGACGGGGTAGCTCGACCGATAGCCCAGCGCATAGATGCGCTTGGCGCCTGCCAGCACCGAGGCTGCCCGGGTCACCGCCTCCAGCGTCGCCGGATCGCAAAGCTTCGCCATATGGCGCTCGAGCGTTTCGGCCAGCTCGAAGGCCAGCGCGCCGTCTCCTCCGCGCTTCCGCCGCGCCATCAATGCTTCGGCCTTGCCCAAGAACTCCTTCTCGCCGCGGCGAAGTTGCTCGGCGTAGAGGTCGCGCAGGCTATCGTAGCCGTCGAAGCCCATGCGCTGGGCAAGCCGCGTCATCGATGCCGGGGTCACCCCGGCGCGCTGCGCCTGGACGCGCATCGACAGGAGGGCAACGTCACGCGGATTGTCGAGCACCCATTGCGCTGCCGCGCGAAGCTGGCGCGGCATCGTCTCGAAACTCTCGAGCAGGCGCGAGCGGAAGGCGGGTTCCAACATGGCGCGAATTTACGCCGGCCGTTGACGAGCTGCAATGAATATTTCAATCTGCCAGAAATGAGCGTAGTGTTTCATTCAATCAGAAAACAAGAACAGGGGAAATTCGCATGAAACAGACCATATCCAGTCATTTGGGAGCGCTGGCGGCACTCGCGCTGGCTTCCTTGCCGTTCGCAGCCGCACCGGCTCTGGCCGAGGATCCAATCGCGCTAGGCTGGGTGGGGCCGCTGTCCCCGCCCGGCAACTATTCCGGCGGCCAGGAGATGCAATGGGCGGTGCAGCTCGGTGTTGACGAGGTCAACAAGGCCGGCGGCGTGCTCGGCCGTCAGCTGAAGGTGAGCTACGAGGACACCAAAGGGCAGCCGGCCGACGGCAGCGCGGCGGCGGTTCGACTCATCACCAAGGACAACGTCGCCGCGATCTTCGGCGAATTCCATTCCTCGGTCGCCCTCGCAGAAATCGAGGAGGCGCACAAATACGGCGTCGCCTGGGTCGGTACAGACGTATGGGCGGATGCCATCACGGCCAAGCAGTATCCGGAAGTCTATCGTCTCGCTCCGGCCAACTCGCTCGTTTACGTTAAGGCAGCCGACTGGACGGTCGAGCAAGGTTTCAAGAACATCGCCATCATCGCCGAAAACACGGACTTCGGCCAGGGCGGGGCCAAGGTCATCGCCGATGAGCTGAAGGCCAAGAACGTCCCCTATACGCTGGCAACGATCGACCTGAACCAGCAGGATTTCACGCCCGCGCTGCTGCGCCTGATGAACCAGAGCCCGAAGCCTGATGCGATCCAGATGGTGATCGCCGGACAGGCGCAGTATCAGCTGGTCAAGCAGGCCTGCCAGCTCGGCCTCGCACCGACTGCCGAAACGGCCCTCATCGGCTCCTCGGGTCTGCTGCAGAAGGAAGTGTGGGAAGTCGACGGCGAATGCGCCAACAATCTTCTCATCGTCAACGTCGCGCAGCCCAAGTCGCAATGGAACGACAAGGCCAAAGCATTCGTGAAGGCGTTCACCGAACGCTACAATAGGGCACCGACCGGCGTGGCCATGGAGGCCTATGACACGTTCGGTGTCGTCGTCGAAGCGATCAAGAAGGCAGGCTCGGCTGACCGCGCGGCGATCGTGAAGGCACTGGAAGAGATCAAATATGAAGGGGTGAACGCCACCTACACCTTCCCGACCACCAAATCTCCCGACTGGGCTTTCCATCAGTTCGTCGACGTGCCGTTCACGATCATCCAATACACGGCCGTGAACCAGGCGCCGGAGGATGCTGCGATCGTCTATCCGAAGAAGTGGGCCACCACCGACAAGGTCATGCCCAGCAAATGAACGGCACGCCGGCGGCTCCATAGCCGCCGGCGGCCGCTTCACTGGACAGGCGGCCGACAACGAGGTGATGTGAACCCATGAGCTATTTCCTCCTCCTGGCCGTCAACGGCCTGGTCATCGGCCTCATTTTCGCGCTGACGGCGGCGGGGCTCACTTTGGTCTTCTCGGTGTTGAAGGTCGTCAATTTCGGCCATGGATCGCTCTATATGCTGGGCGGCTATGCGTCCTACTACATCATCGCCTGGTTCCATGCGCCGCCGCTTGTCGGTGTCGCCGGCGCGATGGTGGCCCTGTTCATCTTCGGCGTGCTCTTCGAGAGGCTCGTCATAGCGCCAATGTATACCGACAAGGTCGAGCGCAAGGACGAATACGCCATTATCGTCACCTTCGGCCTCACCATTCTGATCACCAATCTCGGCCTTGTCGTCTTCGGTCCCTTCGCCAAGGCGCCGCCGTCCTTCATGACAGGAGCGCTGATCCTCGGTCCGTTGATCCTGCCTTACGACCGGCTGATCGCTGCGGTCGCTGCCGTCGTCCTGCTTGTCGGTCTGACGCTTTTCCTGAAGCGCACCTCGCTTGGCCAGGCACTCGATGCGGTGAGCCAGAGCCGCGAGTCCGCCGCGGTCATCGGTATCGATCCACGCCGCATGTACACCATCGCTTTCGGCATCGGCTCGGCGCTTGCCGGCGGGGCAGGGGCGTTGATCGCGCCGATCTTCGCCCTGTCGCCGTCGATGGGTGAGTTGCCGGCCGTGCAGGCCTTCATCATCATCGTGCTCGGCGGCATGGGTTCCGTCGGCGGAAGCATTACCGGCGGCATCCTGCTCGGCCTGGTGCAAGGGCTGGGTGTCGGCTATCTGCCGGATCCCAATCGCGCGCTTGCCTATACGCAGGCGTTCGGAGCGCTGCTGCTCGTCATTGCGTTGCTCTTCCGGCCGACCGGCCTGTTCGGCCGCTCGCATCTGCGGCTGGAATAGGGGCACGGCAATGATCCGTCCAACATTCTCGCAATCGGCTCAGGCGATTCTGCTCGTGGTGGCGTTGCTGGTGCCGCTCGGCGTCGGACCATACTGGACCCACGTCGGCGCCATCGCCTGGTACTATGCGCTGCTTGCCGCGAGCTGGGCGCTGCTTGCCGGTTTCGCCGGTCAGTTCTCCTTCGCCCATGTGGCTTTTGCCGCGCTGGGCGGATACGCCTCGGCCTTGTTCGTTGGCCAGATCGGCATGCCCCTGCCGCTTGCCATTCTTTCCGCCATCGCTCTTGCCGTCGTGGCCGGCGCCCTGATCGGCGCGCTGGTCCTGAGGCTTTCCGGGCCTTATCTGGCCCTCTTCACGCTCGCCATTTCGGAAATCTTCCGCCTCGTTCTGGTCGCGGAGGAGGACATCACACGCGGCATGCTGGGCTTGCCGGTGCCCGGCCTCTTTTCCGGTCGATCGGACCTGCCTTATTACTATCTCGGCCTTGCGCTCGTCGTCCTGGCGGTATTGGGAATGAATGCCTTGTTGGCGACCCGCGTCGGTCTTTTTCTACGTGCCATCCGGGAAGACGAGGGCGCCGCGCGCGCCAGCGGGGTGGATACCACGCGCTACAAGATCCTCGTCTTCGTGGTAACCAGCGTGATCGCGGCGATAGCCGGCATTTATTACGGCCATTTCATCGGCATCCTGACGCCCAACATGGCTATCCTGCCGGAGATGGGTCTGGTTATCGCGATGGCGGTGATCGGTGGCATCGAAAGCTTGCCCGGCGCCGTGGTCGGCGCAGTCGTCGTCTTCCTGCTTTCCGAGACGCTGCGGTCCTACGGCGAATGGCGTTTCGTGCTGATGGGTCTGGCGCTTATCCTGGTGCAACGCTTCGCGCAGAACGGCCTGTATCCGATGGTCGAAAACTGGGCTCGCTTCCGCGCGCGGCCACGGGAACAAGCGCCTGTTCCAACTGCTACCACCGAGGAACCCCATGCCGGTTGAGAAGGACACCGCTTTTTTCTCGGTCAGTGGTCTTGCCAAGCATTTCGGCGGCATCCATGCCGTCGAAGGCTTATCCTTTGCCCTGGCCCGCGGCGAAATTGTCGGGTTGATCGGTCCCAACGGCTCGGGAAAGACGACCACCATCAACATGGTGACGGGCGCGCTCAAACCCGACGGCGGTGCCATCCTCGTCGAGGGTACCGACATGGCGCGCTCGCCGGCTAATCTTTTCGCGCGCCGCGGTGTTGCCCGTACTTTTCAGGTTCCCCGCCTGTTCCGCCGCATGACCGTGCTGGAAAACCTCATCGTGCCGGCACTTTCCGACCCGGCTGAACGGCGCGCCGCGGCAGAGGAGCGCGCCCGTGGGGTTCTTGCTTTCCTGAGGCTCGACCATCTCGCCGACAGTTATGCAAGAGCGCTTTCCGGCGGCCAGCAGAAGCTGCTGGAACTCGGCCGGGCGCTGATGCTCAAACCGAGATTGCTGCTTCTGGACGAGCCCTTCGCCGGCGTCCACCCGCGCCTGCTGGAGGAGATCATCGAGCACATAAGGAGCCTCAATCGCGACGGTCACACCATCGTCGTTGTCGATCACAACCTCGAGGCTATCCAGTCGGTCGTAACGCGCGTCATGGTGATGGCGCGAGGGCGCAAGATCGCCGACGGCGCGGTCGCCGAGGTGCTGCGCAATCCTGAGGTCGTGCACGCCTATACGGGATCCCGCGCAACGCATCGGGAAGCACGATGATGGAAACCGCTTCCCTGCCATCGACCCCGCCGCTGATCGCCTGCGAGAACCTTGTCGCCGGCTATACGCGCGACATCGACATATTGCGCGACGTTTCGGTCAGAGCCTGGTCTGGCAGCATTTCCTGTGTGGTCGGCCCGAACGGCACGGGCAAGTCGACGCTTCTCAAGGCGTTGTTCGGCTTTCTGAAACCGAGTGCTGGCCGGGTGCTTCTGCGAGACGTGGACATCACCGGAAACCCGCCCTTCCGGATGCTGGGCCTTGGCCTGGCCTACCTGCCGCAGCGGCCGAGCCTCTTTCCTCATCTCTCGGTCGAATCGAACCTGAAACTCGGTCTCTGGCATGCCAGGCCGAAGAAGACGGTGCTGACCGAGAAACTGGAACATGTCTATGAGCAGTTTCCCGTCGTTCGGGAGAAACGCACGCAGCCTGCCGGCCAGCTCTCGGGAGGCCAGCAGCGACAGGTCGAGATCGCACGCAGCCTGATGGCCGATCCGTCGGTCTACCTGATCGACGAACCGACCGCCGGCGTCGATCCGCAGACCAGCGAGGCGATCTACGACATCGTCCGCGATCTTGCCCGCGAACTCGGCAAGGCCGTGCTGCTGGTCGACCAGGATATTCGCGCCGCGCTTGCCATCACCGACTACGTCTATGTGGTCAAGAACGGCACGGTTTTTTCCGAAGGCGCGCGCGCGGATTTCGGTGCCGACACCGACGCTCTTGTCGCACGTTGGCTGTATGCGAGCGGTGAATGAACGGGCAGCTTACGGCGTGGCGTAGCCCGGCGGCTGTTCGAACAGGCTGTCGCGCCGAATCTCGAGCGCCCGCCCGATCCTCAGCGCCAGCGGATCCTGGAAGCGGCGAACCGCGATCTGCAATCCTGCGGGCAGACCATTGACGAGACCGATGGGGACGCTGAGCGCTGCCATGTCGAGGAGGTTCACCATGCGGGTAAACGTCCCAAGCGGCGTCGTTGTCTCATCGATGTCGGCCAATGGCGGCGCGGTAATCGGCGCCGTTGGCGTCAGGAACGCATCGGCGCCTTCGAGATCGCGATGAAACTCGATCTGCGCGGCTCGGCGCCTTGCAATCAACTCGTGATAAGCGGCGAGGCCGATTTCCCTGCCCTTGAGAACCCGCATGCGGATCGCCGTGCCGACGCCGCTGTCCGCGGGTTCCACGTAACGGCCGAGATGATGCCAGGCTTCGACGGCCATGATGTCGCCGGCCAAGGCCTTGTAGGTGTCGTAAGATTGCGGCATCGGCATCCGATCGACATTGGCACCGAGCGCCTCCAGTTCAGCGACGGTGGAGTCGAAGCGGACCAGGATGCCGGGGTCTACGCCGGCAAGGTCCACGGCCGAGGGGATGCGCAGGCGAAGGCCCGATATGCTCCGCTCGAGCCCGTCGAGCGGCGAGGTCGGCGCCACGCCAAAGGTGGCCGGATCGCCGGGATCGGGACCCTCGAGCGCGGCCAGCAGAAGGGCTGCATCCTCCACCGACCGGGTCATGGGACCGATGCTGTCGAAGGACATGGCAAGCGGCAGCAAGCCGCCGCGCCCGATAAGGCCGAAGGACGTCTTCAGGCCCACGATTCCGCACATGGCGGACGGATTGCGGATGGAGCCCGTAGTGTCGGTGCCGAGCGCGACCGGCACCAGTCCGGCGGCGACGGCCACGCCCGAACCGCTCGACGATCCGCCCGGCGCGCGCGGGATGGCGCTGTCACGCGGGTTCAGGGGCGTGCCGGCGACCGGGTTGGTCCCCCAACTGCCAAAAGCAAATTCCACGGTGTGCACCTTGCCCAGCAGGATCATCCCGGCCGCGACAAGGCGTTCGATTGCCGTTGCCGTGGCGGTTGCGAGTTCGCCCGCAAGCGCTTTCGAGCCTGCCAGGGTCGGATAGCCTTCGACGTCAAGCAGGTCCTTGGCCGCGAAAGGGATACCGTCCAGCGGCCCTTTCGAGACGCCGCGACTGCGACGCTCGTCGGCTTCGCCGGCGGCCTGGAGCGCAGCCTCAGGAAACAGCCGGACGAACGCATGCAGCGAATTGTCATGAACGTCGACACGATCCAGCGCGCGCCGGACGATCTCGGTCGAGGATGTGTTGCCATCGGCGAGCGCGCGGCTGAGTTCGGCGGCGGTGGCGAAGGCGGAAATCCCTTGGGCGGTGGCGTTCATGCTGTCCTACCTGTGCGAGTCGGTGAAATGAAGCATGGAAAACCACGTTGCGGGAGAGCCAATTGGGCCCGGAGATGAAATTGAAGCCGTTGCTGATCATGGTTGCGCCGAACGGAGCGCGCAGAACGAAGGCCGATCATCCGGCTCTGCCGATGACCGCCGACGAACTTGCCGAAACGGCGAGGCAGTGTCTCGCTGCCGGCGCCGCCGCCATCCATGTGCATGTCCGCGATGCTTCAGGCCGGCACACGCTTGACGCCGCGCTTTACCGGGATGCCATCGCGGCGATCCGGGAGCGGACGCAGGGCGTCATGGCGATCCAGATCACGACTGAAGCGATCGGGCTCTATTCGCCACGCGAACAGATGGACCTTGTTCGGGCGCTTCATCCGGTTTCCGTCTCGATCGGCTTGCGTGAGATAATCAGCGATGGCGAGGCGGAGCCGGCCCGCTTCTTCGCGTGGGCCGGTCGGGAAGGCATCGCGGTCCAGCACATTCTCTATGATCGGGCCGATCTCGACCGTTTCATCGATCTGCGGCGGCGAGGCATTCTGGCGGAGCCCACAAGCCCCCGGCTGCTGTTCGTCCTTGGACGCTATGCCGCCGATCAGGAAAGCCGGCCCGAAGACCTCGATGTCTTCCTTGAAGGGCTCGATGCGCATGGTCTTGAAGGCGCCGTATGGTCGGTCTGCGCCTTCGGACGGGGCGAGACCTTGGCGCTGGCGGCGGCGATCGCGGCGGGAGGGCACGTGCGGGTCGGCTTCGAGAACTCTCTCTGGCACGCCGATGGCAGCCTCGCCCGCGACAATGCCGAACGGGTCGCGGCAATCGTCGAAGCCGCTGGCCGCACGGGGCGCCCGATTGCTTCTGCCGCGCAGGCGCTTGATATTCTCGGAATTGCCCGCCAGCAGTGAGGGCCCGCGCGCCTTGTTAGGGGATCGGCCGCGCGCCTGCAAATTCGCCAGGGTAGGACGGGCACGGTCTCGAACGGACCCGTCATATCCTTGCATCCAAATCGGGCGGCTTGCCTTGCGAGCCGTCTTCCTTGTGCGTTTTATCGCGGATGGCCCGGAACAATGGCCCCGATGAGGGGTTTGGTCGCGACATAGCGAGCGACGGAGCCAGCGATGTCCGAGCATGTTCCCCCAAACTCCTCCAGTCTCAGCAGACGAAGCTTTATGACCGCGACCGTCTCCGCGGCTGCGGTGACTCCGCTTCTGGCCTCGACAGCCAGGTCCGAGGAGCCTCCGGCTGCTGCCGCCAAGCCAACCGAGCCTGTCATGACAACACTGACCATCAACAAGCAGCCATACAATCTGGCGCTCGACAGCCGAACCAGCCTGCTCGACGCCTTGCGCGACCATGTCGGCCTGACGGGCACGAAGAAAGGTTGCGATCATGGCCAATGCGGTGCCTGTACGGTGCTGGTCGATGGCCATCGCGTGCTCTCCTGCCTCAGCTTCGCGGTGATGAACGAGGGCAAGGCGGTAACCACCGTCGAAGGGTTGGCGTCGACGGATGGCGGCCTGCATCCGATGCAGCAGGCCTTCATCGATCACGATGCGTTCCAGTGCGGCTATTGCACGCCCGGCCAGATCATGTCCGCGATCGGCTGCGTCCACGAAGGACATGCCGGTTCAGAGGACGACATTCGCGAATATATGAGCGGCAACCTTTGCCGATGCGCGGCATACCCGAACATCGTCGCGGCAATCGTCCAGGCCCGCGACCAGATCAGGAGGGCCTGAGATGCATCCTTTCGTCTATGAGAGGCCCGCCAGCCTCTCCGCGGCGGTCGCCGTCGCCTCGCGCTCGGCCACCAGGCATCCGCCGACGCAAGCCCCCGCGCAGTTCATTGCCGGTGGCACCAATCTCGCCGACTATATGAAACTCGGCGTCGCCCGGCCGGAACGCTTGCTCGATTTGAACGGTCTCTCCGAACCGGCATTGCGGCGGATCGAGACCGGTGGTGAGGGTCTGCGCCTTGGCGCTCTTGTGCGGATGGGCGACGCGGCCGAGAATGCCGAGATCAAGCGTCGGTATCCGGTGATCGCGGAGAGCCTGCAACTGGCGGCAAGCGGCCAGCTGCGCAACATGGCAAGCCTTGCCGGCAACATCCTGCAGCGGACCCGCTGCGAATATTTCCGCGAAACCTCATGGCCGTGCAACAAGCGCGAGCCAGGCTCGGGCTGCGCCGCGATGGAGGGGTTCAACCGCCAGCATGCCGTGCTGGGGACCAGTGAGAACTGCATCGCGACCTATCACGGTGACTTTGCCCAGGCCCTGATCGCGCTTGACGCCACGGTTCATGTCCAAGGCCACAACGGGCGGCGAAAGATTCCGTTTGCCAGCCTGCATCGCCTGCCCGAGGACAGCCCTCACATCGAGACCGACCTGGCACCCGACGAGATCGTCACCGCCATAGAGGTGCCCGCCGGCGCATGGACCAGGCGTTCGCGCTATCTCAAGATCCGCGATCGGCAATCCTATGCGTTTGCCCTTGCATCGGCCGCGGTCGCCCTCGACCTCGACGGCGAGACCGTGAACGAGGCGCGCATCGCGCTTGGCGGCGTGGCGACCGTACCCTGGCGGGCAAGAGCGGCGGAGGAGATCCTGCGCGGCAAGGTGCTCGACGAGGCAGCGGCGGCCGAGGCCGCCGAAGCCGCGTTCGCCGAGGCCCAGCCGCGTCGGCACAACGCATTCAAGATAGAACTCGGCAAGCGAACCTTGATCAGGGGGCTGCTCGAAACCCGTGACATGAAGGTGTGATCATGAACGTCGCCGCTCCACAGCCGAAGGAAAACATGGGACAGCCGCTGCCGCGTATCGATGCGCGGCTGAAAGTGACCGGCCAGGCCGAATACGCGGCGGATCTCCCGGCCGCCAACATTGCGCACGCCGTGCTCGCGACGAGCAGCATCGCCAAGGGCAAGGTCGCCAGGCTTTACCTGGATGACGCGCGCTCGGTGCCCGGCGTGCTCGACATCGTCACCTATGGCGACCTCGACAAGGTCGAGACGCCGAAATTCGGAAATACCGGCGCGAGTTCTATCGGGCCGCTGCATGACAAGGCGATCTTCCATGACGGTCAGATCATTGCGCTGGTGGTCGCCGAGACCTTCGAAGCGGCCGAGGAGGCGGCGCAAAGGATCCGCGCGGACTATGCCGAGGAAAAACCGACCGCCAGTTTCGACATGCCGGGGACAAAGACCATCGACGCCGCCGGCAAAAGCCCGTTGTTCAAGGAGGACGTCAAGGCCGGCGATTTCGATGCCGCCTATGAATCGGCCCCGATGAAGATCGATGCGCGGTATTCGACGCCGACCCAGCATCACAACCCGATAGAGCTGTTCTCGACCACCGCTGTTTGGCAAGGCGACCAACTCACCGTTTACGAGCCCTCTCAGAACGTGACCGGCTGGAAGGTCGAGTTGGCGCGGCAATTGAGGCTCGACCCAGCGAATGTGCGCATCGTCTGCCCTAACGTAGGCGGCGCATTCGGCTCGAAGGGGCCGATGACGGCGCGAACGGCCATCGTGGCTGTGGCCGCCAGGCGGCTTGGCCGGCCGGTGCGCTGTGTGGTCAGCCGCATGCAGGCGTTCGGCACCCAGACCTATCGGGCCGAAACCCGGCACCGCATCCGCATCGGCGCCGGCAAGGACGGCCGCATCACTGCTTTCGGCCATGAAGGCTGGGAGGTGACCTCGAGACCCGATTCCTATGTCGTCGGCGGGACTTCGGCCACCGGTCGCATGTATGCTTATGGCTCGGTGCTGACGCATGTCTTGCTGGTGCAGGCGGATCGCAACACGCCCGGTTATATGCGCTCGCCGCCCGAGACGCCCTACGTCTATGCCCTCGAGAGCGCCATGGACGAAATGGCCGTCGCACTCGGCATGGACCCGATCGAATTTCGCCGGATCAACGAGCCCCAGAAGGAGCCGATCGGCGGCAAGCCGTTCTCCAGCCGGTCGCTAATGAAATGCTACGATCAGGCCGCTGATGCCTTCGGCTGGACGAGACGGGATGCGAAAGTCGGCTCGATGCGCGACGGCGACTGGCTCGTCGGCATGGGCTGTGCGACGGCAGTCTACCCGACCGCTGCCGCGCCATGCGCGGCCCGCGTGCGCCTGACCGCCGAAGGAGACGTGCGCGTGCAGTGCGGCTCGCATGAAATCGGCACAGGTGTGCGAACCGTTGCCGGCCAGATGGCGGCGGAACATCTCGGTGTCGACATCGGCAAGGTCGCCGTCGAGATGGGCGACAGTGCCTTGCCGCCGGCGCCGGTATCGGGAGGTTCGATTTCCACTGCCAGCGTCTGTTCGGCCGTGCTCAAGGCGTGTGATGCTGTGCGCACGAAATTGTTCGCCGCAGCGGTCGCGGAGGGTGGCCCTCTTGCAGGCTCGCACAATGAGGAACTGGACCTCCACGGGGGACGGATCCTCACCAAGGGCGGGGCGTCGGCAAGCACCGCCGATATATTCAAGGCCATGCAGGTAGGCGCCATCGAGGAATATGCCGAATTCGCGCCGAAGGGCTCGACCCCCGAAGCGCTCAAGAAGCTCTATGCCGGCCAGTCGGAATTCCATGGCGGCGAGTCCGACGCGGATTCGGTGAAATATGCGTTCGGGGCCGAATTCGTGGAGGTGCACATCAACAGCTACACGCGCGAAATCCGTGTGCCGCGCATCGTCGGGGCGTTCGCGGCCGGCCGCATCATGAACACGCGCACCGCGCGCAGCCAGCTGATGGGAGGCATGATCTGGGGCATTGGCCAGGCCCTGCATGAGGCGACCGAGATCGATACCCGCTATGCCCGCTATGTGAACCGCGACCTGCAGGATTATCTGGTCCCGGTGAATGCCGATGTCAGGGACCTTGACGTCATACTGGTTCCGGAGATCGACCATGAGGTCAATCCGGCTGGTGTGAAGGGCCTGGGCGAACTCGGCAATGTCGGCACCGCCGCTGCCGTCGCCAGCGCTGTCTACCACGCGACCGGCAAGCGGATCCGCGACTTGCCGATCAGAATTGACGATCTGATCGTTTGAGGACCGAGACAAAGAGGATTGCTCCGCCGCAACAAGCGTGGGTTTGTCCTCGCCCAGTTTCACTGCCTTGCGGATCGGGATGCTGATGCGTCAGGAACTGACTGTTTCATGCCAGGGTGATCCGGAACAGCCGGAACCCTTCCCGCCCCATCGAACGGAACTGACCGTAGGAGCGCTCAGCCTTGGCCGCGCAGGATGCTGACGACGAGCAGCGTCAGCGCCGTATTCCACAGCGCCTGCTCGGCCCGGTATTTGCACCGGCAGCCACCACGCCCTGCGCCTGGTCGATGGCGTGTCCCAGCAGGCGCGGAATGAAAAGCTGCAGCGTCGCGGCGATGAAGGTCGAGACGATGGTGATGGCGACCTGCCAAGGGTGGCGCAGCGTCATGCGCATGATACGCAGCAAGGTGCCAGGGCCCTTGCCCCAGGAGGCTTGCGCCACATCGGCAAACGATTTGCCGCGCCCCGCCGCGCTGCCGATTGCTTGCGTGTTCAAGGACCTATCCAAACCGATCCGGACTTTAGCCCGGACGAATGAAACAGATTCAAATTCAAGTGCCGTGATGTTACGCGCCTCCCGCGCGGCCGTTCAAGGGCCAATGACAGCTTCGCGCTGTGCCTGAAATGACACGCCCGTATTTCGCGCAATGATCGCGCTCATCGTCAGGCTGCCCGCCCAAATAGAAAAATTGTTCGTCCCGGCGGCCCCGAAAAGCCGATCGTTCCTTTCCCGGCGCACCGAACTCCGTGAGATTTGGGGCATCGATGGCGGCTTCGGCCGCTGGAAAAGGAGCAGCACATCCACGGGCCCGGGTTTCCGGGCGAAGTTTTCAAGCAGCACCCGGAAAGAACCCGGAAAGGAGCTGACATGCCCAGAATAGTGCCCGTGCTCGATCTGAGCCGTCTCGAACAAGGCGCGTCGGAGCGCCGGACGTTTCTGGCGGATCTGCGCTCCGCCTCGCGCGACATCGGTTTTTTCTATTTGGCTGGCCACGGCATCCCATGGGCCGACATCAGCGAGACGCTCGCCGCTTCGCGGGGTTTCTTTGCCTTGCCGGAAGCCGACAAGCTGTCGATAGAGATGGTCAATTCCTCGCAGTTCCGCGGTTATACCCGCGCTGGCGGCGAACTGACCAAGGGCAAGGCCGACTGGCGCGAGCAGCTCGACATCGGCGTCGAGCGCCCGCCCATCGCGCAAGGCCCGGGAATTCCTGCCTGGACGCGGCTGCAGGGGCCGAACCAGTGGCCGTCGGCGTTGCCGGCGCTGAAGCCGGCGCTGCTGGCCTGGCAGGCCAAGGCGACGGCCGTGGCCATTCGTCTGCTCAAGGCCTTCGCGCTGTCGCTCGACCAGGCCGAGGACGCTTTCGATCCGATCTATGGCGGCGAACCCAATCATCGCATGAAGATCGTGCGCTATCCCGGCCGCGAAGCGACCGGCGGCGACCAGGGCGTCGGCGCGCATAAGGACGGCGGTTTCCTGACGCTGCTGCTTCAGGACGACAACAAGGGCCTCCAGGTCGACTATGACGGAAGCTGGGTGGACGTGGATCCGATTCCCGGAACGCTCGTCGTCAACATCGGCGAGCTGCTGGAGCTCGCCTCGAACGGCTATTTGAGAGCCACCGTGCATCGCGTCGTGACGCCGCCCGCCGGCGTCGAACGCATCTCGGTGCCGTTCTTCTTCAGCGCCAAGCTCGATGCCACGATACCGCTGCTCGAGCTTCCCGAGGAACTGGCGGAGCAGGCGCGCGGGCCGGCCAGCGATCCCGACAATCCGCTGTTTCGCGATGTCGGAACCAATGTGCTGAAGAGCAGGCTGCGCTCCCATCCCGACGTTGCGCGGCGTCACTATGCCGATCTGCTTGAGCCCGAGACCCGGGCAGGCTGAGCCATTCGGCAGGTAGAAATTTTTGTAGGACAGCACGATTTTAGAATACTATTCGTCGCCAGCGCACGAAAATGGGCTCAACATAAAAATATCGTTCGAGGTTTCCTCCCATTCCTCCGAACGGTGTTCCCCTCTGAAGGTTATGACCTTCTTTCTGGCCGGGCCGTCTTCGCGCCCGGCCATTTTTCTTTGCCGAAAGCAGTCTTTTTGCAGCCCGGGAAGCGCGATGCCAACGGAACCGCGCCGCGACGATACGCGATTTTGTTGGAAATGCTTTCTTTTGCGTTCTACTTGGGAAGGCGCAACCTTGTCCAATCCAGTCACCACCGCGAAAGAGAGATGCTCATGACATCCAATGTCGCCGTCATTGCCGGAGCGGGATCCGGATTGAGCGCCTCGCTTGCGCGCCTTCTCGCAACGGAAGGTTTTCGTGTCGTGCTGGCCGCTCGCAACATCGAGAAGCTCGACCCATTGCTGGCGCAGACCGGCGCCCAAGCCGTGGCAACCGATGTCTCCGATGCCGCGTCGGTGCAGCGCCTGTTCGAGGTCGCTGACAAGGCCGGCCCGCTGTCGCTCGTGGTCTTCAATGCCAGCGGACGCGCCCGTGGCCCGATCGCCGAACTCGATCCAGAGGCTGTCAGGCAGGCCTTGCTGGTGGGGGCCTATGGCGGCTTCCTGGTTGGCCAGCAAGCGGCCAACCGGCTGCTTTCGCAAGGCTCGGGCTCGATCTTCTTCACCGGCGCGACGGCAAGCGTCAAGGGGTTCGCCGGCTCGGCCGGTTTCGCGATGCCCAAATTCGGCTTGCGTGGACTGGCGCAATCCATGGCTCGCGAACTGGCCCCCAAGAACATCCATGTCGCGCATTTCGTCATCGATGGTGCCATTGCCTCGACCGTGCCGGGAGAGGCTCCCGACCCGCAAGATCGACGGCTATCGCCGGACGCGATCGCCGAGGCCTATCTCGGCATCCATCGCCAGAACCGCAGCGCCTGGACCTGGGAACTCGAGCTCAGGCCCTGGGTCGAGACCTTCTGATCGGCACGGTGACCTATGCAGCTTTCGCGGGGCTTCCATGCAAGGCGGCGGAGAGAGTCGACATTGCATGGGGATGTCACTATATAGCGGCGGCTTCGATGGCTTGTGCCTGGAAACGGCAACGTCATCGGGCAGCTGTTGTGACAGCCATTGAGATGCAAACGGACCTGAAAACCGTAAGAAGCAAGTAGAAGCAGCCTCTCGAGGCGGGACAGGATTCCCGCCAAACGATACCCGCCCCCCAGAAACAGAAAATGTTCTTCAATCCTCTATTTCCTTTGGCTCTGTGGACCTTGGACGACATCGGCTTGCCGTCCGGTGGCGACTCGGCTGGAATGGGGACATGCATCCTTCACCGGATGCCGACGTTTATGATTACCAACCGGCTTCGCCGCCAGGGAAAAGCAATATGAGTGAGCACGCCATCGAATTCTTGCAGGGATGGATTGGCGAAAAAGTCCATTGCCAGTCCCACGCCAGGATCGAGAAGCAGGCCGAGACGCTGGCCAGGGAATGCGCTGCCAAGGCGGCCGAGGTCGGCATACCGCTGGAGGATATCCAGGAAGAAGTCGGCGATATCCAGGAACTCATCGCCTCCCGGCTCGAGGAAGCGGCCGAGGCCGACGAGCACCAGCAGGCCGCGAGCAAGGCCGCGGAATAATTCAGGAGCAATCCTGTATGAATACGCGGACCATTCGGTCCGCGTATTTGTCTCAGCCGAATTTCTCCTTCAGCCACGCCTTCGGCAGCGCCGGCACGAAATTGCCGTCGCGGCCGGTCATGTCCTCGTTGGCGACCATCGCATTGAGGACGGCTTCCTCGACGCCCTGGACCACGGCATCGAAGAACGGATCGATGTCGCTGTCAGGAATGAACTCGGCGCGAGCGATCCGGCCCGGCGGCGCCAGGGCCGCGTCGGGATTGGCGGTAGAGAAGGCGAGGAAGATGTCGCCGGAACTGTGATAGCCGAAGCCGCCGGTCATGGCGACGCCGAGCGGCACACGGCGGGCCAGCCGCTTCATCTGATGCGGCAGGAACGGTGCGTCGGTGGCAATAACGGCGATGATCGAGCCTTTTTCGGCACGTGGCGTGCCTTCGCGGATCGCGGGTTCGACGAGCTCCGGCCCGGCGCGCAGGCCTCGAAGCGTGAAATTGCGCCGCTTGCCGAAATTCGCCTGCACGAAGGCGCCGACAGTATAGGCACGCCCTTGCCATTCGGTGATGCGCGACGCGGTGCCCGAACCGGCCTTGAAGCCGAAGGCGATCATGCCGGTGCCGCCGCCGACGCTGCCTTCCTCGATCGGTCCGCTGGCGGCACCGTCGAGCGCCTCGGCAACATGCCCTGATGTCACATGGTGACCGTTGATGTCGTTGAGGAAGCCGTCATAGGTTTCCGCTGCCACCGGCAGTCCCCAGCCGCTGTCGAGTGCGGCTGGCAGCACCTTGCTCATCCAGCGCAGCGTGCCGTCGCGCGAAATGCCGCAGGAATGCGTGTTGGTGACGGTGATGGGGAAGTTGAAGGCGCCGGTCTCCTCGACGATATGCGAGCCGGTCAGTTCGCCATTGCCGTTCTGACTGAAGATGCCGGCGAAGACCGGTGTGGCAAGGTCGGCCCGCGGCCTGGGCAGGATCGCGGTCACGCCGGTGCGCACCGGTCCCTGGCCCACGACGAGCGGGCCGTCGCCTGAAATCAGCGTGGAATAACCGACCGACACTCCAGCCACGTCGGTGATCGCGTTGAACGGGCCGGGCGTGCCGTCGAAGCCGATGCCGAAGCTTCGCGCGCGCGGCTTGCCGGAGGGCGTTTTGTGATGATGCGGATTGTCTGTCATGTCACGGTTCAGAATAGGGAGCCCTGGCTGCCGGGCTCCTTGGCCTTGGTCGCGGTTTTGGCGGCCGGTCGTGGCCGCGCCGAGCCGCTGGTCGCGACAGCATCCGCCGTGCCGTCGGCGAACTCCAGGGACAGCGCCATCCCGGCCGACAATTCCGCCGCACGCTTGACGACGGCGCCGTCGGCATCCTTCACCAGGGCGAAGCCGCGTGCCAGCACGGCCTTGTGCGACAGCGTCGCCAGCAAGCGGTCGGCCTGGGCGACGCGACTGCGCAGCCGCTCCAGCCTCAGCGATGCCGCATGCGTGCTGCGCCGCGTCAGCGCGGTCAGGAAATCCCTTTGGGTCCGCTGCCGCCGCGCCGTGGGCTCGATGGTGATGCGGCCCTGCAGCGCCGCCAATTGCTGCCGGTGCCGCTGCAGCGACGCCCGGGCGCATTTCGGCAACTGATCGGCGGCGCGATTGAGCTCCGCGCGCCGGGCCCTCGTCAGCGTGCGCAACGCGCCCTGTGCCCGCAGGAGATTGCGCTCGTTGGTCCGCCGCGCCTCGGCAATTCGCTGCGACAGCATTGCCGGCGTCAGTTTCAGGGCGAGGAAGCGTCCGCGCTTTCGTTCGGTCGAAACCATGAGGCCGCGCCCGAGCCGGCTCGCCGCCTCGTCGAGGCGACGACGTGGCAGCGCCAGCAACTGATCGGGCGAGGGCAGCGCACGCGCCGCCGCGCGCACGGACTGGCGCTTGCGCTCGAAATTGCGCGAAACCGCAGCCTTGAGCCGTGCGCCGAGACTGGCGAGCGCCGCTTCGAGGTCGGCCTTCACCGGAACGGCGATTTCGGCCGCCCCCGTCGGCGTCGGCGCCCTCACATCCGCGACGAGGTCGATCAGCGTCCAGTCGGTTTCGTGGCCGACGGCCGAAATCACCGGAATGGCGGAGGCGGCGACGGCGCGGGCCAGCGCCTCGTCGTTGAAGCCCCACAAGTCCTCGAGGCTGCCGCCGCCCCGCGCCACGATCAGCAGGTCCGGGCGCTCGATGGTGCCATCCCTTGCCAGCGCGTTGAAACCGGCGACGGCGGCGGTCACCTCGGCGCCCGCGGTTTCGCCTTGCACCCGCACCGGCCAGACGAGCACATGCAGCGGAAAACGATCCTTGATCCGGTGGATGATGTCGCGGATGACGGCCCCCGTCGGCGAGGTGACGACGCCGATGACGCGCGGCATGAAGGGCAGCAACCGCTTGCGGCCCCCCTCGAACAGGCCTTCGGCCTGCAGCCGGCGCTTGCGCTCCTCCAGCAGCGCCATCAAGGCTCCGGCGCCCGCCGGTTCCAGATTGTCGATCACGATCTGGTAGTTGGATTTGCCGGGATATGTGGTGAGCCTGCCGGTGGCGATCACCTCCATTCCTTCTTCGGGGCGGAATTTCAGCCGGCCCATCGTGCCTTTCCACACCACGGCGTCGAGCCGCGCGCGGTCGTCCTTCAGCGTGAAATAGGCATGGCCGGAGGAGTGCGGCCCGCGATAACCCGAGATTTCACCGCGCACCCGCACATTGCCGAAGGCATCCTCGACGGTGCGCTTCAGGGCGCCTGATATTTCGCTCACCGTATATTCGGTGGCGTTGCTGCGTGATTCGGATGCTGCTTCGCTCATCGGCCGATTGGGGGGTGGTTGCGCGCCGGCGTCAAGCTGGCTGTTTTTAGGTCAGCGTTCAGATGCGTCCGATCGCTTACCAGCCCGGCAGGATCTGGTTCGGCTTGGTTCGCCGCATCTTGCTGAAGGCGAGTGCCGCGAAATCGAACGTTCCCGTCTCTTCGCCAAGCGGCACCGAGATATTGTCCAGGCTTTCGGAAATGTGCCGGGCCAGTGCATCGACGATCTCCGGCCGCGAGGTTTGGCCGCGCATGATGCCGATGCGGCAGTCGGGCAGGGCGCCGAAGCCGTCGGCCTCGCCCAGCACCCGCATGCCGGGCCTGAGCGCGCATTCCGGCAGCACCGAGATCGCCAGGCCCGACAACACCGCGGCGGTGATGACGGTCGCGGAAAAGCTGGTGAACAGGATGCGATAGTCGCGGTTCTGCTGGTCAAGCACGTCGACGGCGGCGCGCCGCCAGATACAGTTTGGCCGGCCAAAGGCCATCGGCAGCGTCTCCTGCTCGTGCGTGGCGTGGTTGGCCGAGGTGACCCACAGCAGCGGTTCGCGCCGCACCACCTCGGACTGGCCCCGCACGTCGTTATGCGTCACCAACGCCAGGTCGAGATTGCCGCGCTTGATGTGTTCGACCAGCCCCGGCGTCGGTTCGCAGACGACGGTCAGTTCGACGCGTGGATTGGAACGCGTGAAGCGCGCCATGATCTCGGGCAGGAAACGGTCGGCGTAGTCGTCCGGCGTACCGATCCGGATCGTGCCTTCGAGCCGCCGGTCGTCGAAGGCGGCCAGCGTTTCGCGGTTGAGATAGAGCAGCCGTCTTGCGTAGGAAAGCAGCTTGTCGCCTTCCTCCGTCAGTCTGTTGCTGCGCCCTTCCTTTTCGAACAGCGGCTTGCCGATCCGCTCCTCTAGCCGGCGCATCTGCATCGACACCGCCGACTGGGTGCGGTGCACCTCTTCGGCCGCCCGGGTGAAACTGCCAGTGTCGGCGATCGAGATGAAGGTCTGCAACTGATCTAGATCGAGCGGCGCTTTCATCGGCATGATCCATCACTAGTGTTGATGCTTAAGATTAGAAACATTCGTTGGATTAATCAATCGAGCAATGGCAAATTACTGATGTCCACATGAAGGCATGTGAATCGAAGCCGGAACGGCCGCTGTCGCCAGCGCCGATCGCCTGGTTTTGCCCGTTCGAGTCTGAAGGAGACCGACATGGTTACGTTTGATTTCGCTACCGAGACCTCGCGCATCACCACGCGTCCGGCCGTTGCGACGCGCGTGATTAATGCGGTCTCCAATGTCTACCAGGCCTGGAAAAACCGCCGTGCCTTCTATCGCCTCGGCGAGATGTCGGACGCCGAGCTTGCCGATATCGGCCTGACGCGCGCCGACCTGCACGTCGCCATCGACGTGCCGTTTGGCCGCGATCCGACGGCGATGCTGCGCGAAATCGCCAGCGATCGCGTCGAAACCATCGAGGACATCGCCCGCAGGGTGGCCTGATCGGTTGAATTTCGGTCCCGCTGAACCTTTCATCAGTCAGCGCGACAAAGGTTATGCAGGCTTCCCACTCCCTGCCGGTCCCCCGCCGGCCTGCCTGCACGCTGCCCGGTCCTCCCAAGGACCGGGCTTTCTTTTTGCGTTAGGCAAAAGCCAAAACCTGGGCGACGGCTACCGCCGATCCATGCCGCGCTTGAACTGGTCGAAAATCGACTCCATGCCTTTCTGGTAGTCGTCGCGCTGCTGCGCTCCGGTCTCGAACATCTTGCCAAACAGATCGTCGAACGGGTTCGTCGGCCTGCCGCTCGGATTGGCCTGCGGCTGCGGCGCCTGGGGCTGCCGCCGAGCTTGGGGCTGCGGCGCCGGCTGCTCGCCGCCTGATGCACCGCCACCCTGCCGCAGCATCTCCTCGAAGATCTTGCCTAGCGGACTGTCGCCATAGGGGCTCTGGGTCTGCTGCGGCTGAGGCTGGTCCTGCGGCGGCTGCGCGCCACCGCCGAACATGTCCAGCAGCACCTTGCCGAGCGGATTGTCGCCAAAGGGGTTCTGTGTCTGCTGCGGTTGCGGCTGGGATCGGCTTTGCGGCTGTGGCACGCCGCCGCCGAACATGTCCTGCAGCACCTTGCCAAGCGGGTTGTCCATCGGGTCTTGCGATGGCGGGCTCGGCTGCGGCGCCGGCGCCTGGGCGCCGCCCAGGCCGCCTCCCTGGCGCATCATCTGCTCGATGATCTCGCCCAGCGGATTGCTGCCGGCGGCGCCGAAGCCGCTGGCCGCCTGCATCTGCCCCCCGGCCAACTGATTGGTGGTCTGCTTGAACAGCCCGCCCATCATCATCGAGGCCAGGGCCGGCAACATCTGTTGCAGCACCTGCTGGCTGATACCGGTCGCTTGCGCCGCCTGGCCGGCAACCGCGCGCGACAGATCCTTCGAGCCGAACAGATGCCCCAGAATGCCGTTGCCCTCATTGATGCCTTGCGGCGAGAAGGCCCGGGTCGCGTCCTCGAAATACTTGGCGTGCTGGCCGCTCGCCATCGCCGTCATGAAGGCGCCGAGCCCATAGGGATCGGCGGTGTTGCGCCTCAGTCCTTGCGAAAAGGCAGGCAGCAACGCCTCCACCGCAGATTGCGTCTGCTGCATCGAGAGCCCGTATTGTTGGGCAAGCGCCTGCATGCCGCTGCCGTTCTGGGCTTGTGCCAGCATGTCGAACAAGGAAGGCATTGGTCTCTCCTCCGGAAATCCCCGCCGGAGAAGCCTAATTCGTTTCCACCGCCGATTGAAGCGGCTTTTGCAGGAGCTCGGCCGCCTCAAAGCCGAGGGTCAATAGGCGTATTCCATGAACACCGGCTCGATCGAGCCGCCCCAGCGTGTGTGGTAGGCCGACAGCATCTCCTCGGCGCTGGTGGTGCCGCGCGCCACGACCTCGTCGAGCGTGTTGAGGAACGAGGTCTCGTCATAGCCGTCGCGGTTCTTCTTGCCGCGGTTCTTCAGCCCCATGCGCGAGATGGTGAGCACGTCGCGCGCGATGTCGCGCAACGTGGCGTTGCGGAACGGCGCCGAAATGCCTTGTTCGGGCACGGCGTTGCGCATCGCCAGCACTTCCCCGTAGGTCCAGCTCGAGGTCAGCGCCTCCGCCGCATCGAGCGCTGCCTCGTCATAAAGCAGCCCGACCCAGAAGGCCGGAAGGGCGCAGATGCGTCGCCACGGCCCGCCATCGGCGCCGCGCATCTCGAGAAAGCGCTTCAGCCGCACGTCGGGGAAGAGCGTCGACAGATGATTAGCCCAGTCGCCCATCGTCGGCAATCCGTCCGGGATTTCATTGCGGACGGCCCCGGCCATGAACTGACGGAAGGTGACGTGCGTCATGTCGTGGTACTGGCCGTCGCGGATGACGAAATACATCGGCACGTCGAGTGCCCATTCGACATAGTCGGCAAAACCGAAATCGGGCGAGAAGCAGAATTCGAGCAGGCCCGAGCGTTGGTTGTCGGTGTCGCGCCAGATGTCGCCGCGCCAGCTCTGCAAGCCGTTCGGCCGGCTTTCCGTGAAGGGCGAATTGGCGAACAGCGCCGTCGACAGCGGCTGCAGCTTCAGCGACACCTGCATCTTGCGCCGCATGTCCACCTCGCTCTCGAAGTCGAGATTAACCTGGATCGTGCAGGTGCGGTACATCATGTCGAGGCCCTTGGTGCCGACCTTGGGCATGTAGCGCGTCATGATCTCGTAGCGCGACTTCGGCATTTTCGGCGTCTCGGCCAGCGACCATTTCGGGCTGCCGCCAAGGCCAAGGAAGCGGATGCCCATCGGCTCGGCGATCTCGCGCACCTGCGCCAGGTGGGCATTGCCCTCGCGGCAGGTCTGGTGGATCGTCTCCAGCGGCGCGCCGGAGAGTTCGAACTGGCCGCCGGGCTCCAGCGAAATCGCGCCCTGGCCGGTCGGCTCGACCAGGCCGATGATGCGGCCGTCATCGATGATGGGGTCCCACCCGAGCTTTGACTGCATGCCTTCGAGGATGGCGCGTATGCCGCGCTCGCCGCCATAGGGCACGGGCCCGTTGCCGTCGACGTAGAACGGGAATTTCTCGTGCTCGGTGCCGATGCGCCACTTGTCCCGCGGCTTGTTGCCCTCGGCCAGATGCGCGACGAGTTCGTCCATGCCTTCGATCGGCCGGAAATCGGTTGTGTCACGCGCCATCATCAAGCCCCTGCGGCGCTATGATCCCGAAATCGACCTCGATTTTCGAGATATGCGCCAAAATCAAAGTACTACAGCGGCCTTTGCGCGTCGACGCGCGGCACTGCAGGGCGGCCGGACGACCGCCGGCGCTAGATGGACGAAATGTCAGTAGCCGATCAAGCGAAAAATCCTGAGCCAGAGGTCAACAGGAATTGAACGATGCGGCTCTTCCCGTCTCCCTTGTGTGAGAAGGAAGAAACCCTCACCAATCGCCGATTGTGGCCTGCATCACCGCCAGTGCGGCCACGGCGGCCGTGTCGGCGCGCAGGATGCGCGGGCCGAGCGGAATGGCGGTAACGAAAGGCAGAGCGCGCAACACCTTGCGCTCTTCGTCGGAAAATCCGCCTTCCGGCCCGACCAGCAGGCCGAGCTTCCTTTCGCTCACCGCTTGCAGCGCGGGCAGGGGATTGTTGGTCGAAGCGTCCTCGTCGCAGAAGATCAGCCGCCGCTCCTTGTCCCAGCCGGTCAGCAGGCGTTCGAACTTTTCCGCTTCCCGCACCTGCGGCACCGCAAGTATGCCGCACTGCTCGGCCGCCTCGACGACATTGGCGCGCAACCGGTCGATGGAGGGTTTCGCCACTTGCGTGTGCTGGGTAATGACCGGCTGCAGCACGCCGGCGCCCATTTCGACCGCCTTTTGCACCAGATAGTCGAGCCGGCCCTGCTTCAGCGGTGCGAAGCAGTAGACGAGATCGGGCAGCGGCGGCTGCGGCCGTTGCCGCGCCAGCACCCTCAGCTTCACCGCCTTCTTGGACCTGGCCGCGATGGCCGCCGACCATTCGCCGTCGCGGCCGTTGAACAACAGGACCTCGGCGCCCTCGCCAAGCCGCAGCACATGCAGGAGATAATGGCTCTGCTGGTGGCCGGCGTCGAACTCGATCTCCGGCCCGAGATCGTCGGGCACGAACAGGCGTTGCATCTTGTAGTTGGCGCGCATGGCCGAGGAATGGGCGAGGCGACGGTTGCCGTCAAGCCTTGGCGGAAGGATGCCAGACGGGTTCGTAGCCTCGCCTCAGCACGCCGATCGTGGTCGGCGGCGTCAGCAGCCGCAGCGGCCGATGAGCGAGGTCGTTGAAATCCTGCGCTCCGCAATATCCTGCAAACGACCAGCGCAGCGCCTTGCCGCGACGCAAGGCGTAGGCATTGCCGCCACGGTCGACCATCGTGCCGTCGGGCAGGCCTGCAAGCTCGTCAGCCGCCACCACCGGCGGCTTGCCGCCCGCGGCCAGCCGCTCCTTGTGCAGCCGCTTGTCGACCTGCGGCGCGCGCGGCTCCGTTATGCCGAAGGCTTCGCCGAAGCGACCCACAAAATCCCTGGCCCGTTCGCGCCGGCAGAAGAAGCAGGGCCGATGGCCCGCCGCCAGCGCCGTCACCTCGTCGAGGAAGAACAGTTCCGTCCAGCCCGCCTTGGGTCCCGATAGATCATCACGTCGCCGGTTGCGGCCCATCGGCTCGCGCCGCACGTCGCCGAAGTCGCAGACGCAGATGATCCAGGCGTGAAGCGCCCAGCGTTTTTTCAACAGCGTCCTGGTCTCGGGATCGTGGATGATGCCGCGATTGCCCATGAACAGGCCGCGCTCGGGCACGGCGTGGATAGCGCCGAACGGATCGACCCGGTTTTGCAGTGGCATAGTTTTCTCCGCGCGCCCGCATCTTGGCTGAAATGCCGGCGCCATGATATCGCTCGTCGCATCGTTTTCACGTCAGCAGGGTTTTGCGATGCGGGTGCTGGTGGTCCAGAACTACGACAACACCGGCCTCGGCCAGGTCGGCGCGGCACTTGCGGAAGCCGGTGCCGATCTCGACATCCGCCTTCCTTACAAGGGCGATCCGCTGCCGGATGATGCGAACGGCCACGACGCCATGGTGGTGCTCGGCGGCGGCCAGAACGCGCTGGCCGATGAGGAATATCCCTATTTTCCGGCGCTGCTCGAACTGACCCGCGATTTCGCCGGCAAGAACCGCGCGGTGCTCGGCATCTGCCTCGGCAGCCAGCTGGTTGCCCGCGCCTTCGGCGGCGAGAACCGCATCGGCGGCGCCAACGAATTCGGCTGGCGCGGCGTTTCGCTGACGCCGGACGCCAAGGCCGATCCGGTGCTGGCCGAGCTTCCGGAAAAGTTCCCGATCTTCCAATGGCACGACGACACCTTCGTGCTGCCTGAAAACGCCGTGCGGCTCGCCGGCAATGATGTCGCCGAGAACCAGGCGTTCCGCGTCGGCCGCGCCGTCTACGGCTTCCAGTTCCACTTCGAGGCCGATCGGCCGCTGGTGAAGGACTGGAGCACCTCTTTCGCGCCGATCATTGCAGCGCGCCACCCCGACTGGGCCGGCAAGCTCGAGGGCGAAATGGCCCGTAACGGACCGGATGCCGATGCTGCCGGCCTTGCCATCGCCCGCGCATGGGTGGCGACGATCTGAGCATCATCTCTGCGGACCAGGGCGTGGCATAATTGGCACGCGGCGGTGAATCCGCCTGGGGAAAACCGGTTTCGTCCTTGGCTTGTGTACGCCCGCCATCCTAGAAGGCGCGCGCTCTGCATCACCGGTGCAACCGCGATGGACCTTTGTGTGGCCCGTGCGACACACCGCCGATACAGAACGTGCCTAGAAGCGCGAAATCGTCGAAACTTTGAGACGTATTTTCGGTTTCAACGCATTGGTAACCGCCTCGTGCACAGATGCAGGAAGCTCAACAAGAGATGACGTCCGTGAAAGCAGCGCTTCTGTCCTTTGCCATGATGTCCGCCATCGTGATTTGCGGTCTCGGCATCTATGCGGCCGATGCCGCCAACAACCACAACGCCGTCGACGGCTACGGCGTCACCGCTTCGCTGCGCTGAATAGCCGGACCGTTCGCGTCGTTTCCGCGACGCGCGCCACTCAAGCTTCCCTTATTGTCATTGTCAGAATGCGTTTGTCGGCGTCCTCGACAACGAGCGCGCTCAGCATGCCTGATTGCCAGGCGAGCGTATCGACATTGACGCGGTTGGCCATGACCTCCGCCTCGGGAACGGGCGTGTGGCCGTGCACCACGATCTTCGGGAAAAGGCCGGCGTGATCGTGGAAAACGTCGCGGATCCAGATCAGATCCTGCGGATTCTGGTTCTCCAGGGCAACGCCTGGCCTGATGCCGGCATGGCAGAAGAAGAAGTCGCCGAAGCTGATTGAGAAGGGTAGCGAGCGCAGGAAGTCGATATGGTGTTGCGGTACTGCTTCGAGCAGAGCCTGATGCCCCCGTCTCATCGTCTCCATCCTGCCGAACCAGCCGGCGTCGGCCGCGAGGGGCACACCGTAGGATAGCGCCGTCTGGACCCCGCCATAGCGCATGAAAAGCCCGTCCGGGTCTGGGGTATCGAGAAAATCGAGAAAGCCGAGATCGTGATTGCCGGCAAGCATCAGGTTTCGCGGATCGCGTTTGCGCGCCTCGATCAGGAAATCGACGACGTCCTTGGAGTCCGGCCCACGGTCGACATAGTCGCCGAGGTGGATGACGCGCCAGTCGCGAGCCGGCTTCCATTCGAGCTCGCTCTCGATCCGCTGATGCATGGCTGCCAGCAAATCGAGCCGGCCATGGACATCGCCGATTGCGTAGAGACGCATGCCGTCCGGTCCGCGCGCGTCCAGGAAATGAATGTCGGGTTCTGCCAACGTATCGCTGTCTCCGTGATCAGGCCGTCGCCGACCTGGCTAGCGCCGGATCTGGTCCTTGCCCATGTCGGTCACCAGACGTTTTCCGCACAGCGCCAGTGTGATGTCCATCTCCTTACGTATGATTTCCAGCGCCTTGGTAACGCCTTCCTTGCCGAGCGCGCCCAGGCCGTAGAGAAACGGCCGGCCGATATAGGTGCCCCTGGCGCCGAGGCACAGTGCCTTCAGCACGTCCTGGCCGGAGCGGATGCCGCCATCCATGTGCACCTCGATCCTGTCGCCGACCGCGTCCGCGATTTCCTCCAGCGCCATGATCGACGAGGATGCGCCGTCCAACTGACGCCCGCCATGGTTGGAAACCACGATCGCATCGGCGCCCGTTTCAGCGGCCATCAACGCGTCTTCCTTGTCGAGAATGCCTTTCAGGATCAGCTTGCCGCCCCAGCGTTCCTTGATCCAGGCGACATCCTTCCACGACAGATGCGGGTCGAACTGCTCCGTCGTCCATGACGCCAGCGAAGCCACGTCGCCGACGCCCTTGGCGTGGCCGACGATGTTGCGGAACGTGCGGCGCTTCGTGCCGGCCATGCGCATCCACCAGCGCGGACGGACCGCGATGTTGGCGATGTTGGCCAGCGTCATCTTGGGCGGCGCCGAAAGTCCGTTGCGGACATCCTTGTGCCGTTGGCCGAGGATCTGCAGGTCGAGCGTCAGCACCAACGCCGAGCATTTCGCCGCTTTTGCCCGGTCGATCAGGTCGAGCACGAAGTCCTTATCGCGCAGCACGTAAAGCTGGAACCAGAACGGCTTCTTCGTCACCGACGCGACATCCTCGATCGAGCAGATGCTCATCGTCGACAGCGTGAACGGCACGCCGAATTCCTCGGCCGCCTGCGCCGCCAGCATCTCGCCGTCGGCATGCTGCATGCCGGTCAGGCCGGTTGGGGCCAGCGCCACCGGCATGGCCACCTTCTCGCCGATCATGGTCGATTCCAGTGAGCGGTTGCTCATGTCGACCAGCACGCGCTGGCGGAACTTGATCTTCTGGAAGTCCTCCTCGTTGGCCCGGTAGGTGCTCTCGGTCCATGCGCCGGAATCGGCATACTCGAAGAACATCCTGGGCACGCGCCGTCGCGCCAGGTCCTTGAGGTCGGCAATGGTGAGAATGTCGCTCATCGTGTCCCCGCTTGATCGATATCGTTCAGGAGCGTTTGCGCGCCGGTTCGGCATCGCCGGCTTCAGAGCGTTGCCTGAGCCTGAGCCGCGATACGCGCTGCCAGTCGCCGCTGCGCTCGGCTTGCGCCATCGACCGCTCGACATAGATCATGTGGTCCATCGCCGCCTGCCGCGCGCCGGCCGGGTCGCCGGCCTTGACCGCGATGTGGATCGCCCGGTGCTGGGCCAGCAGCGCATCGCGCGCGCCGGGCACCGTGAACACTAGCAACCGGTTCTGGAACACGCCTTCCGACAGCAGCCTGTAGCAGGAGCGCAGCGTATGCAGGAGCAGGATGTTGTGCGCGCATTCGCAGATCGCATGATGGAATTCGACGTCGATCTCGGCTTCGTCGTCGAAATCCCCGGTGCGGTGCGCTTCGTCCATGCGTGCCATGATGCGGTCGAGCAGGGCCAGGTCCTCCGGCGTGGCGCGCCGCGCCGCATATTCGGCGGCGATCCCCTCCACCTCGCGGCGATATTCCAGGTAATCGGCCACCGCCTTGCGGTGCGTCGAGATCAGGTCCGCCACCGGCTTGGTGAACAGCTGGCCGATGATGTCGGCGACATATGTGCCGCCGCCCGGCCGCGTCGTCAAAAGGCCGCGTCCCTCGAGCGCCTTCAGCGCGTCGCGCAGGATCGGCCGGGACACATCGAACTGGCGTGCCAGCTCGCGCTCGCCAGGCAGCCGGTCGCCGGTGCGCAGCACGCCTTCGAGGACGAGGCTTTCGATCTGCTGCACCACCTCGTCGGCGGTTCGCGAGTGCTCGATCCTGGAAAAAATGTCGCTCAACGGCATGCCTGGGAGTGTTGAACCGGTGTCGCGCAAGATAAAGCCAGCGTCGCCAACTGGTCAAATTATTTATCCAATTGGCCGAAGCGTGTCGGCTTCCCCGCTCGCGCCCCTATCCTCTTCGGCTAAACTTTGCTGTTTGCGTCAGGAGCCTATTGGCTCTAGAGGACGCAACTGCAAGAGGGTTCAAAGAAACCCGGGGAACAAGCCGTGTCGCACGACCCGTCCAATCTCGAATTTCAGCCGCGCGCCCAGGGCAGCGTGCTCGGCTTTCCGGCGCATGAGGGACGGCCCGGCGCGCTGGGCGAAGTCCATGCCCGTCCGCACCCGCTGGTCGAGAAGCCGCGTGTGCTGATCCAGCTCGCTTTCATGACCGAGGGTGGCGCCGGCGTCGATCATTCGGTGCTTTCCGAGCTGTCGCGCCGGCTCGGCATAGCCGCGCCCGACCGTCAGGCCCGCCATCACGCCATGAGATGGGGCCAGGGCTCGTTGCGCTGGGAGCGGCATACCGAATTCTCCACCTATCTGTGGGAAGGGCCGCTTGCCGAAGGCGGCAAGGGCCAGGAGGATTCGCCGTTCGGCAACGGATTTTCTCCACCCGGAACCGTTATTTCAGGCATCCGGCTCGAGATCCGCAAATGGACGCAGGCGGGCGAGCGGTCGATCGCCGGCTTCGATCCGACCAGCCTCTGCTATTCGCTGGTCGAACGCGGCAATGCTGCAATCGTCACCGATTTCCGCCAGGATGGCGACGGCCTGACCCGTATGCTGATCCTTGACCGCGCCCTGACGCCGGCCAGTACCGGCGCCTTGTCGCAGCGGCTGATCGACATCGAGACCTACCGCACGCTCGCCATGCTCGGCCTGCCGTTGGCGCTGGCCTTGTCCGGTCGCGCCCGCCGTATCGAGGACAGGCTGGCCCAGATCACGCTGGAGATGAAACTCGCCGAGACCCGCGACAGCCAGAAATTGCTTGCCGACCTGACCGAACTCGCGGCTGAGTTGGAAGCCGACGCGGCGTCGAGCCTCTACCGCTTCGGCGCCAGCCGTGCCTATGACGGCATCGTCGGCGAAAGGCTGGAAGCGCTCGAGGAAGAAGCCGTACAGGGATATGACACCTGGGCGGGGTTCCTGCGGCGGCGCATGGCGCCTGCCATGCGCACCTGCCGTTCGGTCGAGGAGCGTCAGGCCAACCTGTCGCGCAAGCTGACGCGCGCCACCACGCTGCTGCGCACCTGGGTCGATGTCGAGGTCGAGAAGCAGAACCGCGACCTGCTCGCCTCGATGAACAATCGCGCCCGGTTGCAACTGCGCCTGCAGCAGACCGTCGAAGGCCTGTCGGTCGCGGCCGTTTCCTACTATGTCGTCGGCCTCGTCGGCTATGTCGCCAAGGGCGCCTCGATCTTCGGCCATGCCTTCGCGCCCGAAGTGGTCACGGCGGCGTGCGTGCCGCTCGCCATCCTGCTGGTCTGGTGGGGCGTGCGGCGGGTGCGGCGCATGCATTCCGAGCCGACGAAACATCCGGGCGAGTAGGCGCGCCTTTACTTCCCACAGGATAAAGCGCACCAGCGGCAGATTGCCGCTACGGAAGGCGTCCGTTGCGTCCGTGTCCGCTCTCGGTCAAAGCGGGGTTTGCAACCGACGCTCTTCACTGGTAAAAGATTTTGACCAGTCACGCGAGATGAGGCTGCCGATGTCCGGGCTTGCCATGCCCAAGCCAGACGACGCCACGATGCGCCGGCGCGGCGAGATCGTCGCCGACATGCGCATTATCGTGCCGGGCGAGGGTGTGGTCGACGCGGCCAACGAAATGCGCGCCTTCGAGAGCGATGGCCTGACCGCCTACCGGCAATTGCCATTGGTCGTGGTGCTTCCCGAAACGGTGGCACAGGTTTCGCGCGTGCTGAAATACTGCAATGACCGCAACATCCGCGTCGTGCCGCGCGGCTCCGGCACCTCGCTGTCGGGCGGCGCGCTGCCGCTGGAGGACGCGGTGCTCCTGGTCATGAGCCGCTTCAACCGCATTATCGAGATCGATTTCCCCAATCGCATCGTCGTCGCCCAGCCGGGCGTCACCAATCTCGGCATCACCACCGCCGTCGAGCAGGAGGGTTTTTACTACGCCCCCGACCCATCTTCCCAGATCGCCTGCTCGATCGGCGGCAATGTCGCCGAAAATTCCGGCGGCGTGCACTGCCTGAAATACGGCCTGACCGCCAACAATGTGCTCGGCATCGAGATGGTGCTGATGAGCGGCGAGGTGGTGCGGCTCGGCGGCAGGCATCTGGACGCGGAGGGCTACGACCTGCTCGGCGTCATGACCGGCTCCGAAGGCCTGCTGGGCGTCGTCACCGAAGTCACCGTGCGCATTTTGAAGAAGCCGGAGACGGCACGTGCGCTGCTGATCGGCTTCCCGACCAGCGAGCAGGGTGGCCAATGCGTCGCCGACATCATCGGCGCCGGCATCATTCCGGGCGGCATGGAGATGATGGACCGCCCGGCGATCCACGCGGCGGAGGATTTCGTCCATGCCGGATATCCCCTGGATGTCGAGGCGCTGCTGATCGTCGAGCTCGACGGGCCGGGCGTCGAGGTCGATCATCTCATCACCGCAGTCGAGGCGATCGCCATCCGCAACGGTTCGACCACCTGCCGCATTTCGCAGTCGGAGCAGGAGCGGCTGAGCTTCTGGGCAGGGCGCAAGGCAGCCTTCCCCGCGGTCGGCCGCATCTCGCCCGACTATTACTGCATGGACGGCACCATCCCGCGCAAGGAACTGCCGCGCGTGCTGGCCGGCATGCGCGAGCTCTCCGAAAAATACGGGCTCGGCGTCGCCAATGTCTTCCATGCCGGCGACGGCAATTTGCATCCGCTGATCCTCTATGACGCCAACGTGCCGGGCGAACTCGACAAGGCCGAGAGTTTCGGCGCCGACATATTGCGGCTGTGCGTCAAGGTCGGCGGCGTCTTGACCGGCGAGCATGGGGTGGGCGTCGAGAAACGCGACCTGATGCCGGAAATGTTCAACCAGATCGACCTCGACCAGCAGATGCGGGTCAAATGCGCCTTCGATCCCAATCATCTGCTCAACCCGGGAAAGGTGTTCCCGCAACTGCGCCGCTGCGCGGAGCTGGGGCGCATGCATGTGCATCGCGGAGAGTTGGCGTTTCCGGACATTCCGAGGTTTTGAGGGTTATGTCAGCGCCTGAACGCCCCCCTCTGTCCTGCCGGACATCTCCCCCTCACGGGGGGAGATTGGCAGCTTCGTCGCTTCGCCCTTCCGCCAACGCTGGAGATTGGCGAAACCCGGCGCGGCATCCAATCTCCCCCCTTGAGGGGGAGATGTCCGGCAGGACAAAGGGGGGCGCGAAGGAACGCGGCTTTTCCGCATTTGCATATGGCGCATCGGCGCCATGACCACCTTCACTCCCACCACCCCTTCCGAAGTGCTCTCCACCGTTGCCTGGGCGGCGGCGGAAGGCTCGCCGCTCGAAATCCTCGGCCACGGCTCCAAGCGCGGCATCGGTCGTCCGCTGCAGACCGAGCACACGCTCGACCTTTCGAAGCTCTCCGGCGTCACGCTCTATGAGCCCGCCGAACTGGTGCTGTCCGCAAAGGCCGGCACGCCGCTGGCCGAAATCGAGACGCTGCTGGCGCAAAACGGCCAGCAACTCGCTTTCGAGCCGATGGATTACGGCCCGCTGCTCGGCGGCGAGCCGGGCAAGGGCACGCTTGGTGGTGCGCTTGCAGCGAACCTCTCCGGCCCGCGCCGGCTGAAGGCGGGGGCGGCGCGCGACCATATCCTGGGCATCAACGTGGTGTCCGGCCGCGGCGAGGCATTCAAATCCGGCGGCCGCGTGGTCAAGAACGTCACCGGGTACGATTTGTCCAAGCTGATGGCCAACAGCTGGGGCACGCTGGCGGTGTTCACCGACGTCACCTTCAAGGTGCTGCCATCGGCCGAGACCGAGGTCACGCTCGCCGTCCGCGGCCTGCTCGACGATGCGGCCGCCGCGGCGATGGCGCTGGCGCTCGGCTCCAGCGCGGAAGTATCGAGCGCCGCGCACCTGCCGGAGCGGATTGCCGCACGGGTTGCCGCAGGCGTGCTCGGCAATGATGCAGCCACGCTGCTGCGGGTGGAAGGTTTTGGCCCCTCCGTCGTCTATCGCATCGCCGCGCTGAAGACGTTGCTCGGAAATGCCGGACCACTCGAAGAGATTTCCAGCGAAGCGTCGGCTGCCCTGTGGCGTGACGTGCGCGATTGCAGGCCTTTCGCGGACAACAGCGACAAACCGGTCTGGCGCGTATCGATGGCGCCTGCCCAGGCGCACCAGATGGTTTTCACGCTGCGCATGCAGGCTGCCGTCAGCGCCTTCTATGACTGGCAGGGCGGACTGGTGTGGCTGCGCATGGCGGGGGGTGACCCGGAAGCGACGCTGCTGCGCGGACTTCTGAGAAAACATGGCGGCGGTCATGCGACGTTGGTGCGCGCGGCTCCTTCGCATCGCGCCGCTCTGCCGGTGTTCGAGCCGCAGGCTCCGGCGCTGGCTGCGCTCAGCCAGCGGCTGAAGCAGGAATTCGACCCCAAGAACATCCTCAATCCCGGCCGCATGGCCTAGGACATCAGAGATGCAGACCAATTTTTCGCTTGCCCAGCTTGCCGACCCGCATGTCGCCGAGTCGGAAAAAATCCTGCGTAAATGCGTGCATTGCGGCTTCTGCACCGCCACCTGTCCAACCTATGTGACGCTGGGCAACGAGCTCGATTCACCGCGCGGGCGCATCTACCTGATCAAGGACATGCTGGAAAACGGCCGCCCGGCCGACAAAGAGATCGTCACCCATATCGATCGCTGCCTTTCCTGCCTCGCCTGCATGACCACCTGCCCGTCTGGCGTCAACTACATGCATCTGGTCGACCATGCCCGCGCCCATATCCAGCAGACCTATAGGCGGCCGCTGCTCGATCGCCTGACCCGCGCCATGCTGGCCTTCGTCCTGCCCTATCCCCGGCGTTTTCGCGCCGCGCTCAAATTGGCGAAACTGGGCAAGCCGTTCATCGGCCTGTTCGAGAAGATCCCGGCATTGAAGCCGCTTGGCGCAATGCTCAAGCTCGCGCCGGAATCGATCCCGGGAGCATCGCCGATGGCTTCGCCGGGCACCCATACCGGGCAGGGGGCGAAGAGGGGCCGCGTCGCCATCCTCACCGGTTGCGCGCAATCGGTGCTCGATCCCGCCATCAACGACACGACCATTTCACTGCTGACGCGGCTTGGCGTCGAGGTCGTGGTGCCGCCGGGCGAGGGCTGTTGCGGCGCGCTCGTCCATCACATGGGCCGCGAGCAAGCCGCCCTTGCTTCTGCAAGGCAAAATGTTGATGCCTGGACCCGCGCGATTGAACAAGGCGGGATCGATGCCATCATCATCACCGCGTCGGGCTGCGGTACGACCATCAAGGATTACGGTTTCATGCTGCGGCTTGATCCGGCCTACGCCGAAAAGGCTGCACGTGTCTCCGCGCTGGCCAAGGACATTACCGAATACCTGACCGCCATCGACCTGCCCGAACCGGTGCGCAAGCCGGGCACGGTCGTCGCCTATCATTCGGCCTGTTCGATGCAGCACGGCCAGAAGATCACCCGCCAGCCTAGGGAATTGCTGGCCAAAGCCGGTTTCATCGTGCGCGAGCCGCGCGAAGGGCATTTGTGCTGCGGTTCGGCCGGCACCTACAACATCTTGCAGCCGGATATTTCGGCCGGGCTGCGCGACCGCAAGGTGAAAAACATCGAGGCTACCGGCGCTTCGGTCGTCGCCACCGGCAATATCGGCTGCATAACGCAGATCGCGTCTGCCGCGAAGCTGCCGGTGGTGCATACGATCAAGCTGCTCGACTGGGCCTATGGCGGGCCGAGGCCGGAAGGTGTCGCGGAACCCGGCCTGATCGCCGCTGAGTAGGGGCCGCCCCGGCGTTATTCGGCCGCCAGCCTGTCGATCGTGCCGTAGGTCGCCTCGTAGAGCGCGCGCTGGCGGCTGAGCGCCACCATCGTGTTGCGCAGCAGGATCGCAACGGTGATCGGACCGACGCCGCCCGGCACCGGAGTGATCCAGGAGGCCACGTCCTTCACGCTGTCGGTGTCGACGTCCCCGACGATACGGGTGGAACCGTCCGGCAGCGTCTCGGAATTGATGCCGATGTCGATGACGGCCGCACCCGGCTTTACCATGTCGGCCTTGATCAGGCGCGGCTTGCCGACGGCGACGAACAGCGCATCGGCGCGGCGCGCGTGTGCGGCGACCGAGCGCGTCATGTGGTGGCAGACCGTGACCGTCGCGCCTTCGCTCATCAAGAGGAAGGCGATCGGCTTGCCGACGATCTCGGAGTGGCCGACCATCACCACTTCCAGGCCCTTGAGGTCGAGGCCGGTTTCCTTGAGCAACTCGACCGAGGCGGCCGCCGTGCAGGGCGCCAGATCGAGCTGGTTGTAGACGATGTTGCCGATCGAGGCCGGATGCATGCCTTCGACGTCCTTCAGCGGATGCACCGCCGCCTGCAACGTCCTGATCGGGATATGTGCCGGCACCGGCCGCTGGATGATGATGCCGGTAACGCGCGGATCGGCGTTCAGGCCGTGGATCGCCGCTTCCAGTTCGCCCGCGGTGATGGTGGCGGGAAAGCGCCGTTCGTCGAAATCGATGTCCGCCAGCTCTGCCTTGGCGCGCTGGTTTCGTACATAGACATCCACCGCCGCCGTATCGCCGACGGTGATCGACACCAGTTTGGGCGGGAACCCTTCGGCCCTTGCGATCGCCGCATCCTCGCGCACGGCGGCGATGATGCGCCGGGCAACCGGGCCGCCCTTGAGATAGCGGCTGTCGTCGGACAGTGACATGATCGGACTCTTCTGACCTGAGCGTTGCCTTGCCATAGCAAAAGAACAGCGGCAATGGCAGCACGAATGCGAACCGTCATGCCTTTTGCGCGACGTGCGGGCGCGGCAGTGCTTCGTCCGAAACGGAAAGGGCAGCACGGTTTCCCGTGCCGCCCTTTCTGACCGGCCGCATCCCCATACGGCCCGTCCCCCGTTATTCCTTCCGATCCCGGGAAGCGCTGCGCTTCCGGATCGGGTGATTCGCAGCAACTATTATATCACCTCGACAGTGGTTCCGACATCGACCCGTTCATAAAGGTCGACGACATCCTCGTTGCGCATGCGGATGCAGCCCGACGACACGGCGCCGCCGATCGTCCAGGGCTGGTTGGTGCCGTGGATGCGATATTCCGTACTACCGAGATAGAGCGCGCGCGCGCCGAGCGGGTTCTCCATGCCCCCGGCCAGGTAGGTTGGCAGGTAACGCCCCTTGGCGGCCTCGCGCTTGATCATCGCGGCCGGCGGGCGCCAGTCCGGCCAGACCCGCTTGTTGGTGATCTTGTGCGTGCCCGACCATTCGAAGCCCGGCTTGCCGGTGCCGACGCCATAGCGCCGCGCCTTGCCGTCCTTCTCGACCAGATAGAGGAAGTTCTGGGTCGTATCGATGACGATGGTGCCCGGCTTCTGGGAGCCGTCATAGGCGACTTCCTGCGGCAGGTAGATCGGATTGATCTGCGGGCGCGCGACCATGCGCTTGGCCGGGGCCTGCACGGCCGCCGTTTGCACGCGGTCGGGCTGCGCATAACGCGGGCGCGGCTGCTGCGCGACCTGCCGGTTCTGCCGCACGATCCCCGGCGCTTGGCCAAGCTGCAGCACCCAGGGGGCGGAAAGGTCGGGGCTCACCATCACCGGCGGTCTGTCGGCATAGCGGTCTCCGGCCGTGGAAGGTGTGACGCCTGCGGCAAACGCAGCCACGGCGCCGAGCACGGAAAACAAAACTCTCTTCATCGGGAAAGCACCTTGATCGTCTGACAAACCGGGTGGAAACGACCTCCCGGTTCAGCGATCATTGGCGCGGGAACAGCAACCGAAACATGAATCGGAATGTGTAAAATGCGGAACTGTCGGTAAACCTTTTGGTGTGGTTACCGCCGCGTTCAGGAATCTGGTAAAGCCAAGGTAAAGCAGCGCAACCAGCGCGTTAACGAATGGAATTCTCGCCATGGACAAGGAACAAACCGGCCTTCTCGCCGGACCCGACGGTGTCGCGCGCTGCTTCTGGCACGGCAATCTGCCCGACTACCTGCATTACCATGACCATGAATGGGGCCGCCCGGTGGCGGACGACCGCCGGCTGTTCGAGAAGATCTGTCTCGAAGGTTTCCAGTCGGGCCTGTCCTGGCTGACCATCCTGCGCAAGCGGGAGAATTTTCGCGCCGCTTTCGCCGGCTTCGATTTCGACAAGGTCGCCGCCTTCACCGACAAGGACGTCGAGCGCCTGCTCGGCGATGCCGGCATCATCCGCCATCGCGGCAAGATCGTCTCAACCATCAACAACGCCAGGCGTGCCCGCGAAATGGCCGATGAATTCGGCTCGCTCGCTGCCTGGTTCTGGAAGTTCGAACCCGGCAGGGAGGAACGGCCGCAGGTCGTCGACCTCGCCCATCTGCGCGCCAATCCGACCACGGCGGTCTCGATCCGCATTTCCAAGGATCTGAAGAAGCGCGGCTGGACCTTCGTCGGCCCGACCACGGTCTACGCCTTCATGCAGGCGATGGGTCTGGTCAACGATCATCTCCAGGGGTGTGTGTGCCGCAAGGAGGTCGAGAAGGAGCGGAAGGCTTTCAAACGGCCGAAATAGCCTCAGGCGCCGTTGGCACTACCCAGGAACAGGCCGGCGACGATCGCGACCACGGTGGCGACGGTTGGATAGATCACCAGCAGGCCGGTCACCAATGCGTCGCGCAGGGAAGGTCCGGTATCGGCGTGTACCTCGAACGGTCCGGCCGGCTGGCCGATCATGCTGGGAGCTTGGACATCTGCGGCGCGCAGGCGTGCCGGCATGTCGCCCGCATCCCTGTTGTCGTGAAATTCCACCGCGCTCATCATGTCCCGAACCCCTCCATTGCGGTGCGCTGTATCGGCCTCGATTATGTCGGCACGATGCCGCGCCGATGGCGGGATTGTTTCATTTTCGGCGCGTTTTTGTTTCGGCGAACGCCCGCGTGCCTTCTCGCATGCATGGAGACAGCGCCTGCCGCCGGCCTTGCCCGGTAGGACCTGTTCGGTTAGGACACGCCCGTTGCGAAAATCGCAACGCTGTTGAGTTTTCAGCAACACGAAACACCGGGCGAATCCATGGCCGACAAATCGGAAAAGACGAAAGCGCGGCTGCCGCGCGGTTTTGCCGACCGCAGCGCCGAAGATATCCGCGCCGTCGAGAAGATGATGGCGACCATCCGCTCGGTCTACGAACTCTACGGTTTCGAACCCGCCGACCAGCCGCTGATCGAATACACCGATGCGCTCGGAAAATTCCTGCCCGACCAGGACCGGCCGAACGAAGGCGTGTTCTCCTTCCAGGACGATGACGACCAGTGGCTGTCGCTGCGCTACGACCTGACCGCGCCGACGGCGCGTTTCGTCGCCGAGAATTTCGAGCGCCTGCCAAAACCCTATCGCAGCTACCGTTCCGGCTGGGTGTTCCGCAACGAGAAGCCCGGTCCCGGCCGCTTCCGCCAGTTCATGCAGTTCGACGCCGACACGATCGGCACGCCGGGCGTCGCCGCCGACGCCGAGATGGCGATGATGATGGCCGATGTGATGGAAGCGCTCGGCATCAAGCGCGGCGACTACGTCATCCGCGTCAACAACCGCAAGGTGCTGGACGGCGTGCTCGAGGCGATCGGCCTCGGAGGTGAAGGGAATACGAGTCGTCGGCTGACCGTGCTGCGGGCGATCGACAAGCTGGACAAGCTCGGGCCGGAAGGCGTGCGGCTTCTCTTGGGACCAGGGCGCTGGGACGGCGGCAAGGAAGGCGAGGGCGACTTCGCCAAAGGCGCCGGGCTGAATGATACGCAAGCCGAGGCGGTTCTTCTGGCGACGGCGCGAAACGCGCAGGCCGGCCAGGATGCCAGCGTCGGTGCGAACGCCGTCTACCAGGAGGGCGTTGGCGAGCTCGCGACCATCGAGGCCCTGGTCAGGGCGGCGGGATACGGCGAAGATCGCGTCGCCATGGACCGCTCCGTGGTGCGCGGCCTCGAATACTACACCGGCCCGGTCTTCGAAGCCGAGCTCCTGGCCGAGATCCCCAACGAGGATGGCCAGATCGTGCGCTTCGGTTCAGTCGGGGGCGGCGGCCGCTATGACGGGCTGGTGTCGCGCTTCCGCGGCGAGCCGGTGCCGGCGACCGGTTTTTCCATCGGCGTTTCCAGGCTGATGACGGCGCTGAAGAACCTCGGCAAGCTCGACAACGCCGACGTGATCGCGCCGGTCGTCGTGCTGGTGATGGACAGGGACACCGACAGCCTCGGCCGCTACCAGAAGATGGTGGGCGAGCTGCGTGCCGCAGGCATTCGCTCCGAAATGTATCTCGGCGGCGCCGGCATGAAGGCGCAGCTCAAATATGCCGACCGTCGCGGCTGCCCGGTCGCGATCATCCAGGGCGGCGACGAGCGCGCCAAGGGCGAATTGCAGATCAAGGACCTGATCGAAGGCGCGCGCCTGTCGGCCGAGATCACCGATAACGCCGAATGGCGTGCCGCCCGCCCGGCGCAGGTCACGGTGGCGGAAAGCGAGCTGGTGGCGCAGGTGAGAAAGATCCTGGCGGAGCAGGCTGAGGAGAGGGCGCGTGGCAAATAGAGGCCGCGTTCTACGGCGCCCCCCTCTGTCCTGCCGGACATCTCCCCCTCAAGGGGGGAGATCGGCTGTCACCATGGCTTTCGCCAATTTTCAGGATTCCAAGAAGGGCACCAGCTGCGAAGCAGCCAATCTCCCCCCTAGAGGGGGAGATGCCCGGCAGGGCAGAGGGGGGCGCCGTAGAGCACCAGCCTTGACCTGGATCATTGGCGTCTCCGGTTTGGGACCAGAGGGTCGTACAGCGCTGAGGTTTGCAAATTGACCTCCCGCTATCCCGCCATCGCGGCCGACATCGCCGGCCTCTTCGCGACCCGCGACACGCATGCGGTGGAGGTCGCCGTGCTGCAGCCGGCCGATCCGTTCCTCGACATGGCGGGCGAGGATTTGCGCCGCCGCATTTTCCTGACCGAGAGCGAGACTGGCCAGACGCTCTGCCTGCGGCCGGAATTCACCATTCCCGTCTGCCTCGACCATATCGCCAGCCAGGCCGGTACGCCGCGTCGCTACTCCTATCTGGGCGAAGTGTTCCGCCAGCGCCGCGAAGGCGGCAACGAGTTCTTCCAGGCCGGCATCGAGGATCTCGGCGACCGCGACACGGCCGCTGCCGATGCCCGTTCGGTGGCCGACGCGCATGCACTGCTGTCGCTGGCGCTGCCGGGCCAGCCGCTCTCGATCACGCTCGGCGACCAGGCCATCTTCGAGGCGGTGCTGGCGGCTCTCGGCCTGCCGCGCGGCTGGCGCATGCGGCTCGCCCGCGCCTTCGGCTCGGCGACGATGCTGGAGGCAGCCCTTGCCGATCTCGCCAATCCGCCGCGCAACAGCCAGCTCTCCGGCCCGGTCGCGGCACTTGTGCTCGACGGTGACCTGGACGGTCTCTCCGCGCATATAGCCGGCGGCATGGAACAGGCCGGCCTGTCGGCTTCGGCCGGACGCGCGCCGGCCGATATCGCGCGGCGGCTGATCGAAAAGGCCGAGCTGCGCAGCGTGCGGCTGTCCAACGAAGCCTTCGCGGCGCTGAAGACCTTTCTGGCGATCGACGTGCCGCTCGACGGCGCGGCCCAGGCGCTCGAGAGTTTTGCCGGTGCCGCCGGGCTATCGCTCGGGGCCGCGCTGGAAAAATTCGCGGCGCGCGCCAAGGCCGTCGAGGCGAACGGCCTGCCGGCGCAAAAGATCCGCTATGACGCCGCCTTCGGCCGCCCGCTCGATTATTACACCGGCCTCGTCTTCGAGATCGCGGCGCAAGATGGTGAAAGGCCGCTGGCCGGCGGCGGCCGCTACGACCGGCTGCTGACGCTGCTCGGCGCCAAGACGCCGATCCCCGGCGTCGGCTTCTCAGTCTGGCTCGACCGCATCGAGGCATTGCGGGAGCACGCGCCATGATCACGCTGGCGATCCCGTCCAAGGGCCGGTTGAAGGAGCAGGCGCTGGAGGTGCTGGCGAAAGCCGGCCTCGCCATCAGCCTGCCCGGTGACGAGCGCAAATATCACGCCCGCGTCGAAGGCATGGACAATGTCGAGGTCGTTTTCCTGTCCGCCTCCGAAATATCGGGCGAGATCGGGCAAGGTGCCGTCGATCTCGGCATCACCGGCGAGGACCTCGTGCGCGAGAACCTCGCCGACTGGGAGGCGCGCGCCGAAATCGTCGCCCGTCTCGGCTTCGGCCATGCCGATGTCGTGGTGGCCGTGCCCGACATCTGGCTCGACGTCGAGACCATGGCCGACCTCGATGATGTCGCCGCCGATTTCCGCCAGCGTCACGGAAGGCGGCTCAGGATCGCCACCAAATACTGGCGGCTGACCCAGCAATTCTTCTCGCAGAAGCACGGTATCCAGGTCTATCGCATCGTCGAGAGCCTGGGCGCCACCGAGGGCGCGCCGGCGGCCGGCCTTGCCGATGTCATCGTCGACATCACCACCACCGGCTCGACGCTGCGCGCCAACCATCTCAAGGTGCTGGTCGACGGCGTCGTGCTGCGGTCGCAAGCGTGTCTCGTCGCGTCGCGAAAGACGCGTTCCACGGCCGACGAGGCGATGCTGCGCGACATAGCGGCCAGCATGGCCTCGGTGAAGGGATAGCCCGTCCAGCATGCCTCGGCGATCGTCGTGCCTAGCGGCGGACAATTTTGTTCTTGCTTTGTGCCGGCCACTATGCTACAAATATCGCTATGGTGATGATTTGTGCCCCCGCCCTTCGAGGCGGGTTTTTCGTTTCTGCGCCATTCTCACGACCCTGCCATTCTTATGACCGTGGAAGGCGGTGCGGCCCGTCTTCGAAGCCTTGGCCCTACCTTCGGCGGGATTTCCACCATCGCGGCAGGCTGATAGGCTCGGATGTCCTGGGAGGAGAGAGCGATGCCGGTCAATCTCGACGAGCTGAAGAACGCCACCAATCTGCGCGGACGCGGCGCGTACGCCGGCAGCGTCTTTGTCGCGCCCGTCGACGGCAGGGCGCATGTCTCGGGCGAGCGTGGCGTGCCGCTGCTCGACAAGACCATTCCCGCACTGTTCTCCGACACGGCCGGCAAATACGGCACGCTCGATGCCGCCGTCTTCGTCGGCCAGGATAAGCGCTTCACCTGGAGCGAGCTTTCCGACACGGTGGATGCGCTGGCCGCCGGTTTCCTGGCGCTGGGGCTCGAAAAGGGCGATCGCGTCGGCATCTGGTCACCCAACCGCTGGGAATGGCTGGTGACGCAGTTCGCCACCGCCCGCATCGGCCTGATCCTGGTCAACATCAACCCGGCCTACCGGCTCACCGAGCTGGACTATGCGCTGAACAAGGTCGGCTGCAAGGCTCTGGTCACCGCGGCCAGCTTCAAGACCTCGGATTATATCGGCATGATCGAGACGCTGGCGCCGGAGATCGCGACGGCCACGCCCGGCAAGCTTAGGGCACAGAAACTGCCGGCGCTCCGGATCGTCATCCGCATGGGCGAGGAGAACTCACCCGGCATGTTCAACTTCGCCGATGTGCTGGCCATGGCGGGGCGCGACGAGCATGACAGCCTCGACCGCATCTCCGAGGGGCTGAAGCCGGACGACGCCATCAACATCCAGTTCACCAGCGGCACCACGGGCGCACCCAAGGGCGCGACGCTGACCCACAACAACATCCTCAACAACGGCAATTTCGTCACCTCGGCCATCAGGTTGACGGTCGACGACCGGCTTTGCATTCCCGTGCCGCTCTACCATTGCTTCGGCATGTCGATGGGTACGATGGGCTGTGTCACCAAGGGCGCGACCATGGTGTTCCCTGGCGAGGGCTTCGATGCCGGCGCCACGCTGAACGCCGTGGCGCAGGAACGCTGCACCGGCCTCTACGGCGTGCCGACCATGTTCGTCGGCCTGCTCGACCATCCCGATTTCGCCGCCTTCGACCTGTCCAGCCTGCGCACCGGCATCATGGCCGGCTCGCCATGCCCGATCGAGGTGATGAAGAAGGTGGTGTCGCTGATGCATATGTCCGAAGTGACCATCGCCTACGGCATGACCGAGACCAGCCCGGTCTCCTTCCAGAGCAGCGTCGACGACCCCTTGGAAAAACGCGTCTCGACCGTCGGGCGCGTTCATCCCCATGTCGAGGTCAAGGCCATCGATGCCGATGGCGCAACCGTTGCCGTCGGTGCGCCGGGCGAACTCTGCACACGCGGCTATTCCGTGATGAAGGGCTATTGGGACGACGAGGACAAGACCCGCGAGGCGATCGATGCGGACGGCTGGATGCATACGGGCGACCTCGCCACGATCGATGCCGAGGGCTATTGCAACATCGTCGGCCGGGTTAAGGACATGGTCATCCGCGGCGGGGAGAACGTCTATCCGCGCGAGGTCGAGGAGTTCCTCTATCGACACCCCAAGGTGAGGGAGGTGCAGGTGTTCGGCGTTCCCGACGCCAAATATGGCGAGGAGCTCTGCGCCTGGATTGTGCTTAAGCCCGGCCAGATCGCCACCGAACAGGAGATCAAGGCCTTCTGCGCCGGCCAGATCGCCCACTACAAGGTCCCGCGCCACATCCGCTTCCGCACGGAATTGCCGATGACGGTGACCGGCAAGCCGCAGAAATTCCTGATGCGCCAGGCGATGGTCGAGGAACTGGGGCTGGTGACGCAGAAGACTGCGTGAGGCGAGCGCGGGGCAGGAAGGTGCGGTTGCCGAGACGAGTGTGAATGTCGCATTTCGGGGCCGAAAGCGGACTGGCAGGTTATAGGCAATACGCCTGCCAAAGTGGACAATCGCTGGGGTGGTTGAATAGCCGATTGCTGCTGCGCCGCGCCGATTTGATCGACCCATATAGCGTGCGAACGGCCGTCCCTCAGCCGGCTTGCAGTCGCCTAGCCGTCTTCCGCGAAGTGGGTGCGAATTTCCGAGCGCGCGAGCCGCTCTGGAAGTTTGCGATCGGTGGTGGAACCAATTTCTCGGACTTACGTTGCAAATAGCTATTTGCGGCTCTGCCGCGATATCGGGAACTGAGCAGTGGGACTGTCTTGGCAACAAGGTCCTCTCTCGACGGGAGCCATCGGTCGGTTTCTCGTCCCCGAAGCGTTGCCCAAAAGAATGTTATATGTGGAACGGCTGCGCCGGCGCATGCGCGTATTGTTTGGCGGGGTTTGGGTTGCCGAAAGCGAGGACGTTCTCCTACTGTTTGAACCCGCCCGCTACCCGGTAGCTTATTTTCCGGAGTCCGACATTTCAGCACATGTGTTGGAGCGGACAGAGAAGATCACCCAACATCCTGATCTTGGGTCTACTTCATGGTACACTGTCCGGGTAGGCGAGCAACACGTGGCCGCCAGAGGAGCGTGGCAACACACGAAGCTCCCTGCCCATGCAACAGAACTCCAGGGACGATTGGCGTTCGCATGGCGCGCCATGGATGCCTTCTATGAAGAAGACGAACGAATCCTGGGTCATGCTGCCGACCCATACCATCGCATAGATATTCGACAGAGTTCTCGTCACCTCGTGGTCCGCTACAACGACCGCGTCGTTGCGGATACCAGGCATCCATTGGGCCTGTACGAATCCGGGTTCGCTCCACGCTGGTATGTCCCTCGTGATGACATCCACGAGTCCTCCCTCACAGCGGTAAAGCTTCAGACGTTCTGTCCCTACAAAGGGCTCTGCAGCTATTATTCTATTGGCGACGCTCGTCAGGCGGCATGGTCCTACACCGACGCCTATCCCGAAGTCCGCCGCATTGCCAACCTTGTGTCGTTTGAGCCGGACATAGTTTCGGTCTTCCTCGACGACGTTCAGCTTCATCTCGAGCCTGGCCAGACGGTCGTCCCTCACGGTCCTGATCGAAATCTCGATGTGGCCGAGTTGGAGCGGGCACCTGGTGGAGGCCCCGAAATGATTGCCGGGGGCTAGCTACCGGTCGCGATTAAACGGAGCGGAGCATGGCGCGACTATTGTCCGTGAACGTGGGGCTTCCGCGCAACATCTCTTGGAATGACCGCACAGTATACACCGGCATTTTCAAAAACCCGGTAGCCGGACGTTGTCGCGTTGGCCGATTGAATTTGGACGGCGACGGTCAGGGCGACCTCGCTGGGCACGGGGGCGAGCAGCGGGCCGTCTTCGTCTATCAAATCGCATCATATCGCTACTGGCAGAAGCACCTGAACAGAACCGACTTCGTCTATGGTCAGTTCGGCGAAAACTTCACGGTCGAGGGCTTGCCAGACGATGCAGTTTGCATCGGAGATCGATTTCGTATTGGAGGCGCGCTTTTCGAGGTCACTCAACCTCGCGTCACATGCTACCGGGTTGGCATCCGCATGGACGAGCCCCGAATGCCGGCATTGCTGACTTCCAGCGGCCGGCCAGGATTCTACTTCCGAGTTCTGCAAGAAGGCGAGGTAGGAGCGGGCGACGAAATCCTCAAGGTGGGCGAAGCGAATGAACGGGTAACCGTCGCTGAGCTGAATGCACTGCTTTATTCACCGGAACATCCCCGCGTCGAATTGGAGCGCGCGGCGCGGATCAAAGCGCTTTCGCCAGGATGGCGGGGTTCTTTTGAGGCTTTGCTGCGCAGCCAATCGACCGGCGTAGAGAGCGGCAATGCCGGGCTCGCTCCGCCAGCCGCGTTACACCCTGCTGCTCCCGGATTTCAGCCGCTCGCGGTGGCTGATCTAGAGCAGGAGTCCGTGGACGTCGTCTCTCTGTCGATGCGGCATCCCGATGGAAAGCCGCTCCCGCCCGCTCTACCTGGTCAATATATCGTGCTGCGCCTTCGCCCGACCCGTTCCAGTGCTGCGCTATTTCGCAGCTACTCGCTCTCGGGCCCACTCTCGGAAGAGCGCTACAGAATCAGCGTCAAGATCGAACCGCACGGGACGGCCGGCCTTTTTCTGCGGGATCATGTGCGGATAGGCGATCTTGTCGACGTAAGCTCGCCGCGCGGAAGCTTTATATTGCAGCCTGGGCAGAGCCCCGTGGTACTGCTCAGCGCAGGCATCGGCGCGACACCTCTTCTGGCAATACTATACGCGCTGGCGGCAGCCCGGGACACGCGGCAGGTCCTCTGGCTATACGCGGCTCGCGACAGACGGCACCATCCTTTTGCAGCCGAAGTCCGCCGTCTGATGGCCAGTCTCCCCCATGGTCGCAGTTATGTCTGCTATAGCAGGCCAGACCCGGTCGACAGACTCGGCGTCGATTTTGATGCAACCGGCCACCTATCACCATTGGTCTTCAATAGTGTCAGTATCCCGCAGGACGCGGACGTCTATCTCTGCGGACCTGTCGACTTCATGGCAGACATGAAAGAGGCGCTAGCCGCATCGGGCGTCGCCCCGGATCGCGTTCGTATCGAGATCTTCAACGGGAGCGAGCCGCTGAACCCCGGTGTTGTTGCCAGCGAGCGGCGCGCGCCACATCTGCCGGAAGGCGACACCGATGCCGGTCCGCTGGTCTCCTTCGCTCGAAGTGGTGTAGCCGCCCATTGGAACCCTTCAGTGTACCGGAGCATTCTGGAGCTGGCAGAGGCCTGTGACGTTCCCTCCCGGTGGTCATGCCGAACCGGTGTTTGTCACAACTGCGAAAGTGGGTTGATATCAGGCGCGATCGCCTATGAGCCTGAACCGCTTGAAAGGCCGGCCGACGGCAACCTTCTCATTTGCTGCTCGCAACCGACCCGTGATCTAGTCATCGATTTGTAAGCTAATCGAAGGGGACGGACTATGAAGTCTGGCACAGCCGCGTTCGGAATATTATCGCTTGAGGTTGTCACACTGCCGATAAGCGATATCGATCGTGCGCTCCGGTTTTATGTGGACCGGGTCGGCTTTGCGCTCGATGTCGACTATGCGCCGAACACCACCTTCCGTGTGGTCCAGCTCACGCCGCCTGGCTCCCACTGCTCAATACAATTCGGCAAAGGCGTTACGGACGCGCCCGCAGGGTCGCTTCGCAACATCTATCTTGTCGTTACGGATATTGAGACTGCGCGAAGCCGGTTGCTCGAACGCGGAGTCGCAGTCAGCGAACTCAAGCACAAGGCTCCGATCGACGGCTGGGGTGGGGCGTTCGCCCCAGGTTTCGACCCCAACCACCGAGACTATGCCAGCTTCGCGGGCTTCTCGGATCCAGATGGCAACACTTGGGTGCTGCAGGAACGGGGACACCCTGATGTGTGATGCGCGAGCAGCGCTGTGAAATCGCAAAAACGCTGCGGAGTTAGGCCTACTTTTGTCAGTTTCGCCGCGTTTCAGCCATTGGCGGTTCGGGATTCAAATAGCCGAGCAGACAGCAGATGCAGAGAGCCAAGCCCACAAGGGGGTACTTCAGCGCAATCATTGCAGCCACGCCGAAGAGGGCCAAGGTCGTAAAGGATCGGACGCGCATGAGCCTGCGTACTTTGGGCGAAATCTTGACGCTGCTTCGCCGATCGAGCAACTCCCAGATCAGCCCGATGTAGGTTGCATTCACCAGAGAGAAGGCGGCTGCGTAAAAGGCTACGGGCTGCGGCTCGAGTTCGCTCACCGCCATCCAAGCAGTGGATAGCGGAGCAGTGAGATCGAAAACAAATGCGCGAAATTGAACCACATGAAGTGCGGTGTCGTCTCGCGAGCGTAGCGCATGAGGTAGTGGTGATTGGCCCAGACGATGGCGATGAAGATGTAACTCACAGCGTAACTCAGCCACGTCGGCCACAGGGATAGCAACGCAACGAAAGTCGGCTGACCGGGTGGTCTCAACTCCAGCACCAGCACGGTGATGAGAACGGCGAATACGCCATCAGAGAACATGCTCAGTCGTTTCTAGAGTCGCAGGGCAAGATATTTGCGTCAATTGGCTGTCGACTTACCTATCTCGGCTCGGAGTTCCGGCATTCAGGGTCTTGCGAGATAGCGTCTTCCCGTGCCACTCAAACCAAGCGCCAATCGGGAAGGCAATGAAGATCGATGATCCGCTCGGATCCGGCTCACATCTCTGCCGCCATGAACGCAGACGAAAACGACCACTTTCGGGAACGTTTGAAAGTTTGCTGAATGGCGGGAAAGAGGCGCATAGCAGCCGTCCAACAAACGCGCATTCGCCTTGCGCCGACCTCAAGCTTGAAGGGCACCGCCTCAGCCCCCCACTCCTTCACCGCCCGCTCATAGAGGGGGCTCGACGAAGAATGATAGAGCACCGGCAGCGGATCGATCAGCGCGCCTGCCATTCATAGACGTTCGGGCGCTCGGTAAGCGCGCCAACCGGCACGTCTTGTTTTCGCCTGCCACATCCGCTTCCGAGCTGCTTCGCGTTTCTTTTCACAGTTGAGCACTTCCCGCGCGTTGTCTAACGCAGAAGCGGGAAGTCTCTGTCTCTCCCGCACTTACGCCTTGGCGGCGTGCTGTGCAGCCGCGAACACATCGCGTGCGGACGTCGTACCGGCTACGTGCTCCGTACTCGCGGCGCCGAGGTCCATCCATCCCGCGTTCACGGCCTCGAACATTTCTTCGGCAGGTCCGGAGCGGCCCTTGGGGATGCCGAATTGCTCGAAGGCTTCCGCCCAGCCTGCACGCGGGATTGCAAAGGCTTTCACGTCGCGATTGAGGACTTCACCCAGCTGTCCCGCGACGTCATCGGCGGTGACCATCGAACCAACCTCGATGACGCGCTGGCCCGACCACGCCGGCCCGGTCAAAAGGGTTGCGACCTCCGCGCCTATGTCGTTTGTCGCGACCATGGTCGATTTCCGGTTTGTCGGATTGTAGTAGACCGGTAGCGTTCCGCCCTGCGCGACCTGCAAGCCGTAGAGGAAGTTTTCGAAGAACCCGCCGGCGCGCACAAATGCCATTGGCGATTTCAGGTCGCGAAGACCTTGCTCCAGAAGCGACAGGGCCGTGATCACCCCGTGCCCGCTGGCTCGGTTCGCGCCCATCGACGAAAGCGCGACCACGCGCGGCGGCGCTGCCTTGGTGAGCGCCTCGACATAGTTTGCAATCACGCCCTTTGCTTCTTTGTAATCGGGCGAGGGCGCCCAGACAGGGGGCAACATGACGAACGCGCCTTCGACGCCTCCGAGCGCTTGCTCGATGGCTGCCGGATCATTCCAATCGCCCTCCACCAGCTCCACGCCCTTGTTCGCCCAATTGGCCGCCTTCTCGCGATTGCGGACGAGCGCGCGTATATCCTTGCGGTGCGCCAACAGATGTTCTGCCGTTGCGCCGCCAACTTTTCCCGTGATTCCCATGACTAGAAACATGTGTTTTCTCCTGATGTCGGGGGACAGGGTACTGCCCCGGTTGGTTCAATGGATGAGTGGTAGAATGGCCCGGACTCGGGGATCGCGCAGATAGAGGCCGCCCCACGCCAGCGCGCCCAGAAGCAGGGAAATGATCTCCGGCGGCGATCCCAACTCACCAATGCGGACGTGGGCGCAGATGGCACCGCCCAGAAAGCCCGTCACCAGGATCGCGCCTAGGACGGCGGTGGCCGGAATGGCGTAGAGGATGGCGCAGGCGAGTATGATCGGCCCCATGACACGGGTCAGGTCCATCGCGAACCCGGTTTCCTGCAACATGCCCGCGATCTGTGTCGGCGCGAAAAGCTGAATGGTGCCGTCTGCCACCAGAGCGATAACGACAAACGCGCTCATGATCCGGCCGGCCCACAGGGCGCGATGCAAGGTCACGGTTTCGGCTGCCTGACGCGGGTTCATGGTTTCGGACACTTGTCGTTCTCCGATGGGGAGATCCCATATCCGAAACTTACTGTGCCTCCTGAGTGTGATAAACACCGAGAAAATGAACCAACTGTTCTCTTCTTGGAAAACAATACGAGGCACGAAATGCAGAATCTCGAGCACGTCCTCATTTTTATAACGGTAGCGGAAATGGGCAGCTTCACCCGCGCGGCCGATAGCCTGGGCATCCAGAAGGGGAGGGCCTCGACGGCGGTCCGGAAGCTGGAAGAAGACGTCGGTGCCAGGCTCCTGCACCGCACGACGCGCAGCGTGCGCCTGACGGAGGACGGGCGCGCGTTTCATGCCCGTGCCCGCGATCTGCTGGCTGAAGTCGATGATCTGCACTCGATGTTCGCCGGCGATCGCGTGGCGCTTCGCGGGCGCTTACGGGTCGATCTTCCGACCGAAGTGGCGCGCACGACGATCGTGCCGGCCTTGCCGGAGTTCATGGCGGCTCACCCCGAGTTGGAGCTGGAGGTGTCGAGTACCGACCGGCAAGTCGATCTGGTTCAAGAGGGGTTTGACTGCGTCTTGCGACTTGGTCCCATCGGAGACGAGACGCTGATTGCCCGCCCGCTGGGCCTGTTGCGCATGGTCAACGCCGCCAGTGCCGCTTATCTGGCGCGCTATGGCGTCCCTCGGTCGCTGGACGACCTCCAGCGCCAGGAACATCGGACAATTCATTTTTCGACGATGCTGGGCGCGAGACCGCATGGATGGGAATATCCGGACGGCGACGGCTACGCGACGCTTCAGTTGCCAGGCGCGCTACACGTCAACAGCGCGCAGACCTACGACGCTGCCGCCGTCGCCGGCCTTGGCCTGATTCAAGCGCCACTCCTGGGGATTGGCCAATACTTGAAGAGTGGAGCGCTGGTGGAGATCATGCCCGATTTGCGTCGCCGGGCGATCCCCGTGTCCTTCGTCGTAGCACATCGCGGCAATCTCTCGCGCCGCGTCCGCGCATTCATGAAATGGATCGAAGATGTACTGGCGCCGTATCTCGAATAGCGGGACGAACATCTTCGTCCCGCCCGAAATTGCCATCCTGAGTATGTCTGCCGGTCGGCGGTCGCGGGCCAACAGAATGCGACACTGAAAACAACCGGGTTCGACATGAGATCTCGCTGCTCGCAGCCTATCCGGAGCCGCCCGTCTGGACGAAATCGAGGAGAGAGGAACCGTCCTCTCTCCCCCAAGTCCTCACGGGCGAACACGGATGACCGTTTTCCCCGCGCGTCGTTCGGTCGAGTTGAAGGCGGCGATCGCCTCGTCGAGGGTCGCGACTTTGCCGATGTTTGTCCGCAGCCGTCCGTCCCGCACCCGCTGGACGATTTCGCTCAGTTGGGCACGATCGGACTCGACGACGAAGTCGACCGCCAGGCCATCCACGGGCCGCGTCTCGGCCGGGCCGACGACGGTCACGAGCGTGCCTCCGGCTCGGATCAGGCCCGCGGACCGCTTCTGGATGTCGCCGCCGATGACATCGAACACCAGATCGACGCCGCGCACGTCTTCCAGGGTGTCGTTCTCGAGGTCGACGAATTCATTCGCACCGAAGTCGAGCGCCTTCTGGCGGTCGGCAGGGCGGCCCGTGCCAATGATGTAGGCACCGGCCTCTCGTGCGAGCTGCGTCACCATCGACCCAACGGCGCCGGCCGCACCATGCGCAAGGACGCTCTGCCCCGCCTGAAGACGGCCGTGCTGAAACAGTCCCTGCCACGCGGTCAGGCCCGAGATCGGCAGGCTAGCGCCCACCGTGAAGTCGACATCGCCCGGCAGTGGCGCGAGGTTGCGGGCCTCGATGGCGATATACTCCGTCAGGGTGCCGTCGCGATACCAATCGGCGAGGCCGAACACCCGCTGGCCTACCGAGAGCCCGGTCGTGCCATAGCCGAGGGCGGTGACCACTCCGGCCAGTTCGTGCCCGGGGATCGATGGCGTCCGGTCGCGATCGACGCGATCGGTCCAGGTCGAGGGCCACGTCAGCTCGGTCGGGACGAACCCCGACGCATGAATCTCGACGACGACATCGTTTATCGCCGCCTGCGGCTCGGGCCGCTGCACCAACTTCATCCCGGCCGTTCCTGCAGCCTGGTCCGTCACTACGATCGCTTTCATGGGAATTGTCTCCTCAGACATTTGTTGGTTCGGGGTAATTTACGGGCGTGGAAGGACTTTTCGATCTCTCACGCAATCAGCCATTGGCGCGGCGCCTTCCACGAGAGCGGCAGTTCTTGCCATCCCTGTCTCCGCAAGATCTGGAGTTGCCGGGGATTATGCAAAGTCCAGGACATCGGCCACCGGCATGCGCGGCTTCTGCGGCCAGTTGCCGGCTCGCTCCGGCCCGACGGTCAGCAGCATGACCGGCACTTCGTCTTCGGCCAGGCCGAACTCGCGGTGCACGGCCTCGGCGTCGAAACCGATCATCGGCGTCGAACCCAGGCCCAGCGACCGGGCCGTGTAGATGATCGCCGCGGTGCCAAAGGTCGCGGAGCGTACCGCCTCGTCGCGCTGGCGCCGCGGCTGATCGTCATACAAACCGCGAGCGGGGATCTCCCATTCCGGCACCAGGTGCGCCGGCATGATGCCGGCCTCCACCACGGGCGCCAGGCGGGCTGGGACGGTGCTGGCATCGGCCAGCCTGCCGATGATGATGAAGGTCACGGCCGCATCGGTGATCGCCGGCTGGTTCCAGGCGATCGGGCGCAGCCGTGCCTTGGCTTCCGGCGAGCGTACGGCGATGAAGCGCCAGTTCTGCAGGTGGAAGGAGGTTGGCGCGGACGTGCCGATACGCACCAGGTCGCGGATTTGGTCGTCGCTCAGGCTGGCAGTGGGATCGTAGTACTTGGCGGCGCTGCGGCTCAGGATCGTTTCGATGACGGCATTCGTCGCGAAAGCGTTTTCGCTCTTCCCGGTTTGCGCGAAGATCTGCGCGGCTACGCGGGTTGCTGGTCCGGTGGTGGCGAGGCAGTTCATTGGATGGCTCCCTTATCAAGTGATTGCGGAGCCTAATCTACGGGGAGGGGTGATTATTTCGAGACTGAATCAGCTCAATATAATGCGCGAAAGGATCAACTGTGCCTTCCCAATTCCGAACCGCGCATCTTACTCGCCCTTGTGCACCAGTCGCCGCCACTCCCCCGGCGTCATCCCCATCCTCTCGGCGAAGACACGCCGGAATGCCGAGACGGATTGATACCCGACGGTCTCGGCCACGGCCTCGGTGCTGATCGCCGGCTTCTTCAACTCGTTGGCGGCCAGGCTCATGCGAAGATCGGTCAACAAATCGAGGGCGGAGCGACCCAGCTTGTCCTGGAACTGGCGCATGAACGTAGCGCGCGACATCCCGCACAAATCGGCCAGATCGGGCAGTTTCCAAGGCCGTGCCGCATCGGCGAACATCGCGGAAATGGCTGGAGCAAGCCGTGGATTGCCGGCCAGGGCCAACAAGCCTTCGGGGGCTTTCCCGGATTGGCTCGCCGCGCGCAGTACCAGTGTGAACAGGGCCGAAGAAAGCGCGTTGAGAATGGCGCGTCCTCCGGCTCTGTCACCGGCGGACTCCATTCGCATCAGCGTCACCAGACCGGCCAGTTGGCTGGAGGCGGAGCCGATGCCGTTTTCTTCATCGCCGTCCATGGACCGCGCCACCAGATCCGCAGGCAGGTAGTTGCGGACCAGCCGATCATGGGGCGGTGCGATAAAAAATCGCCCACACAGCAGATCCAGCTGCTCGCCCCGGCCATCATTCTCGCTCAGCATCCATCCGGCAGCCCCCCGGCGTTGCTGGGTAGGGATCGGTATTTGCCCGCTGCCGTCGTGCAGCACATGCGCCGCGCCGTGAGGCAGCAGCACAATATCCCCGCTCACCAGCTCCCTTGCTGCTCTCGTGTCCGGATCCTCCAAAATGGCCCGGCCCCTGACGATGACATGGTAGGGAATTTCGTTTGCGGCAGCCTTGCTCCAGGCAATGCGCCACGGCGCACCGTAGGCGCAGCGGACCTCGAGCTGGCCGGTAACGGTGATGATTTGCAAGAGATGGCTGAGCCAGTCCACTTCAGACATTGGACCTCGAAAACCGGAAATGGTGAAGCATCTTATCGCAATTGTGCACTGGTTCTATCTGTCGCTCACATTTCCAAACCCGGCTACGCTCGCGCCTGGATCGCGAGCGAGCCACCGAGCGCCGCACGATCGGAACAGGGGGCCTGTATCAGGCGCCGCGGCCAAGTGCAGTTTCTTTCGCCTTTCAAAACGGATGCACGACCCAACCGCGCAGGCTATATTGTCGCATCGGGCCGACGTCATCGAAGGGGAGGGCATGACATGCAGGCAATGCCGATAGCGCACCACGTCGCGCAACCCGAGGTCGTGCCCTCCGTGACCGGCTATCCGGCCGCCGTCCTGTGCTGGCTGCTTTCGGCTGGCGTCTATATCGCGGCCAAATGGGTGGCGCCTGAAATGCCACCCTGGGGCCTCTGCTTCTGGCGGCTGACGCTTGCCTGCGCCATCCTGCTGCCGATCGTGCACCGTCATCACGACGCGATGATCGGACTGTTGCGAACGCGCGTCGTGGAGGTCGTCGCGGTGGGGGCGATCGGCCTCACCCTGTGCCAAGGTATGATCTACCATGGCCTCAACGACACCGACGCCACCACGGCCGGCATCATCATGGCGCTGTCGCCTGTCATGACGATGGTGCTCGCCCGTTTCGTGCTTGGCGAGCCGCTCGGGCTGTGGAAGTCGCTAGGCGCGCTGGTTGCGCTAGCCGGGATGATTTTCATCGTTGCCCACGGGAACCTGACGGCGCTGCTGCAACTCAAGTTCAACGCCGGCGAGCTGTGGATCGTCGGCAGCGCGTTTTGCTGGGGCCTGTACACCGTGCTTTTGCGCCGTGCCAAATTCGGCATCGAACTCCTGCCGATGGTCGTGCTGCTGCTCGGCGCCGGTGCGCTGGTCGCCTTGCCGTTCCATGTGTGGGAATTGTTCAACGACGAACGCTCCGCCATGGACGTCCACAGCATTCTCGCGCTCGCCTATCTGGCCGGTCCGGGCGGCGCCTTGATGTACTATCTCTACAACAAAAGCGTGGAAACGCTCGGTGCGAGCCGAGCGAGCATGCTGCTCTACCTGCAGACGGTGTTCGTCGCTGTGTTAGCCTATCTGCTGCTCGGCGAGGGCTTGCACGATTACGATCTGGTCGGCGCGGCCTTCATTGTCACCGGCATCGTACTCGCCACCGTGGTCAAACCCAGGCCAGCTCAACCACGCGTGGCGTAGATAAATCGAAGGTCAGGGCGGTTCACTGTCGAAACAGGCGCGCAGCAAATGCAACCCTTCTTCGATGCGGGGCGTCGGAATGGCGCCATACCCCAGCATGATGCCGGCTCGCGGTATGGCGTTCACGGCGAACCGTGACAGGATCTGGACGGCGACGCTGCGATCGGCTGCGCGGCGGGCGACCTCGGCGATCCGGTCCGCTGACATTTTCCGGGCAAGAGCGGTGAGATGGAGCCCCGTTGTCGATGGGATGAGCTCGAGATGATCGGCAAAATCATTGGCGATGGCGTTCGCGATGATCTGGTGCCGTTCCCGGTAGATTGCGTTCACCCGACGGATGTGACGCGCAAAGGCGCCCTCATCGATGAAACGCGCGAGCGCTGCTTGCGCCGGGGTCGATGAATGCCAGTCGCTGACGAATTTCGCTTTGTGCACGGCCGCTCGCAGCGATGGCGGCGTCAATATGAAGCCCAGCCGAAGCGTCGGCAGCATTGTCTTCGAGAAGGAGCCGACGTAGATGACCCGGCCTTTTGCGTCGAGCGTCTGCAACGGCTCGAGGGGGCGGCCCCCGAAACGGAACTCGCTGTCGTAGTCGTCTTCGATGATGGCCGCGTTATTTCGCTCGGCCCAGGCCAGCAGCGCCTGCCGGCGCGGCAGCGTCATCGTGACCGAAAGCGGAAATTGATGAGACGGCGTGACATACACGGCTCGGACTCCGCGCGGTAGCGCATCAACGACCAGGCCCTGGCGATCCACCGGTACACCGACCACACGAATACCCAAGGCCTTGAACAAATGCCTCGGAGGACCGTAGCCCGGATCTTCAATGGCAATTGCATCGCCCGGTGCCAACAGGACGCGGGCCAGGACATCCAGTGCCTGCTGCGTACCGTTTGTGACAATGATGTCGTCCGCAGCCGCCCCGATCCCTCGGGAGATGCCTATGTGCCTGGCGATTGCGACCCTGAGATCGTGATGTCCGGCGGGATGCTCGTAAGTGCCGGCGGTCGCTTCGCTCGAACGCAGCGCCCAAACCACCGACCGCCGCCACGTCCCGTGCGGAAACAGCGAAGCATCGCAAAACCCGGCGTGAAAGTCGAACCGAACCGGCTCGAATGCGGGTGGTGGGGCTATCGCCTCCCAGATATGGCGTGGCTGGAGCACGCCGGTAGATCGGCGTCCGGTCTTTTCTCGCCCGGCCGGCACGACCAATTCGCTGATGAACGTCCCAGACCCCTGCCGGGATGTCACGAACCCTTCCGCGGCGAGCCGTTCATAAACCACGGTCACGGTGGCACGGGACACGGCAAGCGTCCGCGCCAGTTCGCGGCCGGGCGGCAGAGGATCGCCGGGCCGCAGCCGTCGATCCAGAACGGCGCGCCGTATCTGACGATAAATCTCGCCGCTGAGATTCTTGCGCCCGACCAGGCTTATGTGAAAGGCCGTCATTGTTCAGCAACTGGAATTGGTCTGACGCAGGCACTGGAATTCAGCCTGCCACCAGTCCTCCTGCGTCCTGCCGGCTTAGCGGCAGCGCCTTGCAAGTGTCGTCATGCCAAATTGAATTGGACTGGCCAAGAATCCATGAATTGGCACTTCTATCGGTCCTCTAGCCTCCTTACCATTGCTTCGGCGGCAAGGGAAGAAGCGGATGGCTGGCTATGGGAGGCTGAAATGCCTCGAGCGGAGACTCGAATCCATCACCCGTCGAGCATGCGACTACCTTGGTCTGTGCTGAAAACCACAGTCGCGGCCCTCAAGACTTGGCAATTATCCGTCTCAAGACGTCGGGCAATCGCGGATTTGTCCCCCGAGCTGTTGAGGGACATTCGGGCCCATGCCATCGATCTGCCGGACCACGGGGCCGATCCTACGCCGGTCGCCACGGCTGACCCTATTGCGCGCCATCGGCGCGGCCTTGCGAGCACAAGGCGGCCGCCGCGTGCTGGTGGACCATTCGATCGGCTGCATTTTCGAAACCCGCGCCGTCGAGACCACCGCGCGGCTCGAAGCTGCGAACCAACCGTCAACATTTGGGGAGAGTGCCATGCCCAACCATCAGCGCTCTGCTACGCGCACGACAACGCTTGCCCACCAGCCCGGTTCGATCCCGGGCGAGACAGGGCTGCGCGCGGCCGACCGACCAATCGTCACCACGCAAGAGCTTCCTTCCGCTGTCCCACTGATGGCGCTTTCGACCGGTTTCTGGGCCTTCAAGACTCTGGCCGCCGCGCACGAATTGGACCTCTTCAGCCGCCTTGCGAGCGGCGCCGCCATCACGGTTGCGGAGCTGGCGGAAGCGCTCGGCCTGCATCAACGACCGGCCGAGATGCTATTGACCGGCTGCGCTGCACTTGGGCTCCTGGAGAAAACGGGCGGCCGCTATCGCAACACGCCCTTAAGCGAAACCTATCTCGTGAAGGGTAAGCCGTATTACTTCGGTGGCTTCGTGCAGATGGCCGACAAGCGGCTCTATGCGGGCTGGGGAAGGCTCGCAGAGGCGCTGCGCACGAACCGGCCAACCACATGGGATCCGGCAGTGCAATCCTCGATGTTCGAGGGCGAGGATCCTACGATGCTGGCGCTTTTCTGGGAGGCGATGCATTCGCTTTCCACGATGACCGCGCGCAAGCTCGGCGAAGCCGTGGATCTCAGTCATTTCCGCCGCCTCCTGGACATCGGCGGCGGATCAGGCGCGTACGACATCGAGCTTTGCAAACAATATGGGGCACTGCGTGCGACCGTGTTTGACTTGCCGCATGTGGCCGCGATCGCCGCCGGAAAGATCGCCGAGGTCGGCTTGACCGACCGCATCGAGACCGCGGGCGGCAATTTCTTCGAACAGCTTCCCGGGGAACACGACGTGCATCTCCTGTCGATGATCATGCACGATTGGGACGAGGCGAAGAACCGCGCCCTGCTGCGCCGATCCTTCGAGGCTTTGCCAAGCGGCGGCGCGGTCGTCATCAGCGAGCTTCTCGTCAATGATGAAAAGACCGGCCCGGCGCCGGCCGCGCTGATGAGCCTCAACATGCTGATCGAGACGGAAGGACGAAACTACACCCCGGCCGAGTATTCGGCGTGGCTCGAGGAAGCCGGATTCAGGCACGTCGAGACGGTCTGGTTCGATGCTCCCGCCGCGAACGGCGCCGTGATCGGCCGCAAACCGTAAGGCGCAACGTAGAGCGGATCAGGTGCGCCGCAATCGGCTGGGCGAGCTGCGTAACGGCAGCCCCCGACGGGAGCACGACAAAGGTCGTAGGAGAAGCCAAGAACAAACCAAGGGAGAAAACCATGTTTCCAGCGTCAGTTCGTCTCGCATTGCTCACGGCCTCGGTCGTCGCCCTTCCATCATACGCCGCCATGGCCGACGACGCGCAGGTTGCGCGTGGCGAGTACCTGGTCACGATCGCCGGCTGCAACGACTGCCACACGCCCGGCTACTTCTTCGGCAAACCCGATATGTCGCGTTTTCTTGGCGGCTCGGATGTGGGCTTTGAGATACCTGGCGTCGGTGTCTTTCCCGGTCGAAACATCACACCCGACAAGGAGACCGGCATCGGCAGCTGGACCCCGGAGCAGATCGTCGCTGCGATCCAGACGGGCCAGCGGCCGGACGGCCGCACCCTGGCGCCGATTATGCCCTGGCCTGCTTTTGCGCATCTCACAGCGGACGATGCCATGGCCATCGCGGCGTTCCTGCAAAGCGTGAAGCCGGTAAGCAACAAGGTCCCGGGCCCGTTCAAGCCTGGCGACACGGTGTCGACATCCATGATGCGGATCATCCCGCCGGGCGGAACCGCTGCCGCTGCACCGAAATAGGCCGAAAACCGGCTTTCCACCGGACGTCGTGCTCGACGCCGCCCGGCGTTGTCCCGGAGCATGACCAAAATGGCATCCGCGCCGGCCTCGCCATTCGCGGTCAGTCCCACAGCCATTTCCACACGCGGAACTGACGGCGGCTGACGCCGCAATCGCGCATCAGCTGCTTCGTGCAAGCGCGCCGATGCTGTCGAGCAGCCGCTGTTGGTCGCCGACCCAAAACCAGTGGTCGTCACCGGCGATCTCGATGAACCGCGCGCCCGGGATCCCGGCGGCCAGGAGCCGCCCTGCCTCGACGCGCACGGCGCGGTCGCCGGACCGGTGCAGGACCACCGTCGGGGCCGAGACTTTTGCGAGCAGGGAACGGACATCGGTATCACGCAGCGCTTCGAGCAGACCCGCGACCGCGCCGGGGCTGGAGGCTGCCCTGAGCAATCCCGCCCACCAGGTCTCCGCCTGGCGGTCTCCGGTGAGGCTCGGGGCGAAGGTCTCGATTTCCGCCGGGCCGCCCCAGCCGGCGATCAGCCGCTGCTTCCACAGATCGTATTGCGCGGCGGTCAAGGCGAAGGGATAGTCCGACGCGCGGCTGCCTTTCGCGAGCGAGCCCCACAGGACAAGGCCGATGAGCCGATCCGGATGATCGATGGCGAAACGGACACAACCCGGCCCGCCTTCCGAGGCGCCGATGAGCAAGGCCCGGCTGCTGCCGGCCGCGTTCATGACTGCCAGAATATCCTGCGCTGTCGTTTCGACTGTGGCACGGACACCGACACGGTCGGAAAGTCCCATGCCGCGCCGGTCGAACAGGATCAGGCGGCCCAAGCGCGAAACCGCTGATATCCAGGCGCGGCAGCGTCTGTCTTCCCAGATACGCTCGACATGCGAAATGAAACCGGGAACAAGCACGATGTCCGTCGGTCCGCTGCCGACGATCTGATAGGCGAGATGGATGCCGTCCACTTCGACGTAGCGCGTCCTGGGCACGTCCAAAGTGACATCTTGAGTTGGCTCCCGCACCAGGGCAAGCGTGGCCGGGTCCGGCGCTACGCCGAGTTCGTCTCGTAACAGCCGGACACAGCTTTCGGCCTGGCGCTCGGCTGCCGCCCTGTCCCCGGCCGCCAGGTGGGCGCGGATCAGGTGACGGTGCGCACTTTCGCTCAAGGGGTCGAGTGCCGCCAGGCGCGTCGCATGCACGACCGCGCTGCGTGGTTCGCCGCCGGCGATCTTCGCTTCGATGGTACGCTCCAGCGTCTGCACCAGTCGGCTACGCAAGGCCTCGCGCCTGAAAAAGACCCATTCGTCGAATTCCGGACAATCCGGGAGTGAGAAGCCGCCGAGATAGTCGCCCTTATAGATGTCGGCCGCCTCGTCGAGAGGGCCGACATTGCAGGCATGCTCGAAAACCTTGGAGTCGAGCTCGACGAAAAGCGCCGGGTGTAGGCTGAGGCATGCCCCCGTGGCGGCGATGACCTCCGTGCCGAACGCGATGCGAATTTTATGCAGTGTGCGCCGAAGGCGTGCTCGTGCGGCTTCTTCGTCGGTTTCGGGCCACAGAAGCGTGGCGGCGACCTCGCGCGCCACGGGCCCGCCGGCCTCGGCGACATAGATGAGGAGCGCGGCCGCCTTGCGCAGGGCGAGTTCCACCGGCTGCCCGTTCAGACGGAACTCCGGAAACCCCAGAAGTCGGAACTCCAATCTTTCCATCGACCCGTACGCGGCCGAGCGGGGACGTTCAGGGGACGCCGGCCTTCTATCCATCCCACGACGTCGGGCCGATCGGGCCCGATCAGGAGACTCCTTGGAGCGAGAAATGTCACCGGTCAATACTCTCAGCCAGCATTGCACGTCCGAGGCCATTGCCGGGGGTGGCGTTCCCATCGGCGTCAAGAACGCAGGGAAAGGAGGCTGAGACATGTGCCAATCCTGTCTCTCCTGGTACGCACGCTGCATTGCTCCCTACCTCGTCCACGCCGGCTGTTCGGCAAACGTGTTCGCGCGCATGCGAAGGCGCATGATCCCGCGGGCGCAGGGGATTGTGGTCGAAGTCGGCTTCGGGTCCGGCTTGAACCTTCCCTATTACGACGCCGCCAAGGTGGAGCGGCTGGTCGGCATCGATCCCGACGGCACAATGCTTGGCCTGGCCGAACCGAAGATCCGTTCCCTGCCGTTCGACGTCGACTGCATCCGGGCCAGCGGCGAAAGGCTGCCCTTGATAGACGGCCTCGCCGACACGGTCGTCGTCACCTATGCCTTCTGCACCATTCCCGACCCTGACGCGGCGCTGACCGAGATCCGCCGCATATTGAAACCTATGGGCCGGCTGATCTTCATCGAGCACGGCCAGGCCGAGGGGCCGCGCGGCCGCAAGTGGCAGGAGCGGCTGAACAAGCCCTGGGGACAGATCGCCGGCGGCTGTCATCTCAACCGCCAACCGCTGCACTTGATCCGAGAGGCGGGCTTCCGCATCGTTGAAGAGGAGCGCGGGCGGTTCCCGCTGCCCTTCTGGCAATTGGGAAGCCACTACGCCGGCGTCGCGGTGCTCCGACAGGCGGACGAGTCGTTGCCGCAGGCCAGATCGTGCATTACCAGGTCCCCCGCACATCCGCTTCCGCGCGGAATTGCCGATGACGGTCGCCGGCATCCCGTTCCTGATGCGCGAGGCCACAGAAGATGGCGTGAGGGACAGCTTCTCGCACCGGAGTTACCCGACATTCAAACCGGGTGCATCCACGTCTCAGATGGGGCTTTGCAACCCTTCTGTTATCAGCGTTCCGATCATTGAATCATAAACCGCGAGCTGAACGGCAGGCTGGCTGCGCCGACGGCTTTCGGGCTGATGGTCACCCGCGCTGGCAACGCTTGGACAGCGGCAAATTCCCGGCCGATATCGGCGCACAAGGCCTTGGCGATTTTCTGCGGCGCATAGCTGGACAGGAGGACCGTCCTGAACTCGACAAACTGGGTCAGCGCCGAGATCGATGCCTTCAGGCGGTTTGAGCATTCCCCCAGCCATTCGGTGTAGGCCTCTCCAAGATCAGGCCACTCAGGGCTGCTGCTCCAGATGATTTCGGACGAGCGTCCGCGCATGGCCAGTTCGCTTTCCAGGCGCATGAGGCCATGATCGAAGCTGGCACTGGAGTTTCCCTTATAGATCTGGTGGTTGAGGATGAGCCTGCTCTGCAGCCTAGCTCCGAGATAGAAGAACAAATAGTCGTTCAGCGGCTTTGCGACGCCGAACATGCTCTCGCCGCCGGCCGCCGCGGTGATGTCGTTCTGGACGAAGACCGGCAGCTTGATCTGCTCTTCGATCTCGCTTTGCAAAGCCTTCAGGGACGTGCTCGATCCGTTGCCGGTTGCAGCCATGGCGTCGACCTCATCGGGAACGGCCAGCCCGATACCCGCGACCCGGCTGCGCGCCTCGACCGGCAGGCTCGTCATGGCTTGCCTGATCGTCGCAAGCAAATCGCTGCTTTGCGGAAACGGATTGGCTTCATCCGCGGGCAACTGCGTGTGGAAGCGCACGGTGCCGATGAAGTCGATGAGCGCGATGTCGATCCTGCGCCGGCTGAAGCCGACGCCGACCGCGTAGGCGCCTTCCGGGTTGAGTGAAAGCGGGATGGTGGGGGGCCCGACACGGCCGCGCTGCGCCTCGCCCTGCGAGACCAGCCCTTCCTGTTCGAGGGAGCGGACGATGACCGAGGCCGTCTGCGCCGACAGACCGGTCTTCTCGCCGATTTCCATCCGCGATATGCCCTCGTTCTGAAGCAGCAGCGACAGCACCAGACGCTCGTTGTAGCTGCGCACGCTCAACGCGTTCAGCCCGCTCGCACGATCGGCGATGCGCAAGGGATTGGGTGGTGCAAACCTCATGTCAGGCAAGGGTCGCCCCATCGGTAAGAGCGCATTGCCGGGCGGCGGTATGGTTGCTCATGTCGAGCGGCTCCAGCCGATCGCATCGACCGCGCGGGCGAGTGCGATGCCAAGCAGTCTGTGCGCTTCGGCATCGATGTGAAATCCGTCCGCTTCGCTGCAGGACACCACCGAGCCAGCATCGAAAAAGTGCAGTTCGAGCGAATCCGCCAGCACCTCGAACTCGAGCGCCAGCAGCCGCGATTTCTCCGGTGCGCCGGCGAAGATGGACTTCCACTCCTTGACGTCGTCCTGCATCGGCGGCGGTGCGACGATCATGATTTCGGGTGTGGTGCCGCCCGGACCGGGCGCCAGTTCCTTGATGTCGTAGACAAGGCAGCCGATGCCCATAGCCACTTCCGACGGCGGTTTGTTGAAGCGGATCTTGAGGTCATTGGTGCCGAGCATGATGATGACGAGGTCGAGCGTCGCATGGCTCTGCAGACAGGGGCGGAGATAGGTTCTACCGTTCTTGTGTGTCCCCTCGATCGGATCGTCGTGGACGGTGGTTCGACCGCTCAATCCTTCCTCGATGACATACCAGTCGGGGCCTAGCTGAGCGCGCAGTATCCCCGGCCAGCGCTCAGCCGGGCCATAGCGCTCGAGCGGCCCCTTGCCGGGGATCTGGCCGTGCGTGTTGGAGTCGCCGTAGCACAAGACTGATCGCATGATTTTCCCGCCGGGACTGACCGCGCGCCGGTGCAGGACGAGCGCTCTTCATGATGAATAGCGGAGTGGCGAAAGGCAAGCAACGGAATAGTCATTCAACATGACTAACTATTGACAGGTCAAACCCACTATGCTTCTAAAGTGCCCGGAGGAGTTCTCGACCGTCATCATTGTCCAGCCGAAATTGGGCCTCGACACACATGTGTTCGGGGGCGGGAGAATTGCGTGCATAGGTCGGTTCGCGACGACAAGCATGCATCGGGAGAGCGTCTCGCGGCCCGTGCGCGTCCGTACGGCCGGAGCAACCACAAGGAGGAGTTCAATGTTAGGATTGCTGAAAACCGTCGGGCTGGGGATGCTCGTTGTATCAGCGCTTGCCGTAACGTCCCTGGCGCACGCGGAAGATGTCAAGCTGATGGACGGCGTCGCGCCGCGCCCCGACGACACGCGCATGACCGAGGCCGGCGCATTCAAGAAGGATCCCCCTTGGGTCATCGGAATGAGCGACTTCGGCGTCAACGCCAACACCTGGACCGTGCAGGTCGCGCATGAGGCGGAAAATGCCGCGGCAAAGGACAAGCGCATCTCGAAGTTCATCCTCCTCGATGCCGGCTTCGATCAGAAGAAGCAGGTAGCCGATATCGAGGATCTGATCGCCCAGCATGTCGACGCGATCATCGTTCAGCCGGTGACCAGCACGTCGGCCAACGCCAGCATTGCCAAGGCGGTCGCCGCCGGCATCCCCGTCATCCTTCACACCGGCCGCATCGATTCCGATGCCTACACCACCGAAATCCAAGGGGGAGCCGAGCACTTCGGCAAGGTAATGGGCGACTGGCTGGTGAAGACCGTTGGCGACAACGGCAAGATCTGGGTCCTGCGCGGCCTTGCCGGCCACCCGGAAGACACCAACCGCTACAATGGGCTACTGGAATCGCTCAAGGGCACACATGTGCAGATCATCGCCGAGGAGCATGGCGACTGGCAGTATGACAAGGCCAAGAAGCTGTGCGAGACGCTCTATCTGAACAATCCGCAGGTCGACGGCATCTGGTCGTCCGGCGCCGACATGACGCGCGCCTGCGTCGATGTCTTCAAGCAGTTCGGCACGCCGATCCCGCCGATTTCGGGCGAGGGCAACAATGGCTATTTCGGCCAGTGGATCACGGATGGATTCAAGTCGATCTCTCCGGAATACAGCCCGGCCCAGGGTGCTGCCGGCGTGCGCGCCGCTGTAGCCCTGCTCGAGGGCAAGCAACTCTACAAGCGCTATGTCTACAACCCTGATGGCTGGGACAAGGACAAGGCCGCGAAATACTATCGCGACGACCTGACGGCCAATGTCTGGTGGCCGAGCGAACTCCCCGAAGACAAGCTCAAGGAATATTACGGCAAGAAGTGACACGCCGTGGCCGGCGGGGAGTGGACAAGCGTCCCCGCGGGCCCTTCCAGTGGTGAAGCGAGGGTTTAGTGGCCAATCTTATCGAGATGTCGCACATTTCGAAGGCATTCGGGGGAAGCAAGGCGCTCCACTCCGTTTCCCTCGATCTGAAGGCCGGCAGCGTTCACGCCCTGATGGGCGAGAACGGCGCCGGAAAATCGACCTTGATGAAGATCCTGGCGGGCGTGTATCAGCCCGATTCCGGCGGGATCTTCATGAATGGGGAAAAGCTCGATCTGAAGTCACCGCGCGCCGCGCTCGATGCCGGCATCTCGACCGTTTTCCAGGAACACTCGCTGCTGCCTAATCTGTCGATCGCCGAGAACATGTTTCTCGGCCGGGAGCCGACGAACCGGTTCGGCTCGATCGACTATTCCGCGATGAACAGCCGAACCGCCAAGGCACTCGGCGAACTCGGTCTCACGCTAGACTCCTCGCAACTCGTTTCCAACCTGACCATTGCCGAGCGGCAATTCGTCGAGATCGCGCATTGCATCCAGGCCGACGCCGGCGTGCTTATTCTCGACGAGCCGACAGCGGCGCTCAACGCGGCCGATGTCGATGTGCTCAACCGCAATATCCGCCGCCTGCGCGATAGGGGAAAGGCAATCGTCTACATTTCGCATCGCATGGAGGAAATCTTCGAGCTGTGCGACACTGTGACGGTGCTGAAGGACGGCGCACTGGTCGGCACCAGAACGGTGTCCGAGATCACCGCAGACGAACTCATCGCCATGATGGTCGGGCGCGAACTCCAGGACCTGTTCCCAGATCGCACGGGCGACAGGGGCGGCGAAATCCTGCGCGTCGAGAATCTCAGGATCACCGAGACATCGCAGCCTCTGTCGCTGACGTTGCACAAGGGCGAGATCGTCGCCCTCGCCGGGCTTGAGGGACAGGGCCAGCAGCGCTTCTTGCGCTCCCTCATCGGCCGCTACCATCCTTTTGCCGGGACGATTTCCATCAACGGCAAAACGCTCGACATGCCGCTCCCGACATCATCAGGCGTTCGCCATTTGCAGCAGCTGAAGGTCGGTTTCGTCCCCGAGGACCGCAAGGAGGAGGGGCTCTTTCTCGCTTTGCCGATCGCCCACAACATCGCCATCGGATTGCATTCGAGGCGACGCGAACTTGCGCCGGCGCGGCCCTATCGAAGCGTCATCGCCCGCATGATGGATGTCATGAACATAAAGGCGACAGGGCCGTCCGCTCCGGTCGGTTCGCTGTCGGGCGGCAATCAGCAAAAAGTACTGCTCGGCCGCTACCTCGCCGCGGATCTCGATCTTCTCCTGGTGGAAGAGCCGACCCGTGGCGTCGACATCGGCGCCAAGTCCGAGATCTACCATCTGCTGCGCGACTTCACCCGCAAGGGTGGCGCGGTGCTGGTGCTGTCGCGCGAGACGATCGAGCTGATCGGGCTGTGCGACCGCATCTATGTCGTCCACCACGACACAGTCGTGGCCGAAATGCCGGCAGCACAGGCGACGGAGCACAAGATCCTCGACGCGGCCCTGACGGGCGGCTCGGCGCGCCGGCACTAGGGGCCTTCCATGTATCGTAGCCTGTCCAACATCGTGAGTGGCCGGAACACACGGCAGGGCCAATGGGTTCTGCCATTGTTGGTTGCCTTGCTCATTTCGCTGTGGCTGTCGGTTCAGACGACGCAGTTCGCAACGGCCGAAAACCTTTTCAACCTGGTTGCGCAGGCGATGCCGCTGGTCATCGCGGCGGCCGGACAACTCGTCGTCGTGCTCGTCGGCGGGCTCGATCTATCGGTCGGCTCGGTCATCAGTTTCACGACGGCGGTGCTGGCGCTCGACCAGCCGGCGATCGTGCTGATCCCGGCGGTCTTCGTGCTGGCCGCATTCATCGGGCTGATCAACGGCCTGGCGATCACCCGTTTCAACGTCCATCCAATCATCGCCACGCTATCGACGCAGTACATTGTCCTTGGCATCACGCGCATCTTGCGTCCCGTCTCCGGCGGCACCGTTCCGGAGATCGTCATTGCTGCCGTCTCAGGCAGTTTCCTCGGTATTCCTTATCCGGTCTTTTGGGGAATCGTCGTGATGCTGTTGGCCTGGAAGCTGCTCTACGGATCGCGATACGGCCTGCATCTGTTTGCGATCGGCGGCGGCATCGCGTCGGGGGCCGAAAGCGCTGCCCGCAATTTCGGCGTCTCCGATCGCCGCAACATCATCCTCGCCTATGTGGTCTGCTCCTGTTTCGCGGCCGTTGCCGGTGTCTTCCTGGCCGGGCGCATCGTGTCGGGTGATCCAAATGTCGGGTTGCTTTTCGAACTCGACACGGTCACCGCCGTGGCACTTGGAGGCACCCAGCTTTCAGGCGGAATCGGCAGCTTGCACGGCACGGTGATCGGCGCGCTTGTGATGGCACTGCTGGCCAATGGCATGAACCTCGCCAACGTCTCGCCCTTTGTCCAGACGGCGATCAAGGGCGGCATTCTCTTGGCCGTGGTCGGGCTGCAATCCCGCAAGAAGATGGGGCTCTGAGCGATGACTGCCGTTCTCGCAAACCCGATCGCCCGGCGTCTGCTTCGCATACCGCCGTCCTACTTTGTCTTCCTCGTGCTTCTGGCCACGCTGTGGGTCGCACGGCCGAACATGCTCAACCTCAACATCATGGGCATCTTCATCAGGCAGATCGTTCCGCTCGGCATTCTCGTGCTGGGGCAGCTCGTCGTCATGCGCGTGAAATCGATCGACCTCTCCGGCGGCGGCATCATCCTGCTGATCAACTATTTCATCTCGTCGGGCAGTTTCCCGGGCGCGTCGCTGCCCTTCTTCGTCGTACTGGCGCTCGCCACGGGCCTCGTCATTGGCCTGTTCAACGGCTTCATGATCGGCATCCGGCGGGTGTCGGCCGTCATAGTCACGCTGGCCGTCAGCATCATCCTGGTCGGACTGGTGCAGTTCCTGTCGAGCGGCAATCCACCCGGCGATGTGCCGAAACTGTTCAACGACCTCTACAACACGAAGTTCCTGTCGGTTCCGACGCCGGTGCTGTTCTGGATCATGCTGACCGCCGCGGTGTGGCTGCTTCTGTCGCAGACAGTGTTTGGTCGTTACGTGGCCTCTGTCGGCGAGAATGCCGAAGCCGCCCATTTTTCCGGCGTGCCGGTCCAGCGCACGGTCATCCTGGCGCATACGCTCGCCGGCCTGATCGCGGCGATCGCGGCCCTGGTACAGACAGGTTCAATCGCCGTCGGCAGCGTGCGCGTCGGTCTCGACCTGCCGATCCTGGCAGTCGCGGCGACAATCCTTGGCGGCGTCGCCTTCGGTCGCGGCGACGGCGGCGTCTGGGGACCTTTCTTCGGCTCGCTGTGCTTCGCGCTTTTGTTCGTCGTGATGACGGTGCTCGGCATCGACGAACCCGGCAAGCTCATCGCCCAGGGCGTCATCATCCTCGGTGCGGCGATCTTCTACGGAGTGCGCGTGCGAACCTCCTGAATCGAAACAAGGCAAGCCGGCACCGGCGTTAGGGCTGGATCGACAGATCTGCACGTTCAGACAACTGCAAACAGATGGAGAAACATGGATGTCACCGCCAAAAAATATCATGTGCTACGGCGACTCGCTGACCTGGGGCTGGGTTCCGGTCAAGGAAGGGTCGCCGACCTACCGCTACCCCTATGATCAGCGCTGGACGGGTGTTATGGCGGCGGCGCTGGGAGCGGGCTACCACATCATCGAAGAAGGTTTGAGTGCGCGCACGACCTGTCTCGACGATCCCAACGATCCGCGCCTCAATGGCGCCAATTATCTGCCCTCGGCCATCGCCAGCCATCTGCCGCTGGATCTGGTCATCGTCATGCTGGGCACCAATGACACGAAGTCCTATTTTCGCCGGACACCCTACGAGATCGCCAACGGAATGGCGAAACTGGTCGGGCAGATCCTGACGAGCGCCGGCGGTATCGGCACGCCTTATCCGGCTCCGAAGGCGCTGGTCATCGCGCCGCCGCCGCTGACCCCGATGCCCGATCCCTGGTTCGAGGGTATGTTCGGCGGCGGCCACGAAAAGTCCAGGGAGCTGGCCAGGCAGTACAAGGCGATGGCGGATTTCATGAAGATCGACTTTCTGAATGCCGGCGATTTCGTCACCACGGACGGTATCGACGGCATCCATTTCACCGCTGGCAACAACGCCGATCTCGGCCGCGCGGTCGCCGACAAGGTCAAGTCTATTCTTGAGCCAAGCCGCGCCAGCACCGCCGCCTGAAGTCGCGACGCCCGCCGGCTTGCGCAACGGCCGGTTCGCAGGCGTGTCGCATTCTTCCTGTATGCCATTATGGACCCAACGATGAGCCCGGTCCGTAATTCTGCCCAACACGTTCCGTGGCACTTGACCCACTTGCTTTTATGAAGACGAGCTATCCACTCAAGCCGTTCAACAGGCGCACATTCGAGGTTTGCCTGGGCCGATAGTAAGCTTGGGCTCCTCGTCCTTCACACCGCCTGCACCGCCGCCGCCAATCCTCGTATGATCTTCGCCAGCTCCCTGCACTCATTGTGCAAGGTGCTGTTGCGCCGCCAGGCAAAGCAGATCGTGCGCTGCGGCATGGGTTCCTGGAACGGCACGATCTTGAGATCGGGGATAGTGCCGGCAGGTCCCGTGGCCATTTCCGGGATCAGCGTCACGCCGAGCCCGTGCGCCACCATCTGCAAGAGCGTGGTCAGGCTGGTGGCGCCGTAGCTTGCCATCGCCACCGGCCGCACATTGCCGCAGACAGCCAGTGCCTGTTCGCGCAGGCAATGGCCCTCCTCCAGCAGCATCAGCCTTTCCAGCGCCGGGCTTTCAGGCGGCACCGGCGGCGAGGCGAAAGCCGGATCGCCTGACGGCACGGCCAGGAAAAACCGGTCGGGGAACAAAGCCTCGGTCACCAGGCCGGGATGGTCGAGCGGAAGCGCGGCGATGAAGGCATCGAGCTTTTGCGACGCGATGTCCTCGACGAGCGAGGCGGTCACCGCCTCGCGCAGTTCGAGCAGCAAGTCCGGGAAATGCATTTTCAGCTCGGGCAGCGCACGCGGTAAAAGATAGGGCGCGACGGTCGGGATGATGCCCAGCCGGAAGCGCCCTCCCATGGCAGGGCGGCCACGCCGGGCGATGGTCTCGACCTCGCGTATGTCGGAAAGGATGCGTTCGATGCGCGGCAAAAGGGCTGCCGCCTCGTCGGTCATGCGCACCGATTTGCCGCCGCGTTCGAACAGCCGGCAGTTCAGCCGCTGCTCCATTTCCGCGATCTGCGAGGACAGCGCCGGCTGGCTCACGCCTGCAAGTTTCGCCGCACGCCCGAAATGCAGCGTCTGCGCAAGTGCGTCGAAATAATGCATCTGGCGGACGGTTAGGCCTATCATAAGAAAATCCTATTGAAAGGAACAGGAAAGGCAATTTGTTTTTATCGGCAGGCTGGCCTAGTCTGGAATCATTCCAGGATGGCGGCGCTGGCTGCCCGGAACCCTCGGCAAAAAATTGGAGTGCAAGATGGACGCGAAAACCGACGACAACAGCGCGGGCAACTGCCCTGTCGCGCATGGACCCGGTGCCAGGACCAACCGTGACTGGTGGCCCAACCAACTGGACCTCAGCGTTCTCCACCAGCAGTCGAACCTCTCCGACCCGATGGGCGAGGACTTCGACTATGCCAAGGAATTCGCGAGCCTCGATCTCGACGCGGTGATCAAGGACCTGCACCATGTCATGACGGATTCGCAGGATTGGTGGCCGGCCGACTTCGGCCATTACGGGCCGCTGTTCATCCGCATGGCCTGGCACAGCGCCGGCACCTACCGCATCGGTGACGGCCGCGGCGGCGCCGGCGCCGGCCAGCAGCGTTTCGCACCGCTCAACAGCTGGCCTGACAACGCCAATCTCGACAAGGCGCGCCGCCTGCTGTGGCCGGTCAAGCAGAAATATGGCCGCAAGATTTCCTGGGCCGACCTGCTGATCCTCACCGGCAATGTCGCCCTGGAATCGATGGGCTTCAAGACCTTCGGCTTCGCCGGCGGCCGCGCCGACGTCTGGGAACCCGAGCAGGACGTCGATTGGGGATCGGAAACCAAATGGCTCGACGACGAGCGCTACTCCGGCGACCGCGAGCTTCGCGGCCATCTCGGGGCCGTGCAGATGGGCCTGATCTACGTCAATCCGGAAGGCCCGAACGGCAAGCCTGATCCGCTTGCCTCGGCACGCGACATCAGGGAAACCTTCGGCCGCATGGCGATGAATGACGAGGAGACAGTGGCGCTGATCGCCGGCGGCCACACCTTCGGCAAAACCCACGGCGCCGGCGATGCCTCGCTGGTTGGCGCCGAGCCGGAAGGCGCCGGCATCGAGGCGCAGGGCCTCGGCTGGTCGAGCAAGCACGCGTCGGGCATTGCCGGCGATGCCATCACTTCGGGGCTCGAGGTCACCTGGACCACGACGCCGACCAAATGGAGCAACAACTTCTTCGACAACCTGTTCAATTACGAATGGGAATTGACGAAAAGCCCGGCCGGCGCCCATCAGTGGACGCCTAAGGGCGGCGCAGGTGCCGGCACGGTGCCGGACGCGCATGATCCCTCCAAGCGCCGCGCGCCGGCCATGCTGACCACCGATCTCGCGCTGCGGGTCGACCCGGCTTACGAGAAGATCTCGCGGCGGTTCCACCAGAATCCGGATCAGTTCGCCGATGCCTTCGCCCGCGCCTGGTTCAAGCTCACCCATCGCGATATGGGCCCGGTCGTTCGCTACCTTGGCCCGCTCGTGCCGAAGGAGGAGCTGATCTGGCAGGATCCGATCCCGGCCGTCGACCATGAACTGGTCAGCGAACAGGATATCGCATCGCTGAAGGCCAAGATCCTGGCCTCGGGCCTGTCAGTTTCCGAACTGGTCTCGACCGCCTGGGCTTCGGCCTCGACGTTCAGGGGTTCCGACAAGCGCGGCGGCGCCAATGGCGCCCGTATTCGGCTGGCGCCGCAGAAGGACTGGGACGTCAACCAGCCTGCTGAATTGGCCAAGGTGCTTGCCACGCTCGAATCCATCCAGAAGGCGTTCAACGCGGCACAGACCGGCGGGAAAAAGATCTCGCTGGCCGATCTGATCGTGCTCGGCGGCGTCGCCGCGGTCGAGAAGGCGGCAAAGGATGGCGGCAACGAGGTGAAGGTGCCGTTCACGCCGGGCCGCATGGATGCCTCGCAGGAACAGACCGACGTCGCCTCCTTTGCCGCGCTTGAGCCGAAAGTCGACGGCTTCCGCAACTATGTCCGGGGGCCGCAGCCGATGTCGATCGAGGCGATGCTGGTCGACCGGGCACAGTTGCTGACGCTGACCGCGCCGGAGATGACGGTGCTGGTCGGCGGCCTGCGGGTGCTCGGCGCCAATACCGGCAAGTCCAGGCACGGCGTGTTCACCGACAGGCCGGGCACGCTGACGAACGACTTCTTCGTCAACCTGCTCAGCATGAACACGGTCTGGGATCCGGCCGCCGGTTCGGATGAGATCTACGAAGCGCGCGACCGCAAGACCAAGGCGGTCAGGTGGACCGGTACCCGCGCCGACCTTATCTTCGGCTCGCATGCGCAGCTGCGTGCGCTGTCTGAGGTGTACGGGTCCGCGGATGCCGGGCAGAAATTCGCCAGGGATTTCGTCGCGGCGTGGACCAAGGTGATGAACGCCGACCGGTTCGACATCGCTGCCTGATCCGAGCAAGGACTTCTCGACCCAAGAAAAAGGCGCGGGGCTTGGCCCCGCGCCTTTTTCTTGTCCAGGCTTCCGAAGTCAGTCCTTTTCGAAGACGCGCGCCTTGGCGACGACGCCGGCAATGGCGCCGCCGATCAGCGGCGCGACGATGAACAGCCAGAGCTGGCTGATCGCGGCGCCGCCCGAAAACAGCGCCGGGCCAATGGAACGGGCCGGATTGACCGATGTGCCGGTCACCGGGATCATGGCGAAGTGGATACCCGCCAGCGTCAGGCCGATGACCAATCCAGCGAAGGCCGTCGCATGCCTTTCCGCGGTAACGCCGAGGATCACGGTGACGAAGGTGAAGGTGCCGATCAACTCCCACAGGAACGCGGAAGAGACGCCCCATTTCGTCTCGTCCCAGCCATTGGCGCCGAAGCCGCCAGTGTGTCCCCCGACCTGGCCGGAGACGATGATCCACAGCGCCAGCGATGCCAGGATGGCGCCAATGATCTGTGCGATCCAGTAGGGGATGACGTCCTTGGCCGGCAACCGGCCGGCAAGGAACACGCCGAGTGTCACAGCCGGGTTGAGATGCGCGCCCGAAATGGGGCCGATCGCGTAGGCGGCCGCGATAAGGCCGATGCCGAAGGCCAGCCCGATGCCTTCCTGCCCGAGCGGCAGCGCGCCGCCGAAGCCACCCGTCACCACCGACGCGGTACCGATGAACACCAACAGAAATGTGCCTAGAACTTCCGCCAGATAAGTCTTCATTGCCATCTCCTCGTGACGATCCGCCGGTCCACGCTTTCCGCGCCGCGAATCATGGCGGCAAGAGTATTCCCAACCGAAAAACTTGGAAAGCTGAGCTGTCGCATCCCTACCGTGCTTGCAGCCGCCAGTTAAGAACATTAGAGAGCTTGCATCTATTGACGATCTGCTGTTGACCGCACCGGAAGATTTACTGCTCGAGCGGTTTTCGCCGATCCCAACAGGCGGCCTGCCGTCGCGAGAGGGGGCGGGGTTCAATCTCACCGTGAAAGGCTCTAAGAGCAGACCGAGATGATGCGCTCGATTTGGTGGACTGAAGAATGCGACTAGGCGGACGGCTGGCTGCGGCCATCGAAGTGCTGGAAGACATTGGCCGGCGTCACCGGCCGGTGGCCGATGCGCTGAAGGACTGGGGCCTATCGCACCGTTTCGCCGGCGGCGGCGATCGTGCGGCGATCGGCAACATCGTCTACGATGCCCTACGCCGCAAGCGCTCGGCAGGCTGGCTGCTGGGCGAGGACACGCCGCGCGCCATCGGCTTCGGCGCCCTGCTGCTCGAATGGGGCCAGACCGCGCGCTCGCTCAACGAAGCGCTCGACGGCGACAGGTTCGCGCCGCCGCTGCTGACGGCTACCGAACTCCAGGCAACCGACGAGCGGCGGCTTGCCGACGCCTCGCCCGCGGTGCGCGCCGACATACCGGATTGGTGCGAGCCGCTTTTGCAACGCGCGTTCGGTGAGGCCTGGGTCGAGGAGGGCGCGGCGCTCGCCACCCGCCCGCCGCTCGACATCCGCGTCAACACTTTGCAGGCCGATCGGGCCAAAGTGCTGGCGGAACTTGCCGAAACCGGCGCCAAGCCAGCCCAAATCGCGCCCCAAGGCATTCGCATACCGCCGATCGACGGCGACGGCCGGCATCCCAACGTGCAGGCCGAGCCGGCTTTCCAGAAGGGCTGGTTCGAAGTCCAGGACGAGGGATCGCAAATCGCCGCCGCTCTTGCCGGCGCCGAGCCTGGAATGCAGGTGCTCGATTTCTGCGCCGGCGCCGGCGGCAAGACGCTGGCGCTGTCGGCGGCGATGGGCAATACGGGTCAGGTCTTCGCCCATGATGCTGAGAAGGCGCGGCTGGCGCCGATCTTCGACCGCATCCGCCGCTCGGAAAACCGCAACGTGCAGATCGTCACCAAGCCGGCGGAATTGTCGCCGCTCACTGGCCATATGGACCTCGTCCTGGTCGACGCGCCTTGCACCGGCAGCGGCACCTGGCGGCGGCGCCCGGACGCCAAATGGCGGCTGACGCAAAGGCAGCTTGACGCCCGCAAGGGCGAGCAGATGGCGATCCTCGATTCCGCCAGCAGCTTCGTCAAGCCGGGTGGCCTGCTGGTCTACGTCACCTGTTCGGTGTTCGACGAGGAGAATGGCGACCAGGTCGCAGCGTTTTGCCAGCGCAATGGCGGTTTTGCCCCGGTCGATCATCGCCGGCTCTGGGACAGCCGTTTTCCCGGCCATGAGACGGCGATGCGGCTCGGCGCGCTGGGCGGTATCTGCCTGGCGCCGGCGCTGAGCGGCACCGACGGTTTCTACATCTGCGCGCTGCGTAGGGCTTCCTGAATGGAGCGGAAGCGAAGCTTGCGCTTCCGCCCTCGATATCAAATTGCTGCAGTGCAGCATTGGATGATTGCTTGCCGCTCACGCCTCTGCAATAAGCTTTTCCGGCAAAGGTGAAAGCAGCGACGGCCATGGCAGCAAAGATCATACCCGCTCCGGACTATGAGGACCGCGTCAGGGCGTCCTTCGCGCGCCAGCAGGCGATGGCGACCATCGGCGCCGAATTGACGCTGGTGACGCCCGGCATCATCGAAATCGAGATGCCCTATTCGGCCGCACTCACCCAGCAGCACGGTTTCCTGCATGCCGGCGTCATCTCGACCGCGCTGGACTCGGCCTGCGGCTATGCGGCCTTCTCGCTGATGCCGGAGAATTCCGGGGTGCTGACCATCGAATTCAAGGTCAATCTGCTGGCGCCGGGCAGGGGCGAGCGCTTCCTGTTCCGCGGCTCGGTGACCAAGCCCGGCCGCACCATCATCGTCGCCGACGGCCAGGCCTATGCCTTCGCCGCCGACGGCGAAGCCAAGTTGATCGCCACCATGACCGGCACCATGATGACGATGGTGGGCCGCGACGGGATTGCTGGGTGAGTGGCCGGTTCGCCGCAGGCGAATTCATCGTGCCAGTGGCACGATGAAAGGCCACGAACGCCGGGAGCTGCCGCAGGCAGCGGGTCCCGGCGAGCAGGCGGTGAAGACCGCAGGACAGGGAGGAGTAAATCATCATGACCGACAAAGTGTCGCGCCTGTCCGGCAAGGATGTCCTTTTCGTCATGGCTGCGCAGGCCGAATACGGGCCGCATCTACAGCGGCTGTTCACGCCGCTGATGACCGGTGTCGGCCCGATCGAGGCAGCCGTCCGGCTTGGCGCCGAATTGTCCTGGCTGAAGTCGCAAAAGGCGCTGCCGGACCTCGTCGTGTCGCTCGGCTCGGCCGGCAGCCGGACCTTGGAGCAGACGGAAATCTATCAGGCGGTCTCGGTCAGCTATCGTGACATCGACGCCTCGCCGCTTGGCTTCGAGAAGGGCGCGACGCCATTTCTCGATTTGCCGGTTACGGTGCCGCTGCCGTTGCGCATCCCGGGCATAAAGGAGGCGACGCTGTCGACGGGCGGCGCAATCATCACCGGCGCGGCCTTTGACGCCATCGCGGCCGACATGGTCGACATGGAGACCTTCGCCTGCCTGCGCGCCTGCCAGTTGTTCGAGGTGCCCCTGATTGGGCTGCGCGGCATTTCCGACGGCGCGGCTGATCTCAGGCATGTCGGCGACTGGACCGAATATCTGCACGTCATCGACGAAAAGCTGGCGGATGCCGTCATGCGCCTCGAACAGGCGATCGGCTCGGGCTTGCTTCGGACGGGTTCTCCCGGTGACGTGGCGGGACCGGTCTGAAAGTCAGGCTCGCAACCCATTGCGCCGACTCGTTTCTTTCTCTAAACGCTCGCCATGAAAACAGCCAATCAACCCGACACCGTCCTGATTGTCGATTTCGGCAGCCAGTTCACCCAGCTCATCGCCCGCCGCATCCGCGAAGCCGGCGTGTTTTCCGAGATCGTGCCGTTCCAGTCGGCCGAGGCGGCATTCAAGCGCATCAATCCAAAAGCCGTGATCCTGTCCGGCGGTCCGGCCTCGACCACGGATATCGGCAGTCCGCGGGCGCCGCAGATCGTCTTCGACGCCGGCGTGCCGGTGCTCGGCATCTGCTATGGCCAGATGGCAATGTGCGTGCAGATGGGCGGCGTTGCCGAAAGCTCCAACCATCGCGAATTCGGCCGCGCCTTCGTCGAGATCGAGAAGGAAAGTCCGCTGTTCGAGGGCCTGTGGGCGATCGGCCAGCGCCATCAGGTGTGGATGAGCCATGGCGACCGCGTCATCTCCTTGCCCAAGGGGTTCGAGGTGTTCGGCAAGTCGGAAGGTTCGCCCTTTGCCATCTTCGGCAATGTCGAGCGCAAGATGTATGGCATCATGTTCCATCCGGAAGTGGTGCATACGCCCGACGGCGCCCGGCTGCTCAGGAATTTCGTCCACAACATCGCCGGCATCGAGGGCGACTGGACGATGCGTGCCTACCGCGAGCACGCGGTCGAGGCGATCCGCAAGCAGGTCGGCAAGGGCAAGGTCATCTGCGCGCTCTCCGGCGGGGTCGACTCCTCGGTCGCCGCGCTGCTCATCCACGAGGCCGTCGGTGACCAGCTCACTTGCATTCTCGTCGACCATGGCCTGATGCGCAAGGACGAGGCCGCCGGCGTCGTTTCGATGTTCCGCGAACACTACAATTTGCCACTCATTCTGGTGAACGCGTCGGATCGCTTCATCGGTGCGCTCGAAGGCGAGGCGGATCCCGAGAAGAAACGCAAGACCATTGGCCGGCTCTTCATCGAGGTGTTCGAGGAAGAGGCCAAGAAACTCGGTGGCGCCGATTTCCTGGCGCAAGGCACGCTCTATCCCGACGTCATCGAAAGCGTCTCCTTCACCGGTGGCCCGTCGGTGACGATCAAGTCGCACCACAATGTCGGCGGCCTGCCCGAGCGCATGAACATGAAGCTGGTCGAGCCGCTGCGCGAACTGTTCAAGGACGAGGTCCGCGCACTCGGCAAGGAACTCGGCCTGCCCGAGAGTTTCATCGGCCGCCACCCGTTCCCGGGCCCGGGCCTTGCCATACGCTGCCCCGGCGGCATCACGCGCGAGAAGCTGGAGATCCTGCGCGAGGCCGACGCCATCTATCTCGACGAGATCCGCAAGGCGGGGCTGTACGACGCCATCTGGCAGGCCTTCGCCGTGCTCTTGCCGGTGCAGACGGTCGGCGTCATGGGCGACGGCCGCACCTACGAATTCGTCTGCGCGCTGCGCGCCGTTACCTCGGTCGACGGCATGACGGCAGATTTCTATCACTACGACATGGCCTTCCTGGGCGCCGCTGCCACCCGCATCATCAACGAGGTCCGCGGCATCAACCGCGTGGTCTATGATGTGACGTCGAAGCCGCCGGGAACAATTGAGTGGGAGTGATTCAGGCCCACTCAAACGCCGCCGAAAATACGCCAATCCGCGACTTAAGTACGTCGGAGCAATGAGGCTCGTGACGGTGTTTTTTGCCTAAGGCATAGAGGAAAAAGGAATTTCCTGCCACGAGCCTCCAAATTGTACTGACGGTACTTTTCAGGACGCAGTAGGGATGTTGACGGATGCCGCCCTTAAGGCGCTGGAACCACAGAATATCTACAAGATTGCTGGCCGAGATGGCCTATATGTCCGGGTCATGCCCGGTGGGGCGATCTCATTTCGGCTTGATTACAGGCGCCGCCTGAACGACGCCAAGAGTTTTGGCGAGTAGCCTAGGTCATCCCGAACGCGGCAGATCCGCTATCGACCGGGTGTTCTCGCGCCTCCTGTCTGGCGTGGATATCGGCTCCGCCGGGGCCGAAAGCGTGCCGCGCCAAGCACGCGCACTCAGGCCTCTAGTGGTCGAAACGCTTCATCCATCCGAACGAATCGGTGACGGGGCGATATTCGGCGCCGAATGCACCATCATAGCCGGCGTCCGCGATTGCGCGCAGGAGCCAGCCATAGTCCACCTCGCCGTGATCGGGCTCGCTACGATCCGGTACGGCGGCGAATTGGATATGGCCGATCTTGTCGGAAAATTGCCTTACCGAGTTAAGCAAATCGCCTTGAATGATCTGCATGTGATAGCAGTCGAACATTACCTTTACCGCACCGTCTGTCGCATCGATCACACGCAATGCGGTGGAAAGGTCGGAGAGGAAATAGCCCGGCGCATCGCGCGGGTTCAGGGGCTCGATCAATATGCCGATGTTGTGCCGTGCCGCCGCCTTCGAAGCGTACCGCAAATTGCCGGTGAACGTCGCGAAGGCTTCGTCACCGATTGCCTTTCCTGCCATCACATGGATGTTGCGACAGCCTGTTACGGCTGCCCATTCAATCGCCTGGTCGATCGCCGCGCGCGCTTCCGTTTCACGGCCCGGCAGCGCGGAGAGGCCGAAATCACCCGCCCCAACATCCCCCCGGGCCGTGTTGATGCCAAGCAGCGGAAGACCGGTTTCGGCGAGCAGCGCCGCGACCACCGATGCGTCGGTATCGTACGGCCAATGCATCTCGACCGCCGCGAAACCGCGCCGCTTGGCCGAGCGGATCGCATCCGGAAGCGCTAGGTCACGAAAGAGAAATCCCAGATTGGCCGAAAGTTGCATCAGTCGTCCCACTCCACGTCAAAGTGTTCCACCAACTCGCGAATTTGCGGAGCCGCGAGGATCCTGGGCCGCAAGCCCTGGGTGAGAAGCGTGAGCTTGGCCGTTTCCTCAAGTTCCTCCATCGCGTAGGCGGCGGCTTCGAGATCCTTGCCGGCGACGACGGGTCCGTGGTGGGCCAGCAATACGGCCGACCGTTTCCCAGCGAGTCCGCGCACGGCGTCTCCCATCGCCGGATCGCCGGGCCGGATGTAGGGCAGCAGTTTCACCTTTCCCAGCCGCATGATCGAATAGGCCGTCAGCGGCTTGAAGACGCTGTCGGGATCGACGTCGGGCAGAAGCGAAACCGCGACAGAATGGGTCGAATGAAGATGGACGACCGCTCCGGTGCGCGCGCCGCGTGTCTCGTAGAACGCCTGATGCAGCGGCATCTCCTTTGTCGGCTTGTCGCCGTCCAGGAACCGTCCCTCAGCGTCGAAGAGCGACAGGCGGGCGGGGTCGAGCGCGCCAAAGGACGATCCTGTCGGCGTGACGAGCAGCCGACCATCGCCGAGGCGGGCGGAGATGTTCCCCGAGCTTCCCGCAGTGAGGCCGCGCGCGAACATGGACGCAGCGATGCTGCAGATCTGATCCCTGAGTCTTGTTTCATCGCTCATCGTAGAACGCCTCCCGTAAGGACGTCGGCTGCCTTTTCGAAGAACCCGGCCGAACCGAAATTGCCCGATTTAAGGGCGAGCACCATATCCGGGTCACCCGCCTTCAACGCCGGAACACCGGGGTCGATCTCCGGTCCGATCTCGAACGACGAAATGTCGAGCGCCGATACGACAGCCCCCGATGTCTCGCCGCCCGCCGTAACCAGCCGGCGCACGCCACGCGCCGAAAGCTGACGCGCCAGTTCGCCGAAAAAACCTTCAACTGCCGTCGCGACGCGCTCCTTCCCGTAGCGGTTCTGTGCGGCGGCGACGGCTTCGGGCTCGGCCGACGAGAACACCAATGGCAAGCCGTGGTGCTGGTGGCCGATCGCCCACTCGGCATATTCAACAGGATTGGCCGTGCCGTCCACGACCGCATCCACCTCCACAACGCGCGTCGGATGGCTTTTCCGGTGCTCGGCAATCTGGCGCCGGCTCATGGTCGAGCACGAACCGCAAAGCGCGGCCCCTGGCCCCTGTATTCCCTTCCAATGCGTGGCCGCCGTGCCGATCAACCCGGCCCGACGAAAGTTGGCCGGAAGTCCAAGCGCTATTCCCGAACCGCCGCTGAGCAGGACATCGGCTTCGGCAGCCTCGCCAATGGCGATAAGGTCCTTGTCCTGGATGGCGTCGACCACGACGTAGCGAGAGCCCCTGGTGGATGCTGCCTTCAGAGCATCCCTGATCGGGCCGCTGCCTTCCGCCACGACGCTGTAGGGGACATGACCGATCGCGCGCCTGGTCTGTCGCGAAAGCCAACGCCGCAGATCGGGATCCGTCATCGGCGTAAGCGGATGCTTCTCCATGCCGGATTCGCTCAATAGCCGATCGTTGACGAAAAGATGCCCCTGGTAGATCGACCGGCCGGTTGCGGGAAACGCCGGACAGACGATCGCGCGTGCCGCTCCCAACGCGTCGCCAAGAGCGTCCAGCACGGGACCGATATTGCCTTCGGGCGTCGAGTCGAATGTCGAGCAGTACTTGAACAGATATTGGCGGCAGCCTTGGCGTCGAAGCCACTCCAACGCCGCGAGCGACTGCTTCACCGCCTCCGAGGCGGATATCGTTCTGGTCTTCAGGGCAACGACGCCCGCGTCAACCGAGCGGTCGGAGGCGGTGTTGGGAACGCCGTTGTACTGGACCGTGCGCATGCCCCCCTTGGCAAGCGTGTTGGCCAGGTCGGAAGACCCGGTGAAATCATCGCCTATGCAGCCCAGAAGCATCGGAATTTCCCAGTTTCAACTTTCACGGAACTTTGGCGACCATGCCCTAACGGTTAAGGGATGGTCTTCGGGGCGTCGTCCGCCAGGTAAACCGCGATCAGTTCGTCGACCGTGCTTTCGGCCACAAAGCCCAGACTGGTGGCCAGCCTGGGCGTGAAGGATTTCGGCCACCCGGCAATAATGGCCTCGATCGCCTCGTCCGGCTTGCGGTCTATCAACGCCTCGGCTTCGGCCCCTGCCACGCGGCGGAGCGCGGCAATCTGGTCGGAGACCGTGGCCGCGACACCCGGCATGTTCAGCGTGCGCCGGGCGCCCAGCGCGGATGTATCGAGCATCGCGGCATGGATGAGGAAGGCTACCGCCGAGCGCGGGCTCGCCAGCCAATGCTTGACGGTCTCCTTCACCGGCAGCACGGAGCGCTGCCCGGCGAGTGGCTCGCGCAGGATGCCGGAGAAGAAGCCCGAGGCTGCCGCGTTGGGAGCGCCGGGCCGAATGACGATCGTCGGCAGGCGTATCCCGACGCCGTCGAGGAAGCCGCGGCGCGAATAGTCGGCCAGCAACAGCTCGGATATCGCCTTCTGGGTGCCGTAGCTGGTCAGCGGGGCAAGGATGTAGTCGTCGGGAATAGGGTCGGGCAGAGGCGCGCCATAGACAGCAACCGAGGAGGTGAACACCAGCCTGGGGATATATTTCCGCCGGGTTCCTTCCAGCCGGATCGCCTCGAAAAGAGCGCGCGTGCCGTCCATATTGATGCGATAGCCCTTCTCGAAATCGCGTTCCGCTTCGCCGGACACGATGGCCGCGAGATGGAAGATCACATCCGCGCGGCGCGCGGCCAGATCCTGCGCTGCGCCGGGAGCGGAAATATCGGCGGCAATGGCTTCGACAAAACCTATGTCACCGGTTGGCACCGGCGGCTTCGTCACGTCCGCCAGCGTCATCCGGTCGATCCTTCGATCTCCAAGCGATGCTGTCCGCGAAAGCTCGGCCGCGAGTTTGCGGCCGATCATTCCACCAGCGCCAATGATGAGTATATGCATGGATGCTCCGTTCTCTTCCGGGACTGGTTTGTGATGCCGCTTCAGACCTGCCTGAGCGCGCGCACGACTGCGTAGGCTTCGAGCGACAGGGTTTGCGTTCCGTCATGCGTCAGCCGATCGAGCAGATCCGGTTGGCGCGATGCCGCGACGAAAGATGAGGCGTCAAGAATTGCAGCGCGCGCGAAGCCTTCGGGGAGGCGCACCTCCAGCGCGTTGGGCGAGGGGTTGCATAACCACAGCTCGGTGCCTTTTTCGGTAACCGCCGCGATCCCTCGCACTGCGCCAGGGACGGACGATCGCAGCGGACGGAGCGGGCAGCCTTTGAGCTTCGCCAGGCCTCGCACGATGTGCCAGACAGGATAGAGCTCGCCCTTGCCTTCGAACCAGGGCTGCGGAAATGACGTCGGCACGGAGAGGACGCCGAACGGGCCGACCGCGGCGCCGAGCGCGATGGCCGCCGCGCCGCCTTCCGCGAAGGCGGCGAAGTAGCCGAGGTTCCAGGCCGCTCCCATGACGCCCCGCTGGCGCGGATCATTGAAATTGACCGCCTGCCGGATGTTGGCGGGATTGGCGACCGGCGCTTCACCATAGGGATTGTCGCGCAACCCGATTGCGGACGGCCCAACGGAATATGGGCGGCCCTTGGCGATCGCCGGCACGGTCCTGGCAATATGCGGCAGGCATTCGAGCGTCTCCATCAAGGAGCGGTCGTCACCAGCGTGGAAGATCGCCGCCGTCGTGAATGTCACGAGGTCTATCGCCTCGGCCGGGGGACGTTTGCGGTTGAGCTCGGTGAAGAAGCTGAACATGCCTCCGCCGATGCGAGATCCGGGGAAGGCCGCGCGCGCGGCCGTATAGAGCTTCGCCGCATCCGGCGCTGGCGGCCAGATGCTGCCGGGCAGCGTGCATTTAAGATCGGGTGCGGGCGACACCAGAACCGTCGTGAAGCGATGATCGAGCCTCGCGGCCACCTTGCCCAGGGAGTCGATTTCCGCCGCGGCGCCAGCATCGTCGGCATGCTCGACCACTGCTTCGAGCCAGGGTTGGGCGCCCATTGCGATGGCGATCTCGACCTGCCTCGCCAGCGTTTCGGCATCATGGCCGAGCCGCGGATCGTAATGGCAGATGACATGGGCGACGCCGAGCTGGGCAAGCGTCTCGACATGCCGCAATGCGGCCGAAGCGTCATCGGGATGCAATCCGACGCCGAGAGGTGGAATCGCGTCCGCCGCCTCGCCGAGCGTCAGGGCGGCGATGCCTCCCGCCTGACGCGACGGACCCTTGGGAGAGCCCTTGACGGTCAGGGTGATCTTCTGTTCGACGACCTCGCCGGGCTCGATCCTGTATGGCCAGGGCAGAGCGAGGGGACGAACATAGGTCTTGTAGGAGGCGTCGGTCCAGTTCCGCTGGTCCTCCATCTCGAACGCGTCGCCCTCCATAAGGCAGCTGACCTCCAGCCCGCCGGGAGTACGGTGCGAGATTTCACGCAGATCCATCATCGGCTGCACCGGATCGATCTCCACAGGAAACCGTGTCTCGACCCTCTCGCCGCTTGTGTGCGTGATCGTGGCGGCCGCGCCGCTTATGCCCTCTATGGGATGCAGGACGACAAAGCCGGTCCGGTTCGTGAGAAGCCCGGTCGGCGTGGTTCCGCGAGCCGAATAGGTCAGAACGCCTGCCGCGGTACCAGCGATGCCCACGTCATAGCCGAAGGTCTCGCCTTTGCTGGCAACGCTTGCGCGATAGGCCACACGAAAGCGATCGTCGTCCTTTTCGACGACCAGGTCGGTGATCTTCGGAATGAGCGTCGTCCAGTCCTTGTCGCGGACCACGAACGAGATTGCGCGGATCACCTCTTCGCCATGCATGCGGCAGTCGCGCAGGTTCGCGCCGTCGAAAAGCACGCTGAGGGGCCTGGCGCTCAGTAGCCGCTCCTCTGCCGGTAGTTCTTCGGTGCCGTAGAGGCGGACGGCGCGGGAAGGATCGGACTGTGTCATAGGATTCTCCTGGTCTCAAACGCGGCGCGATTTCCAGGTGATGAGGCGCTCGGCCAGCAAGGCGAGGATGATGATGGCGCCGATGGCGGTCCCCTGCCAGAACGGCGAGACGCCGAGCAGGTTGAGGCCATTGCGGATCATCACCATGATCAGAACCCCCATCAGCGTGCCGAATATCGTGCCTCGTCCGCCGTAGAGGCTCGCGCCACCGATGACCACGGCCGCGATGGCGTCGAGTTCAAGCTGGTTCCCCCCGATCGGGTCAGCCGACATGATCTGCGCCAGCGAAAAGGTCATCGCCGTCGCCGAAAGGGCACCGGACGCCACGTAGGGAAAGATCGAGTAGAAGAGGGTGTTGAGGCCGGCCGCCCGGGCGGCTTCAATGTTCGAGCCGACCGCGTAGATGGTTCGCCCGCCCTTGGAATATGTCAGCCACGCCCAGGTGGCGAGGTAGAGCGCGATGAGGAAGATGACGTTGGCGGGGATGCCCAGCAGGTTCGTGTAGACGATATTCTGCAGCCCCATGGGCAGTCCCGAAATCGAGCGCTGTCCCGACACGATGTAGGCGAGACTGCGCCCCATCGCCATGACCCCGAGCGTCACCACGAAGGGGGCCAGGCCGAACACTGCGATGAGAACGCCGGAGAAAAGCCCGATCAGGGCGCCGCAACCTATGGCGAGCGCGATCGCCACCGGAATGGGGAATTCCTTCAGGAGTAGGGCGAGGGTGATGCCGGTCACGCCCGCGACCGACCCGACGGAAAGGTCGATGCCGCCAGTCAGGATCACCAGGGTCATGCCGACGGCAACTATGCCAAGCACCACCGATTGGTCGAGTATGTTGAACATGTTCCGCTCGGTGAAGAAGTGCGGCGAGATGAACGACAGGATCACCGCAAGCACCATGGCGAGGCAGAGCATCCGGAACTCAAGCGTGCTGGCGAATCTGGGCATCGCAAAGGATCGTGTGGGCGCGTTCATGCGTCGATCTTTTCGTCTTGAGGTGTATCGAACAGGCCGGCGATCCGGGCCGACAGAGCCCCGGCGTCCGGCAGCCTGGAGCCGGCCGGCAGGCTGAGCCCGATCCATCCCAGATCGTGCCCTCGGCGATTGGACAGTGGTGCAAGCAATGTAGAGCGGCCGTCATTCTCGGTCACGATGCCGGGTTGACGCCTTCCAAGCGCGAGGGGGATTGCCGTCTCCTGCGCAAGATAGACATGCCCGGCCGCGAGTCCCATCGTTGCACCCGGCGTACCCTCGGCGAGGGCGAGGCAGACGAACCGGTCGTCGTCGATCAATCCCCAAAATGCCGTGCCGCCATGGCCGGCGACAAGATCGCGCAGGAATGCCGTGTTGCGCTCGGCTGAGCTTCGGGGCGCGGCGAGCAGCGTCAGGCTCTCTTCGCTCAGTCGCGAGGCGGGCAGGTCGGCGATGGTATAGCCGTCACTCACCACGACGACCCGCTCGCAGATCCCCAGTAATTCCTGGAAATCCGAGGAGATCACGACTACGGCTATCCCCCTTTCGGCCACCTCGCGCAGCAGTTCGTAGATTGCCTGGCGTGTCCCTATGTCGACGCCTTTCGTAGGCTCGTCGAGGATGAGCACTTCGGGCTCGATCAGCAGCCAGCGCGCGATAATGATCTTCTGCTGCATGCCGCCGGAGAAGTGCAGAAGGTTTGCATCCATGCGGTCGGTCGGAAGGTCGAGACGCGAAATCAGCTCGCTGGCCTGCTTGCGGCGCGCCGAATGGCCTCGCCCGAAACCCCTGTGCTTGCCCATCTGGGCGAGGAAGAGATTTTCGCCGACCGTCATGTCGGGCACGATGTTCTGGGCCCGCCGGTCCTCGGCGACCATTCCGAGACCGGCGCGGATTGCCGCGATAGGGCTGTTGGGGGCAATCTCCTTGCCGCCGACAAGGACGCGCCCGCGGCTGCGGTGGCGCAGTCCGAATATCGCTTCGGCGCTCTCCGAGCGTCCAGCTCCGACAAGCCCGCCGAGGCCGAGAATTTCACCCCTGCGCACCGTGAACGAGACGTCACGCACGAAAGGCGGGGCTTTGAGCCCAATTACCTCCAGAGCCACCGGCTGCTCGTTAGTGGTCACTCGCGAGACGGCCTTTCGATACACATTTCCGATGTCGCGTCCCACCATGTGGCGGATGACGTCGGCCTGCGTGAGCCCCGCCGTAGGCACGCTTTCGGCCACGGTCTTGCCCTCGCGCAGGATTGTGACGCGATCGGTGACTGCGAAGACCTCCTCAAGCCGATGCGACACGAAGGCGAGTGCCTTCCCGCTGTTTTTCAGCCGCCCCATGATCTCGAACAGCCGGTCAACCTCGATCGGCGAGAGGGAGGCCGTCGGCTCGTCGAAGATGACAAGATCGGCGTTGAGGGCCAGCGCCTTGGCTATTTCGACGAGTTGGCGTTGCGCTGCCGAGAGCCGGCGCACCTCGATGTCGAGTGGCAGTACGTGGTCGTGGCCAAGTTCCGACAGGATGATCTGCGCCCTGTGTCGCAACTGGCTGAAAGACAGACGGCCCGGCATCGCGTAGCTGGGTAGGAAGATATTCTCCAGCACGCTCATGTCGGGCGCCAGGCTGGTTTCCTGTGCCACGAGGGCAATGCCGGAACGCAGCGCGTCGCGCGCGGATCCGACGGTCAAGGGAGCACCCTTGAAGAGTATCTCGCCCGATGAAGGCGGCAGGTGTCCGCAAACGATCCGTGACAGCGTCGATTTTCCCGCGCCGTTCGCGCCCAGCAATCCGCAGATCTCGTACCGGCAGAGCGCTATCGACGCGTTGCTGAGCGCGTAGGCGTTCCCAAACAGGCGGGTGACGCCACGAGCCACGAGAAGCGGCTCGGGAATCTTGCTGCTGTCTACCATCCGAGGACACACTCCAAGTGGTACGAATAAAGCGTCCGGGGGAGGGTGCCCCCGGACGGCCTATGTCGGCCAGGCCCCGATTACATCTCGTTGGCGAAGACCGTTTCCTTGATGGTTGGAAGCTCCTGCTCGATGTTCTTGCTGGTCACGATCTTGATCGGCACGAGGATTTTCTTTTCGGGAGTCTTGCCGCCGAGATGGTCGACCATCGCGCGTCCCGATTCCTGGCCCATCAGATACGGCTGCTGCATGCCCGAAACGACCAGTTCGCCCGACTGCAGCAACGGCACGAATTCCGGCACGCCGTCGAAACCGGCAACCAGCACGTCGCCGGTGAGGCGGGCCGCCTTGATTGCCTGCAAGGCGCCCAGCGTCGGGCCGTCGGTCTGGACGAAGAGGCCCTTCATGTCCGGATTCGCGGTCGTCATATCCTGCGTGAACTTGAAGGTTTCGTCCGCGGTGTAGGTCTGCATCTGCTGCAGCCCGGCTTCCTTGGTGATGCCGGCCTCGGTCATCGCGTCCTTGAAGCCCTTGGTGCGGGCCTGGCCATTGAGGCGGGCCTGGCTGATGCCGACAATGCCCACGCTGCCGTCCTGCTTGCCGGCGGCCTTCATTGCCTCGGCCAGCGCTTTGCCGACGCCGTTCGCGCCCTGATAATTGTCAGAGATGATGAAGGACACATAGTCGCCGCTGTCCGTGCCGATGTCGGCGATGACCACGGGAATATTTGCCTGCTTGGCGAGATCGAGCACGGCCGGCGCGGTCGAGCTGTCTGTCGGAGAGATGATGATCCCGGCGACGCCGCGGGCGATCGCGTCCTTGGCATTTTTAAGCTGGGTCTGGGCATTGTTGCCCGAATCCAGCGCCTGATAGGTGTAGCCTCCCTTGGTTGCGACATTCTCGATGCCCTTGGAGAGGTATCGCCAGAAGGCAAGATCAAGGCCTGGAGTCAGATAGACCAACTCCTTGGATTCGGCGAGAGCGGCGGTCGCCGTCCCGGCAATGCCGGTCAGCGCGACAACGCCCGCGAGGGCTGCGGTGGCAAAAAGGCGTCTTGTCAGCATGGGAACTCCTCCTGTTGTGCTGCATGGTTGCCCGGCAATCCGCCCCTATTCTTATCCCTTTCGAGCGGATTGCGTTAAAAGCTGCTTGGTCGTGGTGTAGATGCGTGTTTCGTGGACCGCGAAGGCCCTTGCGGCCGCCTCGGAATCGCGCGCCTCAAGTCCCGCAAGAATGGCACGGTGATCGGCGATGCTCGTTGCGATGCTTGAAGGCTGGGCGACTGCTCGCCGCCGATGGTCGAGAAGGTAGGAATAGAGATCGGCGGCGATATCCGCCAGCGCGGCATTGCCGCCCGCCCGATAGATGGCCGTGTGAAATTCGCGATCGCAAATGAGGAAGCGAACGGGATCGTCGATCGCCGCTTCCTGCGCCTCGATCGACTTTTGCAGGGTCTCGAGCGTCGCGGCTTCAACCCGGACGGCCGCGGCCCGCGCCACCTGATCTTCGATCAGCAACCGCGCCTCATGCACGTCGTCAAGACTGTATCTGGAAATGTCGCGATAGCGGGCCGATTGAACCGCGAGTTCCCCGACTTCCGTCGAGGCCACCACTGTCCGCGTGCCCTGGGCGACGGAAAGGATGCCCTTTGTGGAAAGGATCAGGATCGCACCGCGCACCGTCTCGCGGCTTACCGACAAAGCGCCCGCAAGTTCACGCTCGCTTGGCAACGGGTCCCCCACGTCAAGAATGCCGGTCGCAATGAATGTCGCGATCTTCTGGACGACGAAGTCCTTCATCGAATGCTTCGGCACGCCGCCAAGCGCACTCCCGTCGTCGGTCAGAATCGCTCGTAGGTCCATCCGTCCTTACATCCGAAGAGGTCTAGTGGTCCGGTATATGTACCAGTAGGCCTGCTTCAGCTGTGCGTCAATAGCGAGACGCGGCCGTCAAATCTCGGCTGACAAGAGATATTGCTTTGGGAGCGGTGAGAACGTTCTCAGCCCGCATACTCTCCGGCACAGCTTCGCCACTCACCTGCTTGAGCAGGATGTCGACATCAGGGTCATCCAGGTGCTGCTCGGGCACAGCAAGCTCGAACGACAGCGCTCACCGGCGGAGCGGGAGTCTTCCTTCCATGGATTTCGGGCTGCTCTTGTTCTAACCCTAATACGGCCAATTTCCGGATAAATCGATATGAACGCCCGATACTCGTGATGGATAGGAGTGGCGGGACCATGCTAGCCACGAGGCAGACAGACCGCAGGCCTGTCGTGCTTCACTCCAGCTTAAGCGCTTCGGCTCATATCGAAGGTCGCTGCCGGATGGCGTGAGGGTTATCCGAAAGGGAGAGTTTCGATGTCTGGACACGGGTATGAGGGTGGGCGGCTCGATCTCCCCTTCGTTGGGCTTAGCACCTTCGGTAAACGGCCGATCTGCCTTGATTGGGACAAGATCGACGCGGATGTCGCCGTGCTGGGTGTGCCCTTCGACATGGGGACCCAGTACCGCTCCGGTGCACGTTTCGGCCCCCGCGCCATCCGCGAGGCCTCGACGCTGTTTTCCTTCGGTCATGCCGGCGCTTACGACCATGAGGACGACCAGATCTATCTGCCGCTCGACAAGGTGCGGATCGTCGATATAGGCGACGCGGATATCGTGCATACCGATACCGTGGCCAGCCACGCGAATACGGAAATGGCGGTCCGCAAGATTCTTGAACGCGGAGCGCTGCCCGTCGTTCTGGGCGGCGACCATGCCATCAACATTCCCTGCGTCAGGGCGTTCAGCGAACATGGCCCCATTCACATCGTGCAGATCGATGCGCATCTCGACTTTGTCGACGTGCGTCATGGCGTGCGCGAAGGACACGGCAATCCGATGCGCCGCGCGGCCGAACAGTCGCATGTTAGCGGCCTCAGCCAGATCGGCATCCGCAACGTCTCCTCGACCGCCCGCGACGGTTACGAGGATGCGCGCCAACGCGGCTCGACGATCCTTTCCGTCCGCCAGGCCCGCAAGCTCGGCGTCGAAGGTGTTCTGGCGACCATTCCGGAAGGCGTACGCTACTATGTAACGATCGACATCGACGGTTTCGATCCGTCGATTGCGCCGGGCACTGGCACGCCTAGCCATGGCGGCTTCCTGTATTATGAAGTAATGGAAATGCTCCGGGGCCTTGTGAAGCGCGGCGACGTCGTCGGCATCGACCTCGTCGAGGTGGCCCCGGCTTACGACCCTTCGGGCATCACCGGCTTTCTCGCAGCACAGGTACTCCTGAACTTTCTCGGCTATATCTTCGTCGAACACGGAGCGCGCGGACGCTGAACGAAAGGAATTCAACGATGCCAACGAACGCAAGTAACGGTCAGGTTCACGTCATTCCTGCCCGCAAGGGCGTGGCGACGCGCGTTGCCCAAGGCCAGGTGATCACCGTCATCAACACCCACGGCACCCAGGTGGTGGACACCTGGGCCTTCTGCGCCGACGATATCGCGGAATTCATGTCGATGGAGCACAGTCGTGGAGCCATGCTCAAGGTGAACCCACAGAACGGCGACACGCTGTGCAGCAACAAGCGGCGTCCGATGCTGACTCTGATACAGGACACGTCGGGTGGCGTGCACGATACGCTGATCGCCGCCTGCGACCGCTATCGCTACCAGCAGTTGGGCCATGTCGGGCACCATGACAACTGCACCGACAATCTGGCGGCGGCCCTCGGCGCGGTCGGGCTGACGCCACCCGAAACCCCTTCGCCGCTCAACCTGTTCATGAACATTCCCGTCGGCGAAGACGGTTCGGTCGCCTTCGAGGCACCGGTGGCGGGACCGGGCTCCTATGTGTCGATGTGCGCGGAAATGGATTTGATCGTCGCGTTCTCAGCCTGCCCGCAGGACCTCATTCCGGTAAACGGTCAAGGCTGCGTTCCCACCGAAGCGCATTATCGGATCGACGCCAAGGCGCCGCGCCTTTAAAGCGCAGCCCTGCATCCAGACCATTGATCCCGAAAGGCGGCTCTCGCTTTTCGGGATCAATGCATAACGGAATTTTTACATGCCGCGTACCTTGGGCATCTTGTTTTTTGCGTCGGCGGCTTGCCCTTTTCCGGTCGATTTTTCGGCGCTCCCCACCCTTTTGCGCAGTTCCTGAAAAAAAATCCTCTGCGACAGCGAGGCTTTCTTGTGCTTTGGCGCGATGATGACGAAGGGCGAGCGGATCTGCGCCTCGGGAATAAGCAGCGCCTTAAGCCGGTTGTTCTGTCTAAACGTGACGGTCATGTGATCCGGCAGATAGCCGACGAAGTGGCCGCTCAGGATATACATCGCCTGCGCCTCTATATTCGAAGCATAGGCGCCGACATGCGCGTTGGGGAAATGCTGCAATTCCGACTTGTTGGCATAAGGGCGCACCACCATCTGCGATGCTTCCACATCAGCCTTTGTCACCAGCTTGCGGGAAAACAGCGGGTGGCGCTCGCTGCAGTAGAGCGAGTTGATTTCATAATGGAACTCGGTCTGCGAATAGCCGGGCAGCAATTTGATGCGGGGGGAGATCGCGAAGTCGATCCCACCCTTGGCGGTTTCCGCGATAAGCTGTTCAGGCGAGCCGATGGTGATGCGCAGATCGACTTCGCTGGCTTTCTTGATGAACTGATGAATGACGTCATCGAGGCCCAGGGCTGAATCGGTAACGGTGGCATCGACGATTCCGACGCGTAGCACACCCGTCGCCTTGGAGCGCAGTTCGCCCAGCTGCATCTCGAACGCCGACAGCGCTGAAGTCAGCGAATGGGAATATTCATAGACCGCGGTGCCCCTATCGGTCAGTTCGAAGCCGCGCCTGCCGCGTTGGCACAGCGAAAACCCCAGCCGTTCCTCCAACGCATTGATTTGGAAACTGATCGTCGACTGGCTCATCGCCAAAGCAAGCTGCGCTCCGGTAAATCCGCCATGCTCGACCACCGAGCGGAAAACCCTGAGCGCACGAATGTCGGCAACCGACAGACGCATTCTGACACTCCTCCCTGAGCCTCTCAGACGGTGTTGGGTATCAGCCTTACATCGTCAACTTCGATGTATAGTCTATTCCTTCCATGTTTATCAAAGATTCAATCCTGCCATGCTGCCCTACCAGATGGTGCCGTGCCGTCATGCCACTGGGGAAGCAAACAATCGGGCCGGCATTGCAGCCGGCTGACGACCTGGAGGTCTAAGGCTCGTCACGCATGCGAGATTCCTGAGCGCGTACAGAAGCCTCGGACTCCAAATAATCCATAATAAACGGGAACATACGAAACTGGAGGAAGTTATGCGATCCGCTTTGAAACTGTGCACTTCGACGCTGTTGGCCGCGTCGCTCTCGCTCGCCGTGGCGAGCATTGCCACCGCCGCCGATCTTCTGGATCGGATCAAGGCAAAGGGGGAAATCACCATCGCGTCCGAGGCCCGCTACCCGCCGTTCGAATATGTCGAAAACGGCAAGATCGTAGGCTACGGAGTTGACCTCTTCGAAGAAGTCATGAAGGCGCTGCCGGACGTGAAGGTGAACCGGCTCGACCTGCCGTTCCAGGGCTTGCTGCCCGGTTTGCAGACGGAGAAGTTCGATGCCATCATAACCTCCGTCACCGTTAACAAACAGCGCTACGATACCTACAGGCTGTCTCTGCCAATCGCCGACGCGTCGTTCTCCTACGTCAAGCGCAAAGGCGACGCCGCCTTGAACACGCCCGAAGACCTGAGCGGCAAAAATGTCGGCACGCAGGCCGGCTCGGCACAGCTCAAGGGCACCGAGGCCTTTTCCGAGAATTTAAAAGCAAAAGGCCTAGCGCCGATCGCCAACATCCAGACCTATGTCGACTTCAATGAAGCCTATGCCGATCTCGCTGCCGGGCGCACGGATGCCGTCGTGAATTCCCTGCCCAATCTGCTCTACCTGCAGACGCAGCGCGGCGACGTCTTCGAAACCATCCGCACAACGTTCGGGGACCCGACCTATTTCAGCTGGGCCTTCCGCAAGGACGACGACAGCAAGGCGCTTGCCGACTTCATCGATGACCAGTTCCGCAAGCTCGCCGCCGATGGAACCATGGCCAAACTTCAGGAAAAGTGGTTCGGCTTCACCATGAAACTGCCGACGGACGCTCTGCCCGAACCCAAGAGCTGACGAGTCGGCATCCAACGCCCGGATAAAGGTGAGGCTTTCCAGCCTCGCCTGCCTAAAAACGCACAGGCTGCAAGCCTGGCCTCAAGTCCATAAGGTCTGACGATTTGGCAATGTTCGCCCTCATCCAGAACAACCTGCCCATCATGCTCTGGGGCGCGGGCATGACCATCCTGGTGTCGGGCGTCGCCATCATCCTCGGCATGCCGCTCGGCCTCGTCCTGTGCTTCGGCGTCACCTCGAAGAAGACGTGGCTGCGCTGCTTTTCGCGCATCTATCAAAGCGTGTGGCGCGGCACGCCCATCCTCGTGCAGTTGCTGATTATCTATTATCTGCTGCCGCTCATCGGCATCAATGTAGCGCCCATCCTCGCGGCCATCCTCGCGCTGACCCTGAACACGATCGCCTTCCAGGCCGAGATATTTCGCGGCGGACTTTTGGCCATTCCACCAGGGCAACTGGAGGCGGCGCGCATGGTAGGCATACGCAAATGGGCGGGGCGTCAGCATATACTCGTGCCCCAGATATTGCGCCTCGTCATCCCGTCGCTGGTCAATGAGACCATCAGCATCCTGAAAAACTCATCGCTGGTCTCCGTCATCGCTGTGACGGAACTGATGCGGGTAAGCCAGCAGATCGTCGCGACCACCTATCGCCCGTTCGAAATCTACATCACCGCCGCCGTCATCTATATCGTCATCAATTTCCTTCTGTCGCTGATCGGCCGCATGGCCGAGCAACGGCTGGCGCGGAGGGCCTGAGCCATGGCGCAATTCTTCGACCTATGGGTGCAATACGGACCACTGATGCTGGCCGGCCTGGCGACGACGGCCTGGATCTGCGCACTTGCCACAGCCCTCGGACTGGCGATCGGCCTGTTGCTCGCCTGCCTCGAGAGCACGCCGTTCACGCCACTGCGCTGGGCCGTTCGGGCCTATATCGAGATCATGCGCGGCCTGCCGATCCTGATCCTGCTGTTCGTGCTCTATTATGGCGGCCCGAGCATAGGCCTCCGGCTGAGTGCCGAAGCGGTGGGTGTTTTCGGCCTCGGCTTCTATGGTGCCGCCTATTTCGCCGAAATCTTCCGCTCCGGTTTCCAGTCGATCTCCAAAGGCCAGATCGAGGCGGCGCGCATGGCCGGGCTCTCAGGCACGCAGATCATCCGCCATATCAAGCTGCCGCAGATGCTGGTCATGATCACGCCACCGATGGTCAACCAGATCATCATCCTCATCAAGGAATCCGCGGTGCTGTCCATCATCACCGTTGCCGAGCTGACCAAGAACACGACGCAATTCGTCAACGAGACCTACGCGGTCATCGAACCTTATCTCGCCGCCGCCCTACTGTACTGGCTGCTGGTCGAGGCAGTCGCGCAGCTCGGCAAATATGTTGAGCGCCGGGTGCGGTTCTAGGCCGCTCAACCACCAATTGGGAATAAACGATGGCCACTGAAACCACCGAGCCCGTCATTAAGATCCGCAATTTGACCAAGGATTTCGGCACATTCGCGGCTCTGTCCGGGATCTCGCTCGACATCAACCTCTCCGAAGTCGTCTGCATCATCGGACCCTCGGGGTCGGGCAAGAGCACGTTGCTGCGCTGCGCGAGCTTCCTCGAGGAATATACGAGCGGCGAGATCGAGATCGAGGGCCGGTTGCTCGGCTACAAGCGCGGTGCCGAAGGACTGGTACGAGAAAGCGACCAGAACATCGATTCCGTGCGCCGCAACGTCGGCATGGTGTTCCAGCACTTCAACCTATGGCCGCATATGACAGTGCTGGATAACGTGACGCTGGGATTGCGTCTTTCCAAGCGCGCTCCCGCCGCCAAGGCGAAGGAAAGCGGGCGCCGTGCGCTGGCCAAGGTCGGCCTCGCGGATTTCGCCGAGCGCTACCCCTCGCAGCTTTCCGGCGGCCAGCAGCAGCGCGTCGGCATCGCCCGGGCGGTCGCGATGGAGCCGCATGTGATCCTGTTCGACGAACCGACCTCCGCACTCGATCCCCAGCTCGTCGGCGAGGTTCTCGACACCATGAAGCAACTGGCCGTCGAGGGCATCACCATGGTGGTGGTGACGCACGAGATGGGCTTTGCCGCCCAGGTCGCCGACCGTGTCGTCTTCATGGACCGCGGCAAGGTGATCGAGCAGGGCCCGCCCGCCAAACTCTTCAACGATCCGCAAAGCCCGCGCTTGCGTGAATTCCTCGACACTTGGAGACAGCGCAACATGCTGTTCCAGAGCGAGCCCGCCGCCGGCCAGTAGGGCAGCGGCACAATCGACACGACAAGACGGAGGACCGTACCATGAGCGAAGCTTTGAGCCCGGCAGGTGTTCCCCGCATGTATGGCGACGTGCCACCCTTCATGGCATTTCCCTATGTGCGCGATCTGGCGGGTCTTTCCGCCGACGCTGTGGTGGTGGGCATGCCCTATGACGGCATCGCCACCTTTCGCGGCGGCGCGACCCGCCGCGCCCCGCAGGAAATCCGCAAATACTCGCTTCTTTACGGCAGCTACAGCTTCGACTGGGACCTCGACATGCTGGCCCATATCACCGTCGCCGATGCCGGCGACATCGATGTAGTGCCGGGGGACAATGCCGCCAGCTACGCCCGCCTCGAAGCGCGGCTTGCCGCGGTGCTGGTCAACGGGGCGGTGCCGCTGACCATCGGCGGCGATCACGGCATCAGCTATCCGGCGGTACGCGCGGTCTCCGATGCCGGCGACACCCCGGTCGGGCTCATCGTCTTCGACACCCATCTCGATCTCAGCGAATCCTTCGGCGGCGACCGCCTCACCCGCGCCTCGCCCCTGCTGCGCATTGCCGAACTCGACAAGGTGGCCCCCCGCCGCATCGTTGTCATCGGCGCGCGCGGCCCCCGCAACCTGCTCGAATGGACCCCGCTCTACCGCAAGCTCGGCATCACCGTGTTTTCCATGGAGGAAGTCGAGCGCCTCGGCATCGAAACGGTTGCCGAACGCGCACGCGCCATCGCCAGTGCCGACGGCGCGCGCCTCTATATCAGCCTCGACATCGACGGCGTCGATCCAGCCTTTGCCCCTGCAACCAACAGCCCCGAACCAGGCGGCCTTACCTCGCGCGAGATCATTCGCGGCGTAAGAATAGTGGCCCGCGACGGCTTTGCTGGGTTCGACCTCGTGGAGGTATCGCCGGATTTCGATGCTTCCAGCGGCACCACCAGCATCCTGGCCGGCCGGCTGCTGGCCGAGGCCCTGTTCTGCCTCGCGGCCAAGCGCGCCGGCAAGCAGAACGCCTGGCGCGACGCCCACAGGTCCGACTTCCAACAGAAATAGCACCACCTTCGGAGTGCGCCTCGCGGTCAAGCGACCCGATGCGCCAACAGGACACAAGACCATGAGCATTACAAATTTCCAGCCACTCGATTCCGGCAGCGTTCCGCGTTTTGCCGGCCCTTCAACCTTCATGCGCCTGCCCATGGCTACCCCCGAGCAGGTCGACATCGCGCTGATCGGCGTCCCCTTCGACGGCGGCACCACCAACCGGCCGGGCGCGCGCCATGGACCGCGCGAAATCCGCAACCAATCCAGCCTGGTGCGGCGCGTCCACCATGTCACGGGCGTCTCGCCTTTCGAACAGGTTCGTGCCGGCGACTGCGGCGACGTGATTGTAAACCCGCTCGACCTGCCCGGCTCGCTGGACACGATCAGCGCCTTCTTCGAAAACGTCCACCACTCCGGCGCCCGGTCTCTGGTCGTCGGCGGCGATCATCTGATCACGCTGCCCATCCTGCGCGGCATCGCCAAGGAACCGGCCGGCCTCGTTCACTTCGATGCCCATTCCGACACCTATGACGAGTTCTTCGGCAACCGCTATAATCACGGCACCCCGTTCCGCCGCGCCGTGGAGGAAGGCCTGCTCGATCCCAAGCGCATGGTCCAGATCGGCATCCGAGGAGCGATCTCCGATGTGGAAAACTACGATTTCGCCCGCGAGGCCGGCATCCGGATCATCTTCATCGAGGAATTCATGGAGCGCGGCGTGGACACGGTGATGGCCGAGGCGCGCTCGATCGTCGGCGACGCGCCGACCTACGTCTCGTTCGACATCGACGCGCTCGATCCGTCTTTTGCCCCCGGCACCGGCACCCCTGAGATCGGCGGCATAACGACGCGCGAGGCCCAGAAGATGATCCGAGCGCTGGCCGGCGTCGACATCATCGGCGCCGATCTGGTCGAAGTCTCGCCGCCGCTCGATCCTTCGGGCGTCACCGCGCTAACCGGTGCCACCCTCCTGTTCGAGCTTCTCTGCGTCATGACGATGCAAATACCGGCTAAATGAGACCCATGTGTGGAGTGCGCCCCTCGGACCGGACAGGATGAACAAGCAGAATTGACTTGGAAGCCGGGCTTTCGAAGGATGGAAGCCCATGGTGACTTATCGCACGCACAGCATGGAGTTCAAACGTCAGGTAGTGCAGGAGTTCCTGTCCGGCGAGACGCTGCATGGTCTCGCCAAGCGGCACGAACTGCCGCGTAACCTGATCCGCATCTGGGTTCAGAAATACGAGGCCGGCTCCTTCGACGAAGACGTGGCGGCGGCCGACACGATGAGGCGCGGATCGCAGCGCTGGAGCGGCTGGTAGGCCGGCAAGCCTTGGAAATTGAGTTTCTAAAGGGGGCTCTGAAAAGCGCACCGCGTCCGAGAAGCGGGACTACATCCGGATCAAAATTTCTCCCGCCTCCAACGCCCCTGCTACCGATTGAGCCCCGGAGGCGGGGCAAGGAAGCCATAGTTGCGTCGGGAACAAGCGGCGAGACCGATCCGCCGATCTCGAATTCCCATCCGAAGAGTTCCGCGTAAAGCGGCGCAGGTTCGCAGGATCACGCCCTATTATTTCAAAGTGGATGATTGGCTTGGCCATGATGTCCAACCTTTTAGACGGTTCGCAAAACAGTCGCAGCCCGAGCGGCAGCGGCTGCTGGCTCGGCAGGTGAAACACCTCCCAGGTCGCCCGCATCTGGCCACAATCGTTCTGTGCGACAACACCGCGGGACCGTCAGATCGGGGCGACGATGCGGAGAAGGCAACGGTTCACCGACAAAAAAGGCACGAGAGAAAAGAGCGCACCTCGGATGTTGCGCGCGAGTCGATCGAGGTCGAGCGGGCGGCACGGGATGCGAAGACAGCTCGGCTCCGAGAGCAAGGGCTGATGACTGAGATTCGCAGCTCAGCACCTAAGAAGGTGCAGCCCCGATAGCTGCTTAGGGGAGGCAGCGATGCTCGATACCCATACAGACATTGCGCGGGCGGCTATTGAAGCCACCTTCCTGCCACGTCGCGCCACATTTCCGCGCGATATTGATCACTCCCGACGCGTGCTCGCGGCATCACGCGAGCTTCTGAAACGGCTGCGCCAAAGCCATGGCGATGACACCTCCCGAGCTTGGGAGGATGCAGACCCGGTTCCCTTCGCTATCTCAGCGTTCGATGCCGATGTTCTCCGGGCAGTGTTCAAAGATTTGGTGTTGGGAACATACGCGCCCAAATGTCGATGGCGCGATCTGGCTAAGACCCTGGTACTCGAATACGCCGGGTGCGATCAGGTCGAAGTTGGCTTGCTGGATTGGATCACCAGGAAGTAAGTACCTTGTGCCAAG
>NZ_VFVM01000012.1:0-136061 GCF_006442845.1 Mesorhizobium sp. B2-4-2 | reverse complement strand
GTCACGGCGACCGACGGCGACGGCGACCACGTCACACAAAGCGCCGACATCTCCCAGACCATCGTCTTCGAGGATGACGGGCCGAAGGCCGTCGGAACCGCCTCGATCACGGCGAATGTCGACGAAGACGGGCTTGCCGGGCACAACCCAGATGCCGGCAGGCCGGGTGAGACGGGAGCGATCGGCCTTTCCGCGACCGTCACGGGCGCTGCCGGCGCGCTGACCGCGCTCGTCGGCTTCGGCGCCGACGGCCCGGGCGCCCAGGCGTTTCATCTTGCCTCGACGGCCGTGCCGGCGGATTCCGGCCTTACGTCGCAGGGCGCGCATGTGCTCATCGTATCCGATGGGAGCACCTTGCATGGTTATGCCGAGGCAGGAAACGGCGCCGGCTTCTCGGCCGGCGACCGCGAGATCTTCCAGCTGACCGTGGGGGCCAACGGCTCCTACGTCTTCACGCTCAAGGATCAGATCGATCATCTGGCGCTGGACGGCCAGGCCGGAGACAATGGTGAAAACCAGCTGACGAGCCCGATCGATCTTTCCTCGTATATCGTCGCGACCGACGGTGACGGCGACTCCATCTCCCTTGGCGCCGGGACCTTCGTGATCCAGGTCCTCGACGACATTCCGGTGCAGACCAGCGCCACCGTCTCCGGCAATGTCGGCGAGGACGCGCTTTTGCTGGCGAACTCGAATGGTCATTCCGTCGGCAATCCCGACGGAGATGGCCTCGGCACGGTCGCGACCGGTTCGCTGAGCTCGCTGGTCTCCGCCGGAGCGGACGAACCCGGTTCCTTCTCGCTGATCCAGAACCCCGCTGGCTTGCCGGCGGCGACATCGAAGGGCGAGGCGATCGTCTACCACGTCGACGGCACGGTGCTGACCGGCTATGTCGAGAGCGGAACACCCGGCCTCGATGCGGGCGACCGCAAAGTCTTCACCCTCGATGTCCAGCCGAACGGCACCTACACCTTCACCTTGCTGGACCAGATCGACCACCTGCCGAACTCCCCCGCCAACGATGACAACCAGAAGCTGGTGCTCGACTTCACACATGCGCTCCAGTTCACCGACGCCGACGGCGACACGATCGCGATCACCGGCGAGACGACGACCACCACAGCCACGACAGGCCTGAGTCTACATTCCGGCCATTACGGCACCTATACCGTGGGCGGCGTTACGTTCGACGGACTAACGTTCAATGGAGCCTTGGCTCACGATTTCAACAATGGCGCCGGGAGCGATTCCTTCAACGTTTCGGGTCAGGGCGTCGGCATCGGCGACAATCATATCCATGACAATGAGGGCTTTATCTTCTCGCGGCCCGGCACCGACGCGGTGAGCTTCACCATCAACGGCAACGGTTCGGGCACAATTTCCTGGGAAGCCTACAATGGCGCCGGCGTGCCGGTTTCCGGCAGCTCCGGTTTCCAGACAGGAACGATGACCGTGCCGGCCGACGGCTCCGTCGTCACGATCGACCCGGCGGGCACGTTCGACCATCTGGTGATCCGCTTCGATCTCGACAGCGGCGACAAGATTCGCGCCGAAAATTTCCTCTATACGTCGACCACCACCACCAGCGGCGGCGTCTTCACCATCGGCATCGAGGACGACATTCCGGTGGCGCTGAACGGCAGCGCCACTCTTCCGACCGTCTACGAAGACACGCTGACCGGCCTGTCGAGCGGAAATTCGGAAGGCGGCAGCCAGCCAACCTCGGTTACTTTTGGGGCATCAGCCTTCGTCCCACTGCTTTCCATCGGCGCTGATGACGACGCGACTTTCTCCTTCAACGTCGAAAAGAATGGAACTCAGGCGGGCGTGTCGTCGGGGGGATCGGCGGTTCATTTCGTTGTGGGTGTCGATGCCGTCGATGGCGTCGCGGCGGACGGTCGCACCGTGTTCACGATTGCGGACAACAACAACGGCACCTTTACGCTGACGCTGCTCGATCACCTCGACCATAGTCTCAATTCCGGCGACAGCGGAACGATGGCGATCGACATCGGCTCGCTCTTCAAGGCGACCGACTTCGACGGCGACAGCGTCAACCTGGCCGGCACGTTGAACATTGTGGTCGAAAATGACAGGCCAGTGATCGTTGCGGCGGAGGCCACCGTGGCGGAAAGCACCGCAGCGGGTTCCACAAACGCATTCAACGCGGCCTCCGCGACCGGCTCGCTGGGAATCTCGTGGGGAGCCGACGACGCCAATCCCAACAGCGGCATTCACGACCGCTCGGTTGCCTTCAATCCGGCGTTGGCCGGCGTCCAGGCTGGCCTGACGTCCAATGGCGATGCCATCACCTACACTCTGTCCAGCAACGACACCGTGCTGACGGCGACCGCCACGCACAACTCGGTCATCCGCACCATCTTCACCGTGTCGATCAACGATCAGACGAACGGCAACTATTCGTTCAACCTGGAAGACAATATCGACCATCCGGCTGGAGCCGACCACAACGACAAGGCCCTGTCCTTCGGCTTCAACGCGACGGATTCGGATGGCGACAGCACGTCGTCCGCCTTCACCGTGCATGTCACCGACGACATTCCGGTCGTCACCAGCCCTGCGGGTACGGGCAATGTGTCGGAGAGCCTGCTGCCCCTGGTACAGCCGACATCAGGCAATCTCAATATCGACTGGAATGCGGACGACAAGGGATCGAGCCATCTCGAATTCGCGCGCGGTCCCGGCAACACTCTCATGGCGCCCGAAGAGCTGACCTCGGGCGGCGTTTCGCTGGACTACACAGTCCGTCTTGCCGCCAACGGCGTCGATGAGGAACTCGTCGCCTTCAAGCAAGGCGACACCGTATCCAATCCCGTCTTCATGGTGACCCTGAACGGCGTGGGCACCCCGACCTTTGTCTTCACCCTCTGGCAGCCGCTTGACCACGACCACACCGGCGGCAGCGACGCCTCGCTGCCGCTCGGCTTCACCATCAAGGCCGTCGACGGCGACGGCGACTCCGTCACCCAGAGCTTTACGGTCAATGTCGCGGACGACGTGCCGGCGGCAGCGATGAATGCACAGGTCCAGCTCGATGACGACGCGCTGGGCGGCAATCCCGATGGCACCGGCGATGTCACTCCCGACACAGCCCACACATCCGGTACGCTCGGCCACACCTACGGCGCCGACGGCGCCGGTACGACGCTGCTCACCGGCGCAACGCTGCCGGTTGCGGGCGGGTTCTCGGTGACCTCGAACTCGGGAACCGACCTGATCATCAGCCAGATGCAGAACAACGTCGTCGTCGATGTGCTGAAGGTGCATCTGGCCGACACCACATCCGGCGCCTACACGGTCACGCAGCTTCATGCGATCGAGCACCCTGCCGGCGACGACGAGAACAATCTGCAGTTCGGGGTCAACTACACCGTCACGGACGGCGACCACGACACGGCCACCGGCACGCTGTCGATCGATGTCGACGACGACACGCCGACGGCGAGTGTGAGTGCCTCGCAAAACGTCGCCGAGGGCACAACGGTCACCGGCGTGCTGGACTTCGTCGCCGGCGCCGATGGTGCCACGGTGACGCAGATCAACGGCAAGACCCTGGTGTTCGGCGCCGATGGCTACTCGCAGCCAATCGTCTTCGAGCACGGCACGATGGCGGTCATGGCGAATGGCAGCTACACATTCACCGCGCAAGGCGACGACGTCTATCTTACTGGAGGCACCGCAACCGGCACCTTCACCGTAAAGGATGGCGACGGCGATACGTCGACCGCCAACTTCGGCTTTGCGATAAACGACACCACCAACGACACGACGGTCAACCTTAGCGCCTCGACGGTGTCGGAAGGAGCGGTGGCCAACTACGTCTTCACGGCAACACTGTCGAACGCCTCCCAGGGCGTGACCTTGATCACAACCGACCAGGGCGACATCACGATCGCGAACGGCCAGACCACCGGTACGCTGACGATTGCCTCGGGCAATGACGAGGACGTCTATCTCGACGCGTCGAGCCGGACCGCGACCATCATCAACACCAGCGGTGGCAATTTCGAGCATCTCGTGGTCGGCGCCGCAACGGCGACGGCGCAGGTGACCGACACTACAAACACGGTGACGGCGACGCTCACGTCCTCAACAATCCCGGTCTCGGAAAATGGCGGCTCGATCCTTTATACGGTGACGCTGACCGGCACTCCTGGTTCGGTCGCACCGACCGCACCACTGACCTTCACGCTGGCCAATGGCGAGACAGTGACAGTCGCCACCGGCGCTACAACAGGATCCGTGACCCACACCTACACGGACGCCCAGATCACCGACCAGGCGAATATTTCCAATTCGATCGCGTCGGTGCAGTCGGGGGGCAGCGAATACGAGCATCTGGTCACGGCGGGCTCGACCACCGTCGACGTCAACTACTTGACGACGCTTACCGGTCTGACGCTGCAAGCTTCGGGCGGGGATACGTTCGTCGATGAAAAGGGCCTGGATATCCGTAGCGGCGAACCTGCGGGATCTGGCGAAAACGACAACAATCCGGCTACCAATGTCGATCCGTCGGAAAGCAACACCGGCGCCTTCGGTTTCACATCGCCCGACGGCTTGGTCACGCTGACGATCGGGACCACAGCGCTGACCTTGGCAGAGTTACAGGCCGCCTCGCCCGGAGCGCCGGTGACCATCTTGGGCGGCCCGGCCTACGGATTGCTCCAGGTGACAAGCTTTGTCGGAGACGCGACCGGCGGCACGGTGACCTACAAGTTCACCTTGCTCGACAATGTCACTCATCCGAATACAACGGCGGATGCGACGCCCGGTGACCGTGGCCTCCAGGACCAGGTGTTTGCGAACTACGGTGTTGTCGTTACAGACACCGACGGCAGCAGCACCACCTCTTCGCTCGACATCGCGATACGCGATGATGGCCCAACGGCCCACAATGACACCGATTCCTTCGGCACTGGCATCATAGGCAGCTCGATCCTCGGCAATGTGATAGACGGCGCCGGCACCAACGAAGGTCTGCACGGCACCGGTATCGACACCCTGGGTGCCGACGGCGCCAAGATCAGCGGCGTCACTGGCTCTGGTGGATCGGACACCGATGTGACTGGCGGCGGCTTCGTCGTCAGCGGCCAATTCGGCACGCTGGCTCTGCAGGAAGACGGCAGCTACGTCTATACCCGTGTCTCCGGCCTGGCCGGCAGCGACGTGTTCACCTACACGCTGAAGGACGGCGACGGCGACACCTCGACCGCGACGCTGACCGTCGGGCTCGACAGCACCGGTCAGCCGACCGCCACCTCGTCGAGCATCGTGGTCGACGAAGACGATCTTGCCGCGGGCGTCCACAACACCAATAGCACGGGCGACGATACGACTTCGAACCCCGCGGACATATCGCTCGGCAGCTATGGGCCGGACGGGCATGGCTCGCTCAGCTTCGACGTTGCCAATGGCGACATCGTCATGGACGGCGCTTTCACAGTGAAGCATGACGGCGTCGCGCTCCACTATTACTACGACACGGCCTCACACACCTTGTACGGCACGACCGACACGTCCGGCGCGACGGCCGCAGCCAACCACGCCGCCTTCAAGATCGAGGTCAACCAGACAGCGGCGACCTATAACTTCACGCTGCTGCAGGAGGTCGATCACCCGCAAGGCGGCGGCGAGAACGACATCAATCTTTCGCTTGGGTACACCATCACCGACTCCAACGGCGACCACGCCAACGGCACGGTCGGCATCAAGATCGACGACGATATGCCGACTGTCGCAGCGGATACCGCGACGGCCGTGGCTGGCACCAAGCCGACCATGAACGCGATCCTTGTGCTCGACTTCTCGCAGAGCATGAACGATACCGTCCCGGGCACGGGGCAAACGCGCCTCGCGCTGATGAAGTCGGCCGTGGCGGATTTCCTCGCGAGCAACGACGTCACGTTCACGCAGATCACGGTTTATACCTTCGGAATCAGCGGCAGCTTCATCGGGCAGTATTCGGATCCGGCAGCGGCGGCTTCGGCCATTGCGGCGATCAACTCGACCTCGGCCGGCACCAACTACGCGAGCGCCGTGAGTCTGGTCAGCGGCACGACGGGCAATGGTTACGCCAATCTTAGCCATCCCGCGGCGGACCAGACCAATCTGTACTTCCTGACCGACGGTGACCCGACTGGCGGCACCCACCTGACCTCGGCGCAGCAGACGGCATGGACCAACTTCCTCAACGACAGCGGGAACGACCCGGACTATCCCGCGGTCAATCACGTCTATGCCGTCGGCTTCAGCGATATCAATAATACGAGCTTCCTTGACGAAGTCGCGCAGCGTAACCAAGACAGCACGCAGATCGTCAAGGATCCGACCATATTGTCGGCCACGCTGTCGGCTTCGTTACCTGGTGAGGTAAACGGCAATCTCCTCGGCAACGACCATTTCGGCGCCGATGGCGGGCATGTCTATTCCATCACGGTCAATGGTACGACCTACACTTGGAACGGTGCGACGGGGGCGGGCTCGCAAATCACAGAGGCCGGTGCGATCACCGGCACAATCACCGGCCAGACGACGGTGACGGGCATTGCCACGGCAATTGGTGGACATTTCTCATTCCATTTCGACACCGGCGCATGGACCTATACCAGCCCGACCAATGTCGCCTCGAATACGACCGAGAGCCTTAACTACACATTGGTGGATGGCGACGGCGACAAGGCGAGCTCGAGCTTGACGGTCAATGTGGTGGTGCCGGCGCATCCGGAAACAAACGCTGTTTCAGCCAGCGGCGCGGAGGACGCATTGGATGTTGCGGTCACGCTGGCAGGCTCCGACAGCGATGGAACGGTGACTTCTTTCAAGATCACCAGCCTGCCGACCAATGGCACTCTCTATCTGGATGCCGCACATACCCAGGCGATCGCGCTCAATGGGTCTGTGCCGGCCGGTACATCGACGATCCACTTCGTCCCTACCGCCAACTACAATGGGCAGGTCACGTTCCAGTATGCCGCGGTTGACAATGACAGCTTGCAGGACAGCACCCCGGCGACGGCCACGATCACTGTGACGCCGGTGAACGACGCGCCGACGGCGGCGACTGACCCGATAGCCTACGCCGCCATTGCGCAGACGAGCCTCACCCTTTCGGGCACGGGATTGTCTATCGGTGACGTCGACGCAGGCAGCGGTTCGATGACGGTGACCCTGTCGGTCACCGAGGGCACGCTGTCAGGGTCGGCCGGCAACAGTGGTGCGACGGTCTCCGGCAACGGGTCGTCAACATTGACGATCACCGGCACCGTGACGCAGATCAACAATCTGCTCGGAGGTGTGGACACAGGTTCTGGCTCAGCCGGGTCGATCACCTACGTCGACAATCTGGCTTCGACAGCCACACTGACGCTCACCGTGCATGACAACGGCAACACTGGTGGCGGAGATCTCAGCGCCAGCGACACGGCGACGATCAGCATCGCTCCTCTGAACCATGCGCCCGTGGCAGCTGATCTGACAGTGGTGTCAAACTACGGTGGGGGAGCATTCGCCGTGGCGGACGCTGCCTTCCTGGCGTTTGCATCCGATCCAGATGGGAACATGCTTAGCATCACCGGCGCATCTGCACAGAACGGATTCACGACTCTCAATCACAACTCTGGCCAGATCAATATAAACGACAACAACAACGCCGGTGGGACCTTTACCTATACAGTGAGCGATGGATCGCTGACCGATACGGGTACAGTCACCTACCAGCAGGACACAGATGGCACCGTATCGGGAACCAGCGGCAGGGACATCGTCGTTGGCAACGATAGTGCGAGCACGCTGGACGGTGCAGGCGGCAGCGACGTCATCCTCGGCGGCTCTGCCGGTGACACGATCATCGCGGATCAGGTCGATCTGTTGATCAACGGCGGCGGCGGGACGGATACCTTGAGTGTCAACGCGAACTTCACCAGTTCGAGCGACGCTCAGCTTGTCAATATCGAGAATGTGACACTAGCAGCAGCGGCAACCCTCAACCTGTCCAACCAGACAGAGGGCTTCAAGATCATCGGCTCTTCGGGCATCGATACGATCGTCGGTGGTGCAGGCGCAGATACCATCAACGCACGTGGCGGTAATGACACCCTTACAGGCGATGGCGGGGCGGATCAGTTCCGACTAGCGACGAACACAGGAACAGATACCATTACCGACTTCCAAGCCGGAATCGACAAGATTGGCTTCCTCGAAGGCACAGGAGCCGGTGCTGTCAACTTCGGCATCTCAGGAACAGCGGCGGGACAACCCCTTACCAACAGTGATGGCAATTTTACCGCCCGATCGAGCATCGGTGCTATCGATACTACCGACGACAATCAGCTGGTGCTGATTACCTCTTCGACCGGCCAGACATCAGCTCAAATCGCTGCCGCAACTGCCGCTGCTACAAACACCTATATGGCTGTTTTCAATTCGACCCTCGGCGTCGGACAGATTTGGCATGACACAGACTGGAGCACCACTGGGAGCCGAGTTCTTGTAGCGACGTTGAATGGTGTTACCGCTGCGCAGATGGCAGGCCTGCAGGCCTCCGACTTCGTTGTCTACAACAGCGCTACCGACCCCATTGTCCTCGATCTGAACCACAACGGCTTCACCTTCTCCGACCTCAGCCACGGCGTCCAGTTTGACATCAATGGCGATGGGGCGAAGGACCAGGTCGCCTGGAACACCTCGAATGACGGCATGCTGGCGGTGGATCTCAACCATGACGGCAAGATCGACGACGGCACCGAGCTGTTCACGCCGAGCTTCGGCGGCGGCAAGTTCGCCAGCGGGGCGGCGGCACTCGCCTCGCTCGACGGCAATCATGACGGCGTCATCGATCACAATGACGCCGCCTTCGACAGCCTGCTGATCTGGAAGGACGCCAATACCAACGGCGCCAGCGATGCCGGGGAATTGTCGCACCTCACGGATAACGGTATCGTCTCGATCAGCACGGCGGCCAGCCCCGCCGTGGGCGAAATCGACGGGCAGACCGTGACAGGCAACGGCACGTTCCAGATGGCCGACGGCACCACCGGCAACTATGTCGAGGTCGAACTCGACACCTCGCTCGGTGCCCCCGCACAGCCAACCGTCGCCTCCGACGGCACGAAGACCTTCGCCATCGGCTCTCTCGAGGTGACCGACCTGATCGCCGACTTCCATGACGGGGCCAAGGGCGACCAGATCGATCTTACGGCATTGCTGAAGGGCCTGGCCGGCGTCACCGATCTCGAAGCCGGCGGCTTCGTGGAGATCGCGCAGTCCTCGGCCAACGCGGCGAACGCCGAGGTCAAGGTCGACACCAATGGCGGCGGCGACAACTATCACACGGTGGCGGTGCTGGAGAACTATACGTTCCACAGTGCGGCCGAAGCAGTCAAAATACTCTATGACGACAGCCATGGTACCAAGCAGGACGTGGCCTAAGGGCAAAAGGAAACGGGGTGAGCAACATGAACAGAATCTTGCGGGTGGCTTTTGGGGCCGGTCTGCTGTCGATCTTGTCGACGGGCCTCAATGCCGCCGACATCATCGAAGGACCCACGGGCGATTATTGCGGTGTCGTCGGCACCTCCAACCTGGTGCTGAACGACAACATCGTCGATCTCAGGGATCAGGTGGTGAAGCTGATGGACGAGTCGGTCGCCGTCGCAAACAGCTCGGAATGGATCAATTCGTCCCGGCCGGTTTTCGTCTGGGCCTCGGAAGCCAAGGTCGCCTGCGGCATGGCTTACGGCTATCTGAAGACGAACTACAAGGACGAAGACACGCTCAACAAATGCGAGTGTTTCCACGATCGCATGGTCGAGTACATGCACTGACCGGATAGGCAACCTGCGCCTGTTGGCCACCATGGCAGCGGACGGATCAACTCCTGAAGGCGATCGCCGCAACGATCGCCCTGGCCGGCATTGGCCAAGTCGTCACGCTGGCTTGCGCCGACCGGCTGGAGCAGCCTCCCATGGCACAACCTCCGTCGTCCGGCTCGGCGCAGCCGATCCCATTGTGACGCAACCGCAGTGTGGTATGCGACAGACATTCAAGGCGTTCGCGAGCTATCAGCCGACCGTGCCGTTGCCGATGGCGACGTTCGGCGTTTCCGCGTTTTCGTCGGACCGCGATACCTTCTCAGGGCAAGCGCGACGGGTCGGGGCGCTGAGGGCCCGGCTCTTCGGCGGCTGAAGAAAAACAGGACGGCACGACCAGTTCGCCGTAACATGCGTCGGAGACCAGACCGGGAATAATAAGCCGGCGGTGAACAGGGTGGGACAATCATGGAAGCTGGCCGACGGGTCCGTGGGCTGAAGATTTGGGCAACCGCCTTCGCGCTCGCCGCGGTATTGTCGGGCTGCCAGTCGAAGGGGGGCGTTACCGAAGCGCTCGATCCGGCGGCGATTGCCGCGCCTGCCGGGCAGGACGGCGCCCCGGCCGCCGGCCCGGCCCAGGCAACCCAGTCGATGGGTGCCGGTTCGACGAAAATTACCATGCTATTGCCATTATCCGCCCCGGGAACGGCGGGGGAAAATGGCCGCAAGATGCTCGATGGCGCCAAGCTCGCGATGACCGATATCGGCAATGGATTGCTTACGCTGACGGTGGAGGACACCAGGGGCGACAACGCACAGGCCGGCAAATTGGCGCTGCAAGCCCTGACGACCGGCACGAAAGTCGTCATCGGGCCGACCGAACTGCCGGCAGCCCAGCATATCGCCACATTGTCGGGATCGAAGCGGCCGCCCGTGCTGGCGCTTGCCGACAATTTCGCGGGCGGCGCCGGTGTTTATGCCGTGCGCCTCAGCGAAGCGGACAGTGCGGCGGCGGGCGCTGCGGGCATCTCCGCAAAAGGCGGAAAAAAATTCGTATTGTTTGTCGCGGGTGGCTCGAATGCCAGCACGGTCGAGAAGCGGGTCGCCAACAGTCTCAGCATCTATGGCGCGACGCTCGCCGTCACCGTTCCATATTCGGCCGGCGACGGCGCCGCCAAGGCGGTCGACGAAATGGCCTCGCTCGTGGACACTCCCGACGCGGTCATCATTGCCAGCGGCGATGCCAGCCCGTCGCCGATACTTGCCGCTCTCAAATCAAAGGGCATTGCGGGCAAGGCGACCTCCGTCGTCGGAACCAGCCGTTGGCTGGAGCATCCCATGGAACCATCGTTCGAGGGAGCCTATATCGCAACGCTCGATCCGGGCGAAACCGGGCCGATCGCCGATCGCTTCAGGACGACATACAATTATCCCGCCGACGTCAACGTAGCCTACGCTTATGATATGGTTGCGCTGACTGCAGGAATTGCCAGCGCGGTCGGACCTGACGGTTTCAGCAAACAGGTGCTCGAAAATCCGAGTGGATTTCGCGGATCGACCGGCCTGTTCCGCTTTCGCGCCGATGGATCCAGCCAAAGATCGATGCCATTCTATCGGATAGAAAAGGGTGCGCTCAAACTGGTTGCCAAATCGACCTCGGGGTTCTGACCGTCCGGTAACGAACGCTGTGCTGGCCCGCCTGGTCATTACGGTCGGAGGCCTCGAGCTGCTGTTCGGGATTGCCCTGATCATGCATGCCGGAGCCTTGATTGCGACCGACAGGCCTGCCCTTGGGACTCGTGTCGAGAATGCCGGGCAACCAGCCCGGTCGCAGACGACTGTTCTCGACGGAAGATGGCGAGAAGCGCGCAGGGTTGCCGAGGGCATTGTCGCGCTGCCGTCGATTGACCTGCCCGAGATCGAGCGGATCGAAGCCCGGCCGCCGCTCGGCGACCTCGGCCTCGCCGTGCCCCCTAAAACGCCCATGCCAGATGACTGGCGCGAAACCCTGCTCTTCCGGCCAATGGCAACGTCATCGGCGACTTTCGAATCCATGGGACGCAAAGTGGCCGTCAGTGGTGTGGCCAGCATAGAACCGGAAGCCACCTGCTCGTTTCACGATGTCGCTTGGTCCTGCGGCCAGCGCGCACGCGCCGCCTTCAACTCCTGGCTGCGTGGGCGCGCGCTGAAGTGCTTCATGCCGCCGGAGATCGAACGTTTTGCCATTGCCGCGCCGTGTAGCCTTGGCAAGCAGGATGTCGGCGCCTGGCTTGTGTCCAACGGCTGGGCGATCGCGCTGCCCACCGGCATCTATGGCAAGGCGCAAGCAGTCGCCGAGGACGCGGAGGTGGGAGTTTTCGGCCCGCCGCGATAGGCGAAATCGATTCACGATTCGCACATCGATCAAATTGTATGGTTTGCCGCAACTGAAATTGCGCATGCCGGCGCTATGCTCGCCGATCTGACAGGAGATTGGTAATGGCACAAGCCGAAACGACCGCCACCGAGCCGGTATGGAAGGGTGTCGCGTGGCTCGCCTTCCTGGGGACCGTTGGCAGCCTTGCCCTCTCAGTGGGCCTCAATTACCTGCTGTTGTTCAGCGATGTCTTGACGCCGTTCGGGCGCAGCATGGTCACTGCGGTGCTGCTGCCTCTGATCATCGGTCTGCCGCTTTTCGTATTGATCGGCTTGAAGCAGGCCCAGATCCGCGGCTACCGGCGGGAGCTCAACAGGGCCGAGACCTATGACAGGGTGACAGGCTGCCTGAACGGCCCGGTTTTCACCTCGATGGTCGAGCGGCGCGCGGCCAGGCCGTCAGCGCCAGGGCCGCGCTCGGGCGCCTTCCTGGTGATTCATGCCGAACACCTTCGCTCCATAAATCTTCGCTTCGGCCCAGATTGGGGCGATGAGGCCTTGCGGCTCGTCGCATCGGCCATTCAGTCTTCGGTCCGCAAGGAGGATATGGTAGGTCGCATAGGAACATCGATGTTCGGAGTCTTTCTTCCAGGTACGACCGAAGCGGAGGCCGCGGAAATTGGCGAGCGCATTCGGGCAAGCGTCGCGCGGGTCTATTTCGCGCCCAAGGGGACCGAGGACGTTCTGGCGATCAGCCTGGGAAGCACCGTGTTTGAAACCGAGCTTGGATTCGAGGACATGTTTCGCTCAGCGGAAGCGCAATTATCCGCCCGCGCATCCGCCGAAACGCGCCCTACAGGTCTCCAGTAGGCCGCTTTAACCTTGGCGAAGCCAATAACTGGCGGCAAATCGACGTTTGGACACATTCCTAAAGCTCAGCGAGCAGGGCCGATCGACAGGCACAAGCACTTGATCGATCTCGTTGCCGGAAACCTCATCGGCGCGGAAAGAGAACCTCGCCCATTCCAAGCACCGCGTTGTCGCCGCCATATTTATGTGGTGCGCTCCCCAGCAGCGGCCGTTTCAAAATGCCTTCGGCGATCAGATGACGATCGATGATGGTGGCAAAAACGCTCTCGGGCGCGCCACACTCGACGAAGCTCGGCGACAGATGTCCTGGCGCGCGATCAAGAAGGATCGAACCGCGACGCATCAGGTAGCCGGGCATTTCACCGATGCCACCGGCTACCACCAGCGTGCCCGCGATCATGCGGCTGCCGGCATAGTCGCCCGAGCCTTTCAGCACCGAGATCAGACCGCGCCGCATCCGGTCTGCGGCGAAGGCGCCCGCCCTGCCCCTGACGATCAGCACGCCGCCATTCATGCCGGCCAGTTCGCCGACGAGCGGCGCACCAAGGTGATCGCCGGCATTGCCTATTATCTCCAGCCTGCCGCCGCGCATGCCAGAGCCGGCGTGCGGCCCCGCATTGCCTTCGATCGTCAGCTTGCCGCCGCGCATGGCGCGCCCGGCCTGCGCGCCAGTATTGCCGATCACGCGAACCGATCCACCTCCCATGCCTTGCGCCACCCGGTCGAGGCGCGCGCTTCCTCCTTCGAAGACGATGCTTAGCGGATCGCTGCCGGCGAGGCGAAAAATGTCGCCCACCTTCGATCCGTGCTTCGACATGCCGATCCGGATTTTTTCGATATCCCGTCTTTCGCTCCCAGCAAGCCGCTCCGGCGTCAGCGGCGACAGGTCGAGGCGCTCAGGCGGTTCGGCAACAAGAGTGAAGGTCAGCGCCTTCATGGCAACATATCCTTCAGCGAATAGATGAACTTACCGAGCTTGCCGCCGTAATTGCCGGCGCCGATGCGAACCGCGCCTTTCTTCGGTCCGATCTGGATGACGGCCTTGATGCCGGCCTTCATCGCCGCGGCAACGGCATCATTGGTCTCACCATCAATGACGATTTCCAGGACGGCGTTGATATCGGGGCCGAGCTCACTCGCAACCACACCGCGCAGTGTCGGCGCGTAGGCTTCGTTGGCCGAGGCGATCATGCCCTTGTATTTGCCACCTATCTTGGAACCCGAACGGGCGATGCCGCCCGGGAACGGCACGATGGCACCGGGCACCATTCCGATCGCGGCGACCGCGGCCTCGGCCGCGACCAATGCGTTGGCGCTGCTTTCGGCCATGACAAAGAAATTGCCGCCGCCGACGGCTTCCTTCGTCAGTCCGGTTGTTGCCTCGCAGAGGAATTCACCATCCATGACGGGAATGCGCCAGAAATGCCTGTCGCCGATCTTCTTGGAGATTTGCCAGCCGTCGCCGAAATAACGCAGTGCCGAACCGAGCTTGAGCTTAGCGCTGCCCTCCAGCCCGGCAAAGCAGGCGGAGCCCGGCGAAGTCAAAACACACTGCCCGACGCGATTGAGCAGTTGCTTCTGCAATTCATCGGTTCCCATCGCGAAGATCATCACGCGGCAGCCGGGCCGGCCATCCGGGGTGGCTGACGGCGGCAGGTCGGCATCGATTGCCGCTTCGCAGCCGCAACCGATTACCGAGGTGGCGAAGCCGGTCATCGTGATCGCCGCCTGCCGTGCCCATTTCCGGTTCGGCGCGGTGATGATGATGGCGGTTGCCCGCATCCCAAAGGCTTCGGCAAAAGTATCGTCGATCGTTACGCCATTTACGCTCACGTTCGGCATGGCACCTCGCCGAATGGCTGTTCACGCGCAATCGCGGAATCCGGGAAATTGAACCAATCTAAGGACAGGCCGTAGCGCTGCTGGTGATAGTCCTCCAGACGCCGCACCATCGCCTTGTCCACAGGTGGATTAAGCCTGAGGGCCTTGCCCCAGCGGTAATGGATGATCTCCCCGTCCTGCACGACGAGATCGCCATCCTTGAAAACATATGCCGCCTGTCCGAGCATTTTCGCGATACTTTCGTTCCTGCGATAGACAGCAATATCGGCTATCGCGCCGGCGCCGAGATGGCCTCGATCCGTCAACCCAAGCAGCCTGGCCGGCGCTGCGCGCGTCATGATGGCTATTTCCTCGAACGTGTATTCGCGGTCGATTGCGGACAGGGTAGAGTGCGCTAAGGCGGATCGTGAAAGTCCAGCGGCCATTTCGGTGCGTGCTTCCCGCCTCATCAGCAGCTCGAACAGAGCCGGATAAGCGGTAAAGGGTGCACCGTTGGGGTGATCGGTGGTGAAGAACACACGCCAGGGATCGTCGATCAGGAGAAAAAGCTCGAGCCCGATCGCCCACTGCATCGTGCCATAAAAGTCCTTGCCATAGCTGTAGGGCACGATGCCGCCGCCATTGCCATCCCCGTCATGAATGACGGTCTTTTTCGGATGTGCGCTGCCCCGCGCCGAGAACTGCCGCATGACGTCGGAGGAGACCGTGACCGTCTGACCGAACATCACCTGACCGATATCGATGGTGACTTCCGGCGTCGTGTTGACCAGTTCGGCAAGCCGCGCGGCAGCGGAGGAAAATCTTCGCTTTCCTTCCGTGCCATAGCCATAGAACTGGAGGTGGGCAAGGTGCAGCGGCTGCCCATCCGCCGCCGCAATCGTCGCGGCCGCCGTGTCCGCAGATCCGGGAATGCCCAGATTGTTGCAATGGACATGCAAAGGATGCGGCAGGCCAAGATTGTCGACGGCGGCCTGCAGCGTCTTGACGATGTTGCGCGAGCTGACGCCGTAGGAAGGCACCACATCGTCCAGCGCGAACGTGCGTGCGTTTTCCTTGAAGGCGGCCGCTGCACCGGCGTTGATCACCTTGACCCCGAGCGCTCGCGTCGAGGCGACCGTCCAGGCGACATAGTCCTCGATCATTTGAGGTGTGGCGGCGTCACGGATCATTGACAGCAGGAAGTCGTCGTTGCCGAGAATGGCGAGCGTCGCCTTGTCGATGATCGGGATGTCGGCCAGCTCGAGATGGGTGTGGAGTGCAGATCCCGGCGACATCGCCGGTTCGACGACCGTCGTGAAGCCCATCTTGGCGTAGAGACAGCCGGTCTGGAAGGTCGACCAGCCGGCATTGGAGAGCGGCGTGGTCGCCGGTCGGGCCTGATGGGCGGCATGCTGTTCGGGCAAGAGAAGCCGCGCGGTATTCACGTTACCGCCGCCAATGTGGGAGTGGATGTCGATGGCGCCCGCCATCACGATGCAGCCGGCGGCTTCGATGGTCCGGTCGGCCACCCCCTCAGCCGGCGCCGCGACGATCTTGCCGTCCTTGATCCACAGGTCGCCCTTGCCGAGACGGCTGTTGACGGGGTCGACGATGTCGCCGTTGGCAATTTTCGTCAGCATGGCAATGCCTCGGCGAAAACCCGACTGGCGACCAGGCGAATGATCGTCGCGGCGGAGGGCAATTTCGAAGCAACGCGGGTATCAGTCGACTTCAGCGAGCCGGTACGGCTGGAATAGACAACCGCATCGTGATCGACTCCAGCTTCGCCAATGGCGATGGTGACCGCGGCGCCTGCGACCGGCTCTTCCGTTTTAGCCAGCGCAATCAGTGCCATGCGTCCCCTTTTTCTCGGGAGTTGGGCAACCGTGGCGGAGATCCGCAGGTGCAGGTCGGCTTCGCCGGCGGCGATCATGCGCGCCACATCGTAACGCCAGGGATCGAATTCCGGGAAGCCCCGCGCAAAGCCCGTGCGCAATGGAAAACCTGTCATCCAGGTCGAGGCGAGCACGCTTCCCCACCCGTTTTCGCTCGCGGGCAGATGAAGACCAGATGCACGTGATTTGCGATTGAGATCGGCGATCAGCCCCTGCAGCATCTCCAACGCCAACCCATCGGTGGCGTGGCCTGAAAACAGGAACACGGGAAAGTGCGCAGCCGCCAGAGCCTTGGCGAAATCGTTGAAGTTCGACACCGGTCGCGATGTTTGCCGCCCCTTGTACTGCGCCCTCAGCGCCGCCAGCGTGGCGCCGAGGCTAGCCTGGCCACAGGAAAGGAGCGTTGCCTTGCGCCCGTTTTTCAACGGCGGCGCGGACACCCCGTTCGATCCCACCAGGAAGAACTCGCGCTCAATCCCGGTCGAGAGATCGGGCCTGGTCGAGAGATCGGGAACCGTGCCAGCGAGTTCGGCAACAAGATCATGATGGATTTGTGCGAGTTCGCCCACGATCACCACGATATCGGCACGCCGGCGCGTCTCCCCAGGGGCGACGGTCATCGCGCCCCTGTCGGTAAAAAGCAGGGTCTCTCGGGCAAGTGCCGCGCCGTCGGTGTGATCGTATGCCGCGCCAAGCCGCTCGGCCAGCGCGATCGCCGCCCTCGTGCCGTGTATGTCCGTATCAAAGCTGAAAACCGGGCACCGGCTTGACGATAACAGCGACGCGGCATGCGCAGCCGCGCGCTCGACCAGCGCTTCCCGGTTGCCTATCCAAGCAACCGCCATTCGCTACACTACTTTCTGGTGCCGGCCCGATCCTAGACGAAACTGGATTGGCCGTGAACCCCGCTTGCCAGCAGATTAACGAATGTTTTCATACGCTATCAACAAACTCCGACCGCGCTTAATCATATTTGATGTAAGCGAAGCGTTGATCGGTCGCCGGAGTTCCCTCCAGCGCTCCGCCTTCCTTGGCCGGCTGCCACTGGACAACGTCCTCGATCTTTCTCGCCAACTCGAAGTCCTTGTCGGTGATACCCTTCGCCGCGTGGTTCATCAGGCGTACCTCGACCCAGGCATAGGAAGCGGTGATATCGGGATGGTGCCACGCCGCCTCGGCGAGATGGCCAACCGTGTTGATGACCATCAGCGTCGACTTCCAGCTGTGGGTCTTGTATTTGCGCCGTATCCAGCCGTTTTCGTAGCGCCATTTCGGCAACTCCTTCTCAAGCCGGTCGGCAATCTCGGCGTCCGAATAGACCTTCTCCTTGACCGTTTCGCTCATCTCGACCTCCCCGAATTGCTCGGTCCGTCAACACGACAGGCAAAGCAGAAACATGAATGCACTCTCTTTGGCTTGCTCCCTCGACGAAAACAGTTATCATCGTGGCGGGCACCTAAACTTCCATGATGCATCCATGATGCACCCATCGGGGGGCAGATGTCGAATTTTGTTACCGTACGAGTGCCCGCTCGCCTTCACCTTGGCTTCCTCGATCTCAATGGCGATGCCGGACGTCGCTTTGGCAGCGTTGGGCTTCCGTTGAGTGAACCCGAAACCGTTGTCACCCTGTCGCGGTCCGGCGAGACCATAGTCGAAGGTTCCGAGAGCGTTCGCGCCGGTGAGCACTTGTCGACGCTCTGCAGGCATCTCGGCATTCGCGGCCAGCACCATTTGGTGATCGAACAGTCGATCCCGAGTCACGCCGGCCTTGGGTCCGGCACGCAGATCGCCCTTGCCGTCGCCTCGGCACTGCGAACGCTCCACAACCTGCCTCTCGATGTCGCCGGCGACGCGACCCTGCTCGAACGAGGCGGCCGATCTGGAATCGGCATCGCAAGTTTCGAAGACGGCGGCGTGATTGTCGACGCGGGCAAGGACGAGCGTGGCGGACCGCCTCCGGTCGTGGCGCGGCTGCCGTTTCCCGAAGAATGGCGCGTCATCCTCATCCTCGACCATGCCGGGCATGGACTGCATGGCGAGGCAGAGGTCGCGGCGTTCCGTTCACTGCCACCCTTCCCGACGGCGGGCAGCGGCGAGATCTGCCGGAGGGTACTGATGGGTATCATGCCGGCCTTGGTCGAGCGCGATCTTGCGGCATTCGGCGCTGCCGTCACCGCGATACAGATGCTGATCGGCAGCCATTTCGCTCCGGCGCAGGGCGGTGTGTTCACCTCAAAGCGGGTCGAGATGGTCGCTCACCGTCTCAATAAAGCGGGCGCCGTCGGGATCGGCCAGAGTTCCTGGGGACCCGCAGGGTTTGCCTTCGCGCCGTCGCATGACGCCGCGCTCAAATTCGTCGGCGCGGTTCAGAAGACAGCCGTTGAAGACGGCCTTCAGATCAAGATCGTCAAAGGCAGGAACTCCGGCGCGAAGATCAGTTCGACCGGACTCGGTCTCGTCGGCAGCTGACGCTTCAGATTCCAAGCAGAAAGGCGAGAAATGGCCCGCAAACATATCCTGCATATGCTGACGCCGTTGAAGCACATGAGCCCGTTCGACGTGAACATGGCGCTCGACGCTGGCTTCGATAGCGTGGTCCCCTATGTCGATGTCGACCTTGGTGAGGTGACAGGCCTGGTTCAGGACGCGATCTTTTCGCGCCCGCCGGATGCGGGGGTCGATACCGGCATCTTTATCGCCGGGAAGGATGCTTCGTTGGCGCTCGACATGTTCGATGCCGCGAAGAAGGCGATGGTGCCGCCTTTCCAGGTTTCGGTATTTGCCGACCCCGCCGGCTCGTTCACCACGGCCGCGGCGATGGTGGCCAAGGTCGAAAAGGCGTTGGAGAAGAAATTCGAGCGCGGGCTGAAGGACACGAGGGTGGCTGTTTTCGGCGCCACCGGCGTGGTTGGCTTCTGCACCGCCGTCATCGCGGCAAGGGAGGGCGCCCGCGTCACGCTTGTCGGCCATGACGGCATCGAAAGGGTGAAGCAGATCGCTGCCGAGATCAAAAGCCGATTCAAGATCGGTGTCGATGCGGCTGACGGATCGAGCGATGCCCGGAAAGCCGATCTGGTCGAAGCAAGTGAGGTCATATTGGCTTGTGCGAAAGCCGGCGTCCAGGTGGTTTCAAAGGCCCAGTTGAGAGGAAGCGGCTTGCTTATCGCCGCCGACGTCAACGCGGTCCCGCCCGCAGGCATCGAAGGATTGGCCGTCAATGCCAATGGCGACCCGCTAGAAGCGGCAAAGGTCGTCGGGATTGGCCCGCTTGCCATCGGCAACGTCAAATATAAGGTCGAGTCTGGCCTTTTCAAAAGAATGATCGAATCCGAAAAAACGATCGCGCTCGATTTCCAGGAAGCGTTTTCCCTTGCACGCGAGATTGCCAAATAGCGCCAGATCTCTGCTGATCGCGGCGATTTCAGGCCGGGCATTGGCCATGGCTGCGCGGCGTGCGGGCTATCGTCCGTTGGTCGCTGATTTCTTCTGCGATACCGATACGGTTGCGCTGGCAGAACGAACGACCAAGCTGCCGGGCAACCTACAGGACGGCATCGACGGCGAGCGCATCATCGAGACGCTTCGGGACCTGGTCGGCGAAGACCAGCCGGTCGCCGTCGTCCTGGGCTCGGGTTTTGAGCGGATGACGGAGACTGTCGACGCCGTCGCTCGCCATTTTCCGCTTGCCGGCAATCGCGGCGCGGCGATCAGCAGGATCAAGGACCCGCAATTGCTGGCCGCGGATTGTGCCGAACTCGGCATCCCACATCCGGAATTCCGGTGGGATCGACCGCCTGAGCCAGACAGCTGGGTGGCCAAGACCGTGGGCGGCGCCGGGGGTGGACATATCAGACAGGCGGCCGGAGAAAGCCAGACCACCGGCCGCTATTTCCAGCGTTTCGTCGCCGGACGCAGCATCTCGGCCCTGTTCGTCGGCGACGGCCAGGCCGCGCGCATCGTCGGCTTCAGCCAACAATGGACTTCCCCCGTCTCCACGGCGCCCTACCGCTATGGCGGGGCCGTGCGGCTGAGACGCTTCGACCGCAGGCAGGCGGCGGTCATCGGCGGCTGGCTTTCAGCCCTGACGCGCCGTGCCGGCCTGGTTGGATTGTGCAGCGCCGATCTCATTCGCGGATCGGATGGCTACAAGCTCATCGAGATCAATCCGCGGCCAGGCGCCACGCTGGACATTTTTGACGAGGCCGACGCGCCGCTGATCGAAGCACATCTGCGAGCTGCAACCGGCGGAACTTACCGTTTGCCACGCTTCGTCGATTCGATGGCTTCAATGGTGACCTACGCCGCGACGCCAATCGCGCGGTTTCCGTCGATTGCGTGGCCCGAATGGACCGCTGACCATCAGTCGCCCGGCACCCCTCTGATTGCCGGCGACCCCGTCTGCACCGTCTTCGCGCGCGGTCCGAACGCCGATTTGACCAGGCGGCTCATCAAGGGGCAAGCCCGCCGGTTGCAACTCCAATGGGAAGGAGACCGGACATGAAAGACGGTTCGGCATTCCTGAACGACAATGCACAGCGCATCGCTGACGGCATGATCAGCGACGCCGAACGGCTGCGGATCGCCGCTTCCAAGGGAACCTTGGGCGAGCTCCTTATCGATGTCGGCGCCAAGGCGCCCGGCAGCGTCGAGGCCGGGCTGCGCATGGCGGAGGCGGCGATGGGCGGTCTCGGCAGCGTGTCGGTGTTTATGGACCGCACGGAGCGGAAATGGCCGTTCACCGTCGAGGTGCGCTCGTCGCAGCCGGTACTAGCCTGCCTAGGCAGTCAATATGCGGGCTGGAACCTGTCTGCCCAGGACTATTTCGCCATGGGATCGGGACCGGCGCGGGCACTCGCCCGCGTCGAACCCCTGTTCGACGCGCTTTCCTATCGAGACACCGCATCGTCCGCCGTGCTTATCCTGGAGACTGCCAAACCGCCTCCCCCAGCAATCGTCGAGAAAGTGAGCAAGGCAACCGGACTGGCAACCGACAAGCTCACCTTCCTCTACGCGCCGACGCAAAGCCTTGCCGGCAGCCTGCAGATCGTTGCGCGCGCGCTCGAGGTTGCCCTGCACAAGGCCAACGATCTCAAATTTCCGCTGGAGAACGTTGTCGACGGCATCGGAGCGGCGCCAATCCCCGCCCCCCACCCGGATTTCCTGACCGCCATGGGCAGAACGAACGATGCCATCATCTATGGCGGCAGCGTCCAGCTCTTCGTAAAAGGGTCGGCAAAAGAGGCCAGCAACCTCGCGGAGAAACTTCCGAGCCGCGCCTCACGGGACTACGGTCAACCCTTTGCCGAGATCTTCAAGCGGTTCAAGGGGGATTTCTATGCCATCGATCCACTGTTGTTCAGCCCGGCCGAAGTGATCGTGACGGCGATCGAAACCGGCGACACGTTTCGCGCTGGCCGGCGTGATCCAAAGATGCTCGAACGGAGCCTCGGTTAGCATGGCGGCACAAAGAGACCCGTCCGTCATCCGCCACATCCGAGGCACCACATGATCCCTCGCATCCTGATCGTCAGCGACAATTCGGACACCGGCTCAAGTGGCCTCGCGGCAAGGCTTGGTCGACGGGGCGCTATTGTTGCAACCGTGCCGCTGGCGGCGATCGCGTTCGACACCGGCAGCCCGGGCGGACTTTCGATCCCCGGTTTCGGCGGTGCGCTGCCCGATGCCGTGCTCGTCCGTTCGATCGCCGCAGGATCGTTCGAAGCGATCACCCGGCGCCTCGGGGTACTGCACGCGCTGAGCCGGCTGTCGGTTCCCGTGTGGAATTCGGCGCAGGCGGTCGAACGCTGCGTCGACAAGTCGATGACGACTTTCCTCTTGAAAAATGCTGGCCTGCCAACGCCACCGACATTCGCCGTCGAAGGACTTGCCGCCGCCAAGGAGATCGCGGCGCAGGAGCTTCGGGAGGGACCGCTGGTGCTGAAACCATTGTTCGGGGCGCAAGGCCGCGGGATAAGGCTGATCCGTACGCTCTCCGACCTTCCCGCCGCAGACGAGGTGAACAGCGTCTACTATCTCCAGCACTATGTGTCGCGCGCCGGCCCGCCCTTCCGGGATTTCCGCGTTTTTGTCTGCGCCGGCGAAACAGTCGCGATGATGAGCCGCAGCAGCGACGACTGGATCACGAACGTCAACCGGGGTGGCGTGCCGGAGCCGGTTTCGGGACCTGGCAAGGCTGAGCTGGCATCGCTGGCTGTCGCCGCGTCAGCCGCCGTCGGCGCGGATTTCGCCGGCGTGGACATCGTGCGAGCCGACGATGGCAGCTTGTTCGTACTCGAGGTGAACAGCATGCCCGCCTGGTCAGGACTGCAATCGGTGGTCGCTGTGAACATCGCCGAGGCGATCGCCGATGCCCTGCTGAAATTCCTGGCCGACCGCACCGAAGCGACCGCCGCGCCGCGGCCCTTCCGTTTCACCGCGCCGGCGAATTCGTAACGGAGCGGCAGGATGGCGTTATCGCGTGAACGCCTCCGGGCTAGCTACAAGGATGCCTGCCGGATGGAGATCGAAGCTCTGAAGCCGGGCAATGTCCACCTGTTCGCCGACGGACACGGCATGTCCGCCGCCCAGTTCATGATGAGTGCCGAGGTTTCGTCCGAGCCGCTGACCGATCCTCGCCTCTCGGTCGGGCAGCGCATGCTGGAGGCGGTGCGTGCGACACGCCTGGCGGTAGCAACCAACACCAATCTCGGCATCGTCCTCCTGGCGGGGCCTCTGATAGGCGCCGCCGAAATGAGGAGTGGCAGCTTGCAGGACAATCTCGACTCGCTGCTGCGCGCGTTGAGCATGGACGATACCAGGGCAGTGTTCGAGGCGATCGCCATGGCAGCGCCAGGCGGCCTGGGAGATGCCGCGAATGATGTGCGGCAGGAGCCGAAGGTTCATCTCTTGGAAGCAATGCGGGAGGCTGCCGACCGCGATATGATCGCCCGCCAGTATGACACCTGTTTCGGCGACGTGTTCGGGGTAGGGCTGGCCGCGCTGGTAGGGGCGCTAGCTCGCGGAGAAAGCGGCATGTGGCCGACCGTGTTCGCCTATATGGCGTTTCTCGCAGGCTTCCCCGACAGTCACGTGGTGCGCAATCACGGAATTGAAGTCGCAAATCAGGTGCGACAGGACGCTCTTTCCGTTCAGGCGACGCTCCATGCCAACGGCGACGAGCCGTCACGCATTCGCCTGCTCATGGAGTTCGACCGCCGGCTGAAGGCGGACAAAGTAAACCCCGGCACCTCGGCCGATCTGACCGTGGCTACTCTTTTAGTCCACACTCTAGGCACTCGCTTGCATAATCGCGGCGTTGGTGCTTGACTTCCAAAAGCGGGAGCTGTGCTTCCGCGGCTATCTAGCCAACCGGTCCGGGCAATCCGGGCGCTGCCAACAAGGATAGCTGTCCATCGAGCGCCTGCTCGGTTGCAGCGTCCGTGGACATCATAATTGTGTCTTGGAGGAAATTGGCATGGCAAAAATCTCGAAGGTAATGGTCGGTGAATCGCTGGTCGGGGACGGCAACGAAGTCGCGCATGTCGACCTGCTCATCGGGCCGCGAGGGAGCGCAGTCGAAACGGCATTTTGCAACGCGCTCACCAACAACAAGGACGGTTTTACCTCGCTTTTGGCGGTGATCGCGCCCAATCTTCAATGCAAGCCCAATACGGTGATGTTCAACAAGGTCACGATCAAGGGCGCCAAGCAGGCTGTACAGATGTTCGGCCCGGCGCAGCACGCCGTTGCAAAGGCAGTGCAGGACAGCGTCGCGGACGGGACAATTCCGGCAAACGAAGCGGACGACGTGTTCATTTGCGTTGGCGTATTCATCCATTGGGACGCGGCCGACGACGCCAAGATCCAGAAATACAACTACGAGGCGACAAAGGAGGCCATCCAGCGCGCTATCGCAGGAACCCCGACCGCCGCCGAAGCCACCGCTCAGCGCGACAACGTCAAGCATCCGTTCGCGGCCTAGACAAGAGACAGCCCCGCACAGGAAAAGCCATCTTCCGAAACGGATGGTCTGTTGCGCCGGCTGAAAAGGGTTCTGGGCTTTTGAAGCGACACTCCCGAAGGGCGCCCGCCTTTCGGGGGTGAGGAGCAACTGTGATCAGGCGCCGAACGACGCCAGGTGACTAGGTGTGAGCGTGGCGTTGTGCAGTGAGGTTGCGACCAGCGCTGCGGCGATGCCCATCGCTGACAATGCGTGGATATCGTTGTCATCGCGGACGCCGCCGGCCGCGATGACCGCGCGACTTCCCGCCTTGGCCTTGACCTCCTCCAGCCGCCTGAAGTCCGGGCCGGCGGCCGCACCGACTTTGGCCAGCGTCATGACGATCACCTTTTGCGGCCAAAGCTCGGGCTCAGCGAGAAGAGAACGCGGTCCGCAAAAATCATCGCCAAGGAAATCAAGGGACAGGATGAGATCGGGATGATCGCGAAAATGCCGGAGCAGCACATCGTCCTGCTGCGATTCGGAGCCCAACACGGGGTGCACCGAACGTTCAGCAAGCGCCGCCGAAAGTGTTTTCCTGTCTGCTACGCCGGCATCGACCCAGAGCTCAGGCGGCTGCGTCATCGCCCTCAGCCGGGCAAGTGCGTCGCTGTTTGGAGTACCGCCTCCGATGGCGTCCAGATCGGCGATGTAGAAGGTCGAAAAGGGATAAAGCGTGCGCAACCCTTCGGCGACGGCGAGGACATCGGAACTTCGGCTGAGCGGGGTAACGATCGGCCGGTAGCGATCGCGTTTTCCTTGCTGGGCGCGAACGACCTCGCCGCCTTTCAAGTCGAGAACCGGAATGATGCGCAACGTTTTTCTCGCCGACCAACTGCTGTCATGAAAGCTTGAAGTGTGGAAAAAAGAAAGAGCATCATTGCGGGCTTCGACATTGGCGGCGCGCATCTGAAGGTGACGCGCGCGCAAGGCGGCCGCATCGTCGGCGCGGTAACGATCGCCACGCCGCTCTGGCAAGGGTTGCACAGCCTGACCTCGGCCCTCGACGAAACAGCTCCGATCTATGCGGAAGCCGATCTCAACGCGTTCACCATGACGGGCGAACTGTCGGACATCTTTGCGTCCCGCGATATCGGCGTGACGACGCTGCTGGATCAGATTTCCAACCGTTTTCCCACAGGCGAAAAGCTGATCTATGCCGGATCATCCGGCTTTGTCGAGGTCGAGCAGGCAGCGCGGCTGAGCACCGATGTCGCCTCCGCCAACTGGCACGCGACAGCCTCTTTGGTGGCAAAATTGGCCGGCGATGCCCTGTTCGTCGACATGGGCTCCACCACCACCGACATTATCGCCATAAAGGACGGCGCCGTCGTCAATGAGGGCTACACCGATGCCGGACGGCTTCTGACTGGTGAATTGGTCTATACGGGATTTACCAGGACATTTCTGTTCGGTGTAGCCTCGTCTGTTCCGGTCCATCGAAGGCTGACGCCATTGATGAACGAGTATTTCGCCTCGATCGCCGACGCGCACCGGATCCTGGGCGTGCTCGATGAGGAGGACGACATGCACCCTTCCGCCGACGGCAAGGAAAAGACCGTCCACGGCTCAATCGCGCGACTGGCGCGCATGGTCGGGCGCGACGCCGCTGAACTTTCGCCGCCGGAATGGGGTGAAGTCGCACGCTGGTTCAGCGAGCAGCAATTGCGGAAAATCCACGACGCAGCATCCCTGGTTGCCTGGGGTCTTGCTCAAGATGTTCCGATCGTCGGCGCCGGAACGGGCCGCTGGCAGATCAGGCGGCTGGCCGAGCGCATGGAACGTCGCTTTGTCGATTTCGCCGACATCGTCCCCGCCCATGACGCTGTTCGCGGTGAGGCCAGCCGCGCCGCACCAGCATCGGCGGTGGCGCTGCTGGCTGGATATCGATCACAAGCAGCGTAGCGGCGCTCGCGCCGTCATGCTCACGCGTCCCCGCTGCTGGACCCTTTGGCGGCCAGGTGATCGCTGACACGCTGCATCAGCCAACCCCAGGCTTCCCATTCGTCGGCGCCGGCTGTCTTTTCGATAGAGATCGAAAGATACGCGATCTCGGCCTCGATCTTGTCGCGGGATAGCATGCCGAGCCGGCTGACCAGGATGGCCAGTTCCAGAACAGCCGCCTTGGCGCGGTTCAGGCCGGTGAAGGGCGCATGCATTTCCTCTCGAACCACGCGGCAGAAATGGCGAGGGCGCACGCCATCATCGTCAACGCTCTCGACTTCGAGAACCGAATGCGCCAGCGCAGTCGCCAACCGGGGAACCAGAAAATCTTCAAGGGGAACGGTCGGCCAGTCCTTGCGCCCGGTCAGGCATCCAGCGAAGACGCGCACGTCGTCGGTGTAGTTGGCGATGGCGAACGGCACCGCCGCCAGATTGTCGAGCGTAACCGAGGGACGAAACGGTGCGATGACCCAGCCGTCTTTTTCGGAGATTATGCCGATCGGCGCGATATGGACCTTTCCTGTCTTGTCGACAGTGGTGATGATTGTCTCGCGAATGTAAGGCACCTAGCCCTCCTTCTTCGCGCGAAGCGTTTCGCCCGGTTTGGCAAGACGGGTACGGTCGGTTTCGGGAGCCGGTGCGGCAACGCCCCATGCGAGCGGCTCGTCCTGAACATAGCGCTTGCCGAGGCGCCACGCGATCTCGGCCTTCGTCAGTTCCGCGCCCAGATAGAAAGCATGCGCACCATCGGTCTCCACGCCAAGTCCGGCGAAGAATTCGAACGCATCCGTGGCAACCGCGTGCCCTTTGCCGTTGAAAATATGAATGCCGTCCTCCGCTGCCGCGATACGGTAGTTGGCGTCGCGCACCTCGGCCGCCAATCCAGCGATATCATCGGTCGAGGCCGTGAAGGGCTTGCGATCGTGGATCTGCAGCAAGCCTGGGTGATAGCTACGCGGCAGTGCACCGTCATTGCGGGCGGCAAACATCACGCGGCGGGCAATGTCGTGCTCCTCGATCGTCCGCACCGTGTGCGGACTGACATGCACGGCTAGCACGTTTCGAATCCCGAGTTCCGAGCAGAGCCCCGTTAGAACGGCCGTAACGCCGGAACTGTCGGCGTCGGTAAGTTCGGTGAGATTGCCGGTGCCCATCAGCAATTCGATCTCCGGCCAGCGGCGGCGCGCCTCGATGAAGCGGCCGAGCGATTGGGCGAAGCCGAAGTGGATCGGATCCAACACGGGATCGGCGATAAAGGAAATGCCAGCCCTTTGCGCCGCATCGATGGCGCGGCCAAGCGAATCCAGATCGCCGGGGGCGGACGGGATCAACACTGCCGTAGCCCCATGGCCGAACACTAACGGCAGCGTGTTCTCGTCGAGGCTGAGAAGATAGTCCGCACCGGCGCGTGCACCGATCGACAGTTCGTCCGCGCTGGCCGAATCGACGCTGACCTGAAATCCTTGTGCCTTGAGCTCGCGCACAGCCTCCGACAGCAACGGAAATGGCGTTTCAGGCAGGCAGCCAAGATCGATGACATCGGCGCCGGCCGCAGCTAGCGTCCCCGCCCGCAGCGTGAGCGCTTCGATCGACAGCATTGGCGCATCGACGATCTCGGCGAAGATGCGCATATCGTGACGCGTAAGATCCGGCGGCTCGCCGACACGGCCGAGAAAGGCCGGCAGGTCCGCGATCTCGTCAGGACCGCGCGCAAAGGGCACGCCGAAATGGTTCGACAATTGCTCGATATCGCCGCGATAGCGCCCTGGCAGGATAAAGCGGTCAACGGCGTTGGGCGCGATGAGACGCCGCTTTATGATGTCTTCGGTCATCAGTGCGGCGACCTTGACACCTATGTCGACCACCTCCCACGAAAACTCCGTCTCGCCCAGACCGGATAGCAGCTTTTCCAACCGTGCCCTGGCCAGATGTCCCGTGAGAAAGACCAGCCGCTCAGCCATGGCCGGACAGCTCGGCCCGGCGTTGCTGAACCGCCGCGTTGAGGTCCGCGAGCGACTCGACGACCTGGGTTCGTTCGAACCCCTTCAGCCGCTCGGTGTTTTCCAGGTCAATCCTGCGCGGATAGACTTTGACCAGGCCATGCGGCGCCATGGTTTCGAGTTCGGGTGCGGTGTCGCAGGCAAAGACGATGATCGGCACGCGGCACTTTCCGGCTTGCGCAAAGACGTTGGTGGCAAGCGTATCGGATATACCCCAGACGCATTTGGCAACCGTGTTGGACGAGGCAGGCGCCACCACGACCGTGTGGTAGACGCCGTGGTAAAATTCGCCGACGGGAATGGCGCTCGCCGTCTTGTCGTGCAGCACGCGCGTCGTCTCCGGAAAATCGAGTTTGAGCTTGTACATGCGCAGCACTTCATTGGCGGCTTTCGACACGAAGACATCGCAATGTTCGAGTTGGCGAACAAGTGCGAAGCTCTCCGTGAAAAAATGCCCGGACCCCGTCAAAACCCACGCCCAGCGCGGCACGTGCAGCTTCACCATCGGCTATCCTGCCTTCTTTGCCGAGCGGGTCGAAGCCACAATCCCGATGCCGGGCAGCTTGCCCGATGCGAGTAGCGCGCCCGCCTCGGCGGCATCCTTCGGACCGGCGAGACGGAAATCGATGCCGTCGGGCAGCATGGCGGCAAAGCCTGGGTCGACAATGCCCCTGGCCTTCAGGCTGTCAGGGGTATCGTTGTCGAAGAATGCATCGGTCTGCTTGATAAGCAACAGCGCGTTCGCGCCCAGCTTCCCGCCAAGCCAGGCAGCCAGGGAATCGGAGGTAATGTCCCAAGAGGCCGGAAGGTCCGGTGCCGGCAACGCAAGTGACGACGGCAGCCACACCGGAACCTTGCCTTCGTCCAATGCTCGCACAATCTCCTCCAGCGATCGTGCCGGCGTCAGTCTTTCGTCCCGATCGAGGATGATTTGGCCGAACTGCTCCATGGCGAGGATCGCCATGGCATGTGCGGCGGTGTCGGAAAAATCCATGCGGGTCTGCGTCTCGCGCACCTGATCGGCAAACAGGCCGCCGCCGGGCACGATGACGATCGGTAACCTGGAACCCGCCAGCGCCGCGATCCAGCTCGTCATTTCCGCCGCATGGGCAGTGCTGCCGCCAAGCTTGACGACGGCCCGCCCGAGGACGTCGGAGCCTTGCTGGCGCGGCCGGGAAACACTGCCTCTGTCTTTTCGGCCGGCAGAGCCGGAGGCGACACCGCGTCCTGCCGATTGGCGCTTGCGTTCGATCTCGACGCCGACACCGCCAGGCCCGAGCTCGAGTTTTTCCACCCTTACCGTGACGCGCACGACGCGCTCGTTCTCCAGAACGTGCGCCGCCACTTGCTCGGCCAAAGCCTCGCTGAGCTGAATGTGCCCCCGCGCGACGATGGTGCGAATGCCATCCATGATGATGTCATAGGAGAACACATGGCGCATGTCCTCGGGATGGTCGGTGACTTGCAGCACGTCGGCGATCACATCAAAGCGCACCTTTTGAGTATGACCATGCTCGAAGCTGTAGGCACCGATCTGGACCGGCAGAACAAAATCCCGCACGAAAATCCTGTCCGTGCCCAGTGTCGGATCGGTGCCCGGCGAATAGCCTCTCGCTGCCAACAGGCGATAGTCGATGCTCGATTTACCGCCCGTCCCAGGCTCTGCCGGGACCAATTCGCGAATCTGCGAGACCGCCTCGGCGCTGATTGAACCCGCGCGGTCGGCATGGCCACACAGCGCGCCGCGAAAGCCGAGGAAATCGGGAGCGAAAGGCAATAGACGTGGAATATCCGGGGCTTCGAGCGATCCGCTCAGGCCAACCATCAGACCGAGCGACTTGGCTCGATCGACGAATCCCGGAATCCGCTCCGGTGGCAAATGGTCGAGCAGCCGGCCCTTTCCCTTCTGCGCGGTATCAACCATCACGCCGTGGAAGCGGTGCCTGCCGAATACCGGCAGGAGCTCGAAGTCCGGCGCCAGATCGGCAAAGAGCACAGCGATCAACTTCGTTCGCGCGGCCAGCGGTTCGAGCGCCTCCGCGCAGGCAGGGATGTGAGCCGATGGGAAAAACCCGATCTTGACATAATCGACGCCGGTCGCCGCGATCTCTTCAGCCTTGGCGCGGATCGTTTCGGGTTCCATCGGCAGGTCGCCGCAGACCGCGCTGACCGGAGCCCGACCAGCGATGAACGAAATCGTTCGGCGGATGGTTTCCGTGGGTACCGCGCCCAACGCTCCCGCCTTCGGATCCTTCAGATCGACGATGTCGGCGCCGCTCGAAAGAACGATCTCCGCCTCTTCGATGCCGGTGACGCTGGCCAGCATTCTGGTCATTTGAACAGTTTCTCCAGTTTGGAGGACAAGATCTTTTGTCCTTCGTCCGCTTGATTCTCGCGCACGTCGCGGATGACATAGCTGCGAACGACCTCGAAATCGAAGATGGCAATCTTTTCAGCCGCCATGGCATGTTTGTCAAAAAGACACCGAGCCAGGGCAGACGCGAAAAGTCGTCCGATAGGGTTTGATAAATTTTGCGGGTCGGCTAAGTTGACCATGGGCACCTGGACTTAGCGCTGCTCCGACACCCGTCGGACCTCAGCGCAAGAATGGGTAATTACTATCGATGACGAGCGCGGTGCCGGGCACTCTCGCCGCCTTTTTGTGCTTTTTTTCCCTGACCGTCAACGCTCCGGGCGCGATAGCCCAGGAAGCGGCGGCGAAGCCGGAAAAAAAGGTCACTGAAATCAAGATAGGGTATTTGCGGGCCTACGCGCCGCAATTGACGCTTTCCATGCTCGACCTGCCGCCGCGTGACGAAGGTGTCGCCGGCGCCACTGTGGCAATCGGCGATAACAACACCACCGGAAAATTCACCGACCAGAAATTCAGCCTCGACGTGACCGAGATCAAACCCGAAGCCGACGCGGTTCAGGCATTCGAGGACCTGATCGCCAAAGGTGACCACTATGTCGTCGCAGACCTCTCGGCCAAACAATTGCTGTCGATCGCCGATATAGCCCGCGACAAGGGCGTGCTGATCTTCAACATCGGTGCCACCGACGATAGCCTGCGCGAGGAGGACTGCCGCATCAATGTTTTTCATATCGCGCCGACGCGCAGCATGCTTGCCGATGCGCTGGCGCAGTATCTCATGGTGAAGAAGTGGCCGAATTGGGTGCTGCTCTACGGCTCGCATGAGCAGGACCATCTCTACGCCGACGCGTTGCGCCGCGCGGCAACCCGTTTCGGCGGCCAGATCGTCGCCGAGAAGGAATTCAAGGACACCGGCACGGCCAGGCGTACCGACACCGGCGCCACGCAGATACAGCAGCAGATTTCCGTATTCACGCAGGATCTGCCGGAGCACGACATTGTGCTTGTCGCCGACGAAAGCCAGGTGTTTGGCACCTACGTGCCCTACCGCACCTGGACGCCGCGGCTGGTCGCCGGCACGGCCGGGCTTGTTGCATCGTCGTGGCATCCCGCCAGCGAGCAATGGGGCGGCATCCAGATGCAGAGCCGCTTCCTGAAGACGACGGGCCGGCGGATGCTTTCCAAGGACATGTCGGCGTGGACAGCAGTGCGTGCCGTCGGCGAAGCCACCACGCGCACCAAAGGCGACGATGCCAAAAAGATCAATGACTACATCCGGTCGGGCGATTTCTCGGTTGCCGCCTTCAAGGGACAGAAGCTCACCTTCCGCAAATGGAACCTCCAGCTTCGCCAGCCGATCCTGCTTGGCGACACCAAGTCGGTCGTTTCGACATCACCGCAGGAGGGCTATCTCCACCAATTCTCCGAACTCGATACGCTTGGTATCGATCAGCCGGAAACGAAATGCGTTCTCAAGTAGGGCCAAAGGGGAGGAATTTGCGTGCAGACACGAGCTTGTGCATTGGCCATTCTCGCGGCCGGCCTCACGGCCGGCCCGGCATCGGCCTATACGGCCTACGTTTCCAACGAGAAGGACAACACGATGACGGTCGTCGACACGGCCACCATGCAGGTGGTGAAGACCGTCGAGGTCGGCCAGAGGCCACGCGGCATCACCATCTCGCATGACGGCAAATTCGTCTATCTTTGCGCCAGTGACGACGACACGGTCGAAATCATCGACACCGCGACGCTGCAGATCGTCGGCACGCTGCCATCTGGCCCCGATCCCGAATTGTTCGTGCTCTCGCCTGACGGCAAGACGCTCTATGTCGCCAATGAGGACGACAACCTCGTCACCGCCATCGACGTCGAGAGCAAGCAGGTCATGGCCGAGATTCCAGTCGGCGTGGAACCGGAAGGCATGGGTATCAGCCCTGATGGCAAGACCATGGTCAACACCTCGGAAACCACCAGCATGGCGCATTTCATCGACACTGGCACCCACGATGTAACCGATAACGTACTGGTCGACACGCGCCCGCGCTTTGCCGAATTCAAGCCGGACGGCTCGCAGGTCTGGGTCAGCGCCGAGGTCGGCGGCACCGTCAGCGTCATCGATAACGCCAAACGCGAAGTGGTGAAGAAGATCCAGTTCGCGATTCAGGGATTGCGGGCTGAGACCATCCAGCCGGTAGGCATCGCCATCAGCGCCGACGGCAAGAAAGCCTATGTCGCGCTCGGCCCGGCGAACCATGTCGCCGTGGTCAATACCGACACCTACGAGGTCGAGAAATACATCCTCGTCGGCCAACGCGTCTGGCACCTGGCCTTCACACCCGACCAGAAAACGCTGATCACCACGAATGGCAACTCCAACGACATCACGTTCATCGATACGGCGACCGACGAGCCGGTCCAATCGCTCACCGTAGGCCAGCAGCCTTGGGGTGTGGCCATTTCGCCCAAATAGCAGACATTGATCATGGGGAGGATCGCGACATGAAATTTCGCCATAGGTTTATCTTCGCCGCGCTCGCCGGGTTTGTGCTTGCTCCGATCGGCGCAAGCGCGGATGACGCAACGCCAAAACCCTCGCGTGCCAGCAAGAACCTGCCGGAATTGATTATCGGCTCGGCCGATTCCACCTATGCCGTCAATCAGAAGGATTTCGAACTGATCGCCGGCCAAGGCTATCGGTGGAAGATCACCTCCAAGGGCGGTTTCGAATACAAGTTCGTGACCGACCTGTTCCGCAATGTGTGGATGGACCAGATCGTCATCGACGATCTGGAGGTGCATATGGACGGCGGACCGGCCTGGCTGGAATTCGACGACGCGGGAACAATCCAGGTGCAATTCCACACAGTTCGCCCGGGCGAATATACCTGGTCGGTTCCCGACCTCGCCGACAAGGGCCTGAAGGGCAAGATCACGATCAAGTGAGACCAAAGGCAATGAGGCGCGCTAGATAGCAGTGCGTCCTGCCAACGCGTCCTGAAGGAGCGATCCGGGCATGCAGCATGTGAGAACAAGCGGACCGGGAGACGAGGCGGCGGCGCTCGACGTCAGTGCCGTCAGCCACTCCTATGGACCGAAGCGGGCACTCAAAGAGGTCTCGTTCTCGATCTTGCCGGCGACGTTCACCGTCCTGCTCGGCCTCAACGGGGCCGGCAAGACAACACTGTTCTCCCTGATCAGCCACCTCTATGACACGCGTCACGGCTCGATCCGCATCTTCGGCCACGACATCCGCAGCGCTTCGGGCGAAGCTCTCAGACGGGTCGGCATCGTGTTCCAGGCGCGCACGCTCGACCTCGATCTCAGCGTCTATCAGAATCTTTCCTACCATGCCTCGCTGCATGGCATTGGCGGACGCGAAGCCCGGCAGCGCATCGCCGCGCTGCTTGACACAGTCGACATGCAGGGCCGCCAGCATGACAAGGCACGCAGCCTCTCCGGCGGTCAGATGCGGCGCATCGAGATCGCCCGGGCGCTGCTTCACCGACCTTCCCTGCTCCTGCTTGACGAAGCGACCGTCGGCCTTGACATCGAGTCGCGTGCTGGCATCCTCGCCACCATCCGCAAGCTCGTCGAAACCGATGGTATCGGCGTGCTCTGGGCCACGCATCTGATCGATGAAGTCGACGATACCGATCATGTCGTCGTGCTGCGGCGGGGTGACCTGGTCGCCAGGGGCAAGGTGTCGGATGTCGTCCAGGCAAATGGAGGAAATTCCATTCGCGATGCCTTTTCGAAGCTCAGCCGCGTCGACGAGACGGGCATGGCGGAGACATCGTCATGAGCGCTCCTGCGATGCCCGGAAAAGTCGTCGGCATCAAACCGGTAGGGTCTGAACCATTCGGCCTCCGCCACTATCTCATTTGCCTGAAAGGCATCGTCCTGCGCGAGTGCCTGCGCTTCCTGCACCAACGCGAACGGTTCATTTCCTCACTGGTGCGGCCGCTCGTCTGGCTGTTCATCTTCGCCGCCGGCTTCCGCCAGGTGCTCGGCGTGTCGATCATCCCTCCTTACAAGACCTATGTGCTCTACGAGGTCTACATCACTCCGGGTCTGTGCGGCATGATCCTGCTGTTTTCCGGCATGCAGTCTTCACTGTCGATGGTCTACGACCGCGAGATGGGCAACATGCGCATCCTGCTGGTCAGCCCATTTCCGCGCTGGTTCCTGCTGATGTCGAAGATGTTGGCCGGCGTGGCCGTATCGATCGTGCAAGTCTACGCATTTCTGATCGTCGCCTGGTTGTGGGGCGTCAGGGCGCCGCCGCTCGGCTATCTCTACGTGCTGCCGGCGCTGTTCCTGTCGGGCATGATGCTTTGCGCGCTCGGCATGCTTTTGTCGTCCATGATCAAGCAGCTCGAAAACTTCGCCGGCATCATGAACTTCGTCATCTTTCCAGGCTATTTCGCGTCGCCGGCGCTGTATCCTTTGTGGCGTATCCAGGAGGCAAGCCCCCTGCTCTACAAGATCTGCCTCGCCAATCCGTTCACCTATGCCGTCGAACTGATCCGCTTCGCCTTCTATGGGCAGATCGACTGGCTGTCGCTGGGCGTCGTCGCCGGTTGCACGCTGTTGTTTCTGGGCGGCGCCATCATTGCGTACGATCCTTCGCGCGGCCTGATGACCCGCAAACAGGACACGGGAGGAAACGGCTGATGGCGCGAATGAGACTTGTGCACACCCTGGTTCTGGTCGCCATGCTTGTCCCGATGGACGCCAGGGCGGCAAACACCGATCCCGACTGGCCCTGCATGCAGCGCAAGGTGCCGCAGCTCTCGCTCGGCCAGATCTGGAATGGGCCGGAGCTTCCCCCGGCGGCGAAGGATTGGTCGAAGGATTCGGGCGTCTCCGCGCTGGTCGAGGCGGTGGCGGCCCGACGGACGCCGATTGCCGAAGCCCAGAAGGAGATCAAGGACTTCGCGGCTTCCCTGCCGGCGGAGCAGGTCGCACCAAAGATGGCGATGCTGGTGCAGGGAATGTTCGATCACATGGACGCCGAGCGTTCGCACGTGATTTCCGGCATTTCCCGCTATGCCCACAAGCAGCTCGAAATGGCGGCTGAATTGCGCAAGGAAGCATCCGACGTCGACGCCCTGCGTGCCAAAGCCGACGCCGATCCGGACGAAGTCGAACGGCGTGCCGACCAGTTGAATTTCGCGACGCGCATTTTCAACGAACGTGTCCAGTCGCTGACCTATGTCTGCGACGTGCCGACGATAATCGAGCAGCGGCTCTATCAATTGTCCAGGACCGTCTCGGAAACGCTCGGTCGGAAGAAATAGACCTTCAGTCGACCTTGCGACGGATTTCACGTCTCTTGGCCGGCGACACGTCCGGCGTCTCGCTCCGGTCGATTCCGAACGCCATCCGTCGGTCATCCCGCTCAGGAATCGGGATAAAGCTTACCGAACAGGGGCAGATACATCGCGCCCTTGCGCATCAGGAAGTCGTTGAACGTAGCCATGGCCGGCGAGATTGCGTGATCGGTTCGTATCACCGAGAACCACTGTCGGCGGATCGGCATGCCGACAACGTCGATGATGACGAGCCGGCCAGCTTCGGTTTCCGCGGCGATCGTGTGGGCAGAAATGAAGGCGATGCCCAGACCAGCCATCACCGCCTGCTTGATCGTTTCGTTCGAGCCCATCTCGACGCCGAGTTCATCGATGCGGCCAGGCACGTCGCTCAGGAATATTTCCAGCGAGATGCGGGTTCCGGAGCCGGGCTCGCGAATAAGGAAATGCTCCTCGGCAATGCGCTCCTTGGAGATATCGCGTGCCGCCGCCAGCGGGTGTTCGGGCGGTGCGATGATGACCAGCGGGTGGTCGCCGAAGACCGAAGCACGCACCGGGACCTCTTTCGCCGGGCGCCCCATCAGCGCGATGTCGATGTCGTGATTCTTGAGGTTGTCGATCGTCTGGGCACGATTGCCGATGGCAAGCCGCATGTCGATGTCGGGATGTTCCTTCATGAACGCAGCCATCAACCGCGGCGCGAAATACTTGGCGGTGGAAACGACGCCGAGCCTCAAGCTACCCGTACGAACGCCCTTGATGGCGTCGATCTTGTCTTCGAGCAGACCGAGATGCTCCTCGATAGCTTGCGCTGCCTCAACGACGGCCAAACCTGCGGCAGTGGGACGCATGCCGTCCGACGTCCGGTCGAACAGAGCCAGTTGGAATTCTTCCTCCATTTGCCGCAACTGAATTGTCAGTGCTGAAGGAGACAGACCTAACGCCTTGGCCGCACTCACAATTTTTCCGTGCCTGATGATGGCCTGGATGGTCTTGAAATGCTTGAGCGTGAGGTTTCTCATGTCTCATACTAAATTATTTTTAGTACCAACGTAAAGTTATTGAATTTTACTTATCAAGTGTCGTTTGTTTTCATTCCCCCGATCCAGCCGATCCGAGGAGACGCGGCTGGATCGGGAGGTTACGATGCCAGCGGCAACGCTCGACGCTTTTCTGAACTCCTATCTCGGCCAGCCGGACGAACTTCGCTCCGCGGTCGTGACGACTGTCCGTCAGCTGACACAGGCCGCCAGCAAGATCCGCAATACCATCAATCAAGGTGTGCTCGGCGCCGCCTTTGCCGGGACCCGTGGCGCCAACGCCGACGGCGATGTCCAGAAGGATCTCGACGTCTTCTCCGACGACATCTTCCTCGACGCCATGCGCCACGCTCCGGTCGCGCTCTACGCTTCCGAGGAGCTGGAGCAGCCGGTCCTGCTCGACAGGCAAGCACCACTCGCCATTGCCATCGACCCGCTCGACGGCTCTTCCAACATCGACACCAACGTGTCGATCGGAACGATCTTCTCGCTCCTGCCCGCAACTGGCGCGCCGGATGCCGATCCGGCCGCCTCTTTTTTGCAGGCGGGCGTGAATCAGCTGGGCGCCGGTTTCTTCATCTATGGGCCGCAGTTGGCGCTCGTCCTGTCGCTCGGCAGCGGTACGCATATCTTCGTCCTGTCGGCCAGGCTCGGCACCTTCGTCCAGGCCTACGAGAGCCGGATCATTCCGCAACGCACCCAGGAGTTCGCCATCAACGCCGCCAACTACCGGCAATGGGACGAGGCCGTGCGGCTCTATGTCGACGACTGCCTGGAGGGCACCGAAGGACCGCGAGAGAAGGATTTCAACATGCGCTGGATCGCCTCCCTGGTCGCCGACTGCTACCGTATATTGATGCGCGGCGGCGTGTTTCTCTACCCCGGCGACCGGCGCAAGGGCTACGGTCAGGGACGGCTGCGCCTGGTCTACGAGGCCAACCCGATTGCCTATCTCATAGAACAGGCTGCCGGTGCGGCCACCGATACGATCAACCGCATCCTGGACATCGAACCCGACAGCCTGCACCAGCGCGTGCCGATGGTCTTCGGGTCGGCGCGGGAGGTCGCGCGCGTCACCCGCTACCACACCGAGCCGAGCAACATCGGCGAACGAGCGCCGCTGTTCAGCCGCCGTGGCCTCTTCAGAGCCTGAGCAGCACCATGTCAGCCAAGCACCCCATCATCACCATCACCGGCTCGTCGGGCGCCGGCACCACTTCGGTCAAGCGTATCTTCGAGCTGATCTTCCGGCGCGAGAACATCGAGGCCGCGTTCATCGAAGGCGACGCATTCCACCGCTACGACCGCGCCGCGATGAAGGCAAAGGTGGCCGAAGAGGAGAAGGCCGGCAATCCGAACTTCACCCACTTCCATGCCGCGGCCAACGAACTCGGGATTCTCGAAGAGGTGTTCGCGGAATACGGCCGCCGGGGATCCGGAAGAACCCGCACCTACATCCATGACGAGGAAGAGGAAAAGCAGTACGGCACGCCACCGGGAAGCTTTACCGAATGGCGCGAGTTCGGTCCCAGCGACCTGCTCTTCTACGAGGGGCTGCACGGCTGTGTCGTCACCGACACGATCAATTTGGCGAAGCATGCGGATCTCAAGATCGGCGTCGTGCCGGTCATCAATCTCGAATGGATCCAGAAGATCCATCGCGATCGTTCGACACGCGGCTATTCCACCGAGGCGGTGATGGACGTGATCCTGCGCCGGATGCCCGACTATGTCCGCTACATTGTCCCGCAATTCTCGCAGACCGCCATCAATTTCCAGCGCGTGCCGATTGTCGATACGTCCAACCCCTTCATCGCGCGCTGGATTCCGACGCCTGACGAATCGATGCTGGTTATCCGCTTCGCCAATCCGCGCGGCATCGATTTTCCATATCTGCTGTCGATGATCCACGACTCGTTCATGTCGCGGCCAAATTCCATCGTGGTGCCAGGCAACAAGCTCGACCTTGCCATGCAGCTGATCCTGACGCCGCTCATCCTGCAATTGATCGAACGCAAGAGCCGTGTGTCGTGAGGAGGACGCCATGACCAGCCAAACAGCACTAAAGCCTGCCGCCGCCGTCGTCTCGGAGCTCGACATGGCGAACGCCATTCGCGTGCTGGCGATGGACAGCGTCCAAAAAGCGAATTCGGGACACCCCGGCATGCCGATGGGCATGGCCGATGTCGCAACGGTGCTGTTCAACCGCTTCATCAATATCGATCCTTCCACGCCGGGCTGGCCCGACCGTGACCGTTTCGTGCTTTCAGCCGGCCATGGCTCGATGCTGCAATACGCGCTGCACTATCTGCTCGGCTATGAAGACATGCAGATCGAGGAGTTGCAGCGGTTTCGGCAACTGGGCAGCCGCACGGCCGGACATCCCGAATATGGCCACGCGCTTGGTGTCGAGACCACCACCGGCCCGCTCGGACAAGGCATTTCCACGGCGGTCGGAATGGCGCTGGCGGAGCGCATGCTTGCTGCCCGCTACGGTGCCGATCTGGTCAACCATCATACCTATGTGATTGCAGGCGACGGCTGCTTGCAGGAAGGCATCAGCCACGAGGCGATCGACCTCGCCGGCCACCTGAAGCTTTCCCGCCTGATCGTCTTCTGGGACGACAATGCGATCTCCATTGACGGGCCAACCTCCCTGTCCACGTCGATGGACCAGCCGGCGCGCTTCAAAGCCGCCGGCTGGGATGTCCAAACGGTCTCCGGCCACGACATGGAAGCCGTCGCCGTGGCTATCGAGGCGGCGCGGCAGTCAGATCGACCGTCGCTGATTGCCTGCCGCACAGTGATCGGCAAGGGCGCCCCCAACCTCGGCGGCTCGGAGAAGACGCATGGCGCGCCGCTGGGCGAGGCAGAGATCGCTGCGACCCGCGAGAACATTGGCTGGACCTTCGCGCCGTTCGAGGTGCCGGACGACGTGCTTTTCGCCTGGCGCGAAATTGCCGGCCGCGGCGAAGCGATGCGGGGCGCCTGGGAGCAGCGGCTTGCCGCCTCGCCGCAGCGAGAGGCCTTCGAGAACGCGGTCGCCGCCAGACTGCCCGACGCGGTCTTCGAAGCGCTCGATGCCTTTCGCCGAGAGCATGTCGAGAAGGCAACCAAGGTGGCAACGCGAAAAGCTTCCGAAATGGCGCTGGAGGTCATCAACGGCGCCACGGAGTTGACCGTCGGCGGCTCGGCCGATCTGACGCACTCGAATCTGACGATCACCAATGGCATGAACCGCATTGCGCCGAGCGACTATGCCGGCCGCTATATTCACTACGGCATTCGTGAACACGGCATGGCCGCCGCCATGAACGGCATCGCATTGCATGGAGGCTTCGTGCCCTATGGCGGTACGTTCCTCTGCTTCGCGGACTATGCGCGTGGTGCGATACGGCTCTCCTCGCTCATGGGCCAGCGCGTCATCTACGTGATGACGCATGATTCCATCGGCCTCGGCGAGGATGGCCCGACGCATCAGCCGGTCGAGCACCTGGCGATGCTGCGGGCCACGCCGAACCTCAATGTCTTTCGCCCAGCGGATATCATCGAAACGGCGGAATGCTGGGAACTTGCGCTGAAGAGCAGGTATCGGCCGAGCGTGCTGGTGCTGTCGCGCCAGAACCTGCCGATGCTGCGTGAGGCGCACAGCGACGCGAACCGCTCCAGCCAGGGCGCATACATCCTGCGCGAGCCAGCCAGGCACCGTGCCGTCACCCTGATCGCAACCGGCTCGGAGGTCGAGATCGCGGTTGCCGCCGCCGAAAGGCTGGAGACCGAGCATGGCGTCGCCGCCGCGGTCGTCTCGATGCCATGCTGGGAGCTTTTCGAGGAGCAGGAAAGCGCCACCCGCAAGGCCATTCTCGGCTCCGCGCCGCGCGTCGCGGTCGAAGCGGCAGCCCGGCTGGGCTGGGACCGCTGGGTCGGCGAGACGGGCGCTGTCGTCGGCATGGCCGGTTTCGGCGCCAGCGCCCCTGCCCCCGATCTGTACCGGCATTTCAACATAACGTCCGAAGCGGTTGCTGCGGCGGCGCTGAAGCTCATCATCTAGGAGGACCCACAATGGCCCGCATCACCCTTCGCCAGCTTCTCGACCATGCCGCCGAGCACGGCTACGGCGTCCCTGCATTCAACATCAACAACATGGAACAGGGCCTCGCAATCATGGAAGCGGCCAAAGCCTGCGACGCGCCTGTCATCATCCAGGCCTCACGTGGGGCCCGGTCCTACGCCAACGACGTCATGCTGGCCAAAATGATGGAGGCATTGACTGAAATGCATCCGACCATTCCGCTGTGCATCCATCAGGACCACGGCAACGACGAGGCCACCTGCCTTTCCGCGATCCGCCACGGCTTCACCTCGGTGATGATGGACGGATCCCTGATGGCAGATGCCAAGACGCCGGCAAGCTATGCCTACAACGTCGCCGTAACCGAACGAGTCACACGCATGGCGCATTGGGTCGGGGCTTCCGTCGAAGGCGAACTGGGCGTGCTCGGATCGCTGGAAACCGGCCAGGGCGAGGCCGAGGATGGCCACGGCGCCGAGGGCGCGCTCTCCCACGACCAACTCTTGACCGACCCCGATCAGGCGGTCGACTTTGTGGCCGCAACCCAGGTGGACGCGCTGGCGATCGCCTGCGGCACCTCGCACGGCGCTTACAAATTTACCCGCAAGCCGGACGGCGACATACTGGCCATGCAGGTGATCGAGGCGATCCACGAGAAGCTACCCAACACGCATCTGGTCATGCATGGCTCTTCCTCCGTGCCACAGGAACTGCAGGACATCATCAACAAATATGGCGGCGAGATGCCCCAGACCTTTGGCGTCCCGGTGGAGGAAATCGAGCGCGGCATCCGCTACGGCGTGCGCAAGGTCAACATCGACACCGATTGCCGCATGGCCATGGCCGGGCAGTTCCGCCGCGTCGCGACGGAGAATCCGCGCGAGTTCGATCCCCGAAAATTCCTGAAGCCCGCCATGGACGCCTTGCACGATCTTTGCCGAGACCGCTTCGAGCGTTTCGGCACGGCGTCCAACGCCTCGAAGATCAAGGTCATCGCCATGGACGAGATGGCCAAACGCTATGCCGCGGGAAAACTCGCGCCCCATATCGCAACCGCGAAAGCCGCCTGAGCAACAAACAGGAGACCTGTCATGAACAAGATCGATATGCTGCCAGCGGGTACGCTCAAGGAAGGCAAGGAACGCTACAAGTCAGGGGTCATCCCTTACAAGAAGATGGGCTACTGGGAGCCGGACTACAGGCCCAAGGAGACCGATCTGATCGCGATGTTCCGGATCACGCCGCAACCCGGCGTCGACCACGAGGAGGCAGCGGCCGCCATCGCCGGTGAATCCTCAACCGCGACTTGGACCGTGGTGTGGACCGACAGGCTGACAGCCTGCGAGCTCTACCGCGCCAAGGCGTTCAGATCCGAGCCGGTTCCAAACACCGGTCCCGGCACCAAGACCGAGCAACAGTACTTCGCCTACATCGCCTACGACCTCGACCTGTTCGAGCCGGGCTCGATCGCCAACCTGACCGCATCGATCATCGGCAACGTGTTCGGCTTCAAGGCGGTCAAGGCGCTGCGACTGGAAGACATGCGTATCCCGGTCGCGTATCTCAAAACCTTCCAGGGACCCGCAACCGGCATCGTGGTGGAGCGTGAGCGGCTCGACAAGTTTGGCCGTCCGCTGCTCGGCGCGACGACGAAGCCGAAGCTCGGCCTGTCAGGCCGCAACTATGGCCGCGTCGTTTACGAGGCCCTGAAGGGCGGCCTCGACTTCGTCAAGGACGACGAGAACATCAACTCGCAGCCCTTCATGCACTGGCGCGACCGCTTCCTCTACTGCATGGAGGCGGTGAACAAGGCTTCAGCTGCCACTGGCGAGGTCAAGGGCCACTATCTCAACGTCACCGCCGGCACGATGGAGGAGATGTACGAGCGCGCCGAATTCGCCAAGCAGCTTGGCTCCTGTATCATCATGATCGATCTCGTCATCGGCTACACGGCGATCCAGTCGATGGCCAAGTGGGCACGCCGCAACGACATGATCCTGCACCTGCACCGCGCCGGCAATTCGACCTATTCGCGCCAGAAGAACCACGGCATGAATTTTCGCGTTATCTGCAAATGGATGCGCATGGCCGGCGTCGACCATATCCACGCCGGCACTGTGGTCGGCAAGCTGGAAGGCGACCCGCTCATGATCAAGGGGTTTTATGACACGCTGCGCGAGGAACGCACGCCGCAGAACCTCGAAACCGGGCTGTTCTTCGATCAGGACTGGGCCTCGCTCAACAAGGTGATGCCCGTCGCCTCGGGCGGTATCCATGCCGGCCAGATGCACCAGTTGATCCATTATCTCGGCGAGGACGTCATCTTGCAGTTCGGTGGCGGCACGATCGGCCATCCCGACGGCATCCAGGCAGGCGCGACGGCCAATCGCGTTGCATTGGAAGCGATGATCCTGGCCCGCAACGAGGGACGCGATTATTTGCGCGAAGGAACCAAAATCCTCGAACAGGCGGCCAAATGGTGCACCCCGCTGAAGGCTGCCCTGGAGACCTGGAAGGATGTCACCTTCAACTATGAATCGACCGACACGGCCGACTTCGTGCCAACCGCAACGCCCAGCTTCTAGAAGAAAGGAACCGTCGCCATGATGACCAATCCGGGAAACAAGGTCACGCAGGGACAGTTCTCGTTCCTGCCCGATCTCACTGATGAGCAGATTTCGGCGCAGATCAAATATGCGCTGAAGAACCACTGGGCCGTCAGCGTCGAGTACACGGACGATCCGCATCCGCGAAACACCTATTGGGAAATGTACGGCAACCCGATGTTCGATTTGAGAGACCCGGCGGGCATCCTGCTCGAAGTCAACGCTTGCCGGAAAGCCTGTCCGAACATGTATGTCCGGGTAACCGCCTTCGATTCGACCAAGGGATGGGAAGCGCCGCGCATGTCGTTCATCGTCAACCGGCCACCCAGCGAACCCGGGTTCCGGCTGCTGCGCCAGGAGCGTGACGGCCGCAGCCAGGGCTATTCGATCGTGCCTTATGCCACCGACAGGCCCGAGGGCGAGCGGAGCTAGCTGAGCCATGCTGGACACGATAGCCAAAGGCGCAGCCGCGCAGGACGAATTGGTTGATCTGCAGGCCGAGTTCGAAGCGTCCAACATCGACGAGGTGATGGATAAGCTTGACCGCGAACTCGTTGGACTGAAGCCGATCAAGAACCGCATCCGCGAGATCGCGGCCCTTCTCCTGGTCGACCGGCTTCGCCGCAAGTTCGGACTGACCTCGGGCGCACCGACACTGCATATGAACTTTACGGGAAACCCCGGCACGGGCAAGACCACCGTGGCGCTGAGGATGGCCGAAATCCTGCATCGACTCGGCTATGTCCGCGAAGGCCACCTGGTCGCGGTGACGCGCGACGATCTCGTCGGCCAGTATGTGGGCCACACCGCACCCAAGACGCGCGACGTGATCAAGCGTGCCATGGGCGGCGTGCTTTTCATCGACGAGGCCTATTACCTCTACAAGCCCGAGAACGAACGCGACTACGGCCAGGAATCGATCGAGATCCTGCTGCAATGCATGGAAAACAATCGTGACGACCTGGTCGTGATCCTTGCCGGCTACAAGAACAAGATGGATCGTTTCTTCGACAGCAATCCCGGCATGCGTTCGCGCATCGCTCACCACCTCGATTTTCCCGACTACGGCGTCAGTGAGCTGAAATCGATCGCCGAGATCATGCTAGCGGAGCAGAATTATCGCCTCAGCGAGGCGGCCGCCCAGGCCCTCGAAGAGTATCTTCCGATCCGCATGAGGCTGCCGCATTTCTCCAACGCGCGCTCGGTGCGCAATGGGCTGGACCGGGCGCGGCTTCGCCAGGCCAATCGGCTTTTCGCATCGCGAAGCCGTGCCCTGACCAAGGCAGACCTTATTACCATCGAGGAATCCGATATCCGCGGCAGCCGCGTATTCGCGGAAGGGAAGCTCGAAGGCGAACCGGAGACGAAGACGCGCTGAGGGCGAAGCCGGCTGGCGGGCGCCCCGAGACGAAAGACAGAAATTGGAGACGACGACCATGGTCACCAGGACAATCATCGCGCCCTCCGTGCTTTCCGCGGATTTCTCGCGGCTCGGCGACGAGGTCGAAGCTGTCGTTCAGGCGGGCGCCGACTGGATCCATCTCGACGTGATGGACGGGCATTTCGTGCCCAACATCACCTTCGGTCCGCCGGTCATCAAGGCGATCCGTGGTCGAACGGACAAGATCTTCGACTGCCATCTGATGATCGCGCCGGCCGACCCCTATCTGGCCGCCTTCGCCGATGCCGGTTGCGACATCATCACGGTGCATGCCGAGACTGGACCGCATCTCGACCGCTCATTGCAGGCGATCAGGAATCTTGGCAAGAAGGCCGGGGTGTCGCTCAATCCGTCGACGCCGGAGAGCGTCATCGAGTATGTGCTCGACCGGCTCGATCTGGTGCTGCTGATGACGGTCAATCCAGGCTTCGGCGGCCAGGCTTTCATCTCAGCGGTCGTCGAGAAAGTCAGACGGATCAAGGCTTTGGTTGGCCATCGCCCGATTGACATCGAGATCGACGGCGGAGTCACGGCCGAGACCGCCCCGCTGGTCACCGCGGCTGGCGCCAACGTACTGGTCGCCGGTTCGGCTGTATTCAAGGGAGGCACCGAGGCAGCCTATCGTGCCAATATCGGCGCCATCAGACGGGCGGCCGATGGCGCGATCCGGAAAGCCGCGTAAACCGTTGTCGGGGAGACGAACATGGCTGCGGCCCCACCTGTATGCGATTTCGGCTGGCCCGCCATCGATGCCGTTTTGCCCGGCGTCGACGGCACGTCGCATTCCATCTTCGGTCACGCCGGCCCGAATGGCCTGGTCGTAGCCTTCATCTGCAATCACTGCCCTTATGTGAAGGCCGTGATCTCTCGCATCGTACGCGACGCCAATGACCTCAAGGCCGAAGGTATCGGCTTCGTCGCCATCAACTCCAACGATGCCGACACTTACCCGGACGATTCCTTCGACCACATGAAGCGCTTCGCCGTGACGAACGGCTTCAGGTTCCCTTACCTGCACGACGAGGCCCAGACTGTAGCGCGCGACTACGCAGCGGTGTGCACTCCCGATTTCTTCGGTTTCAACAGCGAACTGAGACTGCAATATCGCGGCCGGCTGGACGCGTCGCGACGCGAATCCGGACCGCTCGGGCTGCGACGCGATCTGTTCGAGGCGATGAAGCAGGTTGCTCGAACCGGGGATGGTCCGTTCGACCAAATCGCCTCGATCGGCTGCTCGATCAAGTGGAAGGATGCTGCATGAATGTCGGCGCAGGTAGGTCGCTTCGACCGCCGAAGGCGATCCTGTTCGACCTCGACGGCACGCTGGTCGATTCGGCGCCTGATATAACGGCCGCCGTCAACGAGTTGCTGGCCAGCCGCGATCTGCCGCCGTTGCGCCTGGACCAGGTCAAGGCCATGATCGGTGGCGGCGTCAGGAAATTGATAGAGCGGGCATTCGCGGCGTCGGGAGCGCCGCTCGTCGGCAACGCGCTCGATGAGGCCAACCGCGTCATGGCGCCGATCTACAGCCGACATCTGACCGGCCTGACAAGACTGATGCCTGGCGTCAGGGAGGTTCTCACACACTTCTACGCGAAGGGAATGGCCATGGGCGTGGCGACCAACAAACCGCAGTTGGCGACTCGCGAGATCCTGCTGCATTTCGGACTGACGGAATATTTCCGTGCGATCATTGGCGGAGACGCGGTGACATGCCTGAAACCCGCGCCCGATGCTCTGCTGCTGGCGCTCGCCCAGCTTGGAGTCGACCCCTGTGACGCGCTGCTGGTCGGAGACAGTGGCGCCGATGCAGGCGCCGCGCGCGCCGCCGGCATGCCCGTCATTCTGCTGCGCGGCGGATACACCCATTTTCCGGTTGAAGAGCTTGGCGCCGACCAGGTTTGCGACAGCCTTTTCGACCTGCCTGCGGCGATACAGGGGCTGCAAGCCGGTGCTTGATCGGGGCGAACGCCGGCCGGACGCAAGTTCGAACGGCCGGCGGCGCCGCTATTTCGAGAATTGCTTCAAATAGGCGATGACGTTGGCGATGTCTTGGTCCTGCTTGAGGCCGACGAACGCCATCTTCGTTCCTTTGACCATGGCCTTGGGATCGCGAAGGTAAGTCGTCAGCGTGGGTTCGTCCCATTTGACGCCGGACTTGCCTGCCGCGACCATCGCTTGGGAGTAACTGAACCCCGGGTGTGTGCCAGCCGTCCGGCCGATGACGCCGTTCAACGACGGGCCGACCTTGTTCTTGTCCTGGTCGGCGACATGGCAGACCTTGCATTTGGCGAAGACCTTCTCACCCGCCGCGGCATCCTGTGCCTGGGATTGGCTTGTGATGAAGGACACAGCAAACACGACTGCGAAAAATGCGATTGCGCGCATGGCATTTCCTCATGGATCGTCTGGGTGCCCTGGACGATTTTGCGCATGCCGATCTTTCATCCATTGGCATGCACCTTACGCGGTGGAGTGGAGTATCCGCTTTCCCTTTGTGAAGCGGCGCCGCGCGAATCGAAAAGCTAGTTGGCGTGCGGTGAAAGTCAATCGTATAAAGGTATAGAGGCTTGAGTACCCAGGGTACCGGTATTCGTCTTTGTTGACGGCTATCGGGCGAATGCGTAGCTTCAAGACATCCGGTTTCTCCACTGGCACCTCGGGAATCCGGCAACTGGCGATTTTGTCCAGGCTCCTCATTGGGCCGGACCAGTCGAGACAGGCGTCCCGGAGCGCAAGAGGTGCTAAATGGATATGGTCGATCTCATATTAACGGTGTGCCTCAGCACCAATCCGGGCAATTGCCGAGACGAACACCTCTATTTCGAGAGCCGCGGCTCTCTGCTCCAATGCATGTTCCTTGCACCTAGCGAGATCGCGAAATGGTCTCAGGAACACCCGGCCCTCAAGGTCATGCGCTGGAAATGCGCATTTCCGAGCAAGGAACGAGCGATCTGATTGACGTCCTGGAGCCCAGGGAGGAGGTGTCATGATGATTTCACGGCGCAACACGCTGCGTCTAGCGGTTCTCGGCACAGTCGCTGCTCTTGCCGCAAGGCCTGTCTTTGCAGCAGCCAGGATTCGCGTCGGTGTCCTGAAGTTTGGAACCGTGAGTTGGGAACTCGACACGTTGAGGCAACACAAATTCGATGTGGCGAACAGGATCGATCTGGAGATCATCGATTTCGCCGGGGAGGACGCGACCAACGTCGCCTTGCTGGCCGGTGCGATCGACATGATCGTCTCCGACTGGTTGTGGGTCTCGCGCCAACGGTCGGAAGGCGGCGACCTCACATTAGCTCCCTATTCGACCGCCGTGGGGGCGATCATGGTGAAGGAGGGGTCGCCGATCCAGACGGTCGCCGACCTCAAGCACAGGAAGATCGGCGTCGCCGGCGGCCCGCTCGACAAGAGCTGGCTGCTGATACAGGCTCTGACCAGACGCGACTACGGGATCGACCTGTTGGCAACCAGCGACATCATCTTTGGCGCGCCACCGCTGATTTCGGAAAAGGCCATGCAGGGCGAACTCGATGCGGTGCTGAATTTCTGGCATTTCTGCGCCCGTCTCGAGGCCAACGGCTTTCGTCGATTGATGGGCGTGAACGATGCGACGCGTGCGCTCGGCGCCTTGGGACCTGTGTCGGCACTCGGTTACGTCTTCCACGACCAATGGGCGAACGAGAACCCGGAGGCCGCCAGGGGCTTCGTCAGGGCCTCCGCGCAAGCCAAGGACCTGCTGGCCAGATCCGACGAGGAGTGGCTGCGCCTGGCGCCGATCATTCGCGCGGAAGGCAAAGAACTGGAAAAACTGCGCGACCGCTACCGCCAAGGCATCCCCAGGCGGGCGGTCGCCGAGGAAGCGGCCGACGCCGGCAAGCTCTATCACGTGCTGGCGGCGATCGGTGGCGCGAAGCTGGTCGGCAGCGCGCCCGAGATGGCGCCCGGCACATTCTGGCAGGACCGCACGGAATGACCGCACCGGAAACCAGCAACGGCACGCGAGGTGCCCCGACGAGCATGTCCGGGCGATCCAGCTTGGCGACAACGCTGATGCCCGCGCTGACCGTGGCGGTTTCCTTGCTCGGGCTTTGCCTGCTGTGGAGCCTTGCGGCGAGTGTCTGGCGGAGCCGTGCCCTCCCGGGGCCGGGACAGGTCTGGCAGGTGCTCCTCAGGGAGGCTGCGAGCGGCGACCTCTTCTATCATCTCGGCGCGACCCTCGGCCGGGTCGCCGCGGCCTATATCGTCGCGATGATCATAGGATCGGTCATCGGCGTTCTGCTCGGCAGCTATCGTCGCGCCGACCGCTTTTTTAACCCATGGGTAATTCTATTCCTCAACATCCCGGCGCTGGTCGTCATCGTCCTCGGCTATATCTGGTTCGGACTTAACGAGGCCGCGGCGATCGGCGCGGTGGCGGTGAACAAAATCCCGAATGTCGTAGTGACGATGCGTGAGGGCGCCAGGGCGCTTGATCCGAGCTACGCCGAAATGGCCACTGTCTATCGCTTCGGTCCTCTCGATCGCATCCGCCACATCCTGCTGCCGCAATTGCAACCCTATCTTGCCGCCGCGTCACGATCCGGCATCGCCCTCATCTGGAAGATCGTCCTGGTCGTCGAACTGCTCGGCCGGTCGAACGGCGTCGGCTTCCAGATCCATCTCTATTTCCAGCTCTTCGACGTCGCCGCCATTCTTGCCTACACACTGGCTTTCGTGGCGGTGATGCTCGTCATCGAACTTCTTTTGGTGCAACCCGTTGAACGACATGCAACCCGTTGGCGCCGTCGTCCCGCTTAGGGTCGATATCGCTGAAAAGACTTTCAGGTCCGCGCAAGGCGTCTCGATCACGGCGCTTCAGGACCTTTCCTTCGAGGTCCGGCAAGGCGAATTCGCCTGCTTGCTGGGACCGTCGGGCTGCGGCAAGACCACGACACTGCGTATCCTGCTTGGATTGGACAAGGATTTTTCCGGATCCTTCCAGTTGCCGCAGGGAGGCTCCAACCGCATTGCGGCCGTGTTCCAGGAGCCGATCTTGCTGCCGTGGCGAACGGTGGAGCAAAATGTCAGGCTGGCCTTGCCGAAAAGCTTGAGAACGAAGAATCTTGACGGGCTCTTTGAAACTCTCGGCCTCGCCGGCATGCGTTTTCTCTATCCTGCGGAACTGTCGCTCGGCCTTGCGCGCAGGGCAGCACTTGCCAGGGCCTTCGCTACCGAGCCGGCGATGCTTGTCCTGGACGAACCGTTTGTCTCGCTCGACCACCAGACCGCCGAGCGGCTTCGTCACCTGCTTCTGTCGGTGTGGTCGGCACGGCCTACGACCGCCTTAATGATAACGCACGATCTGCGCGAGGCGCTGATGCTGTCGGATCGCATCATCGTGCTCGCGCCGCGACCAGCACATGTGCTGGGCGTGTTCGACGTGCGGTTGCCTCGGCAACATCGCAATTCACAGGTGATGAGCGACCTTCTGCGGTCGTTCCGGCAAAGGTTCCCGGGCGTCACCTGAACGCCCTGATGGCGAATGCATATCGGAGGACCCCATGTCGATTGATCGGCTACGACGCAGGGTTGTGAGTGGGTTTGCCTGCACCGCTGTCAGCGCCGCCTTGCTGCCCTGCTGCCTCGGACGAGCCGCCCTAGCCGCGGCAGGTGGCCTGCGGTTCTCGGTCCGCCAAATCGCCGATGGCGTCTTCGCCTTTCAGGGCGTGGATGAATTGATGACCGCCACCAACGACGGTGCCATCTGCAATCTGGGCGTCGTCGTCGGCACCGACGCGGTTGCCGTCATCGACAGTGGCGGCAGCCTGACCGAGGCGCACGCCTTGCTCGCCGCGATCGGAAAGATAACCGCAAAACCGGTTCGCTTCCTGATCAACACCCACATGCATCCCGACCACATTTTCGGCAATGCGGCATTCCGGGAGATCGGCGCGACCATTGTTGGCCATCGCAATCTGCCGCGTGCCCTCGAGGCGCGTGGCGCGTTCTATCTGCACAATTATCGCGAACAGGTCGGCGAAGCGCTTATGAACGGAGTCGAGATCGTTTCGCCGGCGATGCTGGTCGACGATCGCCTGGAACTCGATCTCGGCGGGCGCATGCTCGAACTGCGGGCATGGAAGGCTGCGCACACCGACAACGACCTGACCGTCTTCGACCCCGAGACCAGCACTCTCTTTGCCGGCGATCTCGTGTTCATGGGCTCCTTGCCGACGCTCGACGGATCGCTGCTTGGCTGGCTCCGCCAGATGGATGCGCTCGCCGCGATCAGCGCCGCGCGCGTCGTTCCGGGTCATGGTCCGGTACCGGCCGACTGGCCGCAGGCGTTGGCAGGAGAACGGCGCTATTTCGAGATTCTGGCGCGCGATATCCGCAAGGCGATCGCCGACGGGACGCCGCTCCGAGAGGCCGTCAAAACCGCCGCCGGAAGCGAACGGGGCAAATGGCACCTGTTCGACGACTACAATGAGCGCAACGCAACGGCTGCTTTTGCTGAACTCGAATGGGAATAGACCACACCGACATGCGCCAGAGATCATGAAGTGGGGCGATTTGCCAACGCGTCGTCAAAGGCATATTCTAAACGCCAGCCTGGGCACCATCTCTGTTGCATTGGTGGAGGCATCGAAATGCAAAATCACGCTTACGCGAGCAGGCAGTTCGCCTTGTCGCTTGCATCATTCTTGGCCGCAATCATCTTGACCATCGGTACGCTGTTCGGCGTCTCCTCAGCCGCCAACGCACAGCAAACAACGGCTTCTTCGGAGAAGATCTGGGAAGACTTGAAAGGCGACGTGTTCGGCGACCGAGCTATTCTGGTCGATACCGGCGTGGTCAGGATCGAAGCGCCAAAGCGGGCGCAAGATGCCGCCATCGTGCCTGTCGACATCTATGTCGACCCAGCCAAGGCGCCGGACGGCATCAAATCCGTGACCTTGATCATCGACGCCAATCCTGCGCCGGTGGCGGCAACGTTCCAGATCGGCAAGGACGCCGGGGTGACACATCTGTCGACACGCGTGCGCGTCAACGATTATTCCTATTTGCGTGCCATAGCGGAGACTCAAGGCGGCCAACTCCACATGGCTCAGACCTTCGTCAAGGCGTCAGGCGGCTGCTCCGCCCCTGCGGTCAAGAACCAGGACGAGGCCATGGCGACGATGGGGCAGATGAAGCTGCGCCAGTTCCCACCCCAAGAGACGATGAGCAAGGCAGAGGAGTTGCAGTTGATGATCCGCCACCCGAACAATTCGGGCCTGCAGCGGGATCCGTTGACCCAGTATTTCATTCCCGCGCATTTTGTTCAGAAGCTGTCGATCTCGCAGGCCGGCCGGCCGATCCTCTCGATGGAAGGTGGAATATCGATTTCGGAAGACCCCAATTTCCGATTCGATTTCACGGCGCACGGCAATGGTGAAATCCAGGTCGAAGCGATCGACACGGATGGCAAGGTATTCCGCAATCAATGGCCGCTGGAGAAAACGGGGCTCTGAAGTCTCGAAATACGGTATGCCCGCACTGCCACCGCGATGGGCACGCTTGATCTTTAGAAGCAACGCACGTCGGCTTCAGACTGCGCACGCTTCAGCTCTGTACGGGCTGCCTTCGCCGGTGCGCTTTCGCGAAACAGCCCCGCGTTTTCCCCCGTCGTCAAAGACATGCTCTTGAAGGTCTCAGCCGTCTCATAGTGGTCGTAGGGAAGGATCGAGGCGATGACGTCGATCGAGCAGGAACAGCTTTCCAGCGCCTGACGCGTCTGGCCGTTCGTTCGCATGCAGCCGAGCACGTAGTCGACAACCGTTACTGTGGGATAGTCTCCCGCAGCACCCGCCGGGTTTGCGATGGCCAGTGTCGCCGTGAAGAGCAGCGGCAAGGTCGAAAATCCAACATATCTGATCATGAGAAACCTCCGGTTGGTCCGGGTTCGATGCGCCCGGACGAGATCGGCGTGCCAGTTGGCAACGCGCCGTAAAGCCAGTCAAGCACCCATGGGTTCCGTATACGACCAAAGGAGGAAAGGGCTGTCCACGAGCGATAGCTATGGATGATGACTTGATCACCGGCTCCGCGCCCAGGCTCCCGCGACCGCTTCGTATCTCGCTCAATATCGGAGAACGACGAGACTTTTTACATGCCATCCAAGATGGGCAGCGATAAACATTAGCAAATAACCTCGGTGTATATTAAAATCAAAAGACCGACAGTAAGACTATTTTAGTACGGTTCTCGGTCACCGCGGGAGCGTAAAACACTTCATATTAATCTTGTAGTTCTGTTCATTTCTGTATATTGCAGTGCACCATTTAGAATATTGCGGTGCAACAATGCACTAGGCCTTTTTTGCTTGCCTAGCCTTTTGGGATGACATAGCCTTTCCCTGTTTCCGGCTTCAAGGGCGTCACCGTCATTAGGGAGCGGCGACAGTCTTTCGTAGGCCAAAGTGAGGTGGGCAGTAACGGTGCCCTCTGCACATCTGGCTTAGGTCGTGACACGCTGCCGGAAATATTTCCCCCCCGTGAATCGCTTGGGCGAGCCCTTGTGGGCCTGACAGTCGATTCATCACTGTGAACCCCGGGAGGAATTCGGATGCGTGTACTTACGAAAGCTACGTATATTCTAACCACTGCGGCGTTTCTGTCGCTCGGCGCGGCCTATACGGCGTCGGCCAACGAGGATCTTGCAAAGCTCGCTTCGGATGCGAAGAACTGGGCGATGCAGACGGGTGACTACGCCAACACCCGCTATTCCAAACTCAACCAGATTACTGCGGATAATGTGAAGAACCTGCAGGTCAAATGGACCTTTTCCACCGGCGTGCTGCGCGGGCATGAGGGTGGACCGCTGATCATCGGCGATGTGATGTATGTCCATACGCCCTTCCCAAACAATGTCTTTGCGCTCGACCTCAAGAATGACGGGAAGATCCTCTGGAAATACGAGCCCAAGCAGGATCCGAATGTCATTCCGATCATGTGTTGCGATACGGTCAATCGCGGTGTTGCCTATGGTGACGGCAAGATCATTCTCAATCAGGCCGACACCACGGTCGTCGCCCTCGATGCAAAGACCGGCAAGGTCGTCTGGTCGGTCAAGAATGGCGACATGACCGACGGCGGCAAAGGCGAATCCGGCACGGCTGCCCCCGTCGTGGTCAAGGATAAGGTACTCATCGGCGTGTCCGGCGCCGAGTTCGGCGTTCGCGGCTGGCTGGCCGCCTACAATCTGAAAGACGGCAAACTTGCCTGGAAAGCCTATTCGGAAGGTCCCGACGCCGACACCCTGATCGATCCCGAGAAAACCACCCAGCTGGGCAAGCCGGTAGGCAAGGATTCCGGCACCAACACCTGGGAAGGCGAGCAATGGAAGACAGGCGGCGGCACGACATGGGGATGGTATTCCTATGATCCCAAGCTGAACCTGGTCTACTACGGCACCGGCAATCCCTCGACATGGAACCCGGTCCAACGGCCTGGCGACAACCGCTGGTCAATGACGATCATGGCCCGCGATGCCGATACCGGTGTTGCCAAATGGCTCTACCAGATGACCCCGCATGACGAATGGGACTATGACGGCATCAACGAGATGATCCTCGTCGACGGCATGGAGGTCAATGGCGCCAAACACGACGTGCTGGTGCATTTCGATCGTAATGGTTTCGCCTACACCATGGATCGCGCCACCGGCGAGCTTCTCGTCGCCAAGAAATACGATCCAGCGGTGAACTGGGCGACGGAAGTCGTCATGGACCCAAAGAGCGAACAGTATGGTCGCCCGCAGGTCGTGGCGAAATATTCGACCCAGCAGAACGGCGAAGACACCAACTCGACGGGTATTTGCCCGGCGGCGCTTGGAACGAAGGATCAACAGCCAGCTGCCTATTCGCCGAAAACCGGCCTGTTCTATGTTCCGACCAACCATGTCTGCATGGACTATGAGCCGTACAAGGTAAGCTACACCGCCGGTCAGCCTTATGTTGGCGCCACAGTGTCGATGTACCCGGCACCTGGCGGCGACGGCAGCATGGGCAACTTCATTGCCTGGGATGCGGCCAAGGGCGAGATCGTCTGGTCGAAGCCTGAGAAGTTCTCCGTGTGGTCGGGCGCGTTGGCGACAGATGGCGACGTCGTCTTCTACGGCACGCTCGAAGGCTACATCAAGGCGGTCGATAAGGACGGCAAGGAACTTTACAAGTTCAAGACCCCGTCCGGCATCATCGGCAACATCACCACGTACGAGCATGACGGCAAGCAGTACATCGCCGTTCTGTCCGGCGTCGGTGGGTGGGCAGGTATCGGTCTGGCAGGCGGTCTGCTTTCGCCTGACAACGCTGCTGCCTGGCATGGCGCCGTCGATCAGGGCCGTGCGCAAGGCGATCAGTCCGCGGTCGTTGGTACCGCTGGTCTGGGTGCCGTCGGCGGCTACGCGGCACTTGCCGACTATACGACGCTGGGCGGTCAGCTCACCGTCTTCGGTCTCCCGGACTGACGGGCGGGGAACCTTAAGCGCGCCTCAGGTCTTGTTGGACCGGAGGTTTGAAAAACGAGAGCCCGGATCATCCGAAACCATGGCCGGGCTCTCGATGCGGTTGCACCCCCGACACACCGATCAATGCCGGCCACGGCAGCAAAACCGTGTCCACGGCAAATGAAGGAAGCGTTTGAATGTCCGTTCGCATTGTAATTTCGGCTTTCGTCCTGGCTCTGCTGCCTCTGGCAAGCTCAGGCGTGGCGTGGGCCGAGGACAGCATGGAAAAAGCCAAGGCGGTGAAGCAAGAAGGCGGCAAGTATTTGGATGCGGATGGAAATCCGACCTACAAGATCGAGAACGGAACCGTCGACTGGTACACGTTCAGCGGCTACCGCCGGTATCACTCCGATTGCCATGTCTGTCACGGACAGGATGCGACAGGTTCGAGCTACGCGCCGGCCCTGGTCAACAGCTTGAAAACCATGGACTACGCCACGTTCCTCTCGATCGTCGCCGAGGGCCGCAAGAATGTCGGCGGCGGCAAGGAAAACGTCATGCCTGCCTTTGGCGACAACAAGAACGTCTATTGCTACCTGGACGATCTCTATGTCTACCTGCGCGCGCGCGCCGATGGTGCGGCGCCACGCGGCAGGCCGCCCAAGCACGAAGACAAGCCGCAGGCGGCGAAGGATGCCGAAGCATCCTGCATGGGCGGATGACATGAACGGCTGCGGTGCATTGAAGCTGCGCGTCGTTCTGCCGATTCTAGGCGCGCTGGCCTTGTTGCCATCGAACGCGCAGGCGCAAGGCGCCGGCCTCGGCGCGGCGGGAGAACTGGTCGATCCCGACATTCTGCGCGTCTGCGCCGATCCTTCGAATATGCCCTTCACCGACAAGAGCGGCGAAGGCTTCGAAAACAAACTTGCCGAACTGGTAGCCGCGAAAACCGGACGGAAGTCCGTCGCCTATACCTGGTTTCCACTTGTCACCGGCTTCGTTCGCAACACGCTGGGGGCCAACCGATGCGACATCATCATGGGCTATGCCCAAGGCGATGAACTGGTGCAGAACACCAACGCCTATTATCGCTCCACCTATGTGCTGGTCTACCCGAAAGGCAACGATATGGAGGGCGTCGAAACGATCGAGGATCCCAAACTCACGGGCAAGACGATCGGGGTTGTCGAGCGCACGCCGCCAACCGCCAACATGGCCGCCAACAAGCTTCTGCGGACCGCCAAGATCTATCCGCTTGCGGTGGATACGCGTGTCACCCCCTCCATGGGGGAGGTCATGATCAAGGACATGCTGGCCCACAAGATCGACGCGGCGGTCCTGTGGGGACCGATGGCAGGCTACTATGCCAAGAAACTTGGAGCCGATGTGGCGATTGTTCCGCTGGTAAAGGAAAAAACCGGCGCGCGCATGTCCTACCGCATCACCATGGGCGTACGTCCGTCCGACCAGGAATGGAAGCGGACGCTCAACCGGGTGATCAGGGAAAACCAGGCGGAGATCAACAGGCTCCTGCTGAGTTACAACGTGCCGCTGATCGACGAACACGACAAACCGATCACCCAATGAAGGGAAGGGAGACTGTTTTTTTGCTGGTCGCTGCGAGCCTTATGGGTCTGGCCGAACCGACGCGGGCTGGCGAGATCGCCGAACCCAACGGGTACCGGATGGACAACTATCGGGCGCCGGTGCCGCCGACGCTGCAAGGCGCCAGGGTGGTGACGACGGCGGAAGCTGAAGCGCTGTGGCGAGCGAAGAAAGCTGTCTTCTTCGACGTGATGCCGAACACGCCCAAGCCGACCAATTTGCCGGCAGGAACGATATGGAGAGACAAGGTTAGAAAGGACATTCCAGGCAGTACATGGCTGGCCAACGTGGGATACGGCGCTATTTCGCAAGAGACCACCAGCTATTTTCGCCAAGGCCTCGAAGCCAAGGCCGGCACGGACAAATCGCGAGCGATTCTGTTCTATTGCATGACGAATTGCTGGATGTCCTGGAATGCCGCTAAACGGGCGATCGAGTGGGGCTACAGTTCGGTAATCTGGTATCCACTCGGCGCTGATGGGTGGGAAGGTGCAAATCTTCCGCTGGAGGTGAAAAAACCATATGAAACGAACAATTGAAGAAAGGTTATTCAATTATTCCAGGTAGTTTTGCTTTTCGATTTTTCAAAACCTACTTTTTCATTTGTCCATTTTGAGACGTGATGGACGAGCCATTGCTTTGGTGCCCTGCAATGGTTGGCTAACAACAGGGATCGGTCCCTACGGACTGGTATAAGAGGAGAAATGTCATGAAGAAGAACTGGAAAAAACCGACCATGTGCCAGGTTGCTGCGGGCATGGAAATTTCTCGGTATCTGCCTGCCGAAATTACTCCCAAGAGGTAGGCCGCAGAGGTGCGTGTCCCTGGCAACAGGGGCACGCATCCCCGCAAGGGTTTTGGCGAAAGGTTTTGACGCGTGTAGGGCGCGCGCGGCACTTTTCAGGGCTGCAAATTGCCTGCTGGTCAGAGAAGCCGCGGGGCGGGCATTTTCATGCGTTTGAGGATCATCGGATCGGCGGCAGGCGGCGGCTTTCCGCAATGGAATTGCAATTATCGTCTCAGTCGTGCGGCCCGCTCCGGGATGGCTGGCGTGCATTCACGAACCCAATCAAGTGTCATCGCCTCGGCGGATGGGGTCGGCTGGGTCCTTTTCAATGCCTCACCCGACATTCGCCAGCAGATCGCGGCAACGCCAGAGTTGCAACCTGCGGGCGACGCGCCGCTGCGCTCGACCCCTATCCGCGCGGTGGTGCTGACCAATGCCGATGTCGATCATATCGCCGGACTGCTCAGCCTGCGCGAGCGGCAGCCTTTCGCCATCTATGCAACGGCGCAGATTCTGGCGACGCTGGAGGCGAATTCGATTTTCAACGTTCTCGATCCGGCGGTCGTGCCGCGGCGCATCCTGCCGACAGCGAAAGAATTGGTCATCTGCGATGCCGAAGGCAGCGAGACCGGCGTGATGATCGAGAGCTTTCCGGTGCCTGGAAAGATAGCACTCTATCTGGAGGACAAAGACCATCCGGATGCCAATTTCAGCTCCGACGCCGGTGACACGATTGGAGTCCGAATTGCGGGTATTGGCAGCCGCGATTCTGTCTTCTACATCCCAGGCTGCGCGCGCATCGATGCGACGCTGCGCGCGCGTCTTTGCGATGCAGCCTGTCTTCTGTTCGACGGCACTGTCTACACCGACGACGAGATGATCGTCGCCGGCGTCGGTCAGAAAACCGGCACGCGCATGGGGCATCTGGCGATTTCGGGAGACGCGGGTTCGATCGCCAGCCTGGCCGATGTGAGGCTGGGCCGCCGCGTCTTCGTCCATATCAACAACACCAATCCGATCCTTGACGAGAATTCGGCCGAACACGCGGCGGTCAAGGCGGCAGGCTGGGAAGTCGCAGGCGACGGCATGGAGATGGAATTTTGAACGATTTCCGCGATGCGGCCAAAGGCGGCCTGTCCACGAGCGATCTCGAAGCCGTGCTGAGGCAGGTCGGCGCCGAGCGCTACCACAATCATCATCCCTTCCATCACAGGATGACCAGCGGCGCGCTGTCGAAGGCCGAGATGAAGGCCTGGGCGCTGAACCGTTATTGCTACCAGGCTGTCATCCCGCGCAAGGATGCCATGATCCTCGCACATGCCGAGGATCCGGCGTTTCGCGCCGCCTGGCGCAAACGTATCGAAGACCATGATGGCGAGGACGGCTGGAGCGGCGGTATCGCGCGCTGGCTGCATCTGGCAACCTCGCTCGGCCTGGATGCCGAGGCCGTGAAGAGCGAAAGGCTGGCACTGCCGGCGACACGGTTCGCCGTGGGGGCATACCTCTCCTTTTGCACCAACCGAACGCTGTTCGAGGCGGTCGCGTCGTCGCTGACCGAGATGTTCTCACCGCTTATCATCGGCGAGCGCGTACCGGCGATGCTGGCCAAATACGATTATATCACCGAGGATACGCTGGCCTATTTCAAGCAACGGCCCGAACAAGCCTCGCGCGACGCCGACTTCGCCCTCACCTACGTGCTCAGCCATGCCGATACGGCGGAACGCCAGCAGCAGGCAATAGATGCGCTGGTGTTCAAATGCGATATACTCTGGGCCATGCTTGATGCGCTTCAACACGCCTATGGCGAGCCGGGAAACATACCGCCCGGCGCCTTCCGCCCCGAGGCAGCCCCATGATGATGCTGCGCGAAAGAGCCTTGGTGTCGCTGGGATCGATACCCTTCCTGCCGAAGCACGTGCGCATACAGTACGATTCCGTGCGGCAGGCATTCGCCGTGCTGTCACCGGAGAGAATATTCTGGCCGAACGATATCAGCCTCGACATATTGCGGCGCTGCGACGGACGGTCCACGGTCGGCGAAATCATCGCCGGCCTTGCCACGGATTATGAGGCCGAGGAGGAGGCCGTGGCGGCCGACGTCATCGCCTTCCTGCAAGAGTGGTCGGACAAGCTGCTGGTGAAGCTATGAACACGCCCCTCCTCCCTCCTATCGGCATGCTGGCGGAACTGACACATCGCTGCCCGCTGCAATGTCCTTATTGCTCCAACCCGCTCGAATTGCAGAAGGCCAATCGCGAACTCGACACACAGACCTGGCTCAGCCTGTTCTCGGAGGCCGCCGATCTCGGTGTTCTGCAGGTGCATCTGTCAGGCGGTGAGCCGACGCTGCGCCGCGACCTCGAGCAATTGATCGCCGGACTTTCAGCGCGCGGCGTCTATACAAATCTGATTACCGCGGGCGTCGGCATCGCCGAAGGCCGCATCGAAGCATTTGCCGAAGCCGGGCTCGACCATCTGCAATTGAGCTTTCAGGGCGCACGGCCTGAGACCACCGAACGCATCGGCAACCACAAAGGCAGCCACGACAAGAAGCTGGAGACGGCACGCCGCGCGCGAGCTGCCGGCTTGCCTCTCACCATCAACGCGCCGATCCATCGCCATAACATCGAGGAGGTACCGGAGTTCATCGATCTTGCCCTTTCGCTGGACGCGGAGAGGCTCGAGATCGCCAACGTCCAGTACGCTGGCTGGGCTTTGATCAATCGCGATCAGCTGATGCCCGAGCGTGCAGCAGTCGACCGGCAGGCGGAAATCGTCGCGGAAGCACGCGAGCGGCTGGCCGGCATTATCAACATCGATTTCGTGACACCAGACTATTTCGCCATCTACCCCAAACCGTGCATGGGTGGCTGGGCGCGTGACGCGTTCATGGTGGCGCCTGACGGCACCGTGCTGCCGTGCCATGCCGCGCAGACGATCCCGTCGCTCAGCTTCGAGCGTTTCAAACCACACACCCTCTCCTCGATCTGGGCCGATTCGCCGGCGTTCAATGCCTTCCGCGGCACGGACTGGATGCAGGAACCCTGTCGCGGCTGTGAACGACGCGAGATCGACTGGGGCGGTTGCCGCTGCCAGGCGATGGCGATCGCCGGCGATGCCGCCGCAACGGATCCGGCTTGCGCGAAGTCGCCGATCCACGCGCGCATGGCGATGCTGATCGACGAAGCCAAGCGTACCGCGACAGTTCCTTCGGAGGACGAACCATTCACCTACCGGCGTATCGGCGTCGTGACCGAGCCCGCCTGACAGGTTCTTTCATTCCGCCGTATTCTCGCGCTCGCGCACTGCGTCGGCGAAAGCCAGGGCATCGCGATTGATCCCGACATTGTGCACACGAAAAATCGAAGCACCCTTCAACCGCAGGATGACGCTGGTTGCAGCTGTGCCAACGTCCCGCCCTTCGTCGCTTTCGCCGACCAGGTGATGGGCAAGCCTCTTGCGCGAGGTGCCGACGAGCCATGGAAAACCAAGAGCGCGCAGTTCGCCGAAGCGAGCCATGAGTTCAAGGTTCTCCTCTCCGCTCTTGGCGAAAGCGAAGCCTGGGTCCAGCACGATGCAGTCGTCCGGAATGCCGGCGTTGCGCGCGATCTCCAGCGATCTGTTCAGGAACAGGAACTGGTCGGCGATTACATCGGCCAATTTTTTCCGGTCGCGCCCGGTGTGCATGATGACGAGGCCAGCGCCGGCTTCCGCTGCGACGTGCGCAATGTCGGGTTCGCGCTGCAGGCCGTGTACGTCGTTGACGATATGTGCACCCGCCGCGAGCGCGAGACGCGCCGTCTCGGCCCGATAGGTGTCAACCGAAACGATGCAGTCGCCGTCCGACGACAGCGCCTCGATGATCGGGAGGATACGCGATTGTTCCTCAAGCGCCGAAACGCTGCCGGCGCCGGGCCTGGTGGACTCGCCCCCGACATCAATGATCGCCGCGCCCTCGCCGATCATACGCCGTGCCTGTTCGAGTGCCCGCTCCGGCCGATCGAATTCTCCACCGTCGGAAAAACTGTCCGGCGTAACGTTCAAGATCCCCATCAGTAACGATCTCGCACCAAGATCGAGATACCGTCCATGAGCAAGTTGCCAACGGTTCATCGGGCGAGCGCGGCGAGCATCGACGCCACGCCTCCCTGGTGATCGCTCGGACATAGTCTGCCGGGTGCATTCTCGCGAGGGATGCTGAGCTCCATGCCACGCAATACCGCAGTTGGTGTCGTGGTCATCGTCATTGTGGAATTCGCGTCGTATTCGATCTTTCGGTCGCCCAGGCTATCATAACCCCACAGTGCGAGAAGCGAATGTTCGGGCGCCGCAGGGTGTGCGAAAGCCGCCGAGGAAGGAACCACGGAGATGGCAATGGCAATTTCGATTTTCGGCTGGTGTCGTCAGTTCGGGCCAGAGATTAACGGAGCCATCGCTGCATAGGCGTCTGCCTCAATGAGTATGGACGGATTCACTCATGCGCAATATGTATGAGGATTAAGCCTGCCGTGGCGCTCACATTTTGCCCGCATCGCTAAGGCAAGTAATGCTCGTTCAATGACGCTGCTAACGCCGCCCGCCTAAGTGTCGATATCAGGGGATCTGGTCAATGACCGACAACAAGTCAGACGTTACCAAGGATTGGCAAGCGACGCAGGGCCAGAAGTCCTCCGCCACGCGTCTTCGTCTTTTCGCCGCACTCTCGTGGATCGTCGCCATTGGCGGCGAAATCTACGGGATTATGCTGCTTCGCCAGAACAAATTCGATCAGGCACACCTGCCGCTGATCATCGGCCTTCTGGTCGGCATCGCGATTTTCGCAATCGCCGGCAACTTGCTGTGGAAGGCGGCGAACAGGCATGATCCGGCCCGTGCATCCGACACGGCCAGGTTCTTCTTCCAAAACCAGCTCGGCGCAATCATCACGCTGATTGCCTTTCTCCCGCTGGTTTTCCTCATCCTCACCGACAAAAACATGGACCCGCGGACCAAGAAGGTTGCCGGCGGCGTCGGCGCTGCGCTGGCCGTGCTCGCGACGGTCATGGGGATCAGCTTCAAACCCCCGTCGGTCGAACAATACACCCAGGATATGAACGCATGCGCAGCCCAGATCAAGTCGGGGCAGCCCACCACTGCCTGTTCGCCCGACGTCGCCGCTCAGGCGCAGGCGATCGCCACGGACACCGCCGCGGTGGCGGCGGCGACGCGAGACGCGAGCCACCCCGCAGGTCAGGACGTCGTCTACTGGATCGCGCCCGAAAACGGAGCCGCGAAGTCCACCGAGCCGCATGTTTTCCACCTCTGCGCAGGCGTGAGTCCGCTAAAGGACAAGACCGTGAATAGTGGCTCCGTGACGGAAGCCTACGCACAGAACGCCGTCCGCATCACGAAGCAGATCGATATGGAACAGAAGCAGTGCGGGTTCACAGCCACAACCAGCACCAACTGAATTTGGCTGCGCTCGATCGCGTCCAGCCGTTGGTCTTGTCGAGAGAGGCGCGCAAGCGCAGGTCAGTATCGACTCGCCGGAGCAACGCTATTTGCCATGGCTCAGAGCCCTAGCAGTCCGGCATGGCGTTGCTTGCCAACAGTGACGGCCCGATGTCTCGGTCGAGCGTAAAGCGCTCGCAACGCTCGCCGTCGGACTCATCGATGAAGCTCTCGACATGTTTGAATCCAAGCTTCGCAAATATCCGCACCGAGGCAAAATTGCGCGCCGCCGCTTCGCCCGTCACCCGTTCAAGCGCCAGAGTTTCGAAAGCGTAGCGGAGAACTTCGCGCGCCGCCTCGCTGCCCAGTCCGTGCCCCCAATGCGCACGCGCGAGCACAAATCCCAATGCGGCTGCCTTGGCGTCGGTTGCGCCGAAGGACAGGGTTATTGTCCCGATCGCTTCCGAAACTCCTACTTGATCTATGGACCACTGGATCGCCGTACCGTCAGCGAAACGCTGACGCGAACGGGCGAACCATCGCTCGCCCGCGCTTATGTCGTCGGGAACAGGATCGCCGGCAAGAGAGGCGGATTCGACATCCGTCGCGCGCGCAAACCATGCCGGGATATCCCGTTTTCTCGGCGCCCGAAGCACGAGCCTTGGTGTCGTGAGCTTGGGAAATCGGACAGTTTCCATCGAAGCATTTTCCACCTGAGGCGGCGCCAATGATAGCCGGAAAGCGGCAATCATAAGCAGCCGGCAAGCCCCCCGGAAAGCCGTCGGCAAGGCAGGCCGTCAACCCGCCAGGCGTCGGTCGCGCGATATGGACAGTCCCGCGAGAAGCGGAGCGTACGCGGCGAGCCTGCGGGATACGAATTCCGTGAAGAGCCGCACGCGCTTCGTCTTGCGTGTCTCCCCCTGCGTGAGAAGCCAGAGCGTTCCGTACATGTGCAGGTCGGTACCCGGCACCCTCACCAGCAGGGGGTCGGCATCTCCGACGAAGCACGGCAGTGTCGTGATCCCGAGCCCTTGCCGTACCGCAACGATCTGTGCCTCGGCGTCCGTGGTCCTGAATGGAACCTCCGTGGTGCGAACCTCGCCCTCGCGAGCCCAGTCCGGAATTCCATGAATGCTTATGACGATCCACCGGACGGGATCGGGCGCGCCCGCATGCCAGGCGGCGAGTCGATCGCGGGACATATAGACGCCGCCGAACAACTCTGGCCCCTTCAGGCCGTGAAGATTGAGCGGCAGGGTTTTGCGGTCATAGACGACGCGGATCGCCACGTCGGCCTCTCGGTTGGTCAGATTTGCCAGCTCCCCGGACGACAAGACGTCCATCTCGATGTCCGGATGCAGACGCGCGAACTCGGCGAAATCAGGCATGAGCAGGTGTGTCGCAAGGGTCGGAGCCAATGTCACCCGCAGAAGCCCGCGCACGCTCTGGTCGCGCCCGAAGACGCGTGTCTCCAACTGGTGCGACGACGCTTCCATCTGGTTCGCGAGCTCGAGCACCTCCTCGCCCGCAGCCGTCAGGCGGTAGCCCGAAGGCAGCTTTTCGAACATCTGCGCCCCAAGGCGTTCCTCGAGCTGTCCAACGCGTCGCAGCACGGTCGAGTGGTTCACACCGAGGCGCTCGCCGGCGGCCCGCACCGAGCCTCCGCGCGCCACGGCCAGAAAATAGCGAACATCATCCCAGTCGATCATGGCGCGATCCCGCACCGCGCGGTGCGCTTTCCAAAGCCCGTATCCAACGCAGTCGTACAGCAGTGTGGGCAGTTATCATAGCTTATGTCGACGAGCGCGGCCCAATTCCGAACGACGGACACCAATTCGTCGCGGCTGGCGGCAGTCGTCCGACCGGATCGATTTTGCACCACCGATGTGCGCACTTCCGCACTCAAAGCCTGACCCCTGCAGACTTATTTCCAGGCTCTCGGGGTTCTTCCCGAACGATCAAAGGCAGAGCCTGGAAGGAAAAGTCATGGGAAAGCTAAACGGGAAGGTTGCAGTCATCACCGGCGGCGCTACCGGCATCGGCCGCGCCGCGGCAAAGCGCTTCATCGAGGAGGGCGCCTTCGTCTTCATCTTCGGCCGCCGGCAGGAAACGCTCGACGCGGCTCTGGCCGAGCTCGGGCCCAATGCCCGCGCGGTGACGGGCTCGGTCTCGGATGAGGCCGACCTCGACCGACTCTACGCGACGGTGAAGGCCGAGCGCAGAACCCTCGACATTGTCTTCGCCAATGCCGGGGCGGGAAGCCAGCTTGCGCTCGGCGAGATCACCGCCGAGCACATCGACGAAACCTTCGACACCAATGTGAAGGGTACGATCTTCACTGTCCAGAAGGCGCTGCCGCTGATGGGCCAAGGCGGTTCGATAATCCTGACCGGATCGAGCGCCGGCACCACGGGCGCCCCGGCAATGAGCGCCTACAGCGCGAGCAAGGCGGCAGTGCGCAACCTCGCGCGGACCTGGGCGGAGGACCTGAAGGGCACCGGCATCCGGGTCAACGTGCTGTCGCCCGGGGCGACCGCGACCGAACTCGCGAAAGAAGCGCTGGGCGAGGAGGGCCAGAAGGTCTTCGCCGCGATGACACCGCTCCAGCGAATGGCTGATCCGGCGGAGATCGGGGCCGTCGCCGCCTTTCTCGCGTCGTCGGACAGCAGCTTCATGACCGCCAGCGAGGTCGCCGTCGACGGCGGCCTTGCGCAACTCTGAGGCGCCACGCCCGGCCGGCCACTTCCCTCAATTAACCAGCGCCGTTGAGGGCCGGGAATCGACATCAACACGGATCGGAGAAGTACTATGAGCTATGCAATTGTAGGATTCGGCAAGATAGGCCAGGCCCTCGCCCAGGCCTTCGCCCGTAAGAAAATCAAGGTGGCCGTCGCGAGCCGCCGGCCGCCCGAGGCATTGGCGCCGCAGGCTCGGGCGATTGGACCCACGGTCATCGCCAAGTCGCTGCGGGATGCGCTCGAGGCCGACACAATCATCTTGGCGGTCCCGTTCTGGGAGCATCGCGAGGTCGCGAAGGCCCTGCCAAACTGGGAAGGCAAGACGGTCATCGACGCGATGAACACTTTTGGAGTTCTCCCCGAAGAGCTGGACGGTCTCCCGTCCTCGGCCTTCGTCGCGAAGGCGTTCACCGGCGCCAAGCTCGTCAAAGGGTTCAATCACCTGGCTGCGGCCACCCTGGCTGCCGATCCGATCGTCGAGGGCGGCCACCGCGTGGTTTTCCTGTCGAGCGACGACGAGGACACGACCGCTCCCGTGGCGGCCTTGGCCAAACAACTCGGGTTCGCACCCGTCAAGCTGGGAAAGCTCGACGAGGGTGGCGCGCTGGTGCACGCACGCGGCCGCACTTGGGGCCATCTCATCTTCCAGGATTTGTTCAAGAAGGAGCAGTAATCGATCTACGACCGCGTGATCGACGCCGAGAACTGGTCGCGCGCTAACTTCTTCGAGCAGCGCGCGACCGAATATTTGAAGACCACAAGGTCGCGAAGGCTGGCGTGGGATTGACGGCGTATGGGCGCCGTTCGAAGAGCGGGGAGCGGCCAAGCGTGCGCCATGCGGCGGCCGCAATTGGTCGTAGAGCTTTGGGCTGCGGACTGACCGATTGCGCCGGCAGCAATGCCATGCGGCGGCGCGAAAAGGCACTTGGTTGCTGGGCAACGCCCTAAAAGGGCGGAAGTACCGCGGTCAGTCTAATGATCCCTGACCAGTTGCATGAAAGCCTCTATCGGACGTAGCGTTTGGCGAACCTTCAGACACGCCGCGAAGGATTGCGTGAACGGCTTGTGATCCGAGATCGAAAGCGCCGTCAAACGATCGTCCGGGAAGGTACTCGGTCCTGGAAACAATGCCGGCGCCAAGGCCGGCGGCGACAGCTTCACGAACGCCGTCGCGTGGAATTTCCATCACCACATTGGGCCGCACGCGATTCCTATCGAGTACCTCTTCCAGTGCGCGCCGTGTCATCGAGCCCGGTTCGCGGAAGATCAGGCGCTGCCCGTCCAGTTCCTCCAACTCGATCTGCTGGCGCCCGCCCCAGGGGTGGTCGCGATGCACGAAGATGATCACTTCATGGCTGCCGAGTTGGACAAGATCGAGACGCGGATCATCATAGTCGCGGCCGATGATGGCGACGTCGACCTCGTAGTTCAGCAATTTGTTATAGATGACATCGGAATTACCGCTCTCGAGGAAGACCTGCATCAGCGGGTATTTCGCGTGGAAGGCACTGAGCAGTTCCATGACAAAGAACGGGCCAACGGTGCCGACGCGCAGCTTGCCCGATATCTGGTTGCCCTCGGCCTGCAGAATGCCGACCGCCTGCTCCTCCAGCGAGAAGATCTGGCGGGCAACGATAAGCAGCGCTTCGCCTGCGTCGGTGAGCTTGAGGCCGCGCGGCGAACGCAGGAAAAGCTGAACGTCGTATGTTTCCTCCAGCGCCTTCACTTGCGTCGTCACCGTCGGCTGACCGACACACAGCAGATCGGCCGCCTTGGTGAAACTCAGTTCGCGTCCCACCGCATAAAATGAACGCAGCTGGCTGAAATTGACGAAATGCAGCTTGTTAGAGCCACTCAACCCGTTTCTCCTCCCTGCGGAACGCTTGCGCCAACCGCATGATCCCTTCGGCTATTTCCGACCGCTCCTCCAGCAGATCGCATAGGACCGTGTAGTGGTTTTTGTCCCGCAGCGAAACCAGTTCGGCATGCTGGCCGGCTGCACGCCAATGTTCGACGAACTGTCGCGACTGCCGCGCAAAGTCCGATGTTTCGGCGGCCCCGACAAAGGCCGTCAACGGGCAAGCCATCGGCCGGCGGCGTATCGGGCTGAGTTTTGCGGCTCGCTCCTGATCCAGCTCCAGAGCCGCATTGAGCGACGTTTCCACCAGAGGCTCGAGATCGAAGATGCCGCTGATCGGCGCACAGGCCGCGAGCGCCACATTCGCGGCGAGGCTCGTCATTGCCAGCATCGCGGCGAGATGCCCTCCCGCCGAATGGCCAGTCGCGATCCAGAACGGCGGCGGCGGCCGGAGCGCTTCCAGGACCATTGGCAGGCAGCCGCGGACGCTTTCGACGATCTCCGCGACGCCGGCAGCCGGCGCAAGCGGGTAGTTGAGCAGCGCCACCGAGAAACCACGCGGCACGAGCGCCGCCGCGACGAACGAATAGCGATCCTTGTCGAGGCTCTGCCAATAGCCGCCGTGAACAAAGACGACCAGCGGCGCGCCGTCACTTCCTGGAAACAAGTCGAAGATCTGGCGAGGATGCGCGCCATAGGGCACGTCGCGGCGGCATGGAAAGGAAGCGCGCGCTGCGGCGCTCGCCTCGTCGAACCGGCGATAAACATGCTCGCGCTCCGGATAACGGTCGCGGAAGACGTAGCCGGCTTCATTGGCAAGCCCCATGCCGCTCACTCGAAGTGGACGACACTGCGAACAGTTTCTCCCGCCCGCATCAGGTCGAAGCCGCGATTGACCTCATCGAGCGCAAGCGTGTGGGTGATCTGCCGGTCCAGATCCAGCCGACCCTCCATATAGAAGTCGATCAGGCGGCCGAGCCCGCTGCGCCCCTTGACGCCGCCGAAATAGCTGCCGCGGATGCTCCTCCCGTAACGGACACCGACCGGCGGAAAGCCCAGTTCCGTACCTGGAGGCTCGACACCGAGCAGCACCGCCGTACCCCAGGCAGGCTGGCAGCAGTCGAAAGCTTGGCGCATGACCGGGACAATGCCGGTGCATTCGAAAGCCACGTCGACGCCGCCGTCCGTCAAGTCGCGGATCGCCTGCACGACCTTTGCGCCTTCGCGGCCGGCATTGACGAAGTCGGTCATGCCGTAGGCTCGGGCAAGCGCGTTCTTGCGATCGGTGACATCAATGCCGATGATAGTCTTGGCGCCCGCCAACCGCGCACCCTGCACGACATTGATGCCGATGCCGCCCAGACCGAAAACGGCGACGGCGTCGTCTTCGCGAATTTCGGCCAGCGCGGCGCCCACGCCGGTAGTGACGCCACAGCCGAACAGGCAGACTTTATCAAGCGGGCATCCGGCCGTATTTTGGCCAGTGCGATCTCCGGGACAACCGTATAACGAGACAGTGTCGATGTTCCCATGAAATGATGCACGGGCTGGGTCTCGAATGCGAAACGCGACGTGCCATTCGGCATCACGCCTCTGTCGCGCGTCGGCTTGATCGTCCAGCAGAGATTGGTGCGGCCGCTGCGGCACATCCGGCAATGCATGCACTCGGGACCGTAGAGCGGGATAACGTGATCGCCGGGTTTCAGGTCGTAAACCCCCTCGCCCACCTCGAGCACGCGACCCGCGCCCTCATGGCCCGGGATCAATGGATAGACACAGGTCGCGTTGACGCCTTCCAGCGCGGTCAGATCGGTATGGCAAAGGCCGGAAGCGACAATCTCGACCAGTGCTTCACCATGGCCGGGCGGCGCCACCTGGACCTCTTCGACGGCCAGTGGCTTGTTCGGCTCGAAACAGATCGCGGCGACAGAGCGGATCACAATGCCAGCCTTTCAGGCTGAGCTGCGCCAAATGCCGCAAACCCCTTCCCTGCGAGTTCGGCAGGATTCAGTCGGCCGCCGGTCCTGATCGTCTCGCGAGCGATGCGGATGTCGCGTCCGCAGGCGACGCCGATAGCGCCGACAAGACGCTCCGCATCGGCAAAGTAGGCGAGATAGGTGCGGTCGCCCGGCCTGCCGCGCTCATAGGCGGGTTCCCGATCGCCTGGTATTCCCGCAATCTGGATGTTCAGGTCGTATTGGTCGGTCCAGAACCACGGCACCTCGTCATATGACGCCGGGGTGCCGCAGATCTGTGCGGCGACGATGCCGCCCTGGTCTTCGGCGTTCTTCCAGGATTCGAGCCTCCAGCGCCTACCGAACAGACGATTCTCATGCGAGGCGACGTCCCCGGCGGCGAAGATATCGGGATCGCTGGTCTGGCCGAACTCGTTGACCACGATGCCGTTGTCGACGTCGAGCCCGGCATCGCGGGCGAGCTGATCGTTCGGTGTTCCACCGATGCCGACAAGCACGACGTCGGCCTCGATCTGGGTGCCATCGTTCAGTCGGAGCAATGTCTTGCCGCCCAACGGCTCGGAAGCAGCGACCTGCCTGCCGCAGAGAATCCTGACGCCCGCCTGCCGATGAACGCCCGCCAGCCATTGCGACATATAAGGCGGGAGCAGCCTGCTCAGCGGACGATCCGCTGTTTCCAGCACCGTCACGGTCGCACCGCGCTTCACTGCGCTCGCCGCGACTTCCAAACCGATGAGCCCTGCCCCCACCAGCACCACCGAAGAGCCGGGCAGGATGCGGTCGCGCAAGTCGAGCGCGTCCTGAAACGAGCGGAGATAGGCGACCCGGTCCGCGACCGGCTCCAGCGATTCGATGCGGCGCGGCGAGAGCCCGGTCGCGAGCACCAGCTTGCGGTACGACAGCCCGTTGCCATCGGCCAGCATCACCGCCTTGGCCTGCCGGTCGATGCTGGTCGCCTCGGCACCGAGATGAAACCTGACACCGAGCTCGCTCCAGCGAGCCGGCGGCAGAAGATAGGCGTTCGCCGGAACCTCGGCCGCGGTCAGCACGCTCTTCGATAGCGGCGGGCGCTCATATGGCAACTCGTGTTCGATCCCGATCACATCGATCGGGCCAACGAAGCCACCGTGCCGCAGCCGCTCGGCGGTACGACCGCCGCCATGTCCTGCGCCGACGATCACCACGCCGGCCGTTCGTCCCAAACCAGCCACGGCCGATCAAGCCTCCTGGCCGGCTGGTGCGGCGCCGGGACGATCGTTCTTCAGCACTTCGCGGATTATCTCGCGATGCACCTGGATGTATCCCTTGCTGACGCATTGCAGATGCGGCGAAACCTCACTGTGAAGGTCGCCGAGCGCATGGAACGGCACGGACGAGGCCAAGTGGTGCTCGGCGTGGAACGGCATGTTCCAATAGAGCATCCGCAGGACCGGATTCGCCAGGGTGGTGCGGGTGTTGGCGAGCAGGTTAGGGCTTTCTTCCGCACCGGTATGCTCGGCCATGCGTATGGCGCGCAGCACCGGTTCGCCCATGATGCGCGGTAGCAGCCAGTAGACCAACGCGATCGTGCTTCCGTAGTAGATCGAGAAGACAGCGACGACGACGTAAGCCAAGACCAGCAGCCGGATCTCCAACATCACCTGCTTCCAGACGGATTCCGGCAGGAATTCGCGCTCTTCTTCGGTGAAGCGCCCGATCGAGCCACGCCATAGGGTACCGGCGAGCTTGGGCCAGAAGGACAGGCCGAGTATCTGCCCGAAATAGTCGCGCAGCGAGGTGGGGAACGGCACGATATCGGGATCGTGGTCCTCGTGCTGGGTGTAGGTATGGTGCGCGGCATGGCGGTATTTGAAATACAGAAAGGGCCGGAAGGTGAACGCGGCGACGGCGAAGCCAATGAGGTGATTGATCCAGCGCGAGTGAAAGGCCGTGCCGTGCGAGCATTCGTGCAGCGGTGCAAACAACAGCACGATAACGACGCCGTAGACGAACATCGCCGGTATCTGGAGCCATGGCGTGCCTGACGACAGATAGACGGCGAGAGCGCCAAGCACCAACGCGCTGATGTGCACCGCGAGCCGGACAAGGCCCGGTCCGTTGGTGCGCGTGCGAAGCCTTTTCAGCTTGTCACGCGAAATGATCTCGGGTCCCGTCAGCGGCCAAATCTTGCTGCCGATGCCGCCGATGCCCGCATAGCTGGCAGAATTATCGCCCTGCATGCCGATCCTCCTTCAAATTAATCGTTATCGAGGAGACCTACCGACCCGGATGGGAAATAGAAAATTCATTGTTTCCATACCGTTATCGATCCTGCGTTCAGGCGACGAAACAATGAGCTATCGCCTCGGCCGAGAATTCCTTGCGCTGGAAATGCCCGGTTATCCGACCACGGCTCATGACCAGGATACGGTCGCAAGCGTCCATCATTTCCTGCAGCTCCGTGGTGAGCAGCAGCACCGCTTTGCCTTCATCGGCAAGGCCCTGGATCGCACGCCAGATCTCGAATTTCGCGCCGACATCGACACCCCGCGTCGGATCTTCGGCGATTACGATATCGCCGCCGCGCGCAATCCATTTGCCGATGACGATCTTCTGCTGGTTTCCGCCCGAGAGCTGGGAAGCGGGCTGCGACAGGCCGCTGGCCTTGATAGCAAGCTTGCGCACCAGGTCATTGGCTGATGCATTTTTCCGTCGGCGCTTGAGAAAGCTGCGGCGGCCAAAGCTGCGCAGGACCGTCAGCCCGAGATTGTCGCCGACGCTCATCGGCAGGACCAGCCCCTCACCCTTGCGGTCGGCCGGCATGAAGGCGATGCCGGAAACGATTGCATCGCGCGGTGAGCGAAACGCCACGCTCTTGCCGTGCACAAGAATTTCCCCGCGGTCGATCGATGAGGCGCCGAAGATCGCACGCGCGACGGCTTCACGCTGGCAGCCAAGCAGGCCGGCGATGCCGACGACCTCGCCGGCACGCACCTCAAGGGATATGTCGTCAAACACCCCGGCCTTGCCGATCGCCTTGGTCTCCAGGGCGACGGAACCTTGCCGGCGCTCCTTGTAAGCGCTCTGGCCCGGCTTGTGCTCGCGCCCAACCATCAGAGAGACGAGCGCCGTCTCGTCGAGGTCGGCAACGTCGCGCGTGCCAACGACACGGCCGTCGCGCAGCACGGTCACGCGATCGGCTATGTCCAGCACCTCGCCGAGCCGATGCGAGACATAGACTATGCCGAGGCCACTTGCCTTCAGCTTGCGGATGACGGCAAGCAGGTGACCCACCTGATCATCGTTCAACGAAGCGGTCGGCTCATCGAAAACCAGCACTTTCGGCCGGCTTGCCAGCGCACGGCAGATCTCGACGATCTGCTGCTCGTTCAGACTGAGTTCGCCGACCGGACGCGAGGGATCGAGGCTGACATGGATTTCGTCGAGGAGTTCCCGCGCCATGCAGTTGAGCGCCGCCCGGTTGTTGCGGCCGAGGCGGGCCGCGGGCTCGCGGCCGAGGAAGATGTTCTGGGCGACGCTGAGGTTCGGGCACAGCACCAGTTCCTGGTGGACCAGAGACAGTCGGTTCGCCAACGCGACCGTCGGATCGCTTAACACGACCGGCTGGCCATCGATGCGGATCTCCCCGCTGTCCGGCGCGATCAGGCCGTTCATGACCGACAGCAGCGTCGACTTGCCCGCGCCGTTCTCGCCAACCAGTGCATGCACCTCCCCGGCCTTCAGGTCGAAGGTGACGTCGGCCAGCGCGACCACGCCGGGAAACGTTTTGCGGATCGACTGGACCTCGAGCAGCGGGGTATCCATCGCTGTCATCCCGAATGGTATTGGTTGAGCAGGGCGCGATGACGATCCATGTCGCCACGCAAATTCTGATAAATCGAGGACCAGACCTCGAAGAAATCCTGGTAGCGCTCGTGCAGCTTCGGATCCGGGTCGATTGTCTCCTTGATACGCACGATGCTTTCGAGGGGCTCGATCGGCGACTTGTATATGCCAGCCGCAACGCCCGCGAGGATGGCGTCGCCGATGGGCGCTGCTTCGCCGATGTCCGGCACCTTGAGCGGCAGATTCACGACGCTGGCGGTGATCTGGTTCCAGAAACGGCTCTTGGTCGGGCCGCCGTTCAGGATCAGCCCATCGACATTCACGCCGGCCTGATTGGCGATACGCACGTTCGAGTACAGGTCGAATGCAACGCCTTCGATAAGCGACCGAATGAAATGCGCGCGCGTCGTCGTCGGGCGCACGCCGAAGAAGACACCCGCGGCGCTGCTGTTCCAGTTCGGCGACAGCGTATTGCCGAGATACGGCAAATAGAGCAGACCGTCGGAACAGGCGGGCACATGCTTGGCCTGCTCTGTGAAAAGATCGAAGACATTGTGACCCATGCGCTCGGCCAGCCGGAACTCGGAATCCCCGAACTGGTCGCGAAACCATTTCAGCGATGCGCCGGTGAAGGCCATCGGCCCGTCGAACATGGTCAGGCCGGGCAGTACGTGCGGCCATTTCAAGATGCGATATTCGTGGACGTCCTGCTCGGTCGGGATCATGATGCCGAGGTTCGAGCCAGTGCCCATCGAATAATAGGCCTCGCCGGCCTTGGTTACACCAACGCCCAGTGCCGCCGAGCTGATGTCGGTGCCGCCGGCCGCCACGATGGTGCCGGGGCGCAGTCCGGTCTCTTCCGCCGCCTGCCTGGTGACTTCGCCCACCACCTCGTGAGACTGGTATAGGCGTGGGAATTTCTCCAGTGGGATGCCGATCGCCGTAGCAATGGATTCGTTCCAACGCTCCTTCTGGTACTCGTACGCATAGGCCAGGCCGGCGTCACCGGTGTTCATCGTGAAGTTGCCGCACATGCGGTAGGTGCAGTAGCCGGATGGCGACAGGAACTTGTGCGTTGCGTTGAAGATGTGGGGCTCGTGTTTCTTGATCCACAACGCCTTGGGATCGATGAACCATGGGGCGACGCGGTTACCGTTGTTCTTGTTGATGGTCGCCTCGCCGACGCTGCGGCGAATATCCTCGCATTCTTCTTCCGAGCGGGAATCCATCCATATCATCGCCGGACGCAGCGGCTTGCCCTGATCGCTGACCGGCAACGTGACGCCGACCAGGCCAGACAGCGCGATCGCCGCGATGTCGTCGGAAAACCGGCCCTGCTCCAGGCACTGCCTGACGGCTGATACGACCGCCCCCCAATAGTTCGAGGCTTCCTGTTCCGCCCATCCGGGGAACGGATGGAACAACGGATGCTCCTGCGAGCCGAACGCCACCACCTTTCCCGTGTTGGTATCGAGGATCGCCGCCTTGACGTTGGTCGTGCCGATGTCGATGCCGAGCGTTAGATGTCCGCCCATGAAATGCCTCTCCCCATTATGGATGTGTCTTCTTGCGGCTCATCTTCGACAGGCCGACCGATGCGATGAGTGCGATGCCGACCGCCAGGTTCTGATACCAGGTGCCGACGCCCCAGATCGCCAGCAGGTTCAAGCCGGCGGCAAAGGCAACGCTGCCGAGCAACGTGCGCCATGGCGACCCGACGCCCCCTGAAAGCGCTGTTCCACCGATGACGGCGATGGCGATGGCCGTCAGTTCGTAGCCTGCCGCAAGCGGTGCGTCGACCGACTTCAGCCGCGCCGTAAAGACGACGCCGGCAATGGCGGCGCAGAGCCCGCTGATGACGTAGGCCAGCAGTACGTAGCGATCCGTCTTGATGCCGGCATAGAGTGCCGCTTTCTCGTTGCCGCCGATGGCGTAGAGGCGAGCGCCGCGCACAGTTCCGTTGACGAAGGCGATGAGCGCCAAGAGCACCGCGAGGAAGATCAGGAAGCTCACCGGCATACCGAGGATCTTGCTGTCGCCGATCCAGCCATAGAATGGCGCCTTGAGGTAATAGGGATGGCCGTTGGTGAGCACGTAGTTGAAGCCGCGCAGCGCGGTCAACGAGACCAGCGTCATGATGAAGGACGTAACCTTCAAGTAGGCAACGCCGACGCCGTTGATAGCGCCGGCGATGATGCCAGTCGCAAGCGCGATCAGAATCACCGGCACGATCGGCCCCGCATAGGTGTTGCCGCGCACCAACCAGCGGCTGCCCAGCATCGGCCCGATCTCCGCCATCGCGACCACGCCGACAATGATCGAAAAGATCATCAGCGCCGCCACGGAGAGGTCGATGCGGCCGGTGAGCAGCACCACCGTCATTCCGAGCGACAGCAGTCCGATGACGGCCACGTTGCGCATCAGGTTTTCGAGATTCAGCGCGGTCAAATAGTATTCGGAGGTCAGCGCGCCGACCAGGAAGATAACAGCGATCAACCAAACGATCGGGTCGCGGAGCAGACCCTGCGGAAATGGGGCTGCACGGGACGACGACGGACCGGACAGTTCAATGGCACTCATTTCGCGATCCCCCGCTGCCGCATGCCGGGCAAGACCACCGCCAGGATGACCGCCGCGGTTACCACCTGCTGCAGGTATATGCTGACGCCAAACTGGTTGAGGAGGTTGTTGACGATACCGATGATGAGGGCGGCAACCAAAGTGCCCGCGATGGAACCTGAACCGCCGGCGAGTGCCGCGCCGCCCAATACCGTCACCGCCAGCACCGAAAGCTCCATGCCTTCAAGCCCGGCAGGATTGATGTAGGACAGCCGTGCGCTCTCCAGCATGCCGGCGAGCGCGGCACAGGCGCCCGAGATAATGAAGACAGTGGTGCGTACGCCTACGACATTGATGCCTGACAGCGCGGCGGCCCTGACGTTCCCGCCGGTGGCGTAGAGTTCGCGACCGAAGATCGAATACTTGGTCAGCGCGATCGCGGCGACGCCGAGAACGACAAGCAGCACGACCGGGACCGGAATGCCGGCGATATTGCCACGGCCAAACCAGAGGTAAGCACTAATGGCTTCGGGATAGAGCGCCTGCCCGCCGGACGCTATGTTGGCGAGCGCGCGACTTATCCCCAGCATGCCAAGCGTAGCGATCAGCGACGGAATGCCCAAGACGGCGACAAGCACGCCGTTCATCAAGCCGACGACCAGCCCGGTGAGAAGCGTAGCGCCGATGACCAGCACCGCCGATCCGGTCGGAATCAGCAGCCCTCCCACGACACAAGAGAGGATGGCCGCGCCGGCGACGGAAAGGTCGATCTCGCCGGTAATGACGACCAGCGTCATGCCATAGGCCATGATGCCGATCGCGGCCACAGCCAGCAGGATCACGTGGATATTGGCAAGGGAAAGAAAGGACGGCGCGATCACCTGCCCGAGGATGACGAGAGCTGCCAGCACCGCCACCCGGCTTATCGCTCCGATGCTCAGATGCCGACAAGCATCGGAAGGCCGTGCCGGCAACGCGGGCTCGACCACTTTTGTCTCAAGAGTATTCATCGTCATGACGCACTCGCCTGCCTTGGATCAGCAACCGCCGCCCCTCCCGCGAGAGGGCCGGCGGTCGTCCTGGGAGCGGATATCAGCCCGAGACCTCCGGGCCATATGCATAGGGCCATTCGTCGGGCGTCAGCGTCTCGATACCTTCGATGTTCATCTTTTCCTTGGTGATCATCGGCAGGTTCGGCGTCATGATAAGCTTGGGCGGCGCTTCGTTGAGGCTCGCCTTGGCGCCGATGTGCATGACGACGGCGCGGATGCCGATGTCGCCGATCAAGGGCGTGTAGGGCGATACCATGTCGATATTGCCGGCCTTGATCTCCTTCAACACCTCGCGGGCGTCGTCGTTGGCGAGTATCATGATCTTCTTGCCGCCCGGCGCGCTGTTCAGCCGGTTGGCTTCGCGGATCGCGTCGAGCGCACCCATGGCCTCCTCGCCGCCGGTGTTGAACGACACCGAGATGTCCTTAAAGGCCTGGAGGGCATCCGCTGTCGATTTGAACGCCAGCGTGCGCTGGCTGTTGGTGTGGTAGTTGGCCAGCACCTTGTAGCCGGCCGTGTTGCCGATCGCTTCGAGGAAAGCACCGGTACGGATCGAGTCCGCGGTGCTGCCGAGATCCTTGCGATTGAATATGATATTGCCGTCCGGAGCAGCATGCTTGAGGTAAAGGCCCTGCTGGAGACCGTTTGCATAGAAGTTGCCCAGAACCTCAGAGCTGATCTGCTCGGACGAGGTGCGGCGGTCGAGGCTGACGACCGGAATGCCCGCGGCGATGGCACGGTCCACGGGCGGGCCCATCGGCGCTTCACGGTTCGGCCACAGCACGATGCCATCATATTGCTTGGCGATCCACGTATCGATCACCTGACCCATCTTGTTGTCGTCGAACTCGGCGTCGATCACCTCCAGTTCGATATTCGGATGGCGCTTGGCTTCCCAGGCGGCGGTGTCGGCGAGGCTGATCAGCCAGGGATGGTTGAAGCCATGGAAGACGAGGCCGATGCGATATTTCTTGCTGGCGTCCAGCACCGGACCTTCAGGCAGCGGCAGATAATCCGTGAAAGGCGCCTTGATCTGCAGCTTGCTGTAAGGGCCGACGAAGCTGGCGCCCATGCCCGGCTTCCAGACGAATCCGCCGGCGAGGTCCCCGACCGGATAGATGTCGAGATAGTCCCGGAAACCGTCCTTTTCGAACAGCGCACTGACGTCGGCATTCGATATGCCCGCCTTGGCTTCGTCGGAGTATTTCTTGATCAGGCCATTGAGAACGGCGTGGACGGAGTCTTCGGCGAAGGCCGAAACTGTCGTCAGCGGTGCAGCAGCGAGAACGGAAAGCGCCGCGGCTGTCTTCAGCAGATGGCGACGTGATAATTTCAGCATTTTAGGTCTCCTCCCATATTTTGGTTTCAGCCCGGGATATGTCCCGACAAGTTCAAGTCACTCCTCCTTCCACCAGGATGTGGACGTAGCCGTCCGACACCTTGGTTTCGTAGGTCTTCAGCCGCTCGGTGACGGGCGGTGAAAGCGGTGTGCCGGTGGGGATGTGGAACAGTCCCTGATGCAAAGGACACTCCACCGTCTGGCCGTCGATATAGCCTTCCGAAAGGAAGGCGTGGGCGTGCGTGCAAATGCCTGAAGTGGCGTAGAACTTGCCGGCAAGATTAAAAATGGCGATACATACCCCCTGGTGCTCGATGCGCGTCGCATCGTCGACGGAAAGACTGTCGGCACGGATCGCCTGGATCCACTGCCTGCTTTCTGGATTAGTCTGCGCGTCCATGCGCCTCCCCATATCCGTTTTGTTTCGTTTATTTTCGTTCTCTTTCCTTCGCTCGCAAATTCATTGTGGGAATAGAGATATCGATGAACCCCATGCCGAGTGATCGACCACAGGCAAGCAATCGCCGAAAATACAGCTGCATGGCAGCCGGACGCGGCGATATGTCAGGCACGGAGATCTATCGGAGAATTCGAACCGGTCGTGCCCGAGACGATGCGCCAAGCGCCAATCTGGTGATCAGAAATGGCCCTCACGGTCCATTGCGATGCCTCGCGCGCCAATTTGCTGTCCGGGATCTTGATCCTGGAAATCACGTTACCATTCATTATTCTGCTCCATCAATTCTCGAGAACGGCCTGGGGCGTATTCCCAAAGCTGATGGCCATTCGGTTGTAGCTGTTCATCAGGCTGATCGCGATCGTCAGGTCGACGAGCTGCTTTTCATCGAAGACGGCACGCACGGCTTCATAGGCGGCGTCCGGAACCCCGGTCTGTGCAACATTGGTCACGCTCTCGGCCCAGCGAAGCGCGGCGCGCTCTCTCTCGCTGAACAGGCTGCCGCCTTCCTGCCAGGCTTGCACCAGCGCGATCTTCTCGATCTTCACGCCCTTCTTGACGAGGTCACGCGTGTGCATGTCAAGGCAATAGGCGCAGTTGTTGATCTGGGAGACCCGCAGATAGACGAGCTCGACCAGTTCGGCAGGCAAGCCGCTCTGGAGAACATAGCCGTAGACGGTGCCGAGCGCCTTGGCGCCGCTCGGGGCGATCTGGTTGTAGTCGAGCCTCTTGGCCATCGTTCCGATCCGTTCAATTGAGGGGAGTAGTGAGGGCCTTGTCGTCGGAATCGACGACGAAGACCGCAAGCAGCTTCGCTGGCCTGGTCTTGCTGGCGTTGCGGCTGACCGAATGGGTTGCGTTGGGCAGCTCCGACCAACTCTCGCCCGCTTTGTAGATGCGGGTCTCGCCATCGTTCACCTTGGACTCGATCTCGCCCGAGACGACATAGGCGAAGATAAAGGCGGACTTGGCATGCCGGTGCGGCTGCGAAGCGGCGCCCGGCGCATAATCGACCTCGACGACGACCATCGATTTGCCGGGGATGTTGGGGATCACCTGCTCGAACTTCGGCGTGACCGTCTCCGATTGGTCGTCGCGCGCCCAGGCCGGCCCGACGATGGCAATCGCGGCGCAGGCGGCGGTGAAAATGGCACGAATTCGCATTGGCATCTCCTTGCCCGTCTAGATGCCGGCGAATCGGGCCAGGAAAAAGCACCAAGAACGCAAAAAAATCGTGTACTGAGGCTTCATGAGCAAGCCGCTGGACCTGGATTTGGATCGCGCCGCCAAGACTTCCCTTGCGGAGCAAATTCGCAAGGGCGTGGCCGTCGCAATCGAGGAAGGCGCGCTGGAACCAGGCGCACGGTTGCCCTCATGGCAGGACCTGGCAGCACAGCTGGGCGTCGCGCGCGGCACCGTCCGGACCGCCTATGAGAAGCTCGCGGCCGCCCAGTTGATCGAGGCAACGCCAGCTGAGGGAACGCGCGTCGCACAGCGCCCCCGCGCCGTCGCGAAATCCGAGCCGGTGCCGGATGAAGGCTCCTTCATGCGGATTTATCAGGAGATGACGCAGGGTCCCCGGATCTTCCAGATGGGCATCCCCGCAAGCGATATCTTCCCCGCCACCTTGTTCGCGCGGATACGCGCGCACGCCATCCGCGCCGAAGCCGCTGCCGCCCCCCTCTACCCCGATCCTCGCGGCGAACTCGAGTTGAGGCGGGAAATCGCTGGCTACCTCGCCGTAGCACGGGGCATCATCTGTCTGCCGTCGCAGGTCATTATCACTGGAGGTTTCGGTGCGGGGCTCGGCCTGGCGCTATCCGTTCTGAAGCTGGCGGGGGAGACCGCCTGGATCGAGGAGCCCAGTTTCCCATGGACCCGAAAGGGGCTCGAACTCGCCGGTTTGTCTCTCGCTCCGGTCCCGGTCGATTGCAACGGCATCGATCTCGATGACGCACTGTGCCAGCATCCGACCGCGAAGCTTGCCCTGGTCACACCGGGTCAACATGCGCCGCTCGGCTCGACCTTGTCGCTCGAGCGGCGCCTGCGCCTGCTCGAATGGGCAGCTTCGACCCAGGCCTGGGTGATCGAAGACGATTATCTGAGCGAGCTTCAGCTGACCGGCAGGGCCGCGCCGGCGCTCGCGTCGCTCGACCGCGACCGGCGCGTCATTCACATCGGGTCCTTCAGCAAGACAATCAGCCCGACCCTTCGGCTGGGTTTCGCGATCGTGCCGGCCAGCCTCGTATGCGCTTTCGCTGAAGTCGCGGCGTGCTTAGCGCCCGCCCCGGGACCGGTAGTGCAGCTCGCGACCGCCGAATTCATGCGGGAGGGCCACTATATTCGCCATCTCCGCCGCACGAAGCGGGCCTATGTCGCAAGGCGCGCGACGTTGCTCGAGCAGCTTTGGGCGAATGTGAATGCCGACCAGATTGCAACGCCGGGCCTGGCCGTGCTGCTGAAGCTGCCGAGGGAAATATCGGACATTGCGGTGGCGCGCGAGGTTTCGGCCTTCGGGATGTCGCCCGCACCGCTCTCCGCGTGGTATGCGTCGCCCGCCACTGCCGAATCCGGCCTCTTGCTCGGGGTCGCCACCACGCCGGGCAAGAACCTGGCAAAATCCTGTGATCGGCTCTTCGAGGCGATTAGGCGGATCGACGGCGGACAGCCGATTTGAGGCTGCTCCAAGTAAGACGTTGCTAGGCAGCGACACTCGTTGAAACAAGCGACCACTGAACGAGGCCGTCTATGGTAACGCGAATCTTCGCCGGCAGCGCCTTTGTCTGCGGCCACAGGACGCTGATCGGCAGTTCGCCGCCTGACAGGCCCTCCAGGACAATCTGAAGGGCCCCGTCTTGAAGATCGCCTTCCACCATCCATGACGGAAGTTGCGTCAGACCGTGTCCTGCCTTAGCGGCCATTAGCACCGTCTCGAAATCCTGCAGTTCATGCTTGACGGGGACGGCCTGCCGCGCTGTCGAGCCGTCGGGTTGCTTCATCAGCCAGGCGATGCGGTTGCCTTGCCGTCGTCCGACGATGCAATCGTGTCCGGCAAGATCGCTCCAGGATCGCGGAACGCCCCGCCGTGCGAGATAGCCAGGTGCTCCGACTATCACCGTCTGCTGGACCCCAATCTGTCGCGCGACGAGGTCGGTCGAATCCTCAAGATTGCCGATACGCACGGCGAGGTCGATGTTTTCGCCGATCAGGTCGACCCGCCGGTCGGTGAAGCTGACATTGAGGTTCAGCGCCGGATAGCGTTTCGCAACCCCTAACAGTACGGGCATGACGTGCAGTCGACCGAACGCCGTCGGGAGATCGATGCGGACTTCGCCGCCAGGCGTGTCCCGCGCGAGCGCGAGGGCGCTCTCGCCACGCTCAAGTTCGTCGAGTGCCGCGACGCAGTGCTCCAGCCAGGCCTCTCCGGCAGGCGTCAAGGTCAGGCGGCGAGTCGTCCGGTGGAGCAGCTTGGAGCCCAAGCGCGCCTCCAGACGCGACACCGCCCGGCCGATCGCGGACTTGGCCATGCCCATTTCCGCCGCAACCGCGGTGAAACTACCGAGCCGAATAACGGCTACGAATTCGGCGATGCCATCGAAACGCGAGTTCATCCGCCTATTGTAGCTTCAGACGCAATAGTGAGTCCACCAGGCCGGCACTAATCTGCTGAGGAGTATCCCTTTATATCGTCTGGAGCTTTAATTCTCCACAGGAGCCGCCCCATGCCCTCTCTATTCGATTCCTTCGATCTAGGTCCCGTCCACCTCACGAGCCGCATCGTCATGCCGCCGATGACGCGCACCCGCACCTCCGAGGGTGCTCTTCCGACAGATGGCGACCTCCCGAACGAACTGACCGTCAAATATTACGGTCAGCGAGCTAGCGCCGGCCTGATCATCTCCGAAGTCAACGACGTGGATCAGTCCAGCCACGGCTACGCGCGGATTCCCGGGATTCACTCCGAAGCCCAGAAGCAGGCCTGGCGCCCGGTGACCGAAGAGGTTCATCGTCAGGGCGGCACCATCTTCATGCAGCTGTGGCATGTCGGCCGACTGGCGCATTCCTCGCTTCTGCCGAACGGCCAGGCGCCAGTGGGCGTGACCGCGGAACAGGCCGTCGGCTCAGAGGTGTTCGCCCATGGCCCGGACGGCCGGTTGCGCTTCATGGCGGCAGAGACGCCGAGGCCGCTCAGCACCGAGGAAGTGACGGCCATGGTGGGAACCTTCGCCAAAGCCGCCGCCAATGCGCGGGAGGTCGGGTTTGATGGCATCGAGATCCATGCCGCCAACGGCTATCTGATCGAGCAGTTCATGAACTCGGTGCTCAACACCCGTACCGACCGCTACGGCGGCGGCAGCATGGAAGATCGTGCGCGCTTCCTGATGGAAGTCGTCGACGCGGTCGTGGCGGAATTCGGCGCGGGACGCGTGGGGGTTCGCCTCTCACCGTTCGGCAAATATGGTTCAATGCCCGCTGATCCGCTCGTCGAGGAGACGTTCCTGTACATCGTCGAGCAGCTCGGGCGCCGTGGCGTGGCCTATGTCCATCTGCTCTACGAACTGCTGCCCGACGGCAACATGGAATCGGCCACATTCGAGGCGCGCCATCTCGACCACGACATGCTCGCCAAGGCGCGAGCGTCGTTCCCCGGCGCGTTCATCTGGTGCGGCGGCTTCAATGACGTCGAGCGCGCCCAGGCAGCGCTCGATACCGGGCTGGTGGACCTGATTGCCTTCGGCAGGCCGTATATCGCGAACCCGGATCTCGTCGAGCGTCTTCGGAGCGGCTGGCCATTGGCCGTAGCGGACCGGTCCGTCTATTACACCCGCAATGGCGAGGTGGGGTACACGGACTTCCCCACCTATTCGAAGAATGGCGCCGCAAGCAGGGCCGCCTGACACGACGATAGGCCGAGCAGGAGTCCGGCGCAGCGCCACGCACTCCTGCCGGTCGAGACGACCTCCATAGGTTCCGGCGGAGTCGCCCTGTGCCCGCGCAGATCCTGGATCTGGGTGCGCCTGACCGCCCTTCTTTCACTACAGGCAGAAACATCATGACAAAGCGAACATTTCTCGTCACCGGCGCCAGCAAGGGCATCGGCCGCGCGCTCTCGGCGCGGCTCGCCGCCGCCGGTCATCACGTTGTCGGCATCGCTCGTGGCGATGATCCAGCGGACGAGCTTGGCGTGAAGGCCATCGCGAAATGGAGGAGCAGCCCGCCTCGAGGCCATTGGCAGGAGGCGGGCGTGAGGATCAAATATTCGCTTGTGCTAATATAAAAATGACGTAACGTAATGTCCGGCATCTTGAGGATGCGCAACCGTGGGGGAGTACGATGAGAGTTGCTATATTTTGCGCGGCTATCATGATCGCTGCGACTGGTGGCACCATTGCCAAGGAAAAGAAAGTGGTGGTCGGTGATGCTGCGGCCCTGTGCTCTACGAAGCATTCGACCAAGAAGCAGGTGAGAGATCTGGACTGCGGTTTGACTGGCACGGCCAAAATGCCGGATGGAGCAACCCCGGAAAAGCCGCGCCTCGGATACGACACCGATCCGTGGATGGTCATTGGCTTTTAAAGCTGGCTGCAGATAGCCGCCAACTTGCGGCGTGGCCGATGGTCGCCAGGTACTTGGAATGACACTCGTATCAAATTCCAGCACGACCAAACGAATTACCGCAATCCACCAGCAATCCCCAATTGCCGTGAGCCCATCGGGCGCTTGGCGAATTGGGACGTGGTTTCGGCACGACTACCTGCCGACGAAGTAGCTATCTGCGTGCCGATTGTCGCTGATTATCTATGGAACTTTTTACTTTTGTTTTCAGTATGTTGCGTCGCAGATTGACGTATTTTCGGCGGCGTTTGAGTGGGGTCAGTAATGATCGGGTGGTGGGCCGAACTCGACAATCCTGCCACGATGCATGACAGAGAACCGCTCGCCAAAATGGGCGACGACGGCAACATGGCATGGTGCACCGGCTGCATACGATCTGAGGCGTCACGTTTGCACTCACAAAAAGCTCCATCTCGGCCCTGCGATATTCATGGATGAGGCGTACGTGTGATGGTTGTGGTAAGGGAATGACGCTTTCTTTTCATGGAGATTGCGATGAGGGAGAGAACGATTGAAAGCGGCCTCAGCCCGCAAATGCAGGAGGCCATTCCGATAATTCGACGCGTTTTCAGACAACATGCGCCGAGGCGGCTTGAGCTTGAGCTTACTGCTGGAAAAGAGTGGTATAATCATTCCCGCTGGTCCCTGCATCATTCCGGCAATGCGGTTGATATTAGGACGAAAAAGCTGGCGGATCGCGGGACCGGTATGTTGTCAATCCTTTTAGGATACTTTTTGCAGCAGGAGCTTAACTCTGAACTTGGCAAGGCCAAGTATTTAGTCCTGGTGAACGATCAAGGGCCTATGTTTCCGCATATTCACGTTCAGTATAATCCAGGGGCCAGAATGAGCACACCCGGGGACTATGACGGCAAGCGACGGCGAGCGGTCTAGCAGCCCAAAGGAACTCCTTTGCGTGCTTGGTTGCCTTTTGCACGCAAGCGCGGACAAAAGCCTCGCCGCGCTCTTTGCGCCATGCCGTGGAAGACATCCTTCAATCCACCGCGCGGATGCAAAGCCGTTTGATGCGCCGGTACCATCCGCCCAAATTACTCGAAGAAATAAGTAAAGCCCCCGTCGGAGGTTCCAACGGTCACCTTCGTCATCTTTTCACCGTCAAGCGACCGGTTGAGCACGCCGCGGCTTAATTCCGGCAGAAGCGTGTTGGTTAGGATGGCATCGATCATCCGCCCGCCGGATTCGATTTCCGTGCAGCGTGCCCTGACCAGATCGATGACGCCGTCGCCGATCACCAGTTCCGCGCCACTGGTTGCACGCAGCCGGCGAGCGATCCTGGCGAACTGATGACGGGTGATCGCCTCGATCATCGAATCCGACAGCGGGTAGTAAGGAATGGTTACCACCCGTCCAAGAAACGCCGCCGGAAAAACCTTCAGCAACGGCCGGCGCAAGGCCGTATCCAGATCTTCGAGGCCGGTCCGAACCGTGCCGTTCCTCGTCCGGTCCATGATGACTTCGGAGCCGACGTTCGAGGTGAGCAGGATCAATGTGTTCTTGAAATCGATGCGCCGCCCTTCGCTGTCGTCCATCATGCCCTTGTCGAAAACCTGGAAGAAGATTTCGTGGACGTCCGGATGCGCCTTCTCGACCTCGTCGAGCAGGATCACCGAATAGGGTTTGCGCCGAACCGCCTCTGTCAGGATGCCACCCTTGCCGTAGCCGACATAGCCGGGGGGCGCTCCCTTTAAAGTCGAGACAGTATGCGCCTCCTGAAACTCCGACATGTTGATCGAGATCAGGTTCTGTTCGCCACCATAAAGCGTCTCCGCCAAGGCCAGCGCGGTTTCGGTCTTGCCGACGCCGGAGGGGCCACAAAGCAGGAACACCCCCACCGGCTTTTCCGGCGCGCCGAGCCCGGCGCGGCTGGTCTGCACACGCTTGGCGATCATCTCCATGGCATGCTCTTGGCCAACCACGCGCTCGCACAGAGTGGCCGCGAGCCGGAGGGCTTTTTCGGTCTGGCTCGACAGCATGCGCCCCGTGGGGATGCCGGTCCAGTCCTGGACCACCGCGGCCACGGCATTTCGATCAACCGAGGGCAGGATCAGCGGCGCCTCGCCTTGCGCCTCGGCCAGTTCAGCCATGCGTTCGCGCAACCGGGTAAGATCGGCGACCGGATCAGGTGGAAGTCCATCGGCAACAGCCGTTTTCACTTTGGGATCGGATGCCTTGTCCTTGGGCGTTTGGATCTCAGGCAACTCAGACTCAGAGGCGTTGGCATCCGCTGGCGTTTCCATCGCATCGAGCGGCATACCGTCGCCGCGCAGTCGGGCACGCAATTCGAGTATCTCGGCAACTAAAACTCTTTCGCGGTCCCAACGTTGTTGCGCGGCAGCCAGCGCGACCCCTGTTTCGGCAAGTCCGGTGTCGACCCGTGCCTGCCGTTCGGTCACCTCGATCCCGATCGCCGCCTCGCGATCGATGATGCCGTGCTCGACCTCCAGCGCCTGGCGCCGCCGTATGATATCCTCGAGCTCGGCCGGCGTGGCATGCTGCGAGATTGCGACCCGGGCGCAAGCGGTGTCGAGAAGGCTTACCGCCTTGTCGGGTAGTTGCCGCGCCGGGATATAGCGGTGTGACAGGCCCACTGCCGCCTCGATCGCCTCATCCAGTATCTGCACCCGGTGGTGCTGCTCGAGAACTCCGGCCACCCCGCGCAACATGAGAACGGCCACAGCTTCGGAAGGCTCGTCGATCTTTACCACCTGAAACCGACGGGTCAGCGCCGGGTCTTTTTCTATGTGCTGCTTGTATTCAGCCCAGGTCGTTGCCGCGACGGTACGCAGTTCACCGCGTGCCAGCGCCGGCTTCAGGAGATTGGCCGCGTCGCCGGTTCCAGCAGGGCCGCCTGCGCCGATCAAGGTGTGAGCTTCATCGATAAAAAGGATAACCGGTGTTTCGGACGACTGCACCTCGTCGATTACAGCCTTAAGCCGTTTTTCGAACTCGCCCTTTACGCTTGCCCCGGCCTGCATCAAACCGACATCGAGCATGCGCACGCTGACGCCCTGTAGCATCGGCGGTACATCGCCCTGGGCAATACGCAAGGCGAAGCCCTCGACGACCGCGGTCTTGCCTACCCCGGCTTCGCCCGTCAGGATCGGGTTGTTCTGCCGCCGCCGCATCAGCACATCAACGATCTGCCTGATCTCGGGGTCGCGGCCGACGACGGGATCGATCTTGCCGTCGCGGGCGCGCTGGGTCAGGTCGGTGGCGTATTTCGCCAGCGCCGAATCCCCACCCGGAGCCCGCCGTGGCATCTCCGTTGCGGAGACCGTGGTCGAGGTGCCAGCTTCGAGTGAGCCCTCCATGACATCGGCGAACCGCGCGATCACCGCGTCGGCGTCGATCTCGTCGAATGCGCCGCTGATCTTCGACAGCAGGCCTTCTAGGACCGGGGTCTTCAGGCAAGCGAGCAGAATATGCGCGCTGCGGACTTCCTCGACGCTGAACTCAAGCGTCGCCAAGTTCCAGGCCTCCTGGATGGCATGAAAGATGTGGTCGGAAAATTCCTCGATCGATGTGGCGCCGTATGGCAGCTTGTCCACGGCGCGGGTCATATCGGCCGTGAGCCGGCTGGCATCCACTCCCGCATCGGCGATGATCATTTGCACGTCCGAGCGATCGGAAAGCACCAGTTGCTCGATGAAGTGGACGAGTTCGACGTAAGGGTTGCCGCGCAGCTTGGCGGTGTCCGCGGCTGCCTTGAAGGCGCGCACGCCGACAGGATTGAGCTTGCCGACCAGTTCCTTACGCTTGAAGCTCTGTGACGACCGGCGCTGTTCCATCGAACCTGCTCCTGCAATCTGCCAGTCGACAACCTGCCACATAAGCCGTCGCTTGACAAAGCGCCCGATGGACGGCGTCGCCAAGGCCGTTCGCGGGGCCGTCAGCCTTTGGAAGCCCGAACCACTGGCGGCAGAAGAATTCGCGCATCCGTGTGGTGTATTTTGCCGACCGGGTTCGGCAGTCTCGCCAAGCCATCCCATAGCGAACACGCGGTGGTCAGCTTTCGTTAGCTTTTAAGCAGCGGCTTTAATTGGCGTACGGCACATCAGTGTGGTAACCTTGGGTCAGGTGCCGTTGAGGGCCGGTCGCTGGGGGTCTGTGTGATTGATGTCGCACTTTGGCTTACTCCGCTCGACGGTGAAAATCCGTCAGGGGAGGATTTGCGCAACGACCCGGCCTTTCATGAGCTGGAGCGACTGACGGAACAGCAGAAGAAAGTCGAGTTCCAAGGCAGCAAAAACACTGAAGTCGACGTTCCGATAGACTGGCCTACCGTGCTTACCAGGGCTGAAGAGCTGCGGTCTCACGGCCGGGACCTGCGCCTTCTCGTCATTGTTACGCGTGGACTGGCCAACGAGCATCGGTTGGCCGGCCTGGCTGCCGGCCTGACCCTCATCGCGCAAACTGTCGATCAGCATTGGACGACCATGCATCCGGCCCTGCGGCCCGGCGCCACGCCGCGCGAAGCAGCCTTGCGCCGCATCAATGCGCTTACCGACCTTCAGAACAGCCAGGACGGTCTACTCAAAGATTTGCGGAAAATGACATTCTTTGCGCCGCGCGCCATTGGGCCGATCCTGGGCGCGGATCTGGAGAAGGGTTCGCTTGACGAGCGGGTCATGCTGCAGGAGGCTGCTTCGGGACTGAATGCGGCCGAGAAGGCGAAGCTGGCAAGCGAGCACAGCCAACTGGTGAACCGGGTGCGCAGCGCATGCGCGGCGCTGATTGATCAGGCCGGGCCAGAAATGACGTTGCTCATAGCCGACGCCCGCGCCGCGATCGCCGCTCTCGAGAGCGTCGAAGCCGCCTTTAACTCCCGCCTCGAAGGCGCTGGCGCCACGCTTCCCGAGTTAAAGCGGTTTCTGCAGCGTCTGCTGACGACCCTCGAACGAAACGCGACCGGTGCCACTGCCGCGAACGGCCTCGCAAAGCCGGTCGCGACGCCAGCAGAACCGGCAGCACGTGTTCGCAACGGCGATGGAGCCGATACGATGGCAAGCGTGGCAAGCTACGCAGAATCCGGCGACAGCGGCCTGCCCGACCGGATCTCCTCGCGCGACGACGTCGTCAAATGCCTCGATCTCGTCGTCGCCTTCTATGACAGCACCGAACCGTCCAGCCCGATCCCGCACCTGGCACGGCGCGTGCGCCGAATGGTGCATATGGATTTCGTTGAACTGATGGAAGATCTCGCCCCGTCGGGACTGAAGGAATTTCGGCTTCTTGCCGGCGTTCCCGATATCAAGAAGACGGCACAGAAAGATGAAAGGTAAGACACATGCCAGCCGAAAGCAAAGCCAAGGTCATCGAACGAAATCGCGCGCCACGGGTGCAGATCGCCTATGACGTGGAAACCTACGGCAGCCCGACGACGATCGAACTGCCGTTTGTCATGGGCGTGATGGCCGACCTTTCCGGTGCTTCGCAAACCAAGGAAGCGTCAAAGTCGGTTCTCGACCGCTCCTTTGTCGAGACCGACGCGAACCGCTTCCCCAAGTTCATGGAGGCGCTCGGACCCCGCGTCAAAGCGCGGGTGAAGAACACGCTGCCGCAGGCCGAAGGCCAAGAGCGCGACGAGGAACTGGCACTCGATCTCACCTTCACCAAAATGGGCGATTTTGCCCCCGACAAGATCGCCGAGCAGGTTCCGCAACTGGCCGAGATCCTCAAGATGCGTCGTCAACTCGAGGAATTGCTGGGCTTCATGGATGGCCGCGTAGACGCCGAAAAACGTATCGCGCAGTTGCTGAACAACGAGCCACTTCTTGGCAAGATCGCCAGCCAGGCGCTGACTGACGACGACAAGACGGGAGAATAAACCATGGCCGAACAGCAAAAGACCGCCACCCTCGCCGCCGAGGCCGAAGCCATAGACCTTGGAGAATTCAGTGGACTCCTCGAGAAGGATTTCAAGGTCAAGAAAGACGACAGCGAGAAGCTGCAGCAACTCGTGCGCAATCTCGCGCTCGCAGCGCAGTCCCGTTCCGACACCACAACCATCTCGTCCAATGCCATCAAGTCGATCAAGTCGCTGATCGCCGGTATCGACAAGATGCTGACGGCTCAGGTCAACGAGATCCTGCACGCGCCGGAAGTGCGCGAAATGGAAGGCACATGGCGCGGCCTGTGGTACCTCGTCAACAACACCGAGACCGACCAGAAGCTTAAAATCCGGGTGATGAACATCTCCAAGGAGCAGCTGGCCGACACGCTCGAAGACTACGAAGGCCAGATGTGGGATCAGAGTCCGATCTTCAAGAAGGTCTACACAGACGAATATTCGATGCTTGGCGGTGAGCCGATCGGCTGCGTGATCGGCGCCTACGAATTTTCCAACCACCCGCGCGATGTCGGTCTGCTACGCAACATCTCCGGCATCTGCGCTTCTGCGCACACGCCTTTTATCGCGGCCGCCTCGCCTCGACTGTTTCGTATGGATAGCTGGCAGGAATTGCCGAACCCTCAGGATTTGCAGCAGATCGTTTCCAACCCGGCCTATGCCTCCTGGCAGTCGCTGCGCGAAAGCGAGGATGCTCGCTACATCGGGCTGACCATGCCCCGCGTCCTGGCCCGGCTGCCATATGGCACGGACACCGTTCCGGTGAAGGGCTTCACCTTCGAGGAAGAGGTGCAGGGCGATCACAACAAGTATGTCTGGATGAACGCCGCCTTCCCGATGGGCGTCAACATCAACCGCAGCCACAAGCTGTTTGGCTGGGGTACCCAGATCCGCGGCGTCGAGAACGGCGGAACGGTGCTTAATTTGCCGGTGCACAGCTTCCCGACCGATGATGGGTCGATAGCGATGAAATGCCCCACGGAAGTCGCCATTGATGACCGGCGTGAGGCGGAACTCGCCAAGCTTGGCCTGATGCCGATCCTGCACCGGAAGAACACGGATCTTGCGGCTTTCATCGGTGCCCATTCGTTACAGGACGACGAAACGCGCGCCGGCCGACTGGTGGACCCCGATGCGCAGTCTAATGAGCGGCTGAGCGCCAACTTGCCCTACTTGTTCCCGGTTTCGCGCTTTGCGCACTATCTCAAAGCCATAGCGCGAGACAAGGTCGGGTCGTTTAAGGAACGCTCCGACATGCAGATCTGGTTGACCGAGTGGATCAACCGCTACGTGCTGGCCAACCCGGCCTTTGCCGACGACAAGGCGCGCGCCAAGCGCCCGCTCGCCGCCGCCGAGGTCCAAGTGGACAGCGTGGAGGGGCGGCCGGGCTACTACAACGCCCGCTTCTATCTGCGCCCGCATTACCAGTTGGAGGGCATCAATGCCTCGCTTCGACTGGTGTCGGAACTGCCGTCCGTTAAGACTTGATTGCAGCAACAACAATCTTTTTTTTGACAATGGTGGAGAGAGACAATGCCAGTAAAGATTGATGGTTTTCTGAAGGTTCCCGATATCAAGGGCCCCAGCACCCGCGACGGTCACGATGATGAGATCGAAATCCATGGCGTCGACTACAAGATGGTCGCACCCTATGACCCGAATTCGCTCTCACGTCGGGGGCGCGTGTCCATGGGCATGATCAAGTTCATCAAACACTACGACAAATCTTCGCCTTATCTCAAGAAAGCCTTGTTCGAGAACAAGGCCCTCGATGAAGTGGTGTTCTCGGCACGTCGGACGATCGATGGCGAGACTAAGGATTATCTGGTCGTCACCCTCACCGACGCCTCGATCATGGAATACGACATGTCGCAGGCCGAGGATGAGGAAGACCTGATCCAGGAAGAGGTCAGCTTCGCCTACAAGAAGATCAAGTTCGTCTATGACGGCAATGATGAAGCCGAAATGGATGTCTATGTCGGCAAGTGAGGGTCGGCGACCCGACGCTGGCAAGCAGCACAGTACCGGCAGCTTGCGGGCAAAAAGCGAGGCCGTCCAGCCGTCGCTTTGGGATCGCCTCGTCAATGACCTGCCTGGTCTGACCTCGGAGATAGACGGGCTGCGCCATGTCTTGCTCGACGAGCTTGGCGCCGACCGTGTCGACGCCCTCGTTGGCGCCAGCGCGCGGGCTATCGACGCTGATGCCGAACTCACAGCCGAGCAAAAACGGCGTCTGCATCGATTGGCCTTTCAGACCCAGCATCGGGTCGAGATCGAAAGTCGCGGCGTTGTGGTGTCAGCCCGCGTGCTCAGAGAAGCAGTGCGGCGTGACGTCGAGGCGCTCTTCAACACCGAGCGCTTCGAGGCCACGCCGCTCCTGTCCGATCTGGAAAATGAACAGGTATCGGACAACCCACCATCGCTCGCAGATTTCCCGGAGGTGCGCCGGAGCGTGGTCAATTACGGCGTCCCCTCCTTCTCGGGCAGGTCTTCGCGCGACTTTGATCGCGATGTGCTGGCGCGTGAGATCCGTGCGGTGCTCGCCACCTTCGAGCCCCGCCTCAAGGAAAGCGCAACAAAGGTCACAGTGACGCTTGGCGACAAGACCGCCGGCCTCAAGATCGAGATTGACGGTGTGCTGATCATAACCCCGGCACCGGAACGCATGCGCCTGCGCACTACGATCAATCTCGATAACGGCGCGGCGCGGACCGAAATCAGGGACGCCTGAGATGGATCGGGTCTTCGTCGAATATTACGAGGAGGAGTTGACCCACATCCGCGGCCTTGCGGCCGAATTTGCCGATATGCATCCAGCGGTCGCGCGCAACCTTTCCCTCGACACGGTCCCCTGTCCGGACCCCTATGTTGAGCGGCTGCTGGATGGCGTGGCTTTCCTCGCGGCGCGCACCCGGCTAAAGGTCGACGCCGAGCGTTCGCGATTTTCGCGCAGTGTGCTCGACGTTCTTTATCCCGATCTGGTCACCCCGGCGCCGGCAACGGCGATGGTGGTGCTCAAACCAGGCCAGCAGGTCCAGACCATGCTCGACGGCCACGTCGTCAGGCGCAACACCCGGCTGGTTTCCAGCCTGCGGCCCGGCCTTTCGACGCGCTGCACTTTCTCGACCGCGCAAGAGACGACCCTGTGGCCGATAGCAATCACTTCGGTCAGCTATTTTCAGGACCGCAGCGCGTTGGCGGCGGCCGGGATGGCCACGGTCGGCGGTGTGCGCGGCGAGGCGGCGCTCCGCATCACGCTGGCCCCGACCGGTAAAGGCAAGCTCCACGAATTGACGCTCGACCGGCTCGATATTTATTTTGCCGGGCGAACCAAGGCGCCGCTGCTATTCGACGCGATCTTCGGCACTTGCTCAAGCGTTGGCGCACGCGCTGAGGGCAAGAGCAACCCGTTGTCGCCCTTGCCAGCGCCCGAAATGGTTGGCATCAGCGACGACGAAGCCTTGATGCCGCGTACCCGCCCGACATTCGAAGGATATCGCCTCCTGCGAGAATACTTCATAATGCCCGAGCGCTTCCACTATGTGCGGGTTTCGGGGCTACAGCCTGTCGTGCGTCGATGCGACGGAGGGCTTGAGATCGTCTTCCAATTCAGGCGTCCGGTGCCAGAGTTGGCCGATCTGACATCGGCCGACTTCGAACTTTTCGCAACGCCGATCATCAATCTTTTCGAACGTGAGTGCAACGTCGTCGAGATCGATGCGCGTAAGACACGCCAGGTTTTGCATGCAGACCGCACGAGGGCGCGCGACTTTGAAATCTATCGGATCATTCGTGTTGAGGACGCCGACACCGAAGGCAACGACGCCGAAATTCCGGAACTGTTCAGCCTGGGGCAGAACAGCGGCAGTGGGTGGGTCTACTCAACCGAGCGGCGCCCTCGGCGCGCGACCGAAGACGAACGGCGCGACGGTCTAACGCGCACGTCATACACCGGCGACGACGTTTTCCTGGCCGTATCGCGACCGCTCGCAAGCCCGGCGTACCGACCTCTGAAGCGTCTCGACGTCGTAGCACTGTGCACCAATCGTGACCTGCCGATCCTCGATGACAATCCCACATTGACGCTTGAGGCCGGCGACCCGGTCGAAATCGTCAGGCTCCTTGGAGCCCTGCGTCCACCGCAGCCGGCGATCCCCGCAGCACTGCCCACAGGGGCCGAGGGTGAATCGCGCGCCGACGATCTCGCCTGGCGGTTGGTGGCACAGCTCATGCTCAACTTCCTCAGCCTTGCCAAGGAGGGCCGCGGCGTCGACCCGTTGCATGCGCTTCTCGATATCTATGCCGACCGAGGCGATCCCAGCCTGGCTCGCAATGTACATTCGATCGCCCGCATCGACTCGCGGCCCGTCGTGGAGCGGCTTCAGATCGAGGGGCCGATGTGCTTCGGACGCGGCACCGAGGTGACGTTGCATGTCGATGAATCCATCCTGGCTGGCCAAAGCACTTTGCTGCTTTCGGCTTTGCTGGCGCGGCTGTTCGCCCGATATGCCGGAATAAACGGTTTCGTGCGGACCCGCACGCGGCTGCTGCAGAAGCAGGAGGATGTGCCATGGCCGATGACGCCCGGCAATCGCTCCCTGATCTAGACAAGCCCAGCCCAAACCCCGCTGAAGGTCTGTCCGAAGGGTTCGACTTTTTCGAATTGCTGCGCCGTCTCGAACAGCAAAATGCCGTGTTCGGCCATTCCGGCCGTCCCGACCGTGAGCCGGCAAGGCTTGGCCAGCATGTGCGCCTCGCCTTCTCGGCCAGGGACCTAGTCCATTTCCGCGAAGCCGACAACGGCAAGCCGGCCCGGGTCACGATTGCAAATCTGGGTCTCTTGGGCCCCGAGGGTCCAATGCCGCTGCATCTGACGCGCTGGGTGCTCGACCGGCTGTCGCAGCGGTGGTTCGCCGGGGCCAACGCACAGCTGACCAGCGACACTACTTTCGTCGATTTCGTCAACATTCTGCAGCACCGCATGATCGCCCTTTACTATCGGGCGTGGGCGGATGCGAATCCGGCCGTTCAGGTTGAACGCGCGGTCGGTGGCCGGGTTCGCGCCATGCTTGCGGCCATGGCCGGTATCGGACTTCCCGGCACCCGAAACATCGATCTCGACGTGGTGAAGCTTCGCCAGGCGGCTTCGCTCGCCAGCCAGGTCGAGGGCCCGGAACGACTGACACTGTTCCTGGCGGAAGCCTTCAAGGTGCCGGTAAAGATCAAGGAATTCGTCGCCGCCTGGACAATCATACCAGCAGGCCTCCAGACCCGCCTCGCAAAATCCTTTGCTGTGCTCGGTCGGGGGGCGACGATCGGCCCACGCGTTTTCACCCGCCAAAGCAGGATCGAACTGCGGGTCGGCCCTTTGAAGTATGATGATTTCAAGACATTCCTGCCGGGCAGCCAGCGGCTCAAACTGTTCCAGCACGCGGTTCGCGACATGGTCGGAGAATCTCTCGATGTCGATCTGCGTATCGTGCTTGCGCGTGAAGCAGTGCCGCCGCCCCGTATTGGAGCGGTGCAGCTCGGCCGAACCGCCTGGCTTGCGCGACCCGCTGAAAGGGGAGATGCTGATGATATGCGGCTGCGCACAATCGTCGGATGGCGGCCGGAAATGGCGGGGGGCGCGGCATGAGTCTGCTGCTAACGCTAGAGCAAGGGCCACGCACCCAGGCGGTGCGGCAAACTCGCCTGGACGAAGGTGAGCTGGTGATCGGCCGCAGCGCCGATGCAGGCTGGCAGATCGATGATCCCGACATGTTCGTTTCACGTGCTCACTGCAAAATCTCTGGCGGGCGAGATGGATATTTCGTCACCGACACATCGAGCAGCGGTTTGTTCATAAACGATTCCGATAGCCCGCTTGGTCCAGGCAGGTCCGCACGCCTTCAAAGCGGCATGCGGCTCAGGCTGGGCGATTACGTCGTCTGTGTCGACCTGCAGATCGCGGCCGCTCAAGCGCCCGCAGTCATCCAGCCGGTACCAGAACGTCTGCCAGCGGCATCGCGGGCGCCGGTAAGCATCGGCCGCGATGACTTCTTTTCCGCCAAGGTCGAAGAAGCGCCGCAACGGCCTCGACCTGCTGATCTGCCGAACCCGTTCGAGCAGCCGATCCCAGGGGCGTTCGAGCGCGCGTCTTCCGGCCAGCGCAACTCGCCTGCTTTCGACGACCCGTTCAGCCTCGATCCGGTTTCAACGCCGGTGTCAAAAAGCGCCGCCGCTTATGTCGAGCAGGGCGGGGTGGCCAGCCGGGCGGATCCATTCAGCTTCGACCGGCCCCCCTCTCCCAGCCACGGAGGCGAATCCGCAGCGGGAAAGCTGTCCGACTTCAACGACGATTTTGGTTTCGGACCGGTCTCCTCGCCCAGTTCGACGAATAACTCGGCCTCGACCGGACAGCGCGAGCGCATTGCCCAACGGCCACCATCCGCCAATCCCTGGGATATTCCCGCGCAACCGGCCGATGTCCTGCCTCCAGCGCGCATGGGTGCTGCTTCCAAACCTGCCCGCCCGCCGGCAAGCGCGCAGCCCGCCGAGATGGCGCTCCGCGCCGCCTTCTTGCGCGGCATGGGCGTCGAGGAAGCCGATTTCCCCGGGCGCGACAGCATCGTGGAAATGGAGAAGTTCGGCCGCGAATACCGGCTGATGATGGAAGGGCTGATGCAGCTTCTGCGCAAGCGGGCCGAGGAGAAAGGAAATGCTCGCGTCGCCCAGACAATGGTCGGTGCCTCCGAAGTCAATCCGCTCAAATTTCTGCCGTCGGTCGACGACGCCATCGTGACGCTGATCGCCGAGCGCAGCCCCGGATTTCTCGCCGGGGAGGCGGCCATCGCCGATGCAGTTCGCGATCTCGCGCAACATCACGTGCGCGCTTGGCGAGGCATACAGGCCGCTTTGCGACGGATGATCGATCGTTTCGATCCCGCAGCGATCGAGGACGAGCTGAAATCGAATTCGGCGATCGGCACCCTGCTTTCGGGCGGGCGCGGCGCCAAGCTGTGGGAGCTCTATCAAAAACGCCATCGCGAAATCGCCGAAAGCGCGGAAAAAAGCTTCCTTGGCGAAATCGGCACTGATTTTCGAGATGCATATGAGGAGGAGTAAGCCATGATCGACCGACGTGAATTGATGATTGCCTTGGGCGCGACCGGGCTGGTTGCAGCGTGCCAGAGCGGTCCGCCAAAGCCGTCGGTGATCACCGTCAACGTGACCGGCGGGGCCGGCATGAATCCGGGGCCAGGTGGCGGCGACCGGCCGGTGACGGTTCTCGTGATGCGGTTAAAAAGCACCGGCAAATTCAATTCCGCCGACTATTTTGCGCTGCAGGGGGATGCCGGCAGCGCACTCGCAGGAGATCTTATCGGTTCCGACCAGATCGCCGTCGGGCCCGGAAAATCCGCATCCAAGACCATCACTGTCGAGCCGGACGCGACGGCTCTGGGCTTCGTTGCACTGATCCGCGAACCTGGCGGCAGGAACTGGCGGACAACCAAGTCGGTGTCGCCGGGATCAAAGTTCACCATCAATGTCACGTTGGGCAGCGGCGGCATCTCCGCCTAGCAGCCAAGGTAAGGGAGCTCAATGCAGAGAGTAGCGGCATGAGCGATGCAAACAGGGTGCTATGGTCCGAAGGACTTTTCCTGCGAACCCAGCATTTCCAGCAGCAGGATCGTTTCTTCGAGGCGACGGTGCGCGGCGCGTTGCAGGCCGGACAACTGCATACGTTCGGCTTTCGACAGCTGACGCTGGACCAGGCATTGCTGGAATCCGGCCAGGTCGCGATCCTGTCGGCCCGGGGCATCTTCCCGGATGGGACACCTTTTTCCATTCCGGATTGGATGGACGCGCCGCGACCGCTGCCGGTCACCCCCGAGACGGGCGCAGGGCCGGTGCTGGTCGCCTTGCCGCTGGAGCCTCCCGGTGGTGTCGGCTTCGATCCGGCACACGCCGCCGCCTCTGGAGCGCGATATCACGGGCGGATCGTTTCGGTGCGCGACGCTGTCCAGGGCGGTTCGGATCCTGAAGAAATAGAAATCGCCCGTCCGCAGGCGCTGCTGCTTGCACCTGGCAAGTCGGTTGGTGGCTACACCGCCTTGCCGATAGCCGACCTCAACGGAGTTCGAGCCGATGGCGGCGTCTCTCTGGACGAGACCTTCCTGCCACCGGCACTGGTTACCGGCGCGGTGGCCTGGTATCGGCAATTGCTTCTGGAAGTTGTCACCGGCCTCGACCAGATCGCCGAGGCGCATGGCAAGATGGTCATGGGCGGGCCTGGGCGCAGCGTCGAAGATCTGTTGATGCTCAATCTCGCCAATGCGGCGCGTCCGCGTCTGGCTCACATGCTGGCGCAGGATGTCTTCCATCCGGCCGAGCTTTACCTGGAACTTGCCGGGCTCGCCGGTTCGATGGCAACTTACGGATCGAGCGCGCGGCGGCTGGGCGAGTTGCCCGCTTACGATCACATGGCGCCCGGCCCTGCCTATTCGGCGCTGGCGGACGCGCTGCGCTCGCTCATTCTCAGCCTTCGTTACATCGAGCCGAAATCGCGTGCGCTGCCTGTCATGCGGCACTCGACCAATGTCTGGAAAATTCGCATCGACAACCCAAAGCTGCTGGTGGCCAGCCGCATCGTCATCCGGGTCGGCTCGGAGCTGTCGGAGGATGCCCTGCGCAAGATCTTCGTCAATCAGGCGACCGTCGGCTCGGCCGACGAGTTCGAGGGCCTGTGGAAATCGCGCTTGCCCGGCATTCCGCTAAAACCGCTTCATTCCCAGCCACGCGAAATCCCTTACGACGGCGATCGACTGTGCCTCGAATTGGATCAGAAAAGCGAACACTGGGCCTCGCTGCTCGACGCACCAGGCTTCGTCATCGGTGTTTCGGGCGTGTTGCCAAGCGAGCCGCAGGTGGACTGCTATTCGGTGAACAGGTGAGATCATGAGCCGCGATGATCCTTTCGGACTGTCGGAGGATCGCGAACGCACTCGCATACGATTGAGCGGCGCGCCGATGCCAAGGCCCATGGCGCCACTTTCGCCGGGCGCACTGGTAAAACGCTCTCGCACCCACCCGAACGCGCTTGTCAACGCCTTTGCGCCCTTGCTCGAGTTCGCCCCCGAGCTCGAAAGCGCAATGCCGCCAGACAATCCGGAAGTCTTGCGCACCCGTTTGCTCGAAGAACTGGTTCGGGCACGCGACACGGCTATGTCGACGGGGTCCTCGATGGAGCGGGCCGACCAGGCAGCCTGGGTGGTGGCTGCGTTGCTCGACGATCTGGCCCTGAACACGCCTTGGGGCGGGGCCAGTGCCTGGCCGCGGCAGCCGCTCGTCGTCATGCTGCGCGGCGATGTCGATGCCGGCACGCAATTCTTCACGCGACTCGACGAACTGGAACGACATCCTAACCGGGACCGAGAATTGCTTGAACTGCAGTACCATTGCCTGGCGCTCGGCTTCCGTGGCAAATATCGCGTGCCCGGCCGCTCAGGCGACCGCTCACTCAATGCGGTTCGGGTGGCGGCGGCCCGCTTCCTGCGCAATGCCGACGCCGAAGGCGCGCCTTTAGCGCCAAACTGGAAAGGTGTCATCGCCTCCGACCAGCCGCAGCGCTTCATCGTGCCGGTCTGGGTCATGGCGCTCGGTGCTGCGGTTGCAGCCGCGGCGATCCATATCGGGCTGTCGATGGGACTGAGCAGCCAGGCGGTCGAGCTTTCCGCACTTGTTCGTGCCCTGCCACCGCCTGCCCGCGGCGACATCACCCGCGCGTCGCCCAAAGTCGACTCCCCGCCACCGGAAAAAGTGGATTTTGCGCTGTTGCCGGAATTCCAGGCGGGGGCGCCGGCCGAGCTCAAATCTGCTCTCAGCGGCACCGAGAGTGTTTCACTGGCCAAGCTGATCATCCAGGCCTCCAACCCCGAACTATTCCAGTCATCGCGGCCACAACTGACCGATGGTTTCGAACCCTTGATCGGTTCGATCGCCAAGGTGATCCTCGCCAATGAGGAGCTGATCGGAAACATCACGGTGGTCGGCCATACTGACAGCGTTCCTTTGCAAAAGGCCAACCCGCTGTCGACCAACCAGCGCCTATCCGAGGCTCGCGCCCGGACGATTGCCGACATGCTGGTTCAAAACGGAGTGCCGCAGGATCGCGTCCATTCGGAGGGCCGGGCAGCCACCGATCCTGTGGCCAGCGACAGCACGCGCGAGGGGCGAGCCTTGAATCGCCGCGTCGAGGTGCTCGTCGAAAAGAGGCTGTGAGATGTTCATCCTGCGCTTCCTCTGGGCGGTCCTGACATCGCGCTGGCTGTGGACGCTGATCGGCCTGACGCTGCTATCCCTGGTTATCTGGATCTTCGGTCCGATCGTCAGGGTCGGTCCCTACGAGCCCTTCGCCTCTGAAAATGTGCGCATCGTCATTGTCGCGCTGCTGGTCATCTTCTGGCTGGTCTGGCTGATCGTTGCCCAGCGTCGGGCGATCCGCGCCAACCGCATGTTCGTCGCCGAGATTGCCGCGCCAGCGGTGGAAAAGCCGCTCAGCCCAGGCGAAGAGAACGTCGCCGCCGTGGGCGCCAAGTTCGCCGAGGTGATGACCGAACTGAGGCGGCGCAAGCTGGGCGGGCGCAAGTTCCTGCGCGAGATGCCTTGGTATGTGATCGTCGGACCGCCGGCCACCGGCAAGACCACCGCCTTGCGGCAGTCCGGACTGAATTTTCCGATCGACCTCACAGACGACTTGCAGGGGGTCGGTGGCACGCGCAACTGCGACTGGTTCTTTTCCGAAAATGCGGTTCTGATCGACACTGCCGGCCGCTATGTCCAGCAGGAGAGCCAGCCGGATGTCGACGCGGCCGAATGGCTCGGTTTCCTCGACCTCTTGAAGAAACATCGCGGCCGCCGTGCGCTGAACGGCGTAATCGTCGCGCTTTCGATCGACGTCCTTTCGGAGGGCGACGAGGCCATCAAGGCGCACGGGCGCAAGATCCGCCGCCGGTTGGCCGAGCTCAACGACCGGCTTGAAATCCGCCTGCCGGTCTATCTGATGCTGACCAAGGCCGACCTGATCAAGGGCTTCGAGCCCTTCTTCGGCGGCCTGTCGACCGCCTCGCGCGAACAGGTGTGGGGGACGACCTTCGCGCTGGATGCGCGCGTGGATGGCAAGACCATCGAACGAGAAATCGCGACGCTGGCGACCGAACTCGAGCGGCGCTTGGTGACGCGCCTGGAGGACGAGGACAAACTCGCCGCCCGTGCCGAAATCTTCAGGTTTCCCGCCCAACTGGCAAGCTTGTCTGAACCGATACAGGTGCTGGTCGAAGCCATGTTCGGCGAAAGCCGGTATGAGGAGGCTGCCTGGCTGCGCGGCCTCTACCTGACATCGGCGACGCAGGAAGGGGCGCCTATCGACCGGCTGACCGCCGCGCTGTCTTCCTCCTTCGGTCTTCCGCCGCGGCGCGCCCTGCCCGCATCTCGGGTCGAGAAACGCAGCTTCTTCCTGAAGAACCTTCTCACTGAAGTCATCTTCAAGGAAGCAGGCCTCGGTACATTCGACCCGCTGGCGCAACGCCGCCGCGCCTGGATGTGGCGGGGTGCGGCCGCAGCATGCACGGCGGCGACGTTGCTGACCGGCGGCCTGTTCACCTGGTCCTATTTTGACAACCGCCATGCGATCTCGGCGCAGGCAGGCCAGTTCGAAGCGCTGCAAACGCCGCTGACCTCCGCTGCCGCAACCCCGGCATCGGTGGAGCGGCCTGCCATGGACGGCGCGCTCGAGGCGATGGACGCGGTCGCAAATGCCCGGACAGCACCGCCGGGCGCTGCCCACGATCTGCTTGGCCCATCGGCCTCGGCGGAACTGGTCAGGGCACAGGCCGACACTTATGACCACGCCCTCCGCAACGTGCTCGAGCCCCGGATGGTGGCCCTGCTCGAGGCGACGATGTGGCGCCAGATCCGCGATCCCGACTTCATGCTCGGTGCGCTCAAGACCTATCGCATGATGACGGGCCTGTCGCAGATGGATCCAGACTACGCCCAGAACTGGTGGGTGAACAGTCTGCCCGAATTCGCGGCCGCGGCGCCATTTCCGACAGCCGACGCCGAAGAGCATCAGCTTGCCGCGATCCACCGGATGACGGTCGACGAAAGCTATGTCGCGCCGGACCAGGCCCTGGTTGCCGAAGCTCTGAAAACGGTCTGCACGATTTCGTTGCCGGCGCGTGGCTACAAGCAGTTGTTGGCCGATCCGGCAGTGGCCGGGCTGAAGGAGTGGATACCGGCCAATTTCGCCGGCCCAAACGGCGGCAAGGTGTTTGCACGGCGTTCGGGCAAGACACTACGCGTCGGCATTTCGGGCGCTTTCACCTATTCCGGCTTTCACGACGTCATTCTCGACCGCATCGACGATGTCGCCGCCCAGGCGGCGCTCGATCGTGCGGTTTTCGCCGGCGGTTGCTCGGAAAATTCCGAGACATCCGTCTCGGCGCTGTCCGAGGATATTCTGAAGCTCTACTACGACGACTACATCGCACAATGGGACAGCTTCCTGCGCGACATGAGGCTTGCACCATTGACCGATCTCAATGTCGCCGGCGAAAACCTGAAAGACCTCTCAAGTGCGGATTCAGCGCTGAAGCGGCTGCTTACGGCGGTCGTTCAGGAGACAGAACTGACCCGTTCCGACGAAGCGCCTGCCGACGACAAGGCGGCAGCCAAGGGCGCTTCGAAACTGCTCGGCAAGCTGGGCAAGCTGGGCAAACTGGCGACATCGGGTGCGAAACTGCTTCCCCGCGCCGGATCCGCCAGCGAGGTTGACCTGACCGGCAATCTGGTGGCCGAACATTTCAAACCGCTGAAGAGCACCATCGCAGAGGTCGACGGCCAGCCACCGGCGCTGGATGCTGCCGTTGTCGCACTGACCGCGCTTTCCAACGTCCTGCAAACGGTCACCGCGAACCCCAATCCACAGGATGCCATCAAGAAACAGGGAGGCCTTGCCGAACTGACGGGCGCGGTGGCAAGGCAGGCCCAGATCCTGCCCGATCCCATCAACAGCTGGTTGGGCGGGATAGCCGGCGACACCAGCAATTTGACCCAGAAGGCGGTCACTTCGGAACTCAACGCCATCTGGCGAGCCGACATACTGCCTTTCTGCCAAGCGGCGCTGAACAATCGCTATCCCTTCAGCGAAGCCAGTGCGGTCGACGTCAACGTGCGCGATTTCGCCCGCCTGTTCGGGCCGGCCGGGCTGATCGACGGTTTCATCAACGACCACCTGATCAATTATGTCGACACGACCGGCGAGCCTTGGAAGTGGCGCGCCGATTTCGGCCTCGACCCTTCGGCGCTGGCGGCGTTCGAGCAGGCCAGGCACATCCGCGACGATCTTTTCCCCGGGGGTGCCGGACCGGTGATGAGCTTCACGCTCGAACCGAAGGATCTGTCTCCCAACCTCACGCGCGTCACGCTCAATCTCGATGGCCAGAGCCTCGTCTACTACAACAACGCAACGCGGCCGCAACCGATGACCTGGCCCGGCAAGGACGGCACCGGGGTCATTTCGCTCGCCTTCCAGCCGATCGACGGATCGCCCGAAATCATGCTCAACGAGACCGGCAGCTGGGCGTGGCTGAGGATGTTGCGCAGCGGCCGATTCACCGGAACCTCGCTTTCGGATGTCTACAGTCTGCGCCTGGGCACGAAAGGCATGTACGCCGATTTCGAGCTCAAGGCCGCCAGCGTCGAAAACCCCTACAACCTCGAAATGTTCAAGAAATTCACATGTCCACCGCAGATATGAACGCGCCCGGCTTCTACGGCAAGATCCCGGCGACGGGGGATTTCGTCGCTTGGAACCTGCCGCGGACTTTTATCGACCGCTGGGACCGCTGGATGTCGATGGAATTGCTGGCGCGGCCGGATGAAGGTGAGTTGGACTCGCGTGTCTGGCGCTTTACTATGCAGCCCGGTATTTTTGGTGACCTGCCCTGCGCCGGCGCATGGCGCATGAGCGAGGACCGTGTCGGGCGCCGATACCCCTTTGCCATTGTGCGGCTTGGACCGCCACCGGAACCTACCGCCAGATGGTTTGACGAAATCGCCGCCTGCCTTAACGGCGCTGTGGAAGGAAACTGGTCAACCACCAAGCTAGCAGAGACGCTGGCCTTGCTGAGAGAGACGAGCACGGGCGACGCTTCCGCCATAACGTTCTGGTGCGATGACTTCGACGTCATCGAGTTTAGCTTCGCTGATATCCACGACCTCGCCGACAACGCCTTGCCGAAGCTACGGGCCACCAAGCCCACAATCGAGGATATCTGACGATGGGCCTTACTGTCTTCGCTGAGAGCATGGGCTTTTTTCACAAGGGGAGTGGTGGCAAGGGCATTGCGCCAGGCGACGTTTGTCTCAGCCCTCCTCCGCCACCGGCCGGGCCGGTGCCTGTGCCCTATGTAAACATGCTGCAGGCCGGCGACCTTATTAAGGGAAGCAAGAGCGTTAAAATTGATGGCGAGCCTACCGCGCTCGAGAACGCGTCCGAGATTATGATGAGTTCCGGCGACGAAGGCGGTGTTCAGGGCGGCAACGTCGTTACGCACAAGATCAAGGGTAAGGGCTTCTTCATGCTCTGGTCCTTCTTGGTGAAAGTCGAGGGCAAGGGGGTTGGCCGCCACGGCGATCCGATGGGCCAGGCGGCGGCATCCGCGCCCGCAGGGGCATGCGACATGTCCGCCCTTGCCCGCTTCAAGCGACGCAAGGCTTTCTCGGGAAAGAAGAGATGCTCCCGTCACTACGAGCGTTCAGGCAAAGGATATGGTCCTACTCCCACGCAGACTGCCCATATCCAAGGCAAGCCGTGCTGGGTGATCGGGCCAACAGGAGCACGTTGCGGAAAACCGGGCAAGACGGCCGACCACCAGCCCCCGATCGTCATCGCATGGTACAAAGGTGGTTGCCGGAACGGAGCAGCGTTCAAGAGGTGGGCAACATCCAACGCCGCAGTTCAGCCACAATGCGCCAACCACAGCCTTAATAATGTGCAGAAAGGTATGGCCCATTTCACGCGGTATAATGAGACCATTGCCCAGGTTCAGCAGCGCATCAAGACCTATCTGGCGTAGGACACACGCGCATGAATGCCTTCGATCGCCTGTATGGAAATTACGTTTTTGACCTGCGTGAAGCCTTAGGCGCGGCCAACGAGTGGTGGGCAAAGCTTCAGGTGAAGATTGCAGGCGAAACCTCTTCAAAGGAGGAAGCCGCCCGTATAATCGAGGCCCGCTGGCCGTTCGGTCCGTCCTCGCATCCATTCGTGCTGGCGGTCTTCCGCAAATATTACCTTAGCGTGGTGGCGATCAACGAGGAAATCGAGACCTACGGCGACGCACGTGATTCTGTTGAAAGGATTCCGCCGTCGGAGGACGACTGGGGTATCGACGACGAAGATGATGACAATCGGCGATTTGAAGACGGTGTTCCAATCGCTCCCTGGCTGCTGCTCGTGGATGCGCTGCATGGCGAGGACGAGGATCTCGTCGACGCCGTTGTTTGGCTGGTCTACCAGCCGGTTGGTCTCGACGCCAGCGACCACGTGGTCTGAGAGGAGCCGAGCCATGTCCCCGATCCTTACTCAGCATCGACGCGAGCAGAACATTCGTCGCCTTCTGGAAGCGCCGGACGACCTCATGCTCTCCGGCGCGCCGCTTGCCGGATCGGCCGTGCCACAGCCGGGAGCGCCGCCACATCGCGAACTGTTCGCGACCTATCTCGACCAACTCCGGCCGCACGTGGAGCGTGTCGCCTCTGATTGGCAGGAGGCGATGACCTATCAGACCGTCAGGCTCGGCAGCCCCGAGGCCGCGCGCGACTTCCTAACTCAGGAATATCCGGCTGGTCCTGCTGCCGATATGCATTTCATCGCCGTGGTGCGCAAGTTCTGGCTGGCCTGCGACGCCCTCAACGACGGTGGAGCCGAATCCGTCGACCCGCCGATATTCCTACTTGCATGGGTGATCGAAGCTGGCGAGAACCTTTGCGTCGAAGTGCTGGCCAGCCAGCCCTACTGGCCTGTCGGCCTGTCCAAAGAGGGGCGTTGGTGCTGACATGGCTGCTTTCAACGTCTGGATAGAGAACCGCACGCCGTTTGCCACCGCCACCATGGTACAGGTCGACGCTGAGGGTCAGGAACTCATGGTCGCCATGTTCTCCGCGAGCTTCGAGGCGGCCGACGCGGGCGCCCCATTTTGGCCGGCCGCCGAACAACTTCCCGTGGCGTTGAGCGACGAGCCGTTCGGCGACCCCGCAGCCTCCTCGATACGCTATGAGGCCGATATCGCGCCAGTGAAGACGGTCGCCGAGGTCGTGGTCAATGGCACCGCATACGCGCCGAACGACAAGCCGGTTCGCGAGATGCAGGTTGGCTTGAGAATTGGCGTAGTGCGCAAGGCGCTTCAGGTTGCCGGCGACCGTATCTACGACGCTGGCAGCTATTCGACGCCGCACCCTTTCCGCACCTTGTCGCTGGTCTATGAGCGTGCATATGGCGGTACGACCGAGGACGGGCGCGTCGAAACACGCAACCCGGTTGGCGTTGGCTTCCACCATGCTCGCTCGGCCGACCCTGCGGTAAAGACCCATGCTCCCAACATCACCTATCCGGGGGAACCCTATCTCAGTCCTTCCGACCGGCCGAAGCCTGCGGGATTCGGTGTAATCGGGCGGGGGTGGCAGCCTCGCATCCGTTATGCCGGCACCTATGATCAAGCGTGGACTGACACGCAGTGGCCCCTTCCGCCTAAGGACTTCGATTCTCAGCATTATCTTTGCGCGCCGGCCGACCAGCGCCTGCCGCAGATACTAGGTGGGGAGGCTGTGACGCTAGTCGGGCTAACGCCCGAAAGCCGCTGGGATTTTCGCCTCCCATCCGTCACCGCGCCGGTACGGCTGATCTTCGACGATCGCATCGAGAACGCTGCGTTCCGGGCCGACACGGTAGTGATCGAGCCTGATCTCAGACGCGTCACGCTCAAGGCCCGTCTTGCGGTCTTGACGCGGCGCAACGCGCCCGCGCTGCGGGAGATCGTCTTCGGCCACGTGACACCGATGTTCCTTACTGCTGCCCGCAAGGGCAAGGAATACACAGGCATCGGCGGTGACGGAACACTACGCGACCAGCCTGTGTGGCGGCCATGAGGCGACCGCTTTATATCACAGGCGCAGGCGCAGTCACAGCTGCTGGCCTCAACGCTGCGCAGACGCTCGCCGCTATACGCGCCGGTCTATCAGCAGTCGATGCGTGGATGACCGAGGAGGGCGAAACAATTACCGTTGCCCGCGTGCCGGCGCGCTCCCGGGTACGCCGAAACGAAGGCGAGTGGCTTGCCAACATAGCCGCCCGCGCGATCAACGAAGCGATGCGCACCGGCGAATCGCGCACGGAGGCGACGGCGATTCTTATGACTCCACCTGAGAGCTTTCGCCAGCATACCGCCTACGGAGACATCCGCCCGTCAGCCTTCCCTGGCGCGATCATTGCGGCGACGGGGCAGCACTTCCACCGCGCGTCACGGGCTGTGGACGGCGGCGCGGCGGCCAGTCTCGGCCTCCTTGAACGCGCCATCAATATCCTAGAAACTGAGGGCGCCGAGCAGGTACTGCTCGGCGGCGTCGACAGCCTTGTCAACGACACCGATCTAGCCCGGCTGGCCCGGGCCGGACGCCTTTCTGGGGATGACAACGCGCAGGGTCTAGTGCCAGGCGAAGGCGCCGTCTTCGTACGTCTCACCCGCGAGCCTAAGGCGGTGGATCGTGTTCATGTGGCGATCCACGGCGTCGGCACGGCGCAGGAGACCGATGGCGTGTTATCGAAGCGGTTCAGTCAGGGCCGGGCAATGCTCGGTGCCCTGCGCGATGCGACGAGCGGACCGGGTCCGTCCGAACCAGACATCAATTTCGTCGTAAGCAACGGCAATGGCGAGCGCTACAACGGCTGGGAGCAACTCATTGTGCGACAGCGCTTTTACCGCACGAGCCGTGAAATCCTGCCCACCGCCTATCCAGCGATGACGATCGGCGACGTAGGCGCTGCCGGAGGGGCGATGGCCCTGATGCTGGCCGCTGATAGCTTTGTGAACGACTATGCGCCCGGGCCGACCGCCATCTGCGAGGTGTCTTCCGAAGGCGGCCTGCGCGCGGCAGCGGTGATGGCCGGCATGACCCGCCGCTAACCCTGCGGCCGAACTCACATCCAAGCCGGGAACCGGCGCGTCCTGCGCCAATCGGTCAGCGGCGCATCCGGCTCAACGAGTGCGGCGCGTATTGCGTCCAGCCGAAGCCTGCGCATCGAATAGAAGGGCTCGTGATTGCCTCCGCCGCGCACCTCATCCCACCACGCCGTGATGCGATCGGCAACCGGAAGCGGGCTGGCGGTCAGGAATTCAAATTCCCTGCCGAGCAAGGCCGGATCTATCGTGAACAGGTTGGTATCATTGAAATCCACGTCGAAAAGATCTCGCAGCGCCAGCCCGGCGGCGAAGACAAGCTCCGGCTCACGCATCTTGGCGATCAGCCAGGGCATGACCGACCGGTCGCCAAAGAGTCCGATCGCCGCTGTTGCGGTGGCGCGCAAGGCAGACTGCTTCAAATGGTCCTGCAACCAGCCCCTGCCGGTCTTCAGGGGCGTCGTCAGAAGGCGCATCTCGATCGCCGCGGGCGCGAGGCCGGGTTCTGCCAGCACTATCCGGTCGAGCGCCGAGTGAGCCGAGCGCGCTTCGCCAAGAAGGCAAGCCGCAAGAGCGGCAGTCAGACGTTCCTTCGGCGTGTCGCCCTCAAGTCCGGCCAGCACCGCCGGAAGGAGGTCGCGCCGTTTGAGCCCGCCGGCAAGCCGAAACGCACGTCCACGAACATCCGGGCACGGATCGCTCAGCAAAACGCCGAGGCGGGCACCGGGATCCACGCGATGATGCCAGAGTGCCGCGAGGCCGAGGGCGCGCAGCCGCGCGTCGCGCGCGTCCAGCCAGTCCGCCATGAACGGACGCAGGTTTTCGCGCGGCGTGCGCGCGATCGCGCCGGACAGGCCCGACACGCCAACCTCGCCCAGCGTCGCCGCGGCGTCAATCGCCGAAGCAACGGCTTCGGAATCGCCCCAGCGCAACGCCAGCGCGCCAAGCACGAAAAGCTCGCCGAGTTCGGCATAATCGGCGAAATGCGCCTGCGCCGCCTCCCAACCGGCTTTTCCGGACGCCATCAGCCCGTCGAGATTTGCATTCAGGCGTTGGTCGATGCGGCCGATATCGGTTTCGCCCAGGATCGGCCGATCGATTTCATGGCGGCGACGGAACCAGAGGAAGGCTGCGTTGCTGGCGTGCTGGTCGACGATGGCAGCGATAGACGCGATACGCAGCATCGTGAATGCCTCAGTTGAGATGGATGGCTCCGCCACGGATGCAGTTGGTGCCGCTGGCCTGGCTCGTCAGCTGGCTGCCGCGAATTGTGATACGCCCATCCTTCTCCAGGATGATCGACGCCTGTCCGCAGCGCAGCTCAATGCGCTGGTCTGCGGTTATCGACACCCGTTCACCGTCGCGGAGGATCTGCAGGTCCTTGTTCTTTCGCAGGGGCTCAACGATTCGTCCCACCACAAGCGGCCTCGTTGGATCGCCGCCTTCAAAAAGTAACGCCACTTCCGAACCAATGGCGGTCAAATCGAGCTCGGCCAAGCTGCGCGCCGGGATCGCAGTCTTGCGGGGATTGCCGACAAAGACCACAAGCGGCATTCCGCCGTCAATGCCGATCACAAGCCCGATTACCACTCCGTCAATCCGATTGAGCACATCCATATTGCCTGTCCTCAATTATTGTGAACGTTGCTGCCTTTAATATTCACATTGCTGGAAGCACTGATGTCAATCTTACCGCCGCCCTTTATGGAGATATTCTTCCCATCGATCAGAATCGTTCCATCCTTCTTCATAGTAATCGATGCACTGCCGCATTCTAATGTGATCGAATCCTTCGCATTGATCGTTATATTCTTGCCAGAAGCGATCGACATGTCTTCAGCGACGTCGATGGCGCTGCCCTTGCCGACCTTGAGCGAATGCGCTCCGTCGATTTGAGTGCCGTCGTCCGCTGTGATCTTGGCGGCACGGCCCTTGCCGATTGTCGAAGCATGATCGCCGTCTACCTTGAATGTCTGATTTCCATTAATTTTCACCGTCTGGTCGGATTTGACGGTCCAACTGTCGGAAGCACCGACGTCATGGCTCTGCCCCAGCGCCACGCTGACGGAGCGGGTCGCGCCGATCGTATTTTTCTGAAACCCGGCGACAGAGCGGGTTTCCGCGGCGCCGACGGTGTCGAAACGCGCCGCCTTCACCGTAATCGTCTGTACAATCCCCACTGTCTGAGAATGATTGGCGTCGATGTTTTCCGTCGAGTTCGACACGACATGAATGGTCTCGTTGGCCATGACTGTCAGCGAGCGGTTGGCGCCCACTGTCTCGGTGTCGTTCGAGCCGATGTTGGTGGTCTGGTCGACGCCGATCTTGACCGTCTTGTTGTTGCCGACGTCCTCGTCGAGGTTGTGGCCGACGGAGTGTTTGGCGTCGTGGTCGATGCGGTCGGACTGATCGTGCTGGACCAGCTTTGTGCGGTCATGCTTGATCAGAAGGTTGTGATCCTTCTGCGCCTGGAAATTGACCAGTTCGGAGCCGGCCTTATCCTCGAACATCAGTTCGTTGTAGCCGCCACCGCCTTTGGAAGAATCCGACTTCCAGCCCGATTGTGTGGCGTTGCCAGGCAGGCCGTAGGGCGGCATCTGCGAGGCATTGTAGACCCGGCCGGTGATGATCGGCAGGTCCGGGTCGCCTTCGATGAAGTCGACGATGACCTCCTGGCCTATGCGCGGTATCTGGATGAACCCCCAGCCACTGCCAGCCCAGCTCTGCGACACCCGTACGAAACAGGAACTGTTCTGGTCCTTCTTGCCGACGCGGTCCCAATGAAACTGGACCTTCACCCGCGCATATTTGTCGGTGAATATCTCCTCGCCGGATGGACCGACCACCGTCGCCGTCTGCGGGCCGCGCATGATCGGTCGTGGCGTGGTCCGCGGCGGGCGATAGGGCAAGGCTGTCGGCGCCACACCGAGGACCACTTTGAAACTCTCGCTTTCGACGTCGGCCTGGGCTCTATAGCCGGGGTCGAACAGCCTGTATTCGGCGCTGACCACCAGATATTCCTGGTTCTGGTCTTCGCGCGGAAAACCGTCCAGCTTGAACGTGCAGCCGGAATACAAGCCGCGCACGGTGCCGGCCGCGGCGATGCGCTGGTGCAAGGCCTGGATCTCCTCGCGCCGGATCGCAGCCAGGCTGTCGCCCCGGCTTACTTCGAGATGCGCGCCCGGCTGGCGGTAGTTCTCACCCGCGGACAATTTGTGACTGAACGGCTGGGCCGACTTGGCCATAAGGTCGGCGCCCGGCTTCTTGAAATCATAATCGGTGTGGGCATAGGCGCCTGGGCGCACCGAGCTGCCCGCTATCCATTCGGTGATGTATTCGACGTCGCGCCGGGAGCCCTGACCTTCAAAGTTATAGAGCACTTTCTCGTAGCCCGGCGCAGGCTTCAGCTTGCTCATCGCGTCAGCCAGGACAAGCGTATGCTTGCCGTCATCGTGCTCGAAGAAATAGAAGATGCCTTCGTGCTCCAGCAGCCGCTGCACAAAGTCCAGATCGGTCTCGTCGTATTGCACGCAATATTCACGCGCCGGATAGGACCCTTGCAGGCGTAGATCGAATTCTGAGATACCGTATTTCTTGAAGACATCCTTGACGATGTCAACGACGCTCTTGTTCTGGAAAATATAGCAATCTGTGGTGTTGCCGAGAAACCAGAGCCACGGCCTGATGACGGCCTCGTAGTAGGCCAGCCGGTCCTCCATGCGGGTGAGCCGAAACTCCGATACGATTCCACTGAGCCAGCGCTTCGGATCGGATTCACCTTCGATCGAGACAGGCCCGCCCAGCATCTTCAACGGGTCGATATCGGAATCTGTGCTCACGAACCCGACCGTGTAGGCAAAACAACGGCTGATCTCATCGCGTCCGATAAGATGCGTGAAGGTCAACAAGTCGGAGCCAACCGGTGTGCGGACAACGGTGGCACGTTCATTCGGCATGGGTCGAGCCCCCTCCTGGACGCGGCCGCCAGTGTGATGGATTTGTTGTTCCCGCTATATCAACGGTGTCATTAGCGGTGTTACGTTCAGGAACTTTCCAAATCCGCCACGCCAGGCCATGTTTAGCCTATCACATGTTTTCCCGCTGACCAAAGAGTACAGGCGGGCGACAGAATCTTACCCGCCTTCTCGTCGGCTTGAAACGCCGCTGTCCTGTTTTGCCTGCAAGCTGCTAGAATGTTGGAGTATCGATCAACGATCGACGGCGATCTTGGATGTACATCAGTCTGCGGATCAACAATGTCGACGCCCTGCTCGCTGGCACCTCGACCAGCTACGCGGCGCGTGATAGCGGCTTCGAAGTCGGGCGCTATGCTTGTGACTGGACCTTGCCCGACCCCGACAAGTTCATCTCGGGTCGGCACTGCGAGGTTCGATACGAGGCGGGCGCGTTCTGGCTGCACGACATCTCGCGCAACGGGACCTTCATCAATGGATCGAGCCAGCGCATGAGCGGCCCGCATCGGCTGGTCGATGGCGACCGGATGCTGATCGGCCGCTATGTCGTCTTAGTATCGGTCGAAGAAGAGCGCGCCACGGCAGACCACCCCAGCCGCGATTCGACACAGCGGGAAACGCCGGTCGCGACAGGCCGGCCGCTGGAATTCGGAGATGGGCCTTTCTTCGAGCCCGCGCAGCAACGGTCCGCACAGCGCAGTTCCGCGCCGACATTCTCGTCGCCCGCCCTGCCCTCAACCAGGGACGAGGTGCTGCGGGAGATCGCGATCGCAGCCGGCATTTCGCCGGAATTGCTTCAATCGCGCGACCCCCATGAAGTTGCCGCCGAAATCGGCGCGGTCTTGCGGGACGTGGTCGAGGAGCTGACCCTGCTGCTGAAAGCACGCGCGGCCGCGAAAATGTTGGCCAAAAGCACACAGCGAACGATGATCAGCGCCGCCGACAACAATCCGATGAAGTTCGTTCCAGGAACCGACGACATCCTGGAAATCATGTTCGCCCGGCGCAGGACCGGCTATCTTGATGCCAGGCGCAGCATCGAAGATGCATTCCGCGATCTCAAGACTCACGAGTTTGCCACTTATACCGCGATGCAAACCGCGCTCTCCCGGCTGCTTGACGACCTGTCGCCCGAGGCGATCGGCAGGAAACTCCCGCCTACCTCGTTTACGAAGAAGAAGAGCCAAGCCTGGGACGTCTATGTCGCGACATGGCGGACCATGGAGGAGGCACATGAAAACGGCATGCTTGATATATTCCTGGCCTATTTCAGCGAGGCCTACGCCAAGGCCGGCAAGCAGAAATAGGAGGTCCCAGGAAGGCACGGCCCCGGGAAACGTATGGCCAAAAAGCATATGGCCAAAAATGCATGGCACGGCAGTCGGCGAAGAAAAGTCTCGCTGACGCCCGGCGTCCGGTTCCAATCGACGATTTCTGAGATTACGATCGCATAAGACAGTTCGCCAAGCGGGTAAGACTCATTGAGCTGAGGGTCTGCGGCAAATGTCATGTCACTGCGTGATAGCATCTTCTAGCCATTGCCACGGCCGGCAGCGGCTGTTTTTCCTTTACCCGACTGGAAACCGTTCTGCGCCCATCTCACCCCATCGCCGGCGCCCCGCCTGCACGGACGATCTGCGATGAGTTCGGAGGACGACCCCTTCGGCCCGGCGGGCAAGACGGTCATTCGCGCAAATCCGCGGAGCAAGCAAAAATCGACGCTAATTCCCGAGCTGCCCGTCGCGGACAGAGGCCAGTCCTCTCCAATCAAGGATTCGACGGTGTTCGATCCAGGCGGCGGGTGGTCGCCAGGCTGGGCATCCGGAACCGTGATTTATCAAGGTGGCCCCGGCGATGTTGGTGCGCCGACAGGCTCTGCTGGGACTGCGCCGAGGACAGGCATCGAGCAGGAAAGCCTATTCAACGCCGGGAGCGGCATCAAATACGCCGCGGCAAACCCCATTCTCGCCGCGGCGGCACCTTTGCTGATGCTGCTCGGACAGTTCAGGCTCTTGCCCGTTGAAAGACAGGCGGCGCCATTGGCGCAACATGTCACGGAGGCGATTGAGAAATTCGACCGGATAGTTGAGAAGTCAGGCGTTGCCGAAGAGGATGCCCGGATCGCGAAATTCGCCCTCTGCGAAACCGCCGACGATCTCATCGGTAACCTGCCGTGGCCCAGGACTGACGCCTGGGCGCCACACGGGATGCTGCGGCAATTCTTTCACATCGAGCCCACCGGCACCGGCTTCTACGAAGCGCTGAACAAGATCCTGGCCAGTCCCGAAAAACACTACGATCTGCTCGAACTGATGCATGCCTGCCTGTCGCTGGGTTTCGAAGGCCAGTATCGAGGCGTGACGCGACAAGACAACAATCTCGAACGCGTTCGTCGCGACGTCTACGAGACGCTTCGCTATTTCAGGCCGCGTTCCGGTGGAGACATCTCGCCGCATTGGCAGGGCCTAGCGGCGACGATGGCGCAGTCCTCCGCCCGCCTGCCGCTTTGGGTCGTCGCGGCAGCGGCGACCGCGTTGCTGACAGCGGCGTTCTTCGCATTGCGGGTCTTCATCACCAATGAAGGCGAGGCGGTCGCGGGTGAATTGCTGGCGCTCGACCCATCAACACCAGTCGTCATAGAACGCGCCAGCGTGGCGCCGTTGGCTGAGCCGGCGAAAGTCACCCCACCAGCGGCCACCGCGCAGATTGATCGTATTCGTGCGGCATTGGCCAAGGATCTCGAAGGCGGCGGGCTGACCATCGGCACCAAGGGCGACTTCATCGTCGTGGAGATCAACAATCTCCTGCTGTTTCAGTCCGGCAGGGCCGAGGCGAGGCCGGAATTCCAGCCCATTGCCACCGACATCGCCGCGGCTCTGGAACACGAGCCTGGACCAATCCGGATCGTCGGCCACACGGACAATGTGAAACCACGAAAGTCGAGCGCGTTCAAATCCAACTTCGACCTTTCCGTCGCCCGGGCGAAGGCAGTCGAAGTGTTGATGGCAGTGAAATTCACCGATCCCTCGCGACTGACGGTCGAGGGTAAGGGCGAGGACGAGCCGATCGCCGACAATGCGACACCGGATGGCCGCGCCAAGAACCGCCGTGTCGATGTGATGATCCCCAGGGAGGAAACACTGTGAGCACGGCCCGCTGGAACCACCCATGACGCGTTGGCTGTTGCGGATATTCAGCGTGATCGCGCTGGTCGGCTTCGTCGCGGCAGTGTGGTTTGCCGGGCCATTGATCCGCTTCGCCGACATCCGGCCGCTCGGACCTGGGTGGCTGCGCGCGACGATCATTGGTGTGATCCTCGCGCTGCTGGCGCTTTTTTACGCGCTGCGTTTCTGGAAAGCGAGGAAGGCGCAAAAAGCGCTCGAAGCCGTCGTTGCGCACAATGACGACCGCGATGACGATTCTCGGGTGCTCGAAGCGCGGATGAACGAGGCCGTGGCGGCGCTCAAACGGTCGAGCGGCAAGCGCAACTTTCTCTATGAGATCCCCTGGTACGTTGTCATCGGCCCGCCGGGTGCCGGCAAGACGACGGCCCTGGTCAATTCAGGCCTGAATTTTCCGCTTGCCGGTTCGGGGGACGCCCAACCGGTGGTCGGTGTTGGCGGAACACGTGCCTGCGACTGGTGGTTTACCGATCAGGCCGTGCTGATCGACACCGCAGGACGCTATACGACGCAGGACTCCAATCCCGAGATTGACAAGAAGAGCTGGCTCGCATTCCTGTCACTACTCAAGAGGTACCGCACCAGACAACCGATAAACGGCGTCATCCTGGCCATCAGCCTTGCCGATGTGATGAGCTTCGATGATCAGCAGCTTGATGCCCACATCGTCGAGATACGCAGCCGCCTGAGAGAAATTCACGAGACGCTGAAGATCCAGTTTCCCGTCTATCTGCTTTTCACCAAGGCCGATCTGGTTTCAGGGTTCACGGATTATTTCGGCGGTTTCGACGAGGCGCGCAGACGCAAGGTATGGGGCACGACATTCCAGACGGGGGAGCGCGATAGGAACATGGCCGCCGCGGCTCCTGCCGAACTCGATGGGCTGGCGGAACGACTGGCGGACGAGATGGCCGACCGCCTCCAGGAAGAGGCTGATCCGGTCACGCGCATCTCCATCTTCGGCTTTCCGGCTCAGTTCGGCGCGCTGAGGGCTCGCATTACCAGTTTTGTCGCCGGTCTATTCGACCCGTCCCGCAGCCAGGTGAACGCCAGCCTGCGTGGACTCTATTTTTCGTCAGGCACGCAAGAGGGAACGCCCATCGATCAGGTGCTGGGCGCAATCGGCCGCAATTTCGGGGGCAATTCCCGCCCGCACCTTTCCGGAACCGGCAAAAGCTTCTTTTTGCATGATCTGCTGACGGACGTCATTTTTGCCGAATCCGGATGGGTTTCGTATGACAAATCAGCTGCGAGGCGGGCGGCGGTGGCCAGATTTGGCGGCCTCGGTACGATAGCGCTGATCGCTGCTGCCGCACTCGGTACGCTCGCTCTGAGCTTCGCGGCCAACCGCTCGCTGATCGCGTCCGCAACGGTTGCCATGGGCCAGTATCGCGCGACGGCGGAAAAGCTGCTCAAGGCGGCCACGGTTACCGATGTGGACCTTGAAAACGTCATCGGCCCGCTCGACCAGTTGCGCGACCTGCCGGCCGGGTTCGAAGCGGCTGAGCTAGCGACACCGATCGGGGAGACGTTCGGCCTCAGTCAGCGGGAAAGACTTCTTTCCGCGTCCCGGACCGCTTATCGGAAAGGCCTGGAGCGCATGTTGCGCTCGCGCCTGCTGATCCAGGCCGAGCGAACGATCCAAGCCAAGATGGGCGATCCCGCCGCACTCTACGAGCCGTTGAAAATCTACCTCATGCTTGGGGGCAAAGCGCCGAAGGTCGATGACGCGCTGATCGTTTCCTGGATGAAGCAAGATTGGGAACAGAACCGATACCCGGGCGAAAACAACCGCGAGGGACGAGCGCACCTCGAAAAGCACCTGCGCGCCATGCTCGCCTTGGACGACGCCTACGACCCCGTTTTCGAACTGAACCAGCCACTTGTTGAAGCCGCACAACGCTCTCTCGAACGCATGAGCCTTGCCGATCGAGCGACCGCTTTGATCAAGTCGGCGATCTACGCGGCGGCGCTGGATGACTTCTCCGTTTCCCAGCAAGGTGGTCCCGAAGCCCAACTGCTGTTCGAACGTATCGATGGCAGCGAGCTGGCGGACCTTCGTGTTCCCGGTCTCTACACCAGTTCCGGCTTCAACAGGTTCTACCTTGCCCAACTCTCGCGCATTGCGCAGATGCTCGTCGACGAGCAGTGGGTTCTCGGTGGTGGCGGAGAGCAAGGCGACATCGATCAGCAATTGCTCAGGCTCGGCCCCGAACTTCTCGATCGCTACGGCAAGGCGTTCGCCGTCGCGTGGAACAGCGTTCTCGACCAGTTGAAATTCAAGGCGATGCTGACAGACAAGCCGCACTACACCGCGCTTTCAGCCGCTGCCTCCCCCAATTCGCCGATAGAGCGGCTGTTTTCGGCGATCGCCAACGAGACGGCGCTGACACGGGACCCAGGTGACGGTCCTGGCGCCGAGACAGAATCCGCGGCTCAAAACCAGCAACGCAGCGCCGCAGAATTAGCCAAGGGCTTAGCCCGTATCGGCATACACATAGCCAACGGCAAATCGCAAATCCGCGCCGGCGCACAGCCCGCTGACGTACAGAACTTGAATCCGGGCGCGAACATTGAAGCGCGATTCAAATCATTCCAGGTCCTGGTGAACGGGCCCACCGGACATCGCCCGATCGACGCACTAACCCAGAACTTCAGCGACATCTATCAAAGCCTGCGACTGGCCACCGAAGTTCCTTCGCAGGTGGAGCGGCTCAACGGTAATCTGCAGCTACAGATTGCCACCCTTCGCGCCAATGTCTCGCGTCTGCCCAAGCAACTCGGCCGGATGGTCAACACGACGGCAGATGAGTTCGAAGGTAACGTCGCCGAAACCTCGGTGACAAACTTGAACCAGATACTCGACCAGACGGTCACAGCCCCCTGCGAGGCAGCGATCAACGGCCGTTACCCCTTCGACGGGAGCAGCACCGAGGATGTCGCCATGGCCGATTTCGCGAAGCTGTTCGCCCCAGGCGGACTGATGGACCGGTTCTTTGCACAAAATCTGGCCTCGCTGATCGACATGACCGGCCAGGACTGGCGTTGGAAACAGGATACGCGCTTTGGACGCAACTTGTCGAAATCGACCTTGAAGGACTTCCAGTTGGCTGCGGAAATCCGCATTGCCTTTTTTCCATCGGGCGCTTCAGTACCCTCCGTCAGCGTCACCTTTACACCCTTCTCGCTGCATGGCGATGCCGACATGGCCGTACTTGATGTCGATGGCCAGACCGTTCAGAGCAACCAGACCGGAAATGGGCCGAGCACGGTGACTTGGCCGACCGGTACGGCTAGCCCATCCGCGAGCCTCAGCCTGACACCAGAAATGCCAGGGCGCCAGTCCGCCATCACGTTCGAAGGGCCGTGGGCCTTGACGCGGCTTCTGAGCAAGGCGGCTATCACGGGCAACGAGGGCAGCATGCAGGCCCGCTTCGTGATCGGCGGGCGCGACGTCACCTACACGATCCAGACAGGGTCCGGCACCAACCCCTTCCTGCTCCCTGCCCTTTCCGGGTTCACCTGTCCCAAGGCGTTCTGAGATTGAGATGATCCTGGGCAGTAAGCCGCAGAAGCGCAAAACCAGGCACACACATATTTTAGTTTTCGATACTCTAATGTTTGAGCCTGTGGCAAAGTGGCACGAACGCGCCCGAAGGTGCGCCGCGGAGGACGCTGGGTGAAGCGTTTGGTGGCAAATTGAACAATGTCGCCCTTCCCATTGAAAGCTTCGGCGTGAGCCACAGAGGCTGTGTGCGGGAGCTCAATGAAGACAACTACCTGGTCGAGCCCCAGGCTGGCCTGTGGTTGGTCGCCGACGGGATGGGTGGTCACGACGCCGGAGAAGTCGCTTCAGCCAGTATCGTCAATCATCTGGCAACGATCGGGATTGCCAGCTCCGCACCGGATCTTCGGGCGCGCTTCGAAGACAGGCTGAGCAGGGCTAATGCCGAGATCCGCCGCATCTCCCAGTCTCGCGGGATAACAATCGGCTCAACTTTTGCCGCCCTGCTTGCCATAGACGGGCGGTTCGCCTGCCTCTGGGCTGGTGACAGCCGCGTGTATCTGATCCGCGAGGCCTCGATCTCGCAAATATCGAAGGACCATACCGAGGTTCAGGAACTCATCGATAAAGGCATGCTCACCGAAGCCGAAGCGCTCACCTGGCCGCGCCGCAATGTCATTACGCAGGCAGTCGGCGTCAGCGACGAGATTGTCATCGATTTCCAGCAAGGTGAAATCCTGCCGGGGGACATCTTTGTGCTGAGCACCGATGGCCTGACGGCGCATGTCACCGATGCTGAGATCAAGGCTGCGACAGTGTCCGCGACACCTCAGTCGGCGTGTGAAAACCTGCTGGAAACGGTTCTGGCGCGTGGCGGAACAGACAATGTGACCATCGTGCTTGTCAGGGTCGCGGGCGGATACGACAGCCAGTCGCCCCGTCCAGCTCTGTACAAAGCGCGGGGGCGGGGCTGATGAGCGCCGACGACAAGACGCGGATATCGCCAGGCGCGGCCAACACTGCCGTGGGCACGCAACTGAGCGGTATCTACGAACTTGACGAGCGGATCGCATTCGGGGGCATGGGCGAAGTCTACCGGGGCCACAACATCCAGACCGGCGACCACGTCGCGATCAAGATCGTTTTGCCGGAATTCGCGCGCGACCAAACGATCTTGTCCCTGTTTCGCAAAGAGGCAACTATCCTGAACCACCTGTCGCATGACGCGGTCGTGCGTTATCACGTCTTCACGATCGATCCGGGGATCGGTCGTCCCTACCTCGCCATGGAATTCGTCGATGGAGCGTCGTTGTTCGACATCATGCGACGTGGGGCGATGCCGACGGGAGAGGTACGAAAGCTGTGCCATCGCCTCGCCTCCGGTCTAAGCGCCGTGCACCAGGCCGGAGCAATACACCGCGACCTCTCGCCGGATAACATTATTCTGCCGGGGGACCGGGTTGACCGTGCGAAGATCATCGATTTCGGCATCGCACGCTCGGCGACGGTGGGCGGAGAGACCCTGATAGGCGGAAGGTTCGCGGGAAAGTACAACTATGTTTCGCCCGAACAACTCGGGCTCTACAGCGGCGACGTCAGAGAGCAGTCCGACATCTACAGCCTTGGGCTGGTATTGGTCGCCGCCTTGCGCGGCAAGCCGATCGATATGAGCGGCTCGCAGTTCGAAGTCATCGAAAAGCGCCGGACCGTGCCTAATCTCTCCGATATCGATGACGATTTTCGCGGCATTGTCGAAGCCATGCTTCAACCGGATCCGCGAGACCGGCCCGTCAGCATGGCCGAAATCGCCAGGATGACGCGTGATGAAAACGAGGAGACAATCCCGCCGACTTCCCTCACACCCCGCGTTAGGCCGGGTTTGCCGCCGATAGGGCAAGCCGCGGCTCCAGCCAGCAAGAATGAGGTCGAGCGGCACGACGAGGCAGCCGCGACGGGTTCAGGTGGGCCGCGCTTCGTCCAGCATGTGCGGCCCGCGCATTTGTCTGGACCGCCGCGTCCGGGCCCCGTCGGCGCTGCACGTACCGCCACAGCCGAGGCGCCTGGCAAATCCACAAGGACCCGAACGATCGCGCTCTGTGCCTTGGCGGCGCTAGCCGTGGCCTCTGGAGGCGGCCTTTATCTGGGCGGCGTCATGACGCCTGCGACGCCGACTGTCGGCAAGACGTCGCTTTCCGCGGCAGAGCCAGCAAAGCCCGCGCCCCAAACGTCACAGCCCGCCGCTACGCAGAATGCGGCGAACGCGCCCGAGCCGCCACATGTTGTTCCGCCGGCGCAGCCGAAAACGCAGGCCGGCACACCGCCGGCCGAGGGCAAGCCAGATGCTGTGGCAGCTCAAAGACTGCCGTCGGCCAAGCCCGTCGACATACCTCTACGAACCGAGGCGCCGCCGAAGCCAATCCCGACGAACGCGCCGCCGCCAGGAAGAGCATCGCCGGCAATCCAGCCTGACATGACGGCCAGCGATAGGCAAAAGCCGACTTCCCCCGATACGACCGCTCCAACCCCGCCAGAAGCCGAAACGATCCCAACTCCGCTGCCGGCTGAGACAGAGGTTGTCGAGATCAAAAAGCCCGAACCACGGGCCAGCCCGCCGGCCGCCCCAATCCCGGAACTGAAATCGAATGCAGGTCCAGCGGTGGATGCCAACGGCAACAGCCAGATTTCTGCATTGCCGACAGGCAAGCAGCCGAACCAACGCGTTGTAGCGTTGAACGTGCCCAAACCAGCGATCCCCCCGGCGGTCGACGATATCGCTCAACGCGTCGCCTGGGTTCGCGCCTTCGGCGGCGGCGACTGTTTCTATGCCGCCGTCACATCTGCTACCGACAAGGCCGCCGCAATCGAAGGATTTGGCACGGCCGTCCAGCCATTCGAACGCATGCTCGGCGATTTCCAGGCAAAATTCCATGTCGAGCCAGACATCAGCGTCCGCCTCATTGAGCCAAGCCAATGCGAGGTAACCAATTTTCTGCGCTTTCTGGGACAGACCGCGGCCGACCAGCCGCAGCTTGTTCTCGACCGAACATCCGTGCCGAACGGTACGCCGATTAGCGGTACATTGGTAACGCGCAGAGGGCTCATCTCCAGCGTTCTGCTGATCGACCACAAAGGCATGGTGTTCAATCTCGACGACCGCATCGTCACGGGGTCGGACAAGGCGACCTTCAGGATCCCGATTGGTCTCGGCACGGCCGATAAGGCTGCTGGAAAGTCCGTGCCGCAGATAATACTGGTGATCACGGGCCCTCGCGACATTCAGTCGGCTGCCTTCTCCGATCCCACGCCAGCTTCGGCGCTGTTGCCCAAAATCATCGAGGAAGTCGAGACCGACGGATCTCGGTTCTCAGCCACTGCCAAGTATTTCCGGCTCGGCGGATAGCGTGGGCCTAGCATGGAACGCCGCCGCTGGTGTTTGACCGCTTGGTCTGCCCTGCCCGAAAAGCAGCAGGTCCGGTTCCAGCCCTATCTGCCCCGAGGGCCCGCATGAAACTCGCGATCATTTTGGGCGCTCCCCTCGCCCTGCTGTTGTCCAGCCAAGCGCGAGCCGAGTTCACGGTCTGCAATCAGACACTCGATGTCGTCAATCTCGCCGTCGGCCAGAAGGTCGACAATGCGGACCAGACCGATGGATGGTGGACCATCGGCGCAAACCAATGCGTGAACGTTATCCGGGAGGAACTGACCAACCGCTACGTCTACATCTATGCAACTGACGTGTTTGGTCATGCCATCCTCGCCGGATTGACCGAAATGTGCATCGAACGGCGACGTTTCTCGATCCGCGGCAGTGACGAATGCTGGCAGCGCGGCCACATCACCGCCCGGTTTCTGGAAGTCGACACCCTCGAACAGGTGCGGTGGACCTTCTTCCTGACCGCAAGCAATCCGTGACACACCATATCGACACGAGCTTCAGACAGAAGAAGCAGGCGCGCGCCGCCCTTCGCAGGCGCACGCTATGGCGTAGGTTGATGGTGGGTTTGACCTCGGCTGTGCTGCTTTGCGTGGCCGCCGGTTTTTACCTGACCGCGGACTATTGGTCATTCGGCGACGAAGACGAGGAGTTGCATGCGGTCGAGGGGGCGGACGATGTGCCGGCCGACGCATCCGTCTACGTGCCAGCGCTGATCGATCTGGCGGGGGACCCGATGTGGATCACCCTTGCGCCAGATGCCGGCGCCGCAACCAAAGGCCGAGTGGTCCCGCGTCCGGCAGAACTCGATCAGGCCGACGTTTCTCCCCAGCTCGAAGTCCTGTCAGACGTCATGCTGAGCGCCAGCGAAAAATTCATGACGACGATACCGTCGACGCAGGAGGATTTCGCATTCTTCCAAGCGCAACGAAAAACCGCTGCCGCGCCATCGGGCGATCTGGAGAACGATCTTCAGCCCTCGCCTCCCGCCAGGGAACTTGAAGCGGCTTCCGGTCAGAAAGCCGACAGCGACGATCCCGAAGCCGGATGGGGTGAGACGATCGATGCAGGCGATGCAGCCCTGCCGGCATTCCAGAAGACCGAGATCGAGAACAACACGAGCGTCGTAGCCGTCACCAATGAGTACCAGCGATTCGCGGCGACCGAAGACACGTTCGTGAAGGTTCTCAATGATCGCAGTCTGGACAGCGTAGCGTTGGATGCGCACTTCTCCGCGCAGGATGCCAAGCTGGCAGGCGAGGCCCTGAGCGCGCTTTTCCACCGGGACGGCCTGGCAGCGGGTTACGTCGTTGCGATGCGAGGGTTCAGGCCGACGCGCGACACGAGCGCAATGTCCCTGATGCAGGTTTCGATCTACGCCAAGAACCTGTTCGTCGGCACGCTGACGCGCAACGGCGCGGGCGCCTTCGTGTCGGGTGTTGATCCCTGGGTTCGCGAAGATCTGTTCAACTATTCGGGCGCACAGGAAGAAGGCACGCGTAAACGACAGTATCGTCTGCTCGACGCCATCTATTCGACGGCAGCCCGCAACAATGTTCCAACCGGCGTGATCGGCGAGGCGATCATGTATCTTTCGAGAGGACAGGATCTGGACGCCTTTGCAAGCGAGGACCAGCGTCTGGTGATGATCTATTCACAGACGCCCAGGGGCAAGGACGAGGGCGCGGGACGGGTTCTGTATGTGGGCGTGCAGGGGAGCGAGAAAAGCCTCGACTGTTTTGTCTTCCAGCAAAGCGACGGCCAGTTTGCGTGTGTTACAGGTGACGATCAGGTACGCTCGCTGACAGTCACCAACGGCATGGTCACGCCGGTGAATGGCGTCATGACCTCCACCTTCGGACCACGAAAGCACCCCATTCTGGGGACCGTGCGCATCCACAAGGGCGTCGATTGGGCGGCACCCGTCGGCACGCCGATCGCAGCCGCCTTCGATGGCGAGATCACGTTCCAGGGCGATGGGGGAAGCTACGGCAATCTGGTCAAGATCTTGCACAAAAACGGCCGCGAGACGCATTATGCGCACATGCAGAAATTTGCAATCGAAGCCGGCGTCGGCACCAAGGTCAAGGCAGGCGACGTCATCGGCTATATCGGCACCACCGGATTATCGACCGGCCCTCACCTGCATTTCGAGCTTTACCAAAATGGCGAGGCGATCGACCCCTTGGGCACGGTTACCGCGGTCGCATCGAACGATTCCGCGGTCGAAACGCTCACCGAGCGCATCGTTCACGTCGAAAGTGGCGGTAGTGCTCGCGCCAAGAATCCTAATTCTTCCGCGACGGGCGCCGGCCAGTTCATAACCAAGACCTGGATCAGGATGATGAATACCTACCGCCCGGAGCTTGCACGCACGCTGTCGACCGACGACCTACTCGCCCTGCGCTACGACGCCACGATCTCGCGAGAGATGGTGCGCAACCTGGCGCGCGAAGGCGAGGCCTACCTGCGCCAGCGCGGCCACCAAATCACGGCCGGCCGGCTCTATCTCTGTCATTTCCTTGGAATGGAAGGCGCGCATCAGGTTCTGTCGGCATCAGGTTCGGCGCAGCTGAGCGCTGTCCTGGGGTCGGCCGTCATCCAGGCCAACCCGTTCCTCACCGGCAAGACAGCCAGCTACGTGGTGGACTGGGCCGAAAGAAAAATGGGCCAGAAGCTGACTCATCTGGCAACCGACGCCGGGTCACAGACAACGACCACCGAAATCCGTCAGACGTCGCCGGAGTTCGAAAAATACAAACAGGCCATCACTGCTCTCATGGGCTCGATCCCAAATACGCTCTGAGCGTCAGGTCTGGCATGAGTTTCTTGCGCAGAAGGGTTCCCCCTCGGTTTGCCGCGCAGTTTCGACGGTTATTGCGTTTTTATCCGCATTTCCACGCGGCGGTTGGCAGGATCGTACGGGTTGGCGTTGCGAGGGTTCTTCTCGCCCATGCCGACGGCGTTGATGCGCGCGGCCTCGACACCGCTGGCCGTCAGGAAAGCTGCCACCGATTTCGCTCTTCGTTGTGACAGACCTTCGTTGTAGCGCAGCGTGCCCGTCGCATCGGTGTAGCCTTCGACGACGAAGTTGAACGTGCTCAGCCGGTTGTCTTTCAAAGCCTTGGCGAACTCTTCGAGCTCAGCGCGCGCGGTTGCGTCGAGTTGGGCCGAATCCAGCCCGAAATTGATCAGCATGTCGAGGTTGGATCTGCCTTCCTGCTGCCCATTGGTGTTGCTCTTGTTGCACTCCTCTTCGGAACCGACACAAATTCCTCGAGATTTGCCAAGATCGGCTGCGCCGGCAAAAAACTTCACGATGTCTTCTGATTTCCGAGCCGGATCGGCGGAAGCATGGTTCGAGAAAAACACGACCGCCAACACAAAGGCTGAACGACTCCACTGCATAGCGCTCCTCCTGTTTGAGTATCCGATTTTGATCGACCGCCAGCATACCGAATTCCAGCGCAATTGTCTGTGGCCAAACGTTGGAGGTGCGATCATCGCGACTGTTTTGGCCGTGGCACGGCTTGAGACTTGACCCGCGCCGTGCCGGAGGCTTGAGTGGCCAAAGTTCCTCAATGAAAGCGCGGCGTTCATGGCCCATGGGCTCCGATTCAAAACGGCACGGGATCTTTTCGCAGCTTGTCCCGCTATCACCAGGGACATGCGCACTGCTCCGACCGAACAGCACTCGATCGCGTTTTGCCGCGACCTCCTCGCCGGGCGCATTCCTGAGGAAGCGATTACATTTTGCGCCTACCTGCTTCCCGAGCGGGCCGCGGTCTGGTGGGCCCACGAATGCCTAAGCCATCTGAGCGACCTCTTCGATGAGACCGATCACCGGTTGCTCGGTCTTGTCCGCGACTGGGTGAGCGAGCCCGACAGCCCCCGCCATCGAACAGAGATCAGAGCCGCCGCGGCAAAATCGCCAACAACCCCGGTCGGCTGGATTATCCTGGCTGCGGGATCGCGTGAAGATCGGTCAGCCGTGGCCGCGATGCCGGCACTGGATTTGCAGCCTTCTCCTGCTGCCTATGCAATCAATGCCGGAATTCTGGCCGGTCTGGCACGCGTGGCGCTCGTGGACCGTTTCTCGGTGCTGTCGGCGTTCGTCGAAATCGGTATCCAGATGGCCGAGATCGAGGCCCTCCACCAGTCAACGGATGCATCTTAGGGGCACTCGCCCACAAGACCGGCACCCACAGAACTGGAGGACGCCCTCCGTCCCGCCTACTTGCAACCGCCTTGAGCCCATTTGGCGAGCGCCACCTTGAAGCGTGTCCCAAGCGGATGCTGCAAGCGCAGAACGGAGACATCGTTGGCGGCGAAATTCTTCGCCTGATCACACAGTCGGGTCTCGTTCCACTCATGGCAGCCGTCGCAGTGCTTGCCCTGCCATACCGAATTGTCGAGGCCCTCCACCGGACTGAAGCGTGGCTCGCCTTTTATGAGCTCCGCAATACTCTTCCCATCGATTTCGGGGTCGCCGAAATCGATCGGAACGTCGAAAAAGATCGGGTCGTCAGAGGCGAGTTTTGGGATTTTCTGACGGAGCACATTGAGTGCGAGTTGGGCGTCATTGGCGGAGCTCGACGGATTAGCAGTGGCATTGCGCGTATCCGAGCCGCCTTGCGGTCCGGGAACGCCCGCCTCACCGACGATCAGCGGTGCGTTGAGATCAACCTTGTGCAGGACGACCTCGGTGGTCAGCGAGACGTTGCTCCAGGGGCGCTGCTTGCTAGCGGTTGCCTTGAACACATCGGCGGTAACACGGTTCATCGCCTCAGTGATGGACACATTTGTCTCGCCAATGTGCGCAAGCAACGCCGAGGTGAACGGCGAATGTTTGCCGGATCCGTCGTAGGCGACCTGATTTGGACTGGTGGCGAACGCGACAAGCGTACCGGCACCGCCATTCTCGATCGAGATTTCCGCAAGGCCGCTTTTTGCTCCCCTGACGCCGGCGGTCTTTGCCAGCACCTCGGCTAGAGGATTGTCGCGACAGGCGTCGAGGAAAATAAGCCTTATGCTGGTCTCGCGAGACATCTGTCGCAGAACGAAATCGACAGGCACCGCCTCGAAGTCGAGCGAAGTCTCGTCCTCCAGGGCGGCATCGATCGGAAGAAGATAGTTGCTGCCTGAAACCTGCAAGCCATGGCCCGCATAGAAGAAAAGCGCGATGTCCGCCCCGCGCACCTGCTTTGCGAACTGCGCTATTGTCGTCTGGGTCTGCAACTTGGTCAGATCGAAGCCGGAAACGACTTCAAAACCAAGATCTTTCAGGCTTTCGGCGATGGCTTTGGCGTCGCGCACCGGATTGGCGAGTGTCGGGGCGTGCAGATATTGGGAGTTGCCAAGTACCAGCGCTGTACGGCGCTCGGCATCGGCTGCCGTCAAAGTGAAAAGCAGCGCAACTGCCGCGAGCCCGATTGCGCGCAGAAGGCTACTGCGACGGGCGATCAGATCGAAACCCACCGGGACAACAGATCCTTCCTCAGTTGACGAGCTTGGTGGCGGAAAACTCGATCCGCCGATTGAGCGCCTTGTTCTTCGGCGTGTCGTTGCCGGCGACTGGGCGTTCCTCGCCGTAGCCGGTCGCCGTAATCTGCGTGCGCGGAATGCCCGCTCCAACAATGGCGTCGGCCACTGCCTGGGCCCTGCGCTCCGATAAGCGCTTGTTCTCTGCAACCGGTCCATCGGCATCGGTGTGTCCGGAAACTTCGACCTTTAGGCCTGGGCATTTGCTGACGACACCGACGACCTCAGCGAGGAGCGGGCGGCTTTGGGCATCGAGCCGCGCGCTCGCGGGGCGAAAATAGATCGCCCCGGTACGGGACAGCACCGCAAACCTGTTGAGGCATTCCTCATCGTTGAAGTTGGTCTTCGTCGCATCGGTGGCGACGGGCCCGACCTCGGTGCTTGCCGCAACGGTCTGGGCGGGGGGCGGCTTGCTTCCGTCGGCCGTGAACACGAAATCGAACGACACCGATGCGGTAGGAACAATGTTGGTCACACTGGCCGCCTGTTGGAGTTTGTCGACATTGGGCAATAGACCGAAGTCTTCCACATGCACCGCGACAGGGGCCTCCGAGGCGACCGACACCATGGTGTCGCTGACCATGGTCACCACGACGTTGGCCTCAAGATCCTTGTCGACCCCATGCAGGTTGAGACGGAATGGAAGAACCGCCTTCATACGTCGCTTGGTGGCGAGGTCGGCAAATGCCGCCGGATCCACTTTCGCTGTCAGTTCGGCGGTTGGAAACTTGTAGGTCTCAAAGAAAAGGAACCGCATCCGGACATTGCGCAGGTCGACCCCGGTATCCACTGAGTTGAGGTCAAAGGAGACCTTGGCGTCGCCGGTCGAAGTAAGGCTGCCGGAAATATTCCTGATCTTGTTGGTTTCGACGATCGTGTTCTTCTTGACCGACTGATAGGTGAGGACCGAAGCGGTCGGATCGAGCGCCCAGTTCGTCTGCGCGTTCGCCGTTCCCAGTCCGGGCAAAAACAACACGAACAACGAAACGATCAAGCCAAGCGTCTTCGCGGCGACTCTGCTTCTTGACCGTGCTTTGCGCCAGACTCCGAGAACTTCGAACATGGCTCCCCCTGCCTACGACAACAGAACCCCGTATCGACATCACGACCATGCGGTGTCTCCAGAGAGCATAGAGCACTTGTTGCCAATTGGCGAGCATCCCGGTTGGTGTGTTTGGCCAGCCCGCGATCCCGGCATCGCGATACCGCACCTTGCCTGAGTGCGGGGGATTCGAAGGTCCTGCTATTCCCATCCCAAAGACGTCAGGAACTCAGCGCGGGCGCGGATGATCCGCGGATCGAGGAACCGCTAGAAAGCTATCTTAAGTCCGAGCTTGGCGCCAATAGTGGAGCTATCCGACGAGGCCTTACCACGGACTTCGCCGTTGACGGTCGTCAACTCCGAAACTTTCAGGTTGAACCCCGTCGATAGCGCCACGGAAAAATCCGCATCGTCGAAGGCGATCGTCCTGGTACCGATCTCGGTCGTGTTCTTGTAACCGAAACGCTGCTGCAATTCGCCACGCGCATAGGGGCTGAACACCATACCGTTGCTCAGCGTGTAATCGCCATAAATGCCAGGCTCGAACTTGATGGCGCCAAATGAAAGCCGGCTCTTGCCGAACTGATTGCCACCGCTGTCAGTGTAGGGATCGCCGCGGAATGAAACACCAAGCAGGCCGCCACGCAGATCGAAACGGGTGCGTTCGCCCAGCGCGAAGATGTGGCCGACAGATCCCGTGACCGCGTAGCCCTCGGTGTCATAGCTGCCGGTGGTGTCAAGCACCCCGTTCATCACGTCGCTTCGGCCGAAGAAACCGGAGGCCGAGACCAGCGCGTAATTGTAGTCCTTGCGCAACAGTGCGTAGCCGCCGAACAGTCCGGCCTTGTTGTTACCTTCCCCTATGGCATCAAATCCCTGGAAGGCTCCGAGATTGACGTCAGTCGAGGCGTAGCCGGCGAATACACCGATGTTCAGGCCATACTCATTGTCGAACTGGAAATGCTTGGCGGCATTGAAGTCCAGGCTGATGGCAGCCGAAAAATCATTGGCATCGAAGCTCGGGCCGGGGCCATTCAAGCCGCCGCCACTGATGTTATAGCCGTCATGCTCGGTATGAGCGAACTGGCCGGAAGCAAAGACCCCGAAGCTCGAAGAAACCGGTACCATTCCAGATCCGGATGCAGGCGAAAGGTGGAGGTCAGCATCGATCGCGTCGCGGTTTATGCCGTAGAGAGCGTCGAGTGCCACCTCGACCGCGCCCGCGTTGGTCGCGCTGGTCGGCGCCGCCGCAATGCCGAAACTGGCCGGCGTGGCACGCAGGAACAAGCCGCCATTCGGGCCGTTTACGATCTCATAGCTGAAAAGCGAACCCGGCGTGCCGGAAATACTTCCGAGACGGAAGGTGCCGGCAACCGGTCCGCTGGCCGAGACGATGATCGGGATATTGGTCACTTGGGCGAATTGGGGGGTGCCCAGCAGATTGACAATAATGGTGCTGGTGCCGGCAGCCGAAAACGCATTGGCAACGAGTTGATCCGACCGTAGCGTCTGTTGGTTGATGTCGAGGCCGATGGTGGCGCTGTTGAGGGCGAGGCCGCCGAGCATCAACACGTCGTCGGCGACACCGTCCATCATGTTGATCAGGGAATTTGTCGCGATGATCGAACCCGGCATAGTGACGTTGCCGTTGATGAACAGCGTTGAACCGTTACCGAGGTTGAGTTGGTTTATGCCCTGCGTGCCACCGCTGAAGCGAAGGGTCGAATGGTCGGCCGAAAAATTGTCGAAGCCGGCAAAGTTCTGGCTCTTGCCGCCGGCGGCAAGGTCGGTGTCGACGACTGTGCCGTTGGCGCCTGTACCGCTGAATAGCACCCCGTCGCTAAGGATGAGCGGCTCGACGGCGCCGATATGATCGATGGTTAGCGTGTTGGGTCCAAGGCCGGTAATGTCACCCTCGATCGTGCCACCCGACAAATGGACATGTTCGGCGTCGATGCCGCCCTTTATGTCGCCGCCGACGACCGAGACGCTGTCGAAGCCTAGGCCGCCGGTGATGTTGCCGCCTGTCGTGGCGCCTATGGTTCCGCCGTTTATGTTGACGGTGTCGTCGCCGTCATTGCCGAATATGCTGCCGCCAATGGTGGCGTTGCCAGCGACCATTATCGTGTCGTTTCCGCCCGCTCCGTCGAGGTCGAGGTCGACCGCGGCACTGCCGCTGACGCTGACCCGGTCATTGCCAGCCCCGGCATCCAGGGCATCAACTGTGCCCCCCGCAATGATGATGGTATCATTGCCATCGCCCCCGGAGAGAACGCCGACGGTCGGCGCACTGAAAAAAATTCCCTCCTCGGTAGTGAGGATGCCGATCGATAACAGGTCGTCACCACTGCCGCCGGTCACATTGCCAACCTGTGTACCGTCGCCGAATATCACGACGCTGTCGGCACCATCTCCAAGGTCAATGTCCTGAATACTGCCGCTCTGGATGACGACCAGGTCATCCCCCGCCCCGGTATTGAGATTGGCCGCGACGGTTGGGGCGTACGGAACCCCCAAGAAATCCCCATAGAACATCTCAAACCGGTCGTTGCCGCCGAGGAGTTCGATTGTACCGTCCGCCGGCTGCAAGGAGGTCGACCCTCCCGCAGGCAGGCCGCCTACACCGGGTGTTGTCGCCGCTTTATCGGTCAGGAGGCCGCCAAAAATTCTCACGACGTCGTCGCCATTGCCGTCGTAGTCGTTGACGATGACTTCCGACGAGTTCTCGAAGCCGCTAAATCGGGTGGTGAATACGCCATCGACGTCCTGAAAATCCCCGGTCGTCGTGCAGTTCACGGTAACCGATGTTGCCTGGAAGGGAGTGCCGCCGCCGTTTGCAGTAGCGGAGCAGGCCGCCGCGCCAGACACTTGGAACGTGGACGCCGCCGCTAAGGCGAGCAACGAGACTCCCGTCAATTGATAGGCCTCGCGCGACACTCTCATTCGACCCCACCTTACGAGAAATCGATACCGTCACAAATCAAGGCAATTAAATAGATCAACGATCCATCTCATGGGATCGTTGACTGCTTAACCGGCACTGTACGCGTCGCGTTGCTGGGCGGCAATGGTTTGGCGTTCGTTCTCAGGAGACTATAAGGCTATCTGTGGCGACAAGGACACTATCGTAAACTTAAATGAGCCTGTCAAAAGCAGTGGCCAAACTTCAAAGGCATCTTTAAAGATCAGAATAGGCCGCCGAAACAGTCAGATCTCCCGCATGTGCAATCTTGCGATGGTAGCTTGCCCATATTTCGCCACCACACTGCTCAACCCAGCGGTAACAGAACGAGAAGTCGGTAGGGACGTCCAGTTCCGGCGTCATAATCTTCGCAAACGGCGTGAGGAAGTTCTCGAACTGAGCGGTGTACTTGCTCTTTCTGTAACGAGACCGGTCCACCGTCTCGGGTAACTTCTCGATTATGGCCGTCACGCAGTCGCGGGAGACCAGAAAGATGCCCGTGCCGCATGACGTTACCCGGACAAAGCCTTCTTGCTCTTGCCGAGGTTCGACGACGGTTCCGATGAACTCCAGGCTTTGCGCAAAGGCTTTGTCGAAGGGCAGTGTCGAGAGGGAGTGGAGTTTGCGCAGATCGATCCGGCGCCGCGGATACAGGGTGCCGACGACTTGCTTGTCCAGCGCCAGCATCGCCGCGATAAGATCAGGTGAAAAGCCCATGTCACTGTCGATCATCAGAATGTGACTGCAATCCGGTTTATTGTAGTAGAAATTCGTGAGCAGATAGTTCCGCGAAAATGGAATATCCGTGTACTCGATTTCCGACAGCGTGAAGGCGTAGTTGGACAGGCTCTTATGAGTTAAGGCCGCGAACAAGCTGCGAACGAACACGCTTTTGTAGGCTGCTCCATAAACCGGCAGCGCAAGATTGATCTTGGTCGGCATCTTGTCCTCCACAGTCCAATGACTGATCGCATACAAATCCCTTTTCCCTATCTTTGACAGGATTCTTGGTATAAATTTTGGTGACCTTCGCCGGTATGGGGCAGGCGCTCAGGCTGATTGCGGTTGCGTCGTGGTGCGTTGGGAAGTTGCTGGACCAAGATTGAGGCAGGCCGGAGCGAGCGTGCTGACATGACCCACTGCAACGGACTTCTGTTTCGTGTCCCACTGTTTCTCATTTTCCTGCTTCTTGGCTCAGCTGGTGCTCGCGCCGCGGTGGAGCCGACCGCGGCGCCGCAGCCACGCAACCGGCTAGCGATCGTCATCGGGAATTCGAACTATCAAAGCAGCCGACTTGAGCATCTCCCCAATGCCGCAAATGATGCCGCAAAGCTCTCAGAGAGCTTGAAGCGGCTAAATTTTGAGGTCCTGACGGGCACCGATCTTTCGACCCAAGATTTTTCCAGAATCTTTCGAGAAGCTGATGCAAGGCTGCCTACCGTCAGCGCAGTTTTGATTATCTACGCCGGTCATGGCGTGCAGTTGAACGGCGAAAACTACCTGCTCCCGGTCGATACGCCCGATCCTGAAAGCCTGGAAAAACTCACCGCCACGGCCATCAAGCTGAATGATGTGATCGCGCGGTTCGCGCGCCGCGACCGCCAGACGTTCATATTCCTGGACGCGTGCCGCAACAATCCGCTCGGTGCCGGTGCCGGCAATGGTCTGGCGCAAGTTGAAGTCGGTGAAAACACGTTCGTTGCCTTTGCCACCCAGCCAGGCAATGTCACGGCCGATGGCGGCGGCGAAAACAGCCCGTTCACCATTGCGCTGCTGAAGAATCTCGAGATCCCCGGGCTCAGCATTTCGGATATGATGATCCGCGTCCGCAACGAAACCGAAGCGTTGACGGTTGGCCGTCAAGTGCCGTGGGATCAATCGAACCTGCGTGAGCAGTTCTATTTCACGGAGCAACAGGTACTCGATCCGGGACAGTTGAGCGCAAGCCTTTCACGCATCCTTGCGGACCCTGCGGCAAAGAAGAGATTGCAAGTCGAACTTGCCTCCAATGACCTGCAGACCGCCGTGCTAATCGTCGGACAGACGTTGCGGTCGGTCGAGATTCCGGCACCGTCCGCCAGTTCACCGGAGCCGGTTGGCACACAGGTCGCCAATCTGTCTCCGACCGAAAGGGTTGAGGACGCTCGCCAAAGCGTCGTCTCCGGTCTCGAAACGCTCATTGTCGGCGCATCCATGGGCGAGGCGGACAAAGACAAGACAGCCGATCTTGCGCGCAGCGTTCAGACCGAACTTCGTCGCTTGGGTTGCTACCGGATGCAGATTGATGGAGATTGGGGCACGGGTTCAATCCGTGCTCTCACCGACTACTACAAGAATACCAAGCAAGTCGCGGCGACGACGGAGCCGAGCGTCGGACTGCTGGGCGATCTCTTTTTGCGCTCAGGCAGAATCTGCAAGCAGCCGGTCATCGTGAAGGCCAAGCCGGCTAAGATAGCGTCGGACGCCGCCCCTTCACGAAACGGCTCCGTACGGACGACTGCGAAACGCTCGCAGGCCGCCCCGAGACGTCCCGCGCCTCCCCCACCGGACATCAGTGGCGGCATAGGCATTGGTGGTGTGTTTTAGCGAGCCGGTCAGCAATGGGCTGCGCTCGAGTTCCAGATCAGGTGCTGCAGCCCAACAAGATGATCAAGCGTCACGGTAACGAGCGCCACGCTGGAATTCGAGGCGAAAAGCTGCGCGGATGATGAAACTGTCCGACCCCGGCCCCTGAGACGGGCGATCATATGCTGGCGTAATTATTCATTCATATTCGGTGGCTCAGTACAAGGTAGATAGCGGGGACTAACATCAACCAGCCCCCCATTCCCAACACTACCAAAATCGCCACGCGCTCGGTTCGCCTGACAAGGTCGGCAATGTTTTCCTCGTTCGTCAAAGAAACAGCGTCCAGTAGCGCAGGCGCATGATCATCGTTGTCATTTGCCCGTTGGTTTGCGTTGCCACTCTCATTGGTTCTCTGGATCGATGTCATTGTCTTTTGCTCACCAAACATACTGGAAATAGAGGGCCCGCCAGCCACCGAAGCGGC